>NZ_JBPULM010000009.1:0-53676 GCF_055814915.1 Paenibacillus sp. R-74696
AGCTCCAGCACCGGCAGTTCTCCGCTAAACTGGCTCAGCCAGTAGGCTCCCTGCTGGTTCAGACGCTCGCGCTGCGCTTCGGATTGCTGCCATACCGCGTAATCCTTGTACTGTATCCGCAGCTCAGGAAGCTCCTCGCCACCGTACAGGCGGACGAATTCTTCGACGAGGACATCCGTAGATACGCCGTCCGAGATGATATGATGCATGTCAACGAGCAGGATGTGGCGTTGTTCCGCCAGTTGGATCAAGCCTATCCGCAGAAGCGGCGGCTTCTTCAGATCGAACGCACGGATGAATGCCCGCACCTTCCGTTCCGCCTCTTCTTCGCTAGCCGCCATATACTCCACGGCAAAATTCGCCTCTGGATATACCCGTTGTACCGGTTCGCCGTTTACGATCTCGAACCCGGTGCGCAGCGTCTCGTGGCGTGCGATCAGACCGCGGAACACCGCTTCAAACCGTTCCCGCACAAGCGTTCCCTCCAGCAGCATCGCTCCTGGCATGTTGTAGCTTTGCTCCGCTCCTTCCAGCTGGTGCAAAATATAAAGCCGCTTCTGCGCCGACGATACAGGGTAATGCTCGCTTGCCTCCGTCCGAGGAATCGCTTCGTAGGCCTGCTGCGCCATCCCCTCGAGCGCTTCCGCCATCTTCTCGACGGTAGCCGAGCGAAACACCTCTTTTAACGGCAGACTGACGTTCAATTCCTTGTGAATCCGGCCCACCAGCGTCGTCGCGCGCAGCGAGTGCCCGCCAAGCTCGAAGAAATTATCGTGGACGCCGACCCTGCCCACTCCGAGCACGTCCTGCCAGATGAGCGCCAGCTTCACTTCCAGCGGCGTTCTCGGCGCCACATAGTCCATCCCCGTCTGCATGCTTTCCTCCGGGGCCGGAAGCGCTCGACGGTCCACCTTCCCGTTCGTCGTCAGCGGCATCTGCTCCAGCTGCACAAAGTACGTCGGGATCATATAGCCCGGAAGCTCTTGCGACAGCGTGTTTCTTAGTTCACTTGCCGCCAGCTTGCTGCCAGCTACGAAGTATGCGCAAAGCTGCTTCTCCCCTTCTGCGGTTTCACGAACCACGACTGTCGCTTTTTCGATCGGCTCCACCTTGAGCAGATGCGATTCGATCTCGCCCAGCTCGATGCGGAAGCCGCGGATCTTCACCTGATCATCGATCCGGCCCACATACTCAATCGTGCCGTCCGGCAGCCATCTGGCCAGGTCGCCCGTCCGGTACATCCGCTCGCCTGGCGCAAACGGGTTGTCCGCAAACTTCTCCGCCGTCAGCTCTGGACGGTTCAAGTAGCCTCTGGCCAGTCCGTCCCCAGCCACACACAGCTCCCCGGCGACTCCAATCGGCTGCGGCTTATTCTGTTCGTCGACGATATAGATCGCCGTATTGCTGATCGGCTGTCCGATCGGAATCGTGATCGCATCCTCTTGCACTTCGTTCACATCGTGGCAGGTCGCAAATACCGTGCTCTCCGTCGGTCCATACACATGCTTGATTTTGCCCGGTCCAAGATGCTTAAGCGCTTTTCGCACATGGTTGACGGAAACTCGTTCTCCGCCGAACAAAACAGCGCGAATGTAGCGCAGGCAATCCGGTTTCATGTCTACGAGCACATTGAAAAATGCGGTGGTAATAAACATCACCGAAATTTGCTGCCGTTCGATCAGGCCCGCCAAGTTCCCTACATCCAGCATCGTTTCCTTGGGAACAAGAATCAGCCTGGCTCCATTCAATAGCGCTCCGAAAATATCGAACGTCGATCCGTCGAAGGAATAGCTTGATAATTGCAACACGCTGTCCTTCCCGGTCACGTTTATGTAGTTGGTGTTGCGCGCAACACGAACGATGTTGCGATGGGTCGTCAAATTGCCCTTCGGCTTGCCGGTCGTTCCGGATGTATAAATGACGTAGGTCAGATGCTCCGGCTCGTTGACATCTTCCAGATTGGAGCCATTCTCATGATAAGACGCCTCATCGTCCAGCTCGATCCATGTACCACCAAAGGATGCCCGTGTTTGCAGACCACGCTGAGCCAACAGCACTTGCGCTCCCGAATCCTCCAGCATGTAGTGAATGCGCTCCTCTGGATACTCCGGATCAATCGGCACATAAGCCCCGCCAGCTTTCAAGATCGCCATAATACCAACGATCATCTCCAGCGAACGCTCTGTCATCAGACCGACAAGCTCGTCCGCCTGCACTCCCCTTGCGCGCAATGTCCGTGCCAGTCGGTTCGACCGTTCATTCAGCTCCCGGTAGGTCAAATGCTCCTGCTCATAAACGACCGCCACCGCTTCCGGGATACGCTCAGCCTGCTCCTCAAACAACTGATGGATCGTTCGTTCACGCGGGTACTCCGTGCTGGTTTCATTGAAAGCGTGCAGCAATTGCTGCTTCTCCGATTCAAACAAAATATCCACTTGATGGATTTCAAGCTCGGGCGAGGAGAGAACGATCGAAAACAGCCGTTGCAGGTGGTCTATAGCCTGAGTCATAAACGATGCATGATACAAATTCTCGTTATACTCAAGCTGGTAACGAACCAGACCGTTCTCCTGTGAGAACTGCAATGAAATATCTGTCATCACATGCTGACTGACATCAGCCGTGTGGATTTCCTTCAAAGAAACGAGGGTGTTGACTACAGGAACTCCGTCGATATATTCAAGCTCCAGCCGTTCTGTCATTTTCCGGAACGGTATGTTCTGATGCTTGATCGCTTCCGTCAATGAAAGCTTTACTTGGTTCAATAGAGCCTTAAAGGATTGATCCGCGCTGAAATTATCCTTGAGCATGACAACAGGGCTGATATGCCCCGTGGTTTCTTTCGACTTGCTGACAACCGGCATGCCGAGCAGGATATGCTGCTCGTTCGTATATTTGTAAAGGAGGCATTGCACTCCCGTTAATAGAACCATGTATGTAGCCAAGCCGGAGCCTTTGCTTAACTGAATAATCTGTTGCGATACATCCGCAGACAGCGCGCCGGCAATCGTCTGAATCTTCGCTGCAGCGTTATTTGGCAATTTGTTATAGGGTAGTTTCGTAGGTGTAACGTCTTCACCATCAAATTTTCCATTCCAAAAAAGGGCTTCCTTCTCAAATGCCACTTTCATCGTCTCCTTCTCTACCCGCAAAAGTCTGGTTGTACCATGTTTACATTCGCCGTAAGTGTGCGCTGTGGCGTTTCGGCCATCACGCACACTTGCAGGGAATGAAGATTAAAAGGCAAAATCAATGAATTCTTCAAGGAGCTGCTCTTGCTCCGCACTACGTGTAAGCGAAATCGTGTTCAACAGGACGTAAGGTTGTTCACAAATCTGGCTGATAATCGTTAATAAATCCTCGGCGAAATGACGAATCATGTTCGGGGTAAACAATTTTGTACAATATTCGAATTGACCGCTAATCGTGCCATCCTTCTCTACTTTCAGTTCCAGGGTCAGATCGAATCTGGCGATCGTTTGATAATGCATGAACGGTTCTACGGTCATCTCTCTGATCTCGCCAATACTTCGGTCTTCGGTGTTCTGCAGCACAAAGACGGTGTCAAACAACGGATTGCGGCTTAATTCCCAGGCAACCTGCACTTTTTCCAAAAGCTCCTCGAACGGGTAATCCTGGTGCTCATAAGCTTGGAGGGTCGTCTCCTTCATTTCCTCCAAATAAGACAGGAACTTCTTCTCTCCAGCCGGATAACTGCGGATGGCGAGCGTATTGACGAACATTCCGATCAGCGGCTCTACGTCTGTATGCGTTCTTCCCGCAATCGGCGCGCCCACGATGATGTCTTCCTGACCGGAGTATTTATGAAGCAAAACCGTATAAGCCGCCAACAGCACCATGTATAGGGTTGACCCGGTTTCCTCGGCAATTCGCTGCAATCCTTCGCTTCTCTGTTTGTCGATGACGATGCTCAGCACAGCTCCCTCAAAGCTGCGAATGGCCGTTCTGGCGAAATCGGTCGGCAGTTCCAAGCGTGGCAGTTTGCCGCTCAAAACATTCGTCCAGTAAGCCTCCTGTCGTTTCATTCGTTCGCGCTGAGCTATGGACTGTTGCCACACGGCATAATCCTTATATTGAATTCGCAGAGGGGGCAACGTCTCCTCGCTGTACAAACGAACAAATTCATCTATCACAATGTTGATGGAAATGCCATCGGAAATGATATGGTGCATATCAAACAACAGAATGTGGCGTTCTTTTTCTATTTGAATCAGCCCTACCCTCAGCAGAGGAGGCTGCTCCAGGTCAAAGGTGCGGACAAATTGTCGTGCAATTTCCTCGGCTTCCTCTTCCGTTGCCTGCCTATTCTCCACCGCAAAATCCACCTGCGGGTATATCCGCTGTACCGGCTCGCCGTCTACTAGCTCAAACCCGGTGCGCAGCGTCTCATGACGCGCAATTAGAGTGCGGAACGCCGCTTCGAAACGCGCCCGGTCGAGCGGCCCCAAAAGGAGCAGCGCTCCAGACATGTTATAGCTTTGTTCCGCTCCCTCCGTTTGCTGCAGAATATACAACCGTTTCTGCGCCGAAGACATCGGGTAATAATCGCTTTCTTCAGCCGTAGGAATGGAGACGTGCTCCGTTTGCTCCATCCGGTTGATGGCTTCGGCCATTTCCTCGACCGTCGCGTAGCGGAACACGTCTCGCAGCGGCAGATTCACGTTCAGCTCCTTGTGGATCTTGCTGACCAGCGTGGTTGCCCGCAAGGAGTGGCCCCCAAGATCAAAGAAGTTGTCTCGAACGCCAACCTGCTCAGCCCCGAGTACCTCCTGCCAGATGCCTGCCAGCTTCGCCTCCAGCGCTGTCCGTGGCGCAACATGCGCCACCCCACTCTGTCCACCTTCCGGTGCTGGCAGCGCCTTGCGGTCGATTTTGCCGTTCGCCGTGAGCGGCAGCCTCTCCAATTGCACAAAGTACGACGGGATCATATACCCCGGCAGCTCCTGCGACAACGCCGCTCTCAGCTCGCTTGCCTTCCGCTCATTCTCCGACGTGTAGTACGCGCACAGGGCTTTCTCCCCTCCTGCGTCCTCTCGCACCACCACGACCGCTTCCCCTATGCCTTCCGCTTTCAGCAGCTGCGACTCGATCTCCCCGATCTCGATCCGGTATCCCCGGATTTTCGCCTGATGGTCGATCCGTCCGATAAAGTCCACGTTCCCGTCCGGCATCCAGCGCGCCAGATCCCCCGTCCGGTATAGCCGCTCCCTCGCTTCGAACGGGCTCGGCACAAACTTCTCCGCCGTCAGCTCCGGTTGATTCCAGTAGCCTCGAGCCACGCCCGCTCCTCTGATGCACAACTCGCCCAGCACACCCACCGGCACCGGATTCAGATGCGCATCGACGATCGCAAACCGTGCGTTCAGCCACGCCTTGCCGATCGGCACGTTTCCTGCTTCCGGCAGCTTCTCCAACGGCTCCTCGTAGTAGCTCGAGTCGATCGCCGCTTCCGTCACGCCGTAGGCGTTTATGATGCGGATCTGCCCGCCGTATCTCTCCTGCAGCTCCCGGTAATCCCCCACGCTGCAGCTGTCTGAGCTCGTAATCAGCAGCCGCATCGAGGGAAGCGCCAGCTCCTGCTCGGCGATATACGCCATGAACGGCACGATCAGCGCTGGCGTCGATTCGAAGATCGTAATCTCGCATTCCCGTATCCAGCTGTACAACCGGGCAGGGTCGATCCGGTCGTCCTTCGGACAAATGACCATCGTTCCCCCGTTGTAC
Organism: Paenibacillus sp. R-74696; assembly: GCF_055814915.1. Classification (NCBI taxonomy): domain Bacteria; kingdom Bacillati; phylum Bacillota; class Bacilli; order Caryophanales; family Paenibacillaceae; genus Paenibacillus; species Paenibacillus sp. R-74696. Next base: position 5,746 of record NZ_JBPULM010000009.1, read on the forward strand.
AGCGTCCGCGCTATATCCCCCACGAACACGTCGAAGGAGAAGCTCGCTAATTGCAGCAGCCGGACGGGGAACTCGCTCAGGCGGTACTCTCGGCGATAGCCTTCCGCCGTATTCACCAGACTGCGGTGCTCGATCATGACGCCCTTCGGACGTCCCGTTGTCCCCGACGTATAGATCACATAGGCCAGATCACTCGGCTTGTTGACGTTCACCAGATTCATCCGGTTCGCGTCGTTCGACGCTCCTTCGCTGTACAGCGCCTCGTCGTCCAAGCACAGCACGGCCTGCAGCGTCTGCTCTTCCGCCAGCCACTCCCGCGTACGCTCCACTAGATGTGTCTGTGTCAGCAGCACTTCCGCTCCGCTGTCCTCCAGCATAAAACGGATCCGGTCGGACGGGTAATCCGGATCGAGCGGCACATAAGCGCCTCCCGCCTTCCATACCGCCAGAACCCCGACCAGCATGTCCACCGACCGATCCGCCAGAATGCCGACCAACTGATCCGGCTTCACCCCTTGGGATCGCAGGCTGCGCGCCAGACCGTTCGAACGCTCGTTCAGCTCGCGGTAAGTCAGCTGTTTCTCCTCGTACACCACCGCCGTCGCCTCCGGGCTCCGCTCCGCTTGCTCCTCAAACAGGTGATGGAAGGTTTTCTCCAGCAGCGGCGGCGCGGTCTCTGGGTTGAAGACGCGCTGAATCTGCTCCTGCTCCTCCGCCGTCAGCATGCCTAACGACGCGATTTTCGCGCCCGGATCGTTCACTATCGCGGCGACCACTTGCTCGTAGTGCTTCGCCAACCGCTCTACCGTTTCTGGTTTGTACAACGCGGTTGCGTATTCGAGGGCGCACTCCAAACCGCCTTTGCCCTCCATGACGTCAAGGCTCAAGTCAAATTTCGACACCAAATGCGCATTCGGATACAAGGCCAGTTTAAGGCCCTCGAGATGATAGGCTCTATTTTCCAAGCTTTGCAGCGAAAACATGGTGTCAAAGAGCGGATTGCGGCTCAAGTCGCGGGTCAGCTGCAATTTGTCCACCAGTTCTTCAAACGGATAATCCTGGTGCTCGTAGGCACCCAAGGTTGTTTCCTTGACTTCCTCCAGATACGACAGGAATGTTTTCTCTCCAGACGGGCCGTTGCGCAGCGCCAGTGTATTGACGAACATCCCGATCAAGGGCTGTAGATCGCCGTGTGTTCTTCCCGCGATCGGCGTGCCGATGATCATATCTTCCTGACCCGTGTACTTTTGCAGCAGAATCGTATACGCCGCAAGCAACACCATGTACAGCGTCGCACCGTTTTCCGCCGCAATTCGCTTCAAGCCCTCGCTCTTCTCGGCATCCATACGGAACTGCAGCGTATGGCCATCGTACCGCTGCACGGCGGGACGCGCATAATCTGTCGGCAGCTCCATCACCGGCAGTTCTCCGCTAAACTGGCTCAGCCAGTAGGCTCCCTGCTTGTTCAAACGCTCGCGCTGCGCTTCGGATTGCTGCCATACCGCGTAATCCTTGTACTGTATCCGCAGCTCAGGAAGCTCCTCGCCGCCGTATAAGCGGACAAGCTCCTCCACTAGGATATCCACGGACACGCCGTCGGAGATAATATGATGCATATCCAGCAGCAGGAGTTGGCTCTCTTTAGACAGCTCCAGCAGACCTGCACGTAACAATGGCGGCTGTCCCAGATCGAACGCTCGGGCAAAATTTCGCATTGCCTCCTGCGCTTCTTCATCGCTTACTTGCCGATGCTCCAATATCAAATCCGCCTGCGGGTATATCCGCTGCACAGGCTCTCCATCCACCAGCACAAAGCCGGTGCGCAGCGTCTCATGGCGCGCGATTAAAAGCCGGAAAGCTTCTTCAAGCCGTTTCCGGTCAAGTATGCCGTCAAGCCTCATAATCCCCGGCATGTTGTAGCTTTGCTCTGCTCCTTCCAACTGTTGCAGAATATAAAGCCGCTTCTGCGCTGACGATACCGGGTAATACTCCTTTTCTTCGGTGAGCGGTATGGAGGCATACATCTTCTCTTCCATCCCGCCCATCGCCCGAGCCATTTCCTCAATGGTCGGGAGCCGGAAGACATCCCGCAGCGATAGATTGACGTTCATCTCTTTGTAGAGCTTGCTTGCCAACGCAGTCGCACGAAGGGAATGCCCGCCAAGATCGAAGAAATTGTCCTTCACTCCGATCCTTTCCGTCCCAAGCACCTCTTGCCAAATCTGCACGAGCTGCTCTTCCAGCGGTGTACGGGGCGCGGTGTATTCCGCACCGGTATTCACGCTTCCCTCCGGCGCGGGCAGCGCCTTGCGGTCCGTCTTCCCGTTCGACGTCAGCGGCATCTTCTCCAGCTGCACGAAGTACGATGGGATCATGTACCCCGGCATCTCCTGCAGCAGCCTTCCTCTTAGCTCGCTCACCGTCAGCAGTTTGTCTGCTACCACGTACGCGCACAGCTGCTTCTCCCCGCTTTCATCCTCGCGCGCCATGACCAGTACTTCCTGCACCGACTCTACCTTCAACAGCTGCGCTTCCACTTCCCCAAGCTCGATTCGGTACCCGCGTATCTTCACTTGATGGTCGATTCGTCCCATGTATTCGATGTTCCCGTCTGGCAACCATCTCGCCAGATCTCCCGATCGGTACATCCGCTCCCCTGGCGTAAATGGATCGTCCACGAATTTCTCTGCCGTCAGCTCTGGGCGGTTCAAGTAACCGCGCGCCAGACCCTCTCCGGCCACATACATCTCCCCTGCCACTCCCGCTGGTACGCATCGGCGCTTACCATCCAGCACGTACACCTTCAGCGTCGGGATCGGTCTTCCGATATTGCTTCTCCCCTCGGCGATTTCCACCTCGGTGATTTCCTTGTAGGTCACGTGCACCGTCGTTTCGGTGATCCCGTACATATTGATCAACTCCGTAGCCGGGTAACGCTTCCTCCAGTCCTTCAGCTGCTGCGGCGCCAGCGCCTCTCCTCCGAAGATGACCTTCCGAAGGCTCAGCGTCTGCCCGCTCTCCGTCAGCGCTTCGCGAAGCAGCTGGTAGAAATACGTCGGCGTCTGGTTCAGAATCGTCACGCCCCGCTCCTTCAGCAGCTGCAGGAACTGTGCCGGCTGTTTCGCCGTCATCGGCGGCACTATGACCAGCTTGCCCCCATACAGCAGCGCTCCGTACATTTCCCACACCGAGAAATCGAAGCAGAACGAGTGGAACAAGGTCCACGTATCGGATGCGCCGAAGTCGAACCGGTTCTTGCTGTTGAACAGCAGCCGCACGACGTTCTTGTGCGCGATCAAGGTGCCTTTCGGCTTGCCCGTCGTTCCCGACGTATAGATCACATAGGCCAGATCGTTCGGCTGGTTAACCGAGGCGAGGCTCGCGCTGTCCGCTGCGTAGGTCTGCTCGTCATCCAGAAGCAGGCAGACACCCGCAAAGGTCGCTTTGTCCTGCAAATGCGCTTGCAGCAGCAGCACACCGACTCCCGAATCGTCCAGCATGTAGCGAATGCGCTCCTCTGGATACTCTGGATCGATCGGCACATACGCCCCACCCGCCTTCAGGATCGCGAGAATCCCGATCACCATGGAAGGGGAACGTTCGGCCATAATACCCACCAGTTGATCCGCCCCTACGCCTTGGCTGCGCAGGGTACGCGCCAGACGATTCGCCCGCTCATTTAGCTCGCGGTACGTCAGCCGCTCGTCCTCGTACTCGACCGCGACTGCATCCGGATGACGCTCCGCCTGCTCCTCGAACAACATGTGAATCGTCTTCTCTCTCGGGTAATCCGCATCCGTATCGTTGAAGGCAGTGATCAGCCTGCGCTGCTCTTCTTCGCTAATAAGCGAAAGCTCGGAGATTTTCTGATATGGGCTGCGAATCATATGCTCCAAGACACAGTTGAATTGTTGGATGATCGCCTTCGCTTCATGCTCGCCAAATAGCTGCGTGCGGTAATACAGATCAACAAAGAGCTTTCCATCATCTGTAAAATCCAGCACATGAATATCAAAGTCGTTAACCGAATCCTCGGTGTAATCTTGATTCCCATATACAACTGCCTCATCCATACGAAAGAAGCTCACTGGTCGGTATTGTATCGAAACGCCAAACAACCGCTGGACATCCTGATTGCGGTGAGCCTCTCGCAAGTCCTGAATGATCTTATTGTACGGATAACGCTGATGGCGCAGGATGGAGGCTTGTTCTTTGGCGACATTTTTTAGAAACGAAAGCAATTCCTGCTCAGGCTCCACCAGCATCCTCGTTGCGACCGTACTGACGAACATACCGACCGTTTCTTTTTCTTTCCTTGTCGTCCGGTTCGCATACAATGTGCCAATTGCCACATCCTGCTCGCTCGTTACCTTATGCATGTAAATATATAAAGCGCTCAGAAAGAAGGTAAAGATACTGATCTGATGCTCCTCGCAAAAGGCTTTTACGCCATGATGCAGTTCATCGTCAAGCATCCATCTCTCGACTCTTGCGTCGGTGCCCATCGTTAGCGGATTGTATGACTTCAAACTAATGGCTTCGGGCATAGTGCCGAATTTTGCGAGCCAATAGTCCTTGTCCTTCTGATAGCGCTCGGATTGCTCGTAGTCGTGCTCAACCTGAATAAAATCGATATAAGAGCTGTACTTACAAGGAGAGCTATTGCCCTTTATGATATTTGAATAATGCTGCATGATTTCGTTTGTGGCCAAATTCATGGAGATGCCATCGGATACGATGTGATGCATCTTGAAATTGATCCACGTCTCCTCGTCCCCAATCCGTACCACAACGAACCGGTGCAGCTCGGAGTCCAGCAGCTCAAGCGGAATCGACCGAAGCTCAAGCATCCTTTGCTCCGCCTGCTCCTTGCTCAAATCAATACATTCGAAATCCTTCTCCTCATAATCCCGAACGTATTGATAAGGAACTCCATTCTCCGTCTTCAATCGGATACGAAAAGAGTCGCTTTGCTCAATGACTTTGTTTATGGCTTGCTTCAAAGCAAACACATCGATGCGGCCTGTTATTTTCACTATCGCAATGATCGTCGAGGTCGTTCGATTTGGATATAGCAATTCGGTATACCAAATCCGCTGCTGGGGTTGCGTTAATGGAAATAATGGAACATTGTTGTTTTTCATCGTCTCTCCCCTTGATAAATGCTTGATTGAACCTCCGAGGTACGCGAAGCCTAGCCAGACGTCCGACGTTGTGCTATGTAACCGCCAAAATGATCGCTACCAGCCAGATCGCTTGGCAGGCGCCAACGCCGTCCGTTCTTCTAGGCGATGTTTATGTCAGCTGAGGCTGAAGTGAATCGATCAAGGTGCAGCATTCCGATACGCCCCGCCTAAATATTTCGCATCCGGCAGCTAGTTCGTCCATGGAAATCGTAAGCGCAGGCATCAGCTTGACAACCATATCTTGACGTCCTGCTCGTTCGACAATCAGTCCAAGCTCATAGCATCGAGATACGATGGCTTTGGAGAGATTCTCATCCTGGCAAGCCGAAACGTCAATGCCCCATATCAATCCCATACCGCGCATCGAAATGAGTGGGTTGATCGGCAGAATATGCTCCCTCAGGTATTGCTCAACAAACTGCGCTTTACGTTCCGTCTCTGCTTCCAACTGCGTCAATTCCCGGAGCTCAAGAGCCGCCGTCGCGCCAACGAACGCAAGCTGATTTCCCCGGAAGGTGCCGTTATGTTCAGCCGGCTGCCAAACATCCAGTTCCGGCTTTAGCAGCAGCAACGACATCGGCAGACCATAACCGCTGATTGATTTGGAGAGCACGACCAGATCAGGAACAATCCCCGCCCGTTCAAAGGAGAAAAATGAACCTGTTCGTCCGCAGCCCACCTGGATATCGTCGACGATCAGCAAAATATCGTGACGGTTGCAAAGATCCCGAAGCTCCTGCAGCCACTGGGTAGGCGCCGCATTTAAGCCGCCCTCAGCTTGCATAGTTTCAAGGATGATAGCTGCCGGCTTAGCTATGCCCGAGTGATCGTCCGTTAAAATCGCTTCCATGTAGCCAATCGTATCCAAACTATCGATAAAACCCGTTGGGAATGGCATAAACGTAACATCATGCAGCGGCAATCCTCCCGCTTCGCGGTGGTATAGACTACTTGTGGCGGACAAGCTTCCAAGCGACATCCCATGAAACGAACCGATGAAAGCAAACACGCCCGTCCTTCCCTTCACTTTTCTTGCCAATTTCAGCGCCGCCTCTACCGCATTGGTTCCGGTAGGACCGCAAAACTGAAGCTTATAGTCGAGACCGCGTGGCTTCAGAATCTTATCTGAGAACGTCTGCAGAAAGGTCTCCTTGGCGGAAGTGTACATATCCAGTCCGTGACTAAGGCCGTCCGATTGCAGATATTGGATGAGCTGTTGCTTGATAAAATCATTATTGTGTCCGTAATTTAGCGCTCCGGCTCCGGCGAAGAAATCGATAAACGCTTTGCCGGACTCGGCGTACAATACCGAGCCTTTCGCACGCACAAAGACATCGGGAAAAGAACGGCAATAAGATCTTACATTGGATTCCAGCATTTCGAATGTGGTTGTCATAAAAAAATCCCTCCATAATTATGAAAATGTGCATAACAAATAGACTTCGTTAATAGGCGGCGATGGACAGCAATGAGCGTGATTTCATCATTTTTATGCGGCAGTTGGTTAACGTACAACCGGACCGCTTGCAGCAACCCCCCTCATCTGAGGTGATAATTCACGCAGCACACTTCTGATGACCTCTTGTTCCTGTTTGTGGAGAAAAAAATGATTGCCCTCCAACATCTGCACTTGGAATGCACCATTTGTATGCTCTTGCCAAGCGTCAAGCGATTCAATGCTTACGTCATGGTCCTGCAATCCGCCAAAAACCGAAATCGGACAAGGAAGCACTTCTCCCGGTCTATATACATAGTTTTCAACAGCGGAAAAGTCAGCCCGTAATTGAGGCATTACAATTTCCATCAGTTCATCATTCTGTAAAACTTCTTCAGGTGTGCCTTGCATGAGCTGAAGCTCTTTCTTAAACTGATCATCGGGCAATTTGTGTAGGGATTTTCTTGGATAAGGCAAGTGAGGCGCAGTTTTACCTGATACGAATAAGTGGAGTGGAGCCACATGATGCTTGAAGTGTAATTGACGAGCGGTTTCAAATGCTACTAGCGCCCCCATGCTGTGGCCAAAAAATGCGAAGGGCATATGTAAAAACGGTGTTATTTCCGAAACAAGCGAATGAACGATAGCCTCGACGGAATCCATCGGATCATCTAACATTCTGCTCTCTCGGCCTGGAAGCTGAACGGGACAAACATGAATGTGAGTCGGCAATTCTCGCTTCCAGTTACTAAATACAGAGGCTCCGCCGCCGGCGTAAGGAAAACAAAATAAGCGGAGCTTTGCAAAAGAGCCGGCGTGCGCATTCAAGAACCAGGAACTCTCTCGAGCAGTCATCTCTCTATCACCCACATCATAGTATTTATGTGGCTACTATAACAAAAATATCAAAAATATACAATTTAAAAATTGTAAAAAGCGAGTAAATAAGTCTAAATTAAACATTAAGCGACCATGAAGGCGCGTAACCATTCATTTTTATAGATATTGGGAGATTTCCCATAACGTTCTTTCACTCACGAATCCTCACTGCCTTAAATACCTTCTCAGCATCCATAAAGATAGGTGGGGTAAGGCTTTTCATTGTACCACCTTTGTTCATTCCCTCCTATTTCAATTTTTGAATCTATTGATTTTTACCATTTAGGAATGATTATAGATTTTTTTGGTTATTACACCAAAAAACTCGACTTTTTCTAAGTAGCTCCAAAATCGCGAGAAAATGGACCGAAATCCGGAATCCGGTAGACACCGATCTACAATGATGGGGTACATACGACTCTACAACATTATGATCTGCCAGCACATGGATGCCTGTTACGTCAGCCAGAAAGCGGAATGGGACCCGTTGAAAACGACAATTTGCCCTTCTGTTGCTTAAGTATTTAAAAAAGCAGGTCAAAAAATGGGCGGAGTCTATCCTTTATTAAAACTGCTTTTTATCTTTTACTATTTCCATATAATCCATCCATTTCCTTTCAACCAAACGTCGATTTGATCCATTTAATTCTAATAGGCGGTATAGGGGACCATCGGGAACGGTCGCGGGGCGGTTAGGCTGTGCAGGGTTGTCTGCTGACTATGCTTCTTGAATACTCTTCGGCAGACCAAGGACAATGGCTGCTTTTACATCGGCTTATGGAAATTACCGGTAGGCCTATTTATTCACGAAACAGATGACAGCATGCTTTCAAGAAGCATATGCACGGTTCTTTAAGCCTATTGACGGTGCGTACCAAGCCCTTGTCTATGACAACATGAAGGTGGCAGTCAAACGACTTGTCGGTGATGAGAAAGAATCTACGGAAGGGCTATTGCAATTATCTGTTTACTATGGCTTTGAGTTTCGGTTTTGCAATGCTCGTAGTGGAAACGAAAAGGGGCATGTTGAGAGAACCGTTGAAGTCGCTAGGCGTAAAGCATTCGCCTTTAGGGATACGTTCGAAACGTTAGAAGAGGACAACGACTTTTTGCTAGAAGTATGCGAAAGACTGAACAACAAACCCCACAATCGGCGGGAAGGAAAGACAGCGACAGCATGTCTGGAGGAAGAGCAGCCTTACCTGTTTCAGAGCCTGCCTATGTTTGGCGCTGCAAGGGTCGTACATGCCAGGGTGGATAAATATGCAACACTAGTTGGATGCCATGAGTGGCGAATGGAACTGCTTCACAATCTCGAAACATTAAAGAAAAAGCCTGACGCATTAGCCGATAACGGCACTTGCGCAGGCTCAATCCTACATCAAAAACATATATAAGACCTATATTCCAAAACAGGCCGAAATACACTTGCGTCAGTACGACGAAATGTTTAGAGCCCAAATGCGACCAATGGAGGAGGCGATTGCATGACTCCATCCATGGGCAAGGCTTGTTTACACGCTCCTTCTTGTTTGGGCTCTAGCTTACGTTCAGCTTATCGTTTAGGCTTGCGGCTATACGCCATATTGCTCGATTTTGATCAAATTCGTCGTACCGGATAGACCAACTGGCGCTCCTGCCGTAATGACGACAAAGTCGCCCTCAGCAAGCAGTCCGGTTTGCTCCGCATCCGCCATTGCAGCATGCAGCAGCTCGTCCGTCGTGCCTGTCTTCGTGCCCTTCACCGGAATAACGCCCCATAGCAGCGCCAACAGCGGCAAAATTTTCTCGTCCGAAGTGATCGCGATAACTGGCGATTGCGGGCGATATTTGGATACCATCCGCGCCGTAAAGCCGCTTTCCGTACGAGTAAGAATCGCTTTCGCCTTGAGCTCAAGGGATGAGCTGACAACGGCTTGGCTAATGACTTCAGTAATCGTCGTTGAAGCATTCTGACGGCGCTCTTGGAAGCCTGCGTAATAGTCCAGCTGGGATTCTGCTTTAAGCGCAATGGCAGCCATTGTAGCAACCGATTGAACCGGATATTTTCCTGCAGCCGTCTCGCCGGACAGCATGATCGCATCCGTTCCTTGCATAACCGCACCTGCAACGTCGCTCACTTCAGCGCGTGAAGGACGCGGGTTTACTTGCATGGAATCCAGCATATGAGTCGCAACGATAACAGGCTTGCCCGCTACGTTACATTTATTGATCATGTCGCGCTGCATCGATGGCACATCCTGAACTGGAATTTCAACGCCCAAGTCGCCACGGGCAACCATAATGCCATCCGATGCTGCAATGATGGAATCCAGGTTGACGACGCCCTCTTCATTTTCAATTTTCGAAATGATTTGAACATGGCCGGCACCGTGCGCCTGCAGCAGCTCGCGAATTTCCAAAATATCTTCCGCTCTTCTTACGAAGGAAGGCGCAACAATATCAATATTTTGCTGAATGCCGAAGTGGATATGGCGAATGTCGCGCTCCGTTACGCCCGGCAGCGTCGTGCGGATGCCCGGCAGGTTAACGCCTTTGCGCGGCTTGATCAGACCGCCGTTTACGATCGTACAGTGCACTTCCGTCGCTTCCACCGATGCCACCTCAAGATCAATCAGGCCATCGTCGAGCAAAATCGTATTGCCAGGCTTCACGACAAGCGGAAGCTCGCTATAGTTAACATGAATGCGGCGGCCATTGCCGAGCACTTCTTCCGTCGTCAGCGTCAGCGTTTCGCCAGCTACCAGTAGGTAAGAAGCTTCCTCCAGCTTGCCAATCCGCACTTCTGGTCCTTTAATATCCAGCAAAATCGGCACGATTGCATTTTCAGCAGCAGCCGCTTCGCGAATCCTCTCAATCCTCCCGGCATGATCCTCCAGTTCCCCGTGCGCCATATTCAGCCGCGCCACGTTCATCCCCGATCGAATCATTTCCCTTAAGGTTTCAATAGAATCACAAGCAGGTCCCATCGTACAAACAATTTTGGTTTTACGCATGAAGTCACATTCCTCCTGAACATTTATACCCCTATTATAAACCTAGCCGTTTCAATCGACTACGAAATATAGTATTCTAAATGTAATATAGTACTGTTTTGAAAAGGGGGCTAATGGCCTAAATGCTGCAAGTAACAGCGGTTCGGCAGGATCGGGGAATGGATTGGTTTTACGAAAAAAATACAAAACATACGAACGAAGCCGCGTTGATACTAGTGAGCTACGGGACCGTCGTCTATTGGATTGAGAATGAGAAGGTTATCGCCGAGAAAGGCGACCTGCTCTATATTCCGCCGAATCAAGCTTATTATGGCAAATGTGTGCCTACTGTTTTTCATGAGAAGTTTGTTGTTGCAATAACGTTGTCTGCTTCTCCCGTATTGCCGCTGCTTCAGCGCCAGACATGGGTGAAATCCCGCATTGGCATGTACGACATGCTGCTGGCCAGAATGAAGCATCTGCATGCGGAATGGCTGGAGCAGGCTGAGTATGCGAATATAATCGCTCAGTCTGTCGTAACCGAATGGCTAGCGGTCTGGAACCGCGAATGGAACAAGGGGCCCGCGATGGCCGATACGAACCAGCAGGTAGAGCGCATGAAGCATTATATTTTCAACCATTACCGTGAAAAAATTACGAAGGAGGAGCTTGGCAGCTACATTCAGAAAAGCCCCAACTATGCCGCTACCCTCTTCCGCCGTGTTACTGGGCAGACGATCAGCACTTTCGTTCACGATACGCGGATGAAAAAAGCGATCTATCTGCTCATCGATTCCATGCTGACGGTTGGTGAAGTTGCTGAATTCGTCGGCTATCGCGACGTTTCTTACTTCCAGCGGCTGTTCAAGCGTTTTACCGGAAGGACGCCGACCTTTTATATGAAAGAGCGCGCCAAGACCCAGCCTTAAATAACCAAATAATCGAAGCATGGAAATCCTAGGTTCAGCCGCAGGCTGTACAAGGGCAAATTCGCTAATGAGCAAATCATTGACGATGTGCTGAACGCAATGGTGAAATAAACAATTAATAAGCCTCTGGCTTTAAGAACACGCCGTACGATCGTCCTTGCTAGGCGAGGTACGGCGTATTTTTTTCATCAATAAGCACTGTACGCTTGTTCATTTAGCATTATAATAAGAGGTGATGTAATCACTTACATGGAGGTTGATAAACGTATGAGTTCGATCCCTTTGCATAAACGCGGCATTGAAGCGAGTCAGCTGGTTCTCGGCTGTATGCGCTTTGGCGGCGGCTGGAACCGTAATCCGATTGAGGCCGAGCATTTTAAGGAAGGCCATGAAGCAGTCGACGCAGCGCTGGAAATAGGCATCAATATGTACGATCATGCAGATATTTATACGTTCGGCAAAGCCGAGCAAGTTTTCGGCCAAGTGCTGAAGGACCGTCCGGGCCTGCGTGAGCAAATTATTTTGCAGTCCAAATGCGGGATTCGCCTGCAAGGCGGCGATGATGATCCTCAGCGCTTTGACTTTTCGGAAAGTCATATTTTAAGCAGTGTCGATGGCATTTTGGAGCGGCTGCAAACCGATTATCTCGACATTTTGCTGCTGCATCGCCCTGACGCGCTTGTCGAGCCGGAGGAAGTGGCCAGTGCCATTTCGAAGCTCAAGGCTTCCGGCAAAGTTCGCGCATTCGGCGTTTCCAATATGAGCCAAGGACAGATTAAACTGCTTCGTGCATATACGGACGAGCCGTTTATTGTGAATCAACTGGAGCTTAGCCTGCTCAAGCATGGATTTATTGATACAGGTTTGCATGTCAATCAGCTCGCAGCACGCGATAATGTGTTCCCAGAAGGGACACTGGAGTATTGCCGCATGGAAAATATTCAGCTGCAGTCGTGGGGTCCGCTCGCCCAAGGCATCTATTCTGGCGCTCCGCTCGGCGACAGCCCTGAATCGGTTGTTGCAACAGCCGCGCTCGTTGCTGAATTCGCGGAACGTAAGGATACGACGCCGGAAGCGATTGTGCTCGCATGGCTGATGAGACATCCGGCTAACATTCAGCCGGTTATCGGCTCAATCAATCCAAAGCGTATACTCGCCTGCAAAGATGCGGATACGCTGCGCCTGACACGTGAGGAATGGTACAGACTGTATAACTGCTCGCGCGGCAAAGCGCTGCCTTAAGGTTGATGAGCACAACGATACTTATACGTTTTTTTGCAAATAGCCACACCTATAAATTCAAGAAAACAATGCTTGCTCCACCAGCATGCAAAAAAAAAGCTTCCAGCGCCACTTTTCGCGGCGCAGGAAGCTTTTTTCTTATTCATTTCTTATTCATTTCTTATTCATGACTTATTGACTCAAATCGACTACAACGTGACTATGCGAGACTGTTCCAGACTAAAAACCAGCTTAAACGCCGGTAGCACGGAAACGGTAAACCTTGCTTGCATAATCGTTATGGAATTGCGGCGCTGCAAGTCCAGCATACAGCAGCTCATCGCCGCCATATGTCTCGCCATTCTCTTCCCATACATAGTCGAGGCTTGGATCTAACCCTTTCAGCACGAAGCGGCTGAGCGGCGGATTCGGCTCCTGCAAGACGGATGTGTAGACAGCAAACGCCTCGCTCTTGTCTTTAGAAACGAACATCCATGCCGCAATATTGCCTTCAAACGGGCTGGACAGACGATAGAAATCGCCAAACTGTACCAGGTGGCGGACTTCTTTATAGAGCGCAATTTGGTCTTTCACCGTTTCTTTCTCATCGTCGGTGAACTTCGTCAAATCCAGCTCATAACCAAAATTGCCAGACAGCGCCACATTGCCGCGAGTCTCAAGCGGCGTATTGCGGCCGACCTGATGGTTAGGAATATCCGATACGTGGGAGCCCATCGAGCTAATCGGATAGACAAGGCTTGTGCCATATTGAATTTTCAGCCTGGATACGGCATCGGTATTATCGCTTGTCCAAGTTTGCGGCATGTAATACAGCATGCCCGGATCAAAGCGTCCGCCGCCGCCCGAGCAGCTTTCGAACAAAATATGCGGGAATGCAGACGTAATACGCTCCAGCACGTCATAAAGACCAAGCATGTAGCGATGGGCCGTCTCACGCTGGCGCTCGGCTGGAAGCAGCGCTGAGCCGATCTCGGACATATTGCGGTTCATATCCCATTTCACATAAGTAATCGGCGCGCTAGCGAGAACATCCGAAATCGTTTTAACAATGTAATCGCGAACGTCGGCACGGGACATATCCAATATCAGCTGATTGCGGGCCTCTGTACGGCGTCTTCCCTCGACATGAAGACACCAGTCAGGATGAGCACGATACAGCTCGCTGTTCGGCGATACCATCTCCGGCTCAAACCACAGGCCGAACTGCATATCCAGCTTGCGAATGCGCGCTACCAGATCCTCAAGACCGCCCGGCAGCTTGTTTTTGTCAACGAACCAGTCGCCAAGCGACGAATTGTCACTATTGCGCTGTCCAAACCAGCCATCATCAAGGACGAACAGCTCCATGCCCAGTTCCTTGCCAACCTTAGCAATATCCTCAATTTTATCCGCTGTAAAGTTAAAATAGGTAGCTTCCCAGTTATTGATCAGAATCGGTCTGCTCTCGTCACGGAAGCTGCCGCGGCAAAGACGCGAACGATAGAGATCATGGAAGCTGCGGGACATGCCGCCCAGCCCTTGGGAGGAATGAACGAGCACCGCCTCAGGCGTCTGGAATTGCTCGCCCGGCTCCAGTCTCCAATTGAAATCAAACGGATTGATACCGATAAACAATCTTGCGGCATGGTATTGGTCAACCTCAACGCCACCCACAAAGCTGCCGCTGTAGACGAGGTTTACACCGTACACATCGCCATGATCCTCGGTTGCCCCTTCGGACAACAGCGCGATAAATGGATTTTGCGCATGGCTGCTGGCGCCGCGGCGGCTTTCCACCGATTGCAGTCCCGGCTCAAGATGGCGGCGATGAATGTAACGCTCGCGTGCCCATGCGCCAGACAGCTGAAGCATATCGTAGTGGTCATGCGGCAGGTCTAGGCTCATACTAAGCGCCCGCAGCAGCTGCAGCGTATTCTCTCCGCCATTAATGACACGAGCCGAGCGAGTAATCGCGTTATACGATTCGATTACGGTATAGCTCAGTACAACACGCAGACCGGAATAGCTGTCCGCAAGTGTAATTTCAAGTGTCTGTGCTTCATCCTCGCCCTCTACATAAACAGACGGCAATCCTTCAAGCGCCGGCTTGCCTTGTACGATACGGTGGGAATCGTAACGCAGGTCCGTTACCGTCGTTCCGTCAGCCAGCTGTACCTGATACGCCGGATAGCGAAAATCCGAGTTGCCGAATGCCGGATATTCCTGCGGCAGCGTGTCTAGCGATATTTTAAAATCATCCGCTTCTGTTGAAGGACTGAAAGAACAGCGCTCCTTCAGCTCAAGCAGTCTTCCGAGCTGGCTGCCGCGTACCCGCTTGCCCCAATAGACATGTGCCGGATAAGCGCCTTTCACCAATCCGATTACATAGCTGGTTTCTCTCGATTGCAGATGAAAAAGCTGATTTTGTTCGTCAAAAATAATAGCCATTATTCGTTAGCCTCCTTATTATGTCCGGCTGCCCCGCTGCTTTCACGCGCCATTAGCGTCGTATTCATCATGACATGCAGCGGAACCTCGCGGCCTTCAATCCGTTCTAAAAGCAGCTGCACGGCTGTCTTGCCCATTTGCTCCGTATACGCCTTAACGCTCGTTAGCGGCGGCTGTATGAAAGCTGATACCTCAATGTCGTCGAAACCGACAATCGCCATTTGCTCCGGCACCTCAACACCGTGCTCATGCAGCGCGTGAAGCGCACCGATCGCCATCGGATCGCTGCCGACAAAGCATGCTGTAGGACGTTCTTCCTGCCCTAGCAGCTTGTTCATCAGCTCGTAGCCGCTGCCTGTTGTCCATTCCCCAGCAAGCACCCATTCCTGGCGCAAAATGCCTTGAGACTCCAGCTGGCGCTGCATATGCTTGCGCCGCGGCTCGTCGGCGGCTTGATCTACTCCTCCGCCGATGTAGCCAATGCTGGTATGTCCAAGCTCCAGCAGATGCTCCATAACATCCTCAACCGCCTGCTCAAAATTCAAGTTGACCGTGTCATAATGCCGCAGCTTGCCCAGATGGTCAATCATGACCACTTTGTAGCCCTCGTACAGCATTCGAACATCGCGCTGCGCTACACCGCCAACGACAATGAGGCCATCCAGCTGTGGATGAGGCTCCATAGGTCCGCCAATGCGCCATACTTTACCGATGGCAATACCGAGCTCCTCACAGCGGCGTTCAATCCCTCTGCGAATCGACAGGAAGTAAGGATCAATATCCTCATGTTCAAGCGTAAAGCTCAGCAATAAGCCAATTTGCAGCTGAGAACGCTGGCTTTCTTGCTTGAGCCGTTTTAGACGCGATGGCTTGTACTGCAACTTTTCCGCTATCGCGAATATGCGCGCACGCGTCTCTTCGCCGACAGCGAGCGTCATATCGTTGTTGAGCACACGTGACACCGTCGCGGCAGACACCTCCGCCATAGCCGCAATTTCTTTAATCGTTGCCATTTCCTCCACCACATTCGTTTAGTTAATAAATTTACTAAATAACTTCCGCTTTATTTTAGCAAATTTCTCGGTGCACGACAAGCCTTGTCTCAAAGAACGAAAAAAAGAGCCTGCCCTTATACGGGAAGCTCCTGCTGGCTTTTCCTTATTTTACTCATAACCGGCTTAACTTACTCTCATCTAAGGCATACAAGCCTTAAGACACATGCTTGTGGTAAAGCTCGATGAAACACTCAGCCGTAACCGGCGGGCTATAAATATAGCCTTGTACCAGGTCACATTTATGCTGGCGAATAATTTGCAGCTCCTCGTCCGTTTCGACGCCTTCTGTCACAACCTTCATGTTCAGGTTGTGGGCGATTACAACCAACGATTTAAAAATCATTTGCTTCTTAAAATCCGAGACGATGTCATGGATAAACGATTTATCCAGCTTCAGATAATGCAGCGGAATGTTCTGCAAATAGCTAAGGGACGAATAACCCGTTCCAAAATCATCCAGAGAAAGCCGAATACCAAGCTGCTGCAGCTCGCGCAATATTTTAAGCGTATGATCGGGATTATCCATAAATATCGTCTCCGTCAGCTCGAGCTCAATTTGCTCTGGCCGGACTGAGGCTTCCGTAATAATGGACTGGATCGTCTCCACGATATGCTTTTGCTGAAATTGCAGCATCGACATATTGACGCTGACCGTCAGCGCTGTGACGCCTTGCTGCTCCCACATTTTAATTTGTTTGCATGCCGTTCGCAGCACCCATTCCCCAAGCGGAATAATGAAGCCTGTCTTCTCGGCCAGCGGGATGAAATCAAGCGGCGAGATCATGCCAAACTCCGGATGGCGCCAGCGGATCAAAGCTTCGGCTCCGTATATTTGTCCGGATTTCAAATCCACCTTTGGCTGGTAATACAATACGAATTGCTCGCCTTCAAGAGCAGGGAACAGACCGTTCTCCAGCTCCTGCTCCCGCTTTGAAACATCCTTCATCGATGGAGAGTACAGCCTGCTTGTATTGCGCTGCTTCTTGGCGACAAAAAGCGCCGTGTCTGCCTCCTTGACCATACGGTCGCCGGTTTCCTCCGTCAGCTCGTGCTGCAAGCTAATGCCAATACTTGCGGTTATGTAAAAAAGCCTGTCATTCAATTGGATAGGTTCAGCAATCGCAAACAAAATATCATCGGCTACAAGCAGCAGCGGATTCATATGATTCACATCATTCAGAAGCACGACAAATTCATCTCCACCAAAACGGAACACCTGGCCATTGGCACCAATGTTCTGTTTAAGTCGGTCTGCAAACTGCTTGAGCAGTTGGTCGCCCATTGCATAATCGAGCGTATCGTTAATGACTTTAAAGCGATCCAAATCGATATAAAGCAGTGCTGCCTGCTTGCTGCTGCTGTACGGCACGGTATGTATTTGCTCAATATGACGCGTATAGCCATAACGATTGGGCAAGCCCGTTAGCAAATCATGAGTCGCTTGAAATTCGATCAGTTCCTCGCTCGCCTTGCGATGATCAATCATGCGATTGAACTGCTGCGCCATAAATTCGAACTCGTCCTTCGTGTCAATGTCCAGCTTCTGGTCCGTGTCGCCCTCCACTAGCGCTGAGGACACGTGCACCACTTTGCGGATGTTTTGGAGCACGATTTTGCGAATGAGCAATATCATCAGCATCGTTGTGAAAATAAAAGCAACCAGGGAAATGATAATGGTGTTGCTTAAGCCTTTATAATAGTCCTTGAGCATATTGCCCTTTGGAATGATCGTTTCAAAATACCAGGTTTGATCCTTTATATGTATCGGGTTAAGCAGCCTCATTACAGTCCCGCTCACCATAGGGTCGGAGGTATACATAATGGTCAGGGCCTGCTCCTTCAGCTCCTCTAAAGAATTGCCATCCGGCAAAGGCAAGTAGGGCTTGGATACCAGCGCGCGATCGAGCCCATTAGCAAGGTAGCTGTCACCAGCCGTAATCATCGTCGCGTAGCCGCCCATAGGACGAATTTTCTCCACTTCCTGCTGCACCATGTCGAGCGAAATATCCGCTCCAACGACACCTAGAAAGTTGCCCTCATCATCCAAAATCGGATAAACAAACGACGAAATTAAAATCCGCTCGCCGTTAATATCATAATAATAAGGCTCCAATAAAGCGAATTTCTTCGTCTGCTTAGGAATTTGGTAGTAGTCCCCATCGCCGACCTGCTCATAGTTCTTATTTGGGTAAGCAACGATCCTGTCGCCTTGACGCACAATATAGGGAACAAAACGTCCCGTATCATCATCGTAGCTGCTTTTATTGCGAAAATTCCCATCCCGATTATCGAACGCATTAGGCTCCCAAACCGTAAAAACACCAAGTATATAAGGCTGTTCCCGCACAAAATTTTCAATAAGCCTGACTGCCTCCGTGCGGTCAGCCATGTTATATTCCTTCATTTGCTGCAAGGATTGCTGCAGGCCTTCAAGTCTAATTAAGGCATCATTTATCTCAATGGACATCTTGGTTATGTAAGCATTGGACTGGTTTTGCGCAACCAGTTCACCTTGGCGCAAGCTAACGTCGTACAGCTTCATTAATTGAATGGAAGCAAGCAAAGTGAAAGACAGGATCATGAGGGCTCCCAATGTAAAAATTAATTTATGCGCAATACCAACCCTCATTGTTTTCAAGTGCCTATCCTCCTCCAAATGAAGCTGCTTATAGAATCGACGAATTTTGCCAAATTATGATATAGTTCTAGTATACTTGACGCATTAATCCAAACACAACGCCAAATTAATTTAATATTTTAAATTGCCGCGACAAATTGCGACAATTATTGTCGAATCTCAAATTAACTGCTTTATTACCTGAAAAAAAGCTGTTTTCCCGAAATTCCCGCTTGGCTGCTGATGTGCAAAAATCTGTATTCCTCTGCCTCGTCTTCTGTTATTGCCGAAAGCTCCCTCACAAGAGATGGGAGCTTTCGCGCTTTCCGGGTTTACTTGGGTAGGCCCTATCGAACCTGTTTCCTGCTAGAAAAAAATGGTCCTTTTAACGCCTGCTATCGTCTGCCGCGTCCTTGGAACGTTGAAACTTGCGAATATCCTCGCGAAGCTGCTCGGCGGTTCTTCCTTCTGTTTCAAGGCCATACTCTTTCGCTGCTTGGCGCAGCATTTCCAGACGCTTAGCCCGATGCTCCGCTTTGAAAGCTTCCCACTTCGCTGGATCTTTTTCCTTCGCCGCCTTCAGCTCGACTTTTAATTGCTCGGAGGTCTTGCCTTCAACAGCAATGCCGAAATATTCAGCCATATAACGAAGCTTGGCTAGACGATACTGCTCATGGCCCAGCGCGTGCTCGCGATGATGCTTTTTATGCCCCTCGTGAAAATGGCCCTTGGCAGCTGGCAGCTTGTTAGGCTGCTGCTCCGCCTGCGGCTGGGCTGGCTCGGCGGCATAGGCTGCGGGTGCCATTATGGCTGCCGCGAGCAGGCATGCCGCTGCTGACCGCACTATTTTTGACTTGTTCATCCTTGGACACAACCTTTCTGCTGAGCATAAGCGAAGAAATAAATTTCTATTTCAGAAGCCTTTCACCGCCATGCCTACGTTCATGATGCAAGGGGGGCGAATTTCGCTTCAGCCCCTTACTTGGTTATTTTGTCCATCAGCGATTTAACATAATCAAGAGGATAGCGGAAGCAGCATAAAAAAACGCCAGAGCCTCTGCTCTGACGTCTGACGTTCTTACTATTGGCTGGCTGGATTGCTTTATGCCCCAGATGAAGCGCCGTTCTCCAGCTGCGAAAGCTCGGCAATCAGCTCTTCCCGGGAAAAATGCTCGCCAATAAACACGGCTACATCATTGACTTTGCCCTGCGGTGTTATTTTCATAAAATCGCTTTCCCCATAGGCATATTGAAACAAAAAACGGCTCGCCGTATCGGTGAACGTAACGATGCCCTTCGCCCGGTACACATGCTCCGGCAGATTGTTCAGCAGCGCCTCAAACTGGACACTGTCAACAGGCCCCTGTAAATAATGGGTCAGCGCCATTACATGGTCATGCGAATGATGGTGATGCGCGTGCGGCTCTTCCTGCTCATACGAATGATGGTGATGGATATGATCCTCATCATGCTCATGGGAACAGCCTGGACCACAGGCATGTGCAGCTTCTGCGTGCTCCTGGCTTGCAGGCGGCAGCAAAGCGGAAGAGCTTGCAGCCGCCGCTTGCTGGGCATCCAGCCAAGACCACTCGTCTATGATGCAGCGCATCGTCGCAACGATCTGGGCATGGGCGTTCAGCTCCCGCAGCGCCTGCTGCGCTTCAACCAGCTGCTCCGGCTCCAGCTTGTCCACCTTATTGAGCAGCAAAAAGCTCGCGCAGCGAATTTGGTCCTGCATCAGCTTAAGCGTGCGTCCTTTGCCGGCACGAGTTCGCCTTAACAGCTCGGGGCCATCTACGACCGTAATGACCGCTCTCAGGTCAATGCGCATATACATGGCCGCTTCGGTCACGCCGTCCAAAATCTCCATCGGATTCGCCGCACCCGTCGATTCAATGACGATGATATCAGGCTGATGCTCATCCATCAGCAGCTTCATCTCCAAGCTCAAATCACCGCGAATCGTGCAGCAAATACAGCCGCCCAGCAGCTCGGCCATCGGCACCTCGTCTCCGACTTCTTGCCCATCCAAATTAATATCGCCCAGCTCATTCATAATGACAGCTGCTTTCTTACCCTCAGCCTGCCAGTATTCGAGCATGCGTTTCAACAGCGTCGTCTTGCCGCTGCCGAGAAATCCGGTCAGCAAATAGACCGGCACTGGTGGTTTGCTATTTTCCATCTTCAAAACTCCCGTATCCATTATCGTCCTTCTACATAAGCTTTATTATATCGTAATTGTTACGTTGTCGCACCCTAAATACGGCCCCAGCTATGTAAAAGCCCGGAGCGCGGGATGCTCCGGGACGATTAAGCCTATTTCATGATTTTGCACGCTTTGTAAATGATGCAAAACCTTATAAAGTTAATAGCCATATCGGCAGACATCAATAATCATTCATTAGATGAAAGCGCGAGTGATGATAACAAGTAGAATGAAAAGGACGAGAATTGCTCCTACGTTAGTGAAGGGGCTGCAGCCGTGGCCGTGGCCGTGGCCGTAGCCTGCACCTGCTAAATTGTAGCTCATTTGTTCAACTCCTTTTTGTTCAGATATACGTTCCTGCGGCCCAGTGCCTAGTCCGGCACCGAACCGCCTGGTCCTATAACTGGACTATAGCCAGCAAGCGCGAGTAATAATAACAAGCAGGATGAAAAGCACGAGAATCGATCCTACGCTTGTGAAAGCTCCGCCTACACCGCAAGGGGCACAGCCAATTCCAGCGTTTGCCACATTGTAGCTCATTTGTCCATCTCCTTTGGTTGAAGTACACAGTATCCTATGGACGAAATGGCGAAACGGTATAGGCGCTTGCAAGAAATGTGCGTTTGCCCTGTTAGCCTCGGGCTTGCTGGCTTAAGGAGCCTTTTATGCAAAAACCTTGTCAAATCCAGCCTTTGAGCGGCTTAGCAGCTCATCCGACGTTTCCTCAGGAGCAGTCCGGGTCAATATCTCCTGTACAACTGGCCCCTTGTAGCCGATGTCTGCGAGCGCGGCAAGAAAGCCTTTCAGGTTAATAATCCCTTCACCAGGGTATAGACGGTCATTATCCAGCAGCTCATCGACAGGCAGGTCGCGGGCATCATTGATGTGGACATGAACGACCTGATCAGCTCTGAGGCCTCTCAAATGCTCCGGCGTAAAGCCCGTCGTATGGCAATGATAAGCGTCCACCAGCAAGCCAACATTGGGCCGATTAATCGCCGAGATAAGCGCAAGCGTCTCCTCAACCGTCCATATAAAAGGATTCGCCCATGCCGTCCGCAAATGATGCGGCCCCACAAACTCCAGCGCAAAACGAATGCCATATGCGTCCAAAACGTCGGCGATTAGGCGCAAGCGGGATACGGCAAGTGCTGTAAACAGGGCCGATTTGTAGTCCGTCGAAGGCAAAATATATGTACAGCAGGCTGTACATCCCAATTGTGCCGCCGCCGCCGCATGCAGCGGAAGCTGCTTCAGGCCCTCCCGAAACTGCTCATCCGTGCCGCGCCATTCCACATTCAGCCCTATTGAGCCTAAAGTCACCTGATGGTCAGACAGCAGCTTTGCCGCCCCTTGCTCTCCATGCTTGTCTACAAGCGCCTTGGCATCCATATCAACGACACCAAATCCATACTCTGCCGCTTTTGCAATCAGCTGTTCATCTGTAATGGATCCTAATCCCGACTTGCTTAATCCTCTAATCATTCCCCTACACCTCTTCCCAGTTAAATAGCACACCTAAATATTCATCTTTTTTATTTCGTAATCCTTCATAAGCAGCAGGTGCATCAGCAGGACTCATAATGTGGCTGATGAGCGGCTCGATCTGCAGCTTGCCATATTGCATAAGGCGGAATACGACCTCTGAATTGCGTACAAGGGAATGCTTGACGAAAGCTTCCGGCGTTAGCGGATAACGCCATTCATGCGCTCCCTTGAACGTCACACAGCCGCGTCCATTCAAATGGATGCTGTTCAGCAAATCGGTTACATTGCTTTGAAGCTCGCCCCTCGGGCTGCCGAGCAGGATCGCTTCCCCATATTGTCCGACAAGCGCTACATTATCCAAAATGACCTGCGGCACCCCTGTCGCTTCAATAAGCGTAGATACACCTTTGCCGCCCGTCAACTCCATAACCTGCTTATGCGAATCCGCACCTGCCTCAATGGCGTGCTGGATGCCGCAGTGCTTGGCGAGATCTCTGCGTTTTGCCGCTAAATCAATGCCAATAACCGAAGCACCTTGAAGCCCGGCCAGCTGCGCGGCCATATTGCCAATCAGTCCAAGGCCTGTCACCGCTACATAATCGCCGAGTTCAATGGACGATACCCGTGTGCTCGTCATCGCCACCGTAGCCAAACGCGTAAATGGAGCCCAAGCCAGTGGCAAGCTGTCTGGCACTTTAAGAAATACCCCGCTTGTCGTCGTCAGCTCATAGCGGGAATGCTTGCCGTAATGAAACACCATATCGCCAATCTGGAAGCCTTCAGCCGCCTCTGGTCCCATTGCCACAATTTCACTAGCTGCCGCATACCCAGGCACAGACGGCATAGTGAACCAGCTTTCGCCTCCGGAAAGACATGCGAGCTCCGTGCCAGGGCTAATGAGCGTATAATGCTTTTTCACCAGCACCTGATTGCCTGTAAGCTCTGGAACCTGGGCTTGCAGCTCCTCCTGCTTCACTTCTACTTTCCATGGGGCTGTAAACTCAATTTGCGTATTTTTCATGAGATGCACTCTCCCGTTATGTAGTGGTTGGACTACCCGCTTATGAGGCTCCGGATAGGACCGGAGGCTTCGGCCTTGAACTGGCTGGGCGTCAAGCCCGCCTCCCGTTTAAATATGCGGCTAAAATGATGAATGCTCGAAAATCCGCTGCCCGACGATATCGCAGTCAACGTTTCCTTGCCTGCCATGATCCGTTTTTTAGCATGCTCGATGCGTACATACGTCAAATACTTATGAAGCGTGACACCCGTCTGCTCTTTAAACAAGTTGGATAAATAGCCTGGCGACAGCCCAGACTGCTCGCTTATGCGATCATTGTCCAGTTCAGGATCGGCATAATGCTGCTGAATATAGTCAATACATTGCTGGATCGGCGCCCACGCTTTCGCTTGTGTGCCTTCCTGACGATCATGCCCGCTTTGATTGCGCAGAAAAAGCACAAGCAGTTGCAGGGCAATTGCCTTAAGCTCCAGCTCGCTCGTTGCGCCGCCTTCGATGAATTTTTTTCGCATGATGAGAAAATGCTTTTTCAGCTCCATGCGGTCTGGACCGCCGATGGCGGAAACGGGATGCAAGCCATGAAGTAATAGCTCACGCTGCGGAACGATCAGTTGCTCGCCGCTTGCAATGCCGATCGACTGCCAGCGTCCCCGCGCCTCATCATGATATAAATCAAAGTGGAAAATATACTGAATCAGCGGCTCGCTAGACGTGGAGCGAATGAAATGCGTCATCAGCGGCGGCATGACTATCGCATCCCCTTCCCCCAGCTGATAGCGCACGCCATTTAAAATAAAATCGGCCTTACCCTGCTCGATAAACGTAAACACATGGTCATAATCCAGCCACTCGCCCGATAGCTCGGCGGATTTGATGATTTTAACAAAACGCACGAATGGGGAAATGTCCTTTAATACTGCTGCCGAAAAAGTCATCCGCTCGCCTCTCCTCCTGCAAAAATAGCTTATAAGCTTTAGTTTAGCATGGAAGAGGCAATCGTTGGAGCGATAGATAGATTCGCTATAATGGACTTGATCGCCGAATAGGCTGCTTCCCTATCGTTTTATTCTAACGTAATAACGCTTCCAGTTCTTTAGGGGAAAGCAGGACTATTTAACAAAAACTACGATATATTTTTCACAAGGATTTGGTAGGAGAATAGATTTTGCTGGAGAATGATCCGAAAGGGGAGAAGCTGGTAGAAATCTATGAAGCAGAAGAGGATGCGGCGGGAATATATGTAAGGGGCCCTATGGAAGACCAGGATGCGGCGCATATATTCCGCTTTCCTTATATTTACGAAGTTCACCCGGATGGCGGCTACTTCTAAATGAATGAGCAAATTAAGCTTTCTTATCCTACATCCTACCCTTGCTATCGAAAATGCGTGACGGAACTGTTCCATTACCTCGACCGCAATCTGGAAATCGGGGAGGAAATCGAGCTATTTTCATGCTGGACGGATGGAATGGAGCGCTTTAAGGAGGCGGCGAAGCTGGAGGCCGATCTGATGTTGGAAATATCTGAGCTGCTTCAAGCAGAGGAGTTTGAATGGAGGAGGCAGCAGTACATCGTGGTCAAAAAGTAAGCTTGCGGCAAGCGCCGAAATGGAGAGCGTCTGGTGAATGTCGCTTAATAGCGTCGAAATCATGGTTTCTCTCCATTTCTTTATTCAGAGGCTAAATGCAAATCGCCAAAATTAGAGGTAGCTGGCGATCTATTGTTCTTTTTGACCACTTGCTTTGCGAAGCTCATTGGCAAGCCGGTGTGCTTCTTGCATGCCTGCGGTATCGCCTTTTTGCTTGCAGGCTGACCAGGCGGGCTGCAAGTAACTTTTAATAAGATCAGTAGCATCTTCAGCTTTCATCATATAGGAGCCCTCCTTCGTAATAATGGTCATCGCTGCCGTAATCTGTGCCGCTGTTGGCCGTATGCCAGCCCGAAGCTGAGCCGTCGAAAGGCCAAACGTCATTTCAAAATGGGGATAATCCTTAAATGAGGTCCAATCTCCTCCCCACGCAAAACCAAGCCGCTTCGCTTCATCTACAACCTCAGCCCAGTCGGCGACTTTATTGGCATTGCCGTCGCGTTTTGTATCCCAATATACCTGCTTTCCGTCTGACGACAGCAGCGCAAAATCTATCGCTACGCCAAAATTATGGTAGCTGTAGCCGCCTCTGGCGTTAGTGACAATGCTGCCCGCCGTCGTTCGGCCTTGCGCGTAGAGCTTGTCTTGCTCAGCTATTGTACGCAGGCCTTGCGTGATAACGATGGGAATATCACGCGCATAGCAGCGTTCGATAAGTCGCTCTGCGGCGGCATGAACTGGGACTAGCAGCCCTGCGAGCTTGGGTACGGATTTATTTTTCACCTGCAATAGGGTCAGCATTACGAATCGTTCCTTTCTTTTGGGTCACTTGATTCAGCTCGTTCGTTTGATTCTGCACCACGTTTTGTCGCCCTCTCCATCTTCGCCTTCAGTTCGCTCTCGATCAGCTTGACGACAGCCTCGGGAATCCATTTGCCCCAGCCGGCACGGTAGGCATTAGCCGTTAAGGACTGCCATGTGTGATAAATAAGCCCAATCGTAATCGCGTAGAAAAACAGCCCCGGCATCGCCAGCATCATATCCAGCAAATTCGCCAGCACTGGCAGGGCTAGAAGAAACAATGTCCGCAGCACGCCCTGCATGCCATATTCCGAGGAATACGTCGTATCTTTATGCGAAGCAGCAATACCCGTGATCCAGTCCAGCCCAATGACCACAATTAGCAGCAAAATCGGAATCAGCCTCCCCTCCCCGTAAATGAGCCCTATCCACGGTGCCAAAAAAGCGCCGATCGCTCCCGCAATCGTCGTGCCCGGCGTAATATCGACGTTGAAAATAGTTTTAAACATGCTTCTCATCCTCTCTTTGCTCACGCAAAAGGGGCTGTCCAATAAGTCCCTAAAATAAAAAGCGGGCGGAAAAACGCAATGTTTTCCGTCCACTTTTTTGGAAAGTGGCAAAGCCTATGCCTGCCAACTTCAGTAAATTGCAGGCCAAAGCCACAATCCCAAACTCGGTGTGAACCTTCTCTAGTCCTCGCAATTAGAACCAACCATCGTTTTCTTCATATATCCATTTCGAGCCATAGCGGATGTCCTTCTTGTAATGACATATCTTTTCGTTTATATAGTTACCATAAAGAATGAGAAGATCAAAACGTTAAAACTCGCCGCTTCCGCTCGAACTGACGCCCGTTTAAAGATTAACATCCGATATTTTAATTTGGGGTAAGGCAGCCGGTCTTCGCCGTGCGGCCCTTTTGCTTTAAACAAAAGTGTCCGGCTTGCTGACGAATCGGCTATCAATAATAGTGGACTGATTTTATTACCGACTGTCAGAATAGTCCCGCTACCCATCGTTGTTGCACCGTCGTGAAACGGGTGGAGCGTAGGCATTTCAGGCGCGACGCCCCACCGCTTATGCTTCTAATTAAGGCACATCAAATTAACGATGCTGCCATCCTCGCCGACTATCCGACCGGAATGTATTTCAAGCCTTTGAATATTAGGCATTAGTCCACCTCCTATTGTCCGATGATGATATATTTAAATGTCGTGTCCGATGACCATGAAGGCAAACATATATAGCTTGATGTAAAATCGCTTGGATTAGCGTGTTTAGAAAAATCCGTTCTTGTTGCATTATTTTGTCTTGACCTGATTGGATAACCTGAAATCGTATCCGGGGCTAGTTCCTCACAATAAAGTGTGTAACCTCCATAAAACGCATTGTTCATAAGCAACACGATTCTTGGCGTTACGTTATGGCCTGTTATCTCGACGATATACCCACCATCACTGCCTCCGCCATATGAGGGGAATCTATTTGATGTAGATATCGAGCCATTAGTCACCGTTCCTGCTACAATTTTATACCCGACTGGCATAGTTCCTAGTAAACCAAAAATGTCCACGCCTTGCCGGATGTTAGCAGCTATAAAATCAGGATCATAGATCAAAACCGTTCCAAATCCTGCTCCATTAAGCCCCGTTGTGTAAAATCCGGTTTTAGGCTCTATAACCAAATTCCCCATTGAATCAACTTTGATCGATTGTGCTCCGGTATACCCCTCGCCAAGCGCCGCCCTTGAGTAATTCGGCATTGCTCCTGCCACCAAACCCGATTCCGTCCCTATCGTCTTTCCTGCTAACACCTCAGCAGCGACAGCTGTCCCATACTCACCCCCTTCACCCTGTAATGTAAAAGCCGAGCCATTATAAACGAGCGTGTAGATTGAGCCTGCTTTAAGCAATCCCGCTGCCGGGGCACTGCCGGAAGGCTTGAGAATTCCTTTTGCACCTAGTCCATTAATATTAAGTGTTGGATTTGCGCCACTAGCTGCATGCAGCTTAATAGTGACACGCAAGCCTTCCGTTAGCGCCGAAACTAGCCCAATAGCTGCTGCATACGCTGATCCTGTTCCGCTTGTTGCACCATATCCAAAAGTTTGAACCGTATCCAGCCTTGCAACATCATCAGCAGCAGCCGGTACAGCTACCTTCGCTCGGCCACTAGCATCCCGCAGAATGGTACGATTAGCAGTAGCTGCTGCATCTGGCCTCATATTGATCCAATTAGGCGTAAATGCTAGACCAGCCGTCGTTGCAATAGCCCCCGTATCAAAATACTCCACGCTAGCAGTCAATTGGTTAAATCGAATTCCCCTCGCACCTAACGACGCATGTGTATTGCTATAACGGTACTCATTACTATTTGCTGTATAGCAGTTTTGCGCGAAAAGAGCATATCCTGTACTATTCGCACTCATATCTGCCCAAGAGCCTGCGCTAATTTCACGAGCAGCCGTCTCTACGAACAAAGCTCCGGTCATTTTGCCCCCAGTTTGGTCCAATTTCTCAGCATGCAGCTCCGCAATCGCCCCAGCCGCATCCTTCGCATCTGTCGGCACTGTAGACATATCCCCGATAGCCGCGACCTGATTGTTTACTTCCTGACCCAGCTCATTCATATCCGCCTCGGTCACGATATCATTAAATTTCCAATCTGTTTTAGCCATGTGTATGTTACTCCTCCTTCACAAAAATCGTTTGTATCATAAGCGTGTCTGATGCAATGGGCAGGTTTACGGTGTTGTCGCTGACGGTTCCGGCTGCATTTTTCAGTTCAATGCGAGTGACGGTATCGACCGTTCCCTCCGGAATCAAATAATTCAGGCTAAGCACACCTTCGCTGACCGATTTCACAATAAAATCCGTAATCTCATAAGCCCCGCTATTGAGCACAACCTTCGTAATTTTTGAATCAATAAACTCCGCGACCTCATGCTTAAACGTTGACGTAATCACTTCACAATCACCTCTGCTTCCCTATCTGTAAATGGCGTAACGCCTAGCTTCCAGCTGCCAAGTCTAGTATTCCGCAAGAGCGGAGCTCCCACAATGCGTTCCTCCAAAACAACGCCATCCATAATCGCTGTCTGCTGCCGATATACGATATTGGCGGGCTTAATCGCGGAAACCGTACGTTCCACCTCTTTAAAAATATTTGCCTCTTCAATCGCCGCTGTTACCGTCAATATGAAGTTTTGCACATCAACCGTTGCGATTCCGCGTCCTGTACCGACAAGAAAATCCAGCCGTTCCTGCAAATATTTCATTGTAAAAGGAGGCTTGGTCGAATAACGATTGACGATCCGTCTCCGGCGAAAATCAACGCTTTCCGCATTCGGATCGGCTTGAATGCCCAGCATGCGCTCCCTGCGTTTAATAGCCGGCAGGCTCGCCGTCATTACAAACCCGTCATCCAGTTGCTGAAGCTGTGCCTGCTCCAGCAGAGCCAACTCCACATCTTCCGTGGCTGCGAGCTTGATGAATTCCTTAATGTCCGCATACAGCTCCGGCCAATAGGATGAAACCGGCCTAGTCATGCACAACCACCGCCCCCAATAACGGGATTTCATCCTCAGCCAAAGCTAAATTGGCAGCGGCTCCGTTTAGCGTTGTGCCAAGTACATCAACCACTCCTGAAACGGTCAAAATACGGGCCTCGATTTGAGCAATGCGAACGGTAAGCTCCTGCTGATTCATCCACTCTTGACGCAGCTCTAGCAAATAAGCGGAAATTTTATCCTCAATATCGCTTTGAACCTGTCCTACCGTCCGGCCTTCCGCGAGCATGACCGTCGTTTCCACAGCAACCTGCGCCGTGTCGACACCTGTTACTGTTACCTCATGTCCAATCGGCGCCATACCAAGCCCAAGCCCGCTGTTAATGGTTGGATCAATGGCGGTCTGAACAAGCGCGATGAGCGGTTCCGCTGGCTTTGTCCAATCCGCAGCGATCACCGTGCATTTGACGGTGCCGCCACCATTCCACACCGGGAAAATTTTCGCTCCGCCTACGCCATCAATCGAGCTGATCATTTGCTTGTAATCGGCAATATTGCCGCCAAACGCTGGCTCGTTCACAACGCTATAATACCTTGCCCGCAAAGCCTCATCCGTTTCAGCTTCTTCGCCAGGCACCAAGATTTGCGCAAGCTCGGCGCGAGCCAAGCCATCAACATAAGCAAGCGGCAGCATCGCTCCATATTTCTGATTGCCAAGATTACCCGCTGTCTCGCAGGTTAATGTGAATAATCCCGTTCCGATTTTCCCCGTCACCGTATACCTCAGATCATCAATGGCAAATCGGCTCTGCAAAGGAACATCTACAAGCTGGCCATTGCTGCCAAAAAACTCCCCTTGCCGCTGGGCGAAGGTAGCTGGCTGCCTTTCCACACCAAACTCAGCCGTTCGCCGTTCCAGCCACTCGCCCGTAGCCGTATCCGCGAACAAAAGCATCTGATTCACATCAAGCTGCGCATACATCTCTGATAGCTCGGCAGCCGCTGGCGCCAAGGCATCATAAATCACGCTGCCTTCCCGCTTATCTACATCATCTGAAACCCGGTCCAGCATACGCTGTAAAATAAAACTGTACGTAAATGCCTCATACACGGGCCATCACCTCCTCTTTAAAGCTTCCTTCATCGGTAACTACCGTAAAACTCACCGCTGCCTTGTCCCCCTCAACCGTCAGTTCAAAATCGGTCACTTCTGCTATTCGATCATCCGACAGCAGCGCTTCAGTTACGCGACGCTTGAGCTCAGAGCGTACATAGAGATGAGAGGATTCATTCAATAAATCCAGCTCGGAGCCATAATCAAAGCTATAGATAAAATAGCGATATCGCTCCGTTTGCAAAATTTTGAACACCGCCTGCTTAATCGCACTGAGGCCATCCGTCATGCCGGACATACGCTTATTGGCAAAATCGATATAATATGTTCGGCTAGGCTCAATTGCCGTTTCGGTCTCCAACTCGTCGATGCTTGCACCTTGTGGAATCATGCGCTCACCCGATCCAGCACGACGAACTGTTGTCCGCCCTGAACCCGAAGCAGCAGCACAATATCACCTGGCTCCAAAGCGCGGCGAATCCGCTGCACATCGCTCACGCCTTCCGGAATAATTAAAAAATCCTCCGAAAGCGTGAAACGTTGGTCAACGTTCACTTCCAGAGGATTCGTGCCGGTTACCCGGCCGATCAACACAGCGACGGGATTGCCCGACGCATGGGCGGCAGCGCCCGCTTTTTTAATTGCATCAAGCAGTGCCATCATATCACCTTCAATTCTAATGTCATCGTATGCGCGTCCGCTTCAAGCTTGTGGGAGCATTCATCGACCAGAAAATATTGCCCAATGTCCAGCTCCTCAATGACAATCGGAACATAGGAGCCTGCACGCACGCCTAAATCGCCAATCGCTTCAACGCTGAGGCTGCGCTGCTCCCGATTTTTCAGCTTCAGCAGTTGGTCCAGCAATTCATTAATTTGCGCACTGTTCATTTGCTCATCGGCTACCTGATAAAATTGCAGCAGGCCCCATTTGGCGATATTCGCGCTGTCCTGTCCAATGTAGACGTCGCGCTTCCCGGTTTCTTTATTGTTTTGCACGATTTTGATTTTATTGTACGATTCGCTGTCGATTGAGCTTTTGTAGCCAAAATCCGTCATCAGGCTCCAGTCGCCAATGATAGAATCCGTCTTCATGTCCTCGATATTGCGAAGCGTCAGAGCACCTGCATCATCGAATAATACAAAATTACCCTTATCGTTAATCAGCGTATAATCGAGCGCCTTGCACATAATATCCAGCAGCTTTTTATTGTCCTCAATCATAGAAGGAATAACATACTCCGTCTCCGCCAGCGTCCCTATTTTCAAGCCCGTATCCTCAGCGATTTGCTTAATCATCTGGGTAGCGGTCTTGTTGCTGAACACATACGTATCGCTCATCAGCAAATAACGCAGCTGGTCATACGCCTTGATCGTAACGCTCTCGTCCCTGCCAAAATTGTATTCAAACACATAGCCGTAAAATACGACCTGCCCATCCTTCGACAGTCGAACGACATCGCCATTGTTAACCTCAAACGCTTGGTGCTGGTACGGAGCGCCCTTAATAAGCGTAAAATCCAAGCTCGATGCGGAGCCTATCCGCTTCGTTTTATACGTTAGGGAAGGCACGAGATTTGTCACATTCCACACTTTCCCATTCCGGTTATCGATCAAAATTTCCAGCATCTCATCACCCCGGCAGCTTCAGCACCCTGCCGATTTGCAGCTTGCGCAGCTCAGAATCGGCGATGCCATTCAGCTTCTGTATTTCCTTCCAACGCGACTCGTCTCCGAGCTGCTTTTTGGCTACCCCAATGAGCGTATCGCCGCTTACGAGCGTATAGGTTTTTGGGGTTTCCTTCGTATCGCGCTCTTTCTTGCTGCCCTTCTTTTGGCTTTTATTAATTTCGACGGGCCTTGCCTTATAAAACACATACTTTTTCAGCCCCAGGCTGTATTCAATATCACCAGAGCCCGCCGCTTCCCGCCATTCAAACTTCTCAATGCTGACGGCAAGATTCAAATCGAAGGAGGCACCTGTGAAAATAAAGCGGATCGGACGTTTCTTTTTCATCCAGTCCTGGATCAAGGTCAAATATACATAAGGCTCGAGCAGCGTCTCGCTGGCGATAAACGAATAATTCGCTCCGGGCGCAGGAAAAAAGCTGTCGAAGGAAACCTCCGTCAGCTTTGGACTTTGAATCACATTAATTTCACCAAGACCGGATACGTCGTAAGACTTGCCGCTAGTTGCGTCGCTTATTTGCAGCTCAGCTGGGTTAACCGGCAGTCGAAAGCCGCTTTTCTGATTGTCATAGCTGAGCCAAATACCGTACTCATGATGCTTGTTCGTAATCATTAAGCATACACCCCTTCCGCCGACGAAGCGATTTGTTCATTCAAGGAGCGCTCGATTCGGCCAATGATGGTGTCGATATCCGTACCATTGTTAATGTCGCCGGTCTGCACGCTCACGGTCGGCTGGAGCGATACGAAGTTCTGAATATTTTTCATCTCCGCAAGCTCGCGCATCGTCTTCAGATCCTCGCTGGCGATGTCGACGGTGTCATTGACCTTGCCGACTTCGTCGACTTTGTTGACGTTGGCGATGTCAGGTGTCCCGGATGTTACTGGCGTCACAGGCCCAGTAGGCAGCGCAAATCCGCCGTCTAAATCAGGACTGAAGTTATCTATTGTACTCAATAAACCATCCGTCAAATCCTTCCCTGCTCCATTTCCCTGTGTATAAGCATCAGTGGTGTCTGTTGTTTTCATTCTTAAATCAGAAAAGTCAACAACATTACCAATTTTATCTGGCTTAAGCCCTTCCACTGCGCTTAAATCAAGTTCAGGAATCAAAGGAATTTTCAAATCTGAGATGCTGTTAATTTTACCAATAAGCCAGTTCACACCATTAATTAAGAAATTAATCATACTTCCGAAATTATCAGTAATATTTTTAATAAGATTATAAAAGAGATTTTGAATAGCATACCCAGGTTCTTCAAATACATTGATCAAAAATTCAGCCACTGAAACGATAATATTCCAGAGAAAGGCAATTGAATTTTTAATAGTAGCAAATAGTGCATAAATGATTCCAATGACAAAACCAATTATATCTCCAACTGTCCCACCAAAGGCAATGACCGCTGCGACTAATAATCCCACTACCAAGATAACGGCTAGTATAGGCAAATTCAACATTAACCATCCGGCTATCTGCATATAAAGAGGAAGCAGCATATTATATAATCCTGCGATCATAGTAGGAATCAAAAAGACTGCCGCTGTTAGTAACATCGCAGCAATTGCTGGCCAGTAGGTTATTATATTGGTTATTACCCATAATGCTGCATCCCCCAGCATGACAAAGAGTTCTGCTGCAAAGCTTAATCCAGCACTGAGGATATCAAAATAGCCTTGAAGCTGTCCGCTATTAAAAGCTTCCTGAACCCTTGCAATGAATGGGGAAAGGACATCCAATGCCCCCATTCCTGCGTCAGCCAGGGAGGTTTTCAAATTACTAACAAGTGTATTGATTTGACTTTGTGGACTTTTATATACAATATCCAATTCAGCTATACCGAGATTTGCATTTTCAAAAACTTGATTAAGTCCAGTCAAAAATCCGTTCACATCGCCATTATTAATGTATGCTTGCGGATCGAAGCCCTCTGCCGCTTCCGAGGAAATACCATATTGTCTCATTAATAACGTCATATCGCCGTTCATCGCAGCTTTTATGGCCTCACCCGACTTGGCAGTACCTCCTTCTTGTGGATCAAATGCCGCAAGCTGCATAGCCATAGAGGTCATCTTCGTATATTGATCCATATTCTCTGCCATTGGAAGAAGCGTCATCGTATTTTTAAGCGCTTCAGTAGGGTCAATTCCTGCTGAAATCGCCTGATTCCTTACCGTCTCAAAAATGGCCGTGCCTTTTTCCTTACTCCCTGTACGTGCAATTAACAAATCCTTTTGAGTACGTTCGCTTAATGCACCTTTCAGGGATATTGCTGCTAGCTCAGAAGCTATTTTCAAAAGCTGCGTTTTAATAGCACTAAAAGGAGTAAGAAACGAATCGTCAACCGGCATTTGAAATGCCAGTTTCATATCTTGAAATGGCTTAAGAATCATATCCTGCTTTAGTCCGTTAAAAAAGCCCCCAGCTTTACCTAATAGCTTAGTGAACATGTCATTTGACGGTTCTTGCGAATCATTACGAGTATTTCCCACCGGCTTAATAGTCTTGTTATTCAACGGTATTTTAAAATTACTAACCATGAATTTAAATGGCAAAACAAACTTACTCTCAAACTCCCATGTTAATGCTTGGCCAACATCTTTTATCTTCGAAATCGCCCCAGCCGCTTTTTGGGTTTTTAATAGATTTTTAGCACCCGCTAGTGGTACAGTAAACATATCCCTCAACGGCGATTCTAATACATTTTTAACGTCTGTTTTTAACCCAAGTAAGAGACCCTCCAAAGACAATTTGGGTACGCTTACTCCCTTTAGCATGCCACCTATCCCCGACATACCTGAACTGCTGCTCTTAGCGGCAGTCGCATTGAAGCTGCTTAGCGTTTTGCCCAAAGTTGAAACTACACGATTCATCTCGTTCATCGTTTTGTTTAGCTTATTGAATTCCGAGGCTGCAGCAAACGTTTGCTGGGTTGAAGCGGCGCCGGTCTGTACCATGAACAACAACGTATTTTTCAACTGATCCAGCATTTTAACAGCACTTGCAGCAGCACTAGCATCCAATTTTACCGTATCGGCCATCCTTCCACCTCCTTACAGAACAAAAGCGCCCTCTAATAGAGAAGCGCCGTCCCGTTACCTTCATTATTTCTTCTTCATTTTGGCCCGTTGCTTTTTCTCGCTGTCGATGCGAACATCGATCATCGCGTAGATCGCCGCTTTCTCGCGGCGCGACATGCTCATCAGCTCATGGGGCAAAATGCGAAGCTCGTGGAGGGCGTAGTAAGCGTAATTCGCTTCCCCGTCGCCCTCTTTAATTAGTTTTTTACTTCATCGCTCAGCTCATTAAGACTTTGATTAAAGCCATTGATTTCCTGTACACGCTGCACGAGCGAAGCATATTCGCCCGGGCGCAGCATTTTGCGGAGCAGATGCTCAGCGCCCATCGTGCCGTACGATTTCTGCAGCTCGGCATCCTTCAAGCTCGGATATTGAATGCTGCTTACGACCAGCTTGGCCAAATATTCATCCGTATTCGTCTCCGGCACGAAGGTACCGTTTTTGCCTTTCACTTTGCGGGTTGCGGATTTGCGGCATTCTTCATTCTCCGCCTCCGTCATGCTGCGCAGCTCCCAGGCTACCGGATTGCCGTCTGCATCCTTGAATCGCTCGGACACGACGAATTTCTCCGTCGCCTCCGCAGCTGTATTTTGCGCAAAAAACAAGCTTAAGTCACTCATTTGCTACCTCCATGGATTGGGTTTATTTTAAAATAAAGCTATTTTATACGCGTGCTGGCGCTTTGAAGCTTTCAGCAATATCGACGCCGTCGAAGGTGAACTCAAGCTCTTCCTCAAGCGCTTCGCTCTCCGTGTCGAGCTTGCCGATGATGACCTTGTTCAGGTTGACGTTGTATAGTACAACCTCTTGGCGGCCGATTGTCGAAGTCGGATCTTCGTTGATGATGTGGACATCAAAGTTCGTATCAATGCCCGTTTTCACATAATCGAGCATCATTTGGCGGAATTTCGACGTCACATAATACACCGTCATGCTGCCGGTACCCGACCAGCCCGTTGCTTTGTGCTGCAATGCGCGATGACCCAGCGTCTTAATTTCCGCTTTCGTCTTCTCCACGCTTGCTTCAAGCGTTTTAATATAGAACATTTCCTCGTTTTGGCCGTTGATTTTCGCATAAGCGCGTCCCTCTTGCCCCGAAATCGTATCTCCTGCATGCAAAAATGCCATATTACTTCACCGTCACTTTCATGTATACTTTTTCAATGCTGTCAACCGGCTGGATGTAAACGTTGATAACGATGCTGTCGGAAGCCTCGCCCGCTTCAACCGTCAGGTCGGTTTGGGAATTAAAGTTTTGAATCGCATTGCCGTCCTGGAGCAGCGTCAAATATTTCACGCATTCGCTGCGGAATAGGCTGCGGCCATCCGGGTTGTTATCGATTTTGCCGATATATTGCGTCTCGAACAGTTTTTTCATGTCAGTCGCAATGCCGTCCAGCACGCGGATAACGCGATTTTTCGCAAAAGAAGGATTTTTGCCTGGCACATAGGTGACCAGAGAGTTAATATCCTGCTCAACAATGACGCGGCCGCCATTCGGTGTGAACAAAAACTCACCCGCACGCAAAGCCTGCTCGATTTGTGAATTTGAATAACGAACGTCGGCATCCACCGCACCTTCATACACGCTGTAAGTAAGCGACTCACTCATGCTTGCGCCGGAAGTAGCAGCTGCCACCCATACGGTTGCCTGCTCGGCATTTACAGCTGTGCCGTCTTCAAGCTTGACGCCATTTTTCACGCTAATGATACCTTCGTAATCCGATAGTGGGGCATTCGCCAGCACGACCTGAATTTTCTTGCCATCATTTTCGCGCAGCCTGCGGGCAAAAGCGGCGTAAACCGACTTCAGCGAGCTGTCGCCAGACACAAGCGCCACCGCATTAAATTCCTGCAGCTCAACAGCTGCCAAGTAATCCAAATGATTTTGATTCGTCACCGTGCCGTTCGCACCGCCAGCAAGTACTGTGCCAGCTGTCGCAACAAGCGTGCCCGTGCCGCTGAAATCGACGAAGCGATTGGATTCAAGACCGGCAATCGCAGCCACCGTCTGCGAATCCACCTCTTCACCCGCCAAGTAAGTAACAACGTCGAATTGATCTTCGTCATCCACATTGCTTTGAACCGATACGGTAATATCGTTACCACGAGTACCGCCAAATTTGGCTGTTGCAACCAGGCCACCAATCGTTGCAGTCGCTTTCGTCCCTGCGTTCAAGCGGTAGAGCAGCAAAGTTTGTGCCCGTTTCAAAGCTTCACGAACGAGCAGCATTTCCGGTGCGGTTACATCATAACCAAGTACGCTGCGCAGATCGTCACCTGCTTTAATAGAAATCATCGTTTGCGGCGCACCCCAGTTCAGTGTCAGCGCCGTTGATACGATGCCGCGTTCCCCTACGTTTGCTGCCGATTGCGGCTCAGCCGCGAAATTAATGTATACCCCTGGTCTTGCTTTCGTTTGCGTTGTCCAAGTTCCTCCTGCCATGATCTACATGACCTCCTTTTGTGAATATGCTTGTAATTGCTGTTTGACCTGCTCATGGGAGTACGCGCTCTGCTCGTCCAAAATGACGCTCAGCACATCCTTCTCTCCTGCGGAATACCGTGCTGCTGCCAGCAGCTTCCGCTTGCTGTGCTTTGCTTCCAGCGTGCCTTGCCGATTTTCCTGATCGTTCACCGCTGCTTCCCTCCTGTTTCCTCCAAGCTACCTTGCGGCTCTGTTGCCGCCTCTCTCGGCGATTACCAGCCTTGACGCTGCTGCTGTAAAGCTTCCTTCACCTGGCGCTACATGTCCTCACCCCCTTTCATATTGAGATATTTAAATTACTTATAATTATGAAAAGAGGATTTAAAATACCTATCGAGCATCGCTTGCTGCCGTTGCTCATTTGGTGACAATATCATAATAACACGGTTTTGAAGGCCATTTCGGACACTGGGCGGACACTATACGGACATAAACCGGACAATCTCGGAAACGGCTTTTTGACGCCATCTGCGGAAGGTGCGATCGACGATTCCGAGCTCCGATGCGACGAAATCTGCTGGCTTTCCTTCAATATATCGAAGCCTGAGCAGCGTCGCATATTCAGGGAAACAAGCTTCCAGCGCTTCCAGTGACTCATCAATCGTTTGCAGCTGACGCTCCAAATCCTGCAGCTCGCTCAAACGCTCAATAACACCTTCATAACCTTCCGGCGCTGCACCGGCCCTCGCCTCAATAACTTTAGCGATTTTGCGGCTGAGCTCCTGTACGAGCTGTTCTTCATCGGCATTGCCCGGCTGAATTTGCTTCACTTCTCTTAATTGAGCCTTCGTTCCCGCCGGATATTTCGTTAAATGCGCATGTGCCAGCTGCTCCAGCTGCTGCTCCTGCTTGTCCAAGTACATATAAGAAGGAATCCCGCGCAGCTGGCGATGAAGCTCCTGAAGCTTGTCATCCTCATAGACCGTGCTCACCGTCAGACCGCTTCCAACCTTTTGCCTCTCAATCAGCTTCTTTCTGGCAGCGAGACGCTTATACGACTTTAATTGCTCAATAGTCAACTTTTCTACGTCCATTAAAATACCCTCTTCCTATTTATTTAAGTATTTTTATTACCCTGCGTTTTAAAAAAATAATAACATATCTACGATATTGACAATACCATCGTTAAAAGGTAAACTATAATTATAGTATTAAAAATACGTTTTAGCCGCTTTTAAGGCTTATATACTCGCTTTCAAATGCTTCACTTGCTATTTTCAGTAGCATTTGCTGAATTCGTTCATAGCCGCTGTAACGACTGTGAATCCTATTATAATTGATATTTATAATACCGTCAAGTATTATAAATACCTTTTCGAGAGACGGAGGGTATTACCATGGCGATGGGAGCAAGGATCAAGCAATTGCGCACACAACGAGGGCTAACGCAGCAGGAAATTGCTGAACAGCTTGGCATGGGACGTTCAAATTTTGGGCATATCGAAAACGATCGTGTCGTTCCAACTAGTGAGGATTTGCAGAAAATTGCAGACATTTTGCATACGACTGCCGACTATTTGCTAGGACGCCGCGATGCGTTTGCGGAGCACGTGCCGGACTGGGCAACTGCCAAAGACAAACGGGATTTCAAAAAAATGCTGGAGGAAGACGGAGAAGTCATGTTTGATGGCGTTCCGATGAGCCAGGGTGACCGCCAGCGTGTCATGGATGTGCTGACCGGCCTATTCTGGGAAGCTAAGCAGATGAACAAACGTGCTCCCAAACCAGAGATAACGGACAAAACAACAGATCATACCGAAGGGTAGGTGCTGCCATGGACAAACTAATACTGCGCCTTGTACGAAAATTCCAGACAAGAGATCCTTTTGTGATCGCAAACGGTTTGGGTATCCATATCCGTTACGCCGATCTGGGGCAAGAAACGCGAGGCTTTTATTATAAGAAGCTGCGCCGTCGGTTTATCGTTATACACGAGCGTCTGCCGGATGACTGGCAGCGTTTTGTGTGTGCGCATGAGCTGGGACATGACCGCCTGCATCCCGGCTTTAGCCGTTTTTGGCTGGATGAGCAGTCCTTTATCAATGTTGGAAAATATGAGCGCCAAGCGAATAAATTCGCCGTCCGCCTGCTGACCTCAGGTGACACGATCGGCCGTTCGGAATCGATCGGCGAGCTGCTACAGCGCAACGGCGTGCCAAAGGAAATGGATAAGTTTTATTTTTAGCTGCTTCATTCATGGAGAATAGAAATGAAATCACCAAGAGCTCCAGAACGCCAATCGGCGGCCTGGAGCTCTTGGTGCTGCAATTATTTTATAAATACTTTTCCAAAATAT
The DNA here is from genome assembly GCF_055814915.1 of Paenibacillus sp. R-74696. Classification (NCBI taxonomy): domain Bacteria; kingdom Bacillati; phylum Bacillota; class Bacilli; order Caryophanales; family Paenibacillaceae; genus Paenibacillus; species Paenibacillus sp. R-74696. The sequence continues at coordinate 45,770 of NZ_JBPULM010000009.1, forward strand.
TCACAAATGCCGTTAACGTCGCCAAATCCGTCTCATCAAACCGCGAGAATTGCGGGCTATCGATGTCGAGCACGCCAATAACCGCTCCAGCCCGTTTCAAGGGAATGACCAGCTCGGAATTTGATGCGCTGTCGCAGGCAATATGGCCGGGAAATTGATGCACATCCGCAACCAATACCGCCTCGCCGCGGCTAACCGCTGTTCCACAGACACCTCTGCCCACTTTGATGCGCGTACATGCCGGCTTGCCTTGGAAAGGTCCGAGTACAAGCTCCTCCCCATCCAGCAAATAAAAGCCGACCCAGTTAATATCGCTCAAAAATTGCTGGAGCAAGGCCGAAGCATTGGCCAAATTAGCGAGCTGGCTGGGCTCATCTTCGATAAGCCCCTCCAATTGCTTCAGCAGCAGGCGTTCGTTCTCTTCTTTTGTTCCTGTATAAAGTTGTTCAGTAAACATCACTTACTCCTGACTGATTTTGATCGCTTGCTCCAAATCATAAATAATATCGTCAATGCCTTCTGTGCCGACAGATAAACGAATGAGTCCTGGTGTAACTCCCGATGCAAGCTGGCTTTGCTCATCGAGCTGTTGATGCGTCGTGCTTGCCGGATGGATAATAAGCGACTTGGAATCGCCGACGTTGGCAAGATGTGAAAATAGCTCCACGCCATGAATCAGCTTTTTGCCTGCTTCCACGCCGCCTTTAATGCCGAAGCTGATAATGGCGCCTTGGCCCTTCGGCAAATATTTTTGCGCCAGGGCATGCGATGCATGGCTTGCGAGACCCGGATAGCTTACCCATTCCACTGATTCGTGCTGTTCCAAATAATTAGCAACAGCAAGGGCATTAGAGCTGTGGCGTTCCATACGCAAATGCAGCGTTTCAAGCCCCTGCAGCAGCAGGAACGAGTTGAATGGCGACAGCGAAGCCCCCATATCGCGAAGCAGCTGCACGCGTGCTTTAATAATATAAGCAATTGCACCAACAGCTTGCGTATACACAAGACCATGGTAGCTTGGGTCCGGCTCAGTCAGACCTGGGAATTTGTCATTTTGCGCCCAGTCGAATTTACCTCCGTCTACAATAACGCCACCAATGGACGTTCCGTGACCGCCAATGAACTTCGTCGCCGAGTGAACAACGATGTCTGCTCCATGTTCAATTGGACGAAGCAAATACGGGCTTGGGAATGTATTGTCCACGATAAGCGGAATGCCATTCTCATGGGCAACCGCAGCAACCGCTTCAATATCGAGCACATCGCCGCGCGGGTTGCCAATCGTTTCAGCGAAGACCGCCTTCGTATTAGCATTAATAGCCTTGCGGAAATTTTCCGGATCGGAGGAATCAACAAAATGCACTTTAATGCCGAGCTTCGGCAGCGTATGGGCGAACAAGTTGTATGTGCCACCATACAGGCTGGCCGAGGAAACAATTTCGTCGCCTGCAGATGCAATGTTCAGAATGGAATAAGTGATCGCTGCTGAACCGGATGCCACGCCAAGTGCGCCAACTCCGCCTTCAAGCTCAGTAATCCGCTTCTCGAACACATCTGTCGTTGGGTTCATAATGCGTGTATAGATATTGCCAAATTCCTCAAGACCAAACAATCTTGCCGCATGATCTGTATCTTTAAACCCATAGGAAGTGGTCTGATAAATCGGTACCGCACGCGATTGTGTTGCTGGATCAATTTGCTGACCTGCGTGTACCGCTAAAGTTTCAGGTGAATATTGTCTCTCTTGCTTAGCCATTATAAAAAACCTCCCAGAACGTTAGTTTTTTCAAGCTTGCGAATATAACACCCTGCGTCATCACTATTCCTACCATAAAAGTAGGAATTAAAAACGATTATAGCAGATCTATGCAAAATTATACAGTAGGGAGACAAGCTTTCATACAAAAAAATATTCCGCCAGCCCTTGACAGAACTGGCGGAATACTGATTAAGCAATCAACGTTTACACTTACTCAAACGCCTCAAATGGCGTCACAAACTCCGGCATGCCTTCGGCATAAGACGTATATTCATACTGCTCGAAAGCAATGGCGATTCCCTCATGCTTCAAATAGAAGGAACGATTCGATTTAATGCCATTGAACGGTGCAATCAGCGGCAGCCTGCGTTCTTTAATTTGCTTGTTGATCGAAGCATTAATAATGGATAAATATTTCGAGTTGTAATCGGCAGCTTCCTTCAGCGTCAGCAGCTCGCCGTTACCCAGATCAAACGTATAAGGCACGCGGATGGTTATGCCATGCGCTCCGCCCAGGTAGGAGTAATAATCCACATACAGGCTGAGGCGTCCCTGTTCATTATAGGTCACGTTAAACGCACCCTCAAAGGTTACCTTGGGAAATGTTGTACCTGGATTTTTTTTGATGTAAGCTGCATTTCCGGCCGTAGCAATAGAAAGATCCTTCTGACCGGCTGCCGCATAAGACTCCGCTTCCTGCTTCAAATACGTATTGATTTTACCCTCAACTGTTTTGTCCTTTAGGTCTTCGATGACCGGATAATTAACAAGCAGCGTTTGCTTGTCGCTATTTTCCTCAATCGTGCCCAGCGCAACCGTAAGCTCATTTTCCTCAATCGTGTTAATGACTACCGTCTTGCTGCCTTTCTCATAGGAAATGCCGTAGCCCATTCGTTCCAGCAAAAAACGCAGCGGCACATAAGCCGAGCCTTTATAAATAAGCGCTGGGTCGCCGTATGTCCTCTGACCATTGATGACATAGCTGCCATCCTCCGGATTCGCCGTCAACTTGCGTCCTCTTCCATCGAGTGTAATCGTGCGGCTATTCACATTCCACGTAATATCCAGACCCAGCTTCTCGTTGAGCGAGCGAATGCCAATATAGGTGCTGCCGTTAATGTTAATCGTCGGGATGGAGTATTTGTAGTCGTCAATGATAAACGGTTGTGGGACGACGCGATAGGTTTGCACAGCCGTTGCCGCTGCTGCCTTCTCCATTGCAGGAAAACCGAATGCTGCAGGCGAAGCGCCTACTATAAGACTTGCTGCCAGAATCGAAGCAAGGGTACGTTTGTAAGTCATCGTTTTAAAAGGATTCATATTCATCATTCATCTTCCTCTCCGTGAGTTCATTATCATTGTAGACGCACATACCATCAAATAAGTTACAAACTAGGTTTAAAAAATAAGGCTTGAACGGGATGCGACGAATCGCCCCGCTACTTGTTCCGATTCACAATAACCAGCTTCATCTCCAGCATTTCTTCCACTGCATATTTAATGCCCTCGCGCCCGGTGCCGCTGAGCTTCACGCCGCCGTAAGGCATTTGATCGACGCGGAATGTAGGAATATCGTTGATTAGAACGCCGCCCACATGCAGCGCATCCGCCGCATCAAGCGCTTTGCCAATATTTTGCGTAAAAATGCCCGCTTGCAGGCCGTAATCGGAAGCGTTCACCTGCTGAATGCCTTCCTCGATGCTGCTAATTTTATTGATTATCACAATCGGTGCAAACACTTCCTTGCAGGAAACCTTCGCCTCTGCTGGCACCTGAAGCAGCACGGTCGGCTGCATAACGCCTTGCTCGTCGACTCGGCCCCCAATAGCCAGCTCGGCACCAAGCTGGACTGCTTCCTCCACCCAATCCATCGCCCGTTTCGTGGCTGTCTCCGAAATGAGCGAGGATACATCCGTATGTTCGCTCAGCGGATCGCCTGTCCGCAGCGCTGCTGCCAAAGCTACAAATCTATGCACAAAAGCTTCATACAGGTCCTCCACGACAAAAATCCGCTGCAGCGATATGCAAATTTGTCCTTGATACGAATAGGCTCCGGTTACACAACGTGCAGCAACAGCATCGACATCACTATCGTGATCAATGATGACTGCGGAATTGGAGCCCAGCTCCAGCGTCACACGCTTCAGTCCCGCCTGCTTGCGAATGCCTATTCCGACCTCCGGGCTGCCGGTGAACGTAATCATCTTCACACAGGAATCCTGCACCAGCCTCTCGCCAAGCAGCTTGCCGTCTCCACTAATGACATTGAGCGCTCCCGGCGGCAGGCCGGCCTCCTCGAACAGCTTGGCAATAAAATAAGCGGATAGCGGCGTCTGCGGAGCGGGCTTCAGCACAACGGTGTTGCCCGCCGCAAGCGCGGGTCCGACTTTATGCGCAACCAGGTTTAGCGGAAAATTAAACGGCGTAATCGCGCCAATAACGCCAAGCGGCTCGCGCAGCGTATAGGCAAGACGACCTTCACCGCCGGGCGCTGCGTCTAGCGGCACCATTTCGCCATGAATCCGCTTCGCTTCTTCCGCGGCAAATTGATACGTTTGCACGGTGCGGTCCACCTCGGCGCGAGCCGTCTTAATCGGCTTTGCCGCCTCCATAGCTATGATCCGCGCCGCTTCTTCCTTGCGTTCCCGCAAGAGCGATGCCACCTTGGCCAAAATCTCCGCCCGGCGATAGGCGGGCAGCTTACGCATAACGGCGCCCGCTTCCAGCGCCGCCTCAATCGCTTGATCAACCTGCTCGATCCCTGCACTCGCTACCTCTGCAATTACCTCGCCTGAATAAGGCGAGCGTAACGAATCGTATTGCTGTGCACTTGCTTCTTGACCATTGACATATAAGTTTTGTTTCATTGGAGCCCGTCCCTTCTCTAACCAAACCATGCCTATCCACTAGCCCTATGTAACTATTTATAACCATAATTCGGGCCATTGAAGCGAAATCCCTTCTAGTACGCTTGATTCAAGCTTCATTTACATTCATATCCTTATACTTTCGCAATGACCGTTGAAAAAGCTTATATTGAATTCAAGCGGGCGAGTCTTTACAATGAGCAGGTACAGCAGGTACCCATTTACTTTTTTAATTTCTTAAAGGTGGCTATTGCAAATGTTCAACCGACTTCGTACCGTTAACAAAAATTATGTGCTGCAGCTCGCAGCTATTTTCATCGGTTTTATTGTGTTCGGTATTTCTGAAAATGTAAAAGGACCCGCAATTCCTCGGATCCAATACGATTTCGCCCTCGATGAGCAGCAGCTTGGCTCCTTGCTGTCGCTAAACGCGCTCGGCTATATGCTTGCTTGCTCATTCACAGCCTTTCTAACGCGCAAGTTTGGCGTCAAGCTTGTCACACTGGTTGCTTTCGGCTCGATGGTTCTCTCAGGCGTCCTTATATTCTTTTCCAAAAGCTATACCTTTTTCGGAGCCTCCTATTTCCTCATGTATATCGGCAACGGCATGCTGGAAATTGCGCTCGCGGTCATTGGGGCACGCATCTTCGTGCGCAATGTCGGAACGATGATGAATTTATCCCATTTTTTCTATGGGCTCAGCTCGACCGTTGCCCCGATGATTGCTTCGGGCCTCATTACAGTGAGCGTCTACGGCCATATTCTGGATTGGCGCGGCATGTATCTCATCATGCTTTCGCTATGCCTCATTCCGATGATCCCGACGCTGCTCAGTAAATTTCCCGGCGATGATGCAGCGGATGGTCCACGCTCCGGCTTTCGGGAGCTGATGCGTGATCCGGCCTTGTGGCTGATCGCGCTCATTCTCACCTTCGGCGTCGTGGCAGAGCTTGCGGTAGGCGGCTGGCTCGTCAACTTTTTGGAGAAGGCTTACGCTTGGCAAAATGTATCCGCATCCGGCATGCTGTCCGCCTTCTTCCTCTGCTTCGCTGGCGCGCGGCTGCTGCTTGGCCCGCTTACGGACAAAATCGGCTTCAACCTGTCGCTGCTGCTCTTCGCCGGCGTATCGTCGATCTGTACGTTTATCGCAGTGTGGGGCGGTGAATCACTGGCGTTTCTGTTCGCTGCTGCCGGAATCGGCATCGCTCCGATTTATCCGACCGTTATGGCCTTCATCGCGAGGCGCTACCCGCGCGGCAGCGAATCCGCCATTACCTTTACGGTCACGATCATGGGGATCGGCAGCGTTATTTTCAACTATTTGATTGGCGCTGTTACCCAACTAGTGAAAAATACGTACGGGGCCGAGACGCAAATTGGCTTGCTGCGCGGACTTCAAGCCGGCTACGGCTTCATTGGCCTCTGCCTGCTCTTATGCGCGATAACCGGCGTCATCCTCTACCGTTATTTAGCGGCGCGCAAAGAGCTCATCTAGCAGCTTGTCCGCCTGCTTAAACCCTATTCAGCCTATTCTGCCAATAGATCCGATTTTAATTAAACGGCCTGACCGATTCGTGGGGCGCAAGTCTGTGCTCCGTGGTTCAGTCAGGCCGCTTTTCCTTTATCCTTGAAAGCAGTCATAACATCCGGCGTAGACCGACATACAAAGTGATCTAAACTTCCCTATGAAACCAAGCTCTTGTGCATAAGCATCTTCAATGCATGATGGAAACAGAAACCACGTTGTATTTTTGAAGCGTCTATCATAAAAAAGACTACCTCCTTGGTTTAGGAAGTAGTCGATGCTGTAGAAATTAGTTTTAATTCATAGAAATTACAGCTATCTTTGTGCTAAATTTCAACCTATACTCTCTCAGGATAATGATCTCTACAAACTGTTAATTTCCCAAAATGCGAGCAGCGTACAAAGTGTAGATTATGCTCGTGGAAAGGCTTTGTTCATTTAGCTTAAATTAGCTCAGACTTTTTAAGAAGCCGTTGTATCATGACTGCAGCCTCAGCTCGCGTAATGTACGCTTTAGGAGCAAGAAGGGCATTATTCTTGCCTATAATAATACCAGCTTGTACAGCGTCGGCTATGCTCTCTCTTGCCCAATCCGAAACACCAGCCGCATCTTTGAATGAACTTATCCACTCTCCTACAGGTTGTGAAGATAGTTTCTCTTCCAGGCCTGTGATTGTCATCGCCTTGACAATAATAGACATCGCCTGTTCTCGGGTAATCCGATCATTAGGACGGAAAGTCCCGTCTTCATAACCGCTAATTAATTGGTATTCATAAGCTGCGTTAATTGCGCTGCTATACCACTCTGAATCTTTAACATCTGTGAATCGAGCTGCTCCATTCTCCAATTTCAATCCCAATCCACGAACAATAAACTCCGTGAATTCAGCACGAGTAATGTTTTGATCGGGTTTAAAATTATCAATATCGACTCCTGTTATGACCATGCGAGAAGCCATATCATTCACCGTATCCTTGGCCCAATGCTTTTCCACATCCTTGAATATCATTGGATTCCATATAACCGTGTACATACTGTTAGTCAAACTGCTAATTTTTGCGTGGTATTTGTCTTCGATCTGAATAATTTGGGTGGGTACATGTCGAACGGTTCCGTCTGCCTCAATAACAACACCAGTTGTAATGTTATTTGGATCCACACTCTCTGGAATTGCGATTGTTCGTTCAACGTAGTTGTCAAACAGCGATAGATCGACGACTACATTGCCGTATACAGCCTTTACAGTAAAGTTAATTGTCGGTGTTACAATTTTAAATTTCCCATTCTTGGCTGCATTTTCAACTAATTTAATCATATCTGCTGTAGGTAGAGAAACTTCAACTTGGAAAGTAATATCTCGCAAATTAACCGAACTTCCGATTTGGTCAGATATAAAATCCAAATCGATTTGATCAACAGGAAGCGTATAAGTCGCTTTATCCGTATGCAATGCTAGAATCACAAGATTGTCTAGCATGTGTTTGACCATCTGACCATTCAGATCAACTTTAATCTTATCTGCATTATCTGTTACTTGTATCGTGACTACTGCACCTTTACCTTCATCCGCGATTTTCTCCTCATATTTAGCCTGATCGAGGATAACGGTTGTCACGGTTTGATTATCTATCTTAGTCCTAATAGCCTTGCCCAGATTCTCAACCTTGCCATTGATTAGAACGTCGATACTCGTGTCCGAAATCTCAGGCATGGTCGAAGATGATGTTTGTCCATTATTATTACTCGATTGCACTG
>NZ_JBPULM010000010.1:0-10346 GCF_055814915.1 Paenibacillus sp. R-74696
AGCTCCAGCACCGGCAGTTCTCCGCTAAACTGGCTCAGCCAGTAGGCTCCCTGCTGGTTCAGACGCTCGCGCTGCGCTTCGGATTGCTGCCATACCGCGTAATCCTTGTACTGTATCCGCAGCTCAGGAAGTTCCTCGCCGCCGTACAGGCGGACGAATTCTTCGACGAGGACATCCGTAGATACGCCGTCCGAGATAATATGATGCATGTCAACGAGCAGGATGTGGCGTTGTTCCGCCAGTTGGATCAAGCCTATCCGCAGGAGCGGCGGCTTCTTCAGATCGAACGCACGGATGAATGCCCGCACCTTCCGTTCCGCCTCTTCTTCGCTAGCCGCCATATACTCCACGGCAAAATTCGCCTCTGGATATACCCGTTGTACCGGTTCGCCGTTTACGATCTCGAACCCGGTGCGCAGCGTCTCGTGGCGTGCGATCAGACCGCGGAACACCGCTTCAAACCGTTCCCGCACAAGCGTTCCCTCCAGCAGCATCGCTCCTGGCATGTTGTAGCTTTGCTCCGCTCCTTCCAGCTGGTGCAAAATATAAAGCCGCTTCTGCGCCGACGATACGGGGTAATGCTCGCTTGCCTCCGTCCGAGGAATCGCTTCGTAGGCCTGCTGCGCCATCCCCTCGAGCGCTTCCGCCATCTTCTCGACGGTAGCCGAGCGAAACACCTCTTTTAACGGCAGACTGACGTTCAATTCCTTGTGAATCCGGCCCACCAGCGTCGTCGCGCGCAGCGAGTGGCCGCCAAGCTCGAAGAAATTATCGTGGACGCCGACCCTGCCCACTCCAAGCACGTCCTGCCAGATGATTGCCAGCTTCGCTTCCAGCGACGTTCTCGGCGCCACATAGTCCATCCCCGTCTGCATGCTTTCCTCCGGGGCCGGAAGCGCTCGGCGATCCACCTTCCCGTTGGTCGTCAGCGGCATCTGCTCCAGCTGCACAAAGTACGTCGGGATCATATAGCCCGGAAGCTCTTGCGACAGCGTGTTTCTTAGTTCGCTTGCCGCCAGCTTGCTGCCAGCTACGAAGTACGCGCAGAGCTGCTTCTCCCCTTCGGTGGTTTCACGAACCACGACCGTCGCTTTTTCAATCGGCTCCACCTTGAGCAAATGCGATTCGATCTCGCCCAGCTCGATGCGGAAGCCCCGAATTTTCACCTGATCATCAATCCGGCCCACATACTCAATCGTGCCGTCCGGCAGCCATCTGGCCAGGTCGCCCGTCCGGTACATCCGCTCACCTGGTGCAAACGGGTTGTCCACAAACTTCTCCGCCGTTAGCTCTGGACGGTTCAAGTAGCCTCGAACCAATCCTTCTCCCCCTACGCACAACTCCCCGGCGACTCCAATCGGCTGCAGCTTGTTCCGTGCGTCAACGATGTAGACCGTCGTGTTGCTGAGCGGCTGTCCAATTGGGATGTTCACGGCATCCTGGCTCACCTCATTCACGTCCAACCAGGTTGTATAAACCGCGCTTTCCGACGGACCGTATGCATGCTTGAGTTTGCCGGGTCCGATATAGCTGAGCGCTTTGCGGACGTGACTGACGGAAACCCGTTCGCCCCCGAACAAAATCACTCTCAGGTGGCGCAAACAATGGACATTCGCGTCCACAAGCACATTAAAGAAAGCTGTTGTAATGAGCATCACCGAAATGTGCTGCGTTTCGATTAGACCCGCCAATTGCTCGACGTCCAGCATCGTTTCTTTCGGCACTAGAACCAGTCTAGCTCCATTGGTTAAAGCCCCGAAAATATCAAAGGCCGACCCGTCGAAGGAGTAGCTGGACAACTGCAGCACACGATCCTGATCTGTAATCTCAATATAGTTCGTATTCCGAACAATTCGCATCAGGTTGCGATGAGTGGTTAGATTGCCTTTCGGCTTGCCGGTCGTACCGGACGTGTAAATGACGCACACCAAGTCAGTCGCTCCGTTGCTGTGCTCCAGATTGGAGCCGTCGTCGCTGTACGATTGCTCATCGTCTAGGAAGACAAGTGTGCTCTGTGTCGGAATCCGCTCGCGCAACTGGCGCTGTGCCAGCATCACGTGCGCTCCCGAATCCTCGATCATGTAGCGGATGCGTTCTTCCGGATATTCCGGGTCGATCGCCACGTAGGCTCCTCCAGCTTTTAAAATCGCCAGCATGCCCACAATCATTTCCATGGATCGCTCAGCCATCAGGGCCACCAAACGTTCCTCGCCGACTCCGTGGGAACGCAGCGTCCTCGCCAGCCGATTGGCCCGCTCATTCAGTTCACCGTAGGTCCACTGCCGCTCCTCAAACACAAGTGCCACTGCATCCGGGAGACGCTGCGCCTGTTCCTCAATCAGCTGGTGAAGCGTCTTCTCCCTTGGATACACCGTCGCCGTATTATTAAACTGCTCTACAATCTCGGCTTTCTCCCCGGCTGTCGCAAGCTCCAGTTCTCCTACAGCAGCCAGCGGATTTTCGACGATTTGTTCGAAGACATAGACCAGATGTCCCTTCAACCGCTCCATACCCGCCCGGTCAAACACATTGGCATTGTAGTCTAGGTGCAACTGGATGTTGTCTCCGGGAAGCACCGTCAGTGTGAAGTCATAGTTCGTATGCTCTGCCATTTCAACATCCGCAATCGAAAGCTTTCCGCCATCTTCATGTCCGGCTTGCTTCATCTGCTCATCGACCGGGTAGTTCTCAAACGCCATGATATGGCTGATCAGATCCTGCTTTTGTGTGCTCTGCGCCTGAATCTCGTACAGCGGATAATAATCGTAACGACCAGATTCCAACGCCTGTTCCTGCAAACTTCCCATCACTTCGGCAAAGCTCGTATCCGGTTCGGAAGTGACGCGCAGCGGGATCGTGTTAATGAATAGTCCGATCATCTCCTCAATCCCCGGAATTTCCGCCGGTCTTCCCGACACGACATTTCCGAATACCACATCACCTGTTCCGTTATATTTCTGCAGAATGATGCCCCATGCCGCTTGCATAAGCGTATTGACCGTCACCTGATGCCGCTTTGCGACACGGCTCATCCGTTCGCTCAGGCTGTTGCCCAAATCGCATACGATGCGCTCCAAGGCATACCCTGGGCTTCTTCCCTCCGTCTTGGCCTGCGGCAATAGGGTCTGCCCCTCGTAGCCTGCCAAGTACTCGTCCCAATAGTGGGACGCGGCTTCCTTGTCCTGCCGTTCCAGCCACTCAATATAATGGCTGTAGACTGGCGTTAGGTTCCGCTCCGAAGCATCTTCCCGCTCAGGACCCTGAACGTAGGCGGAATACGTTTCAAACAGCTCTTTCGTCAACTGTGGCAAGCACCAGCCGTCCATCAAAATGTGATGGAAGCTCCAGAGCACCTGACAGCTTTCCCCTTCTGTACGGATGACCATTACGCGTGCCAGCGCATCCCGCTGCAAATCAAATCCGCGAGCTTTATCGTCTTGCTCTAATTGGTCGATCTGCTCTTGCTGCTCGGACGCATGAAGACCAGCAAGGTCCTTGTAAGCAAATCCGATCCGCTTGTCTCGGAACACGATTTGCATCGGTTCCCCGTTCCAGCCGCTGTAGAAATTGGTCCGCAGTACGGCATGACGGACCGCCAGCTCCTCCCAGCTTTTCGCAAACGTTTCGATATTGAGCGTTCCTCGCAAGGTAAATCGCGCCTGCTCAAAATATGCACCGGCATCCGGGTCCATGGCGCTGTGGAACCACATCCCCTTCTGCATAGGCGTAAGCGCGTAGATGTTGTCGATCTGCCCGAGATGGCGTGTTTGTTCCGCGAGCTGCTCCAGTTCCTCTAAGCTCAATCCCTTAAGCTGCACATCGTTTGGTGTCAGTTCCGTCCGATCTTTCGCCACACAATGAGCGATTAGTTCCAGAAGGCTCTCCTGCAGGAATGAAGCCAGCTCCTCCATCGTTTCCCTACGGTATTCCTTGCCGCTATAGCCGAGGTCCAGCGTCAGCGAGCCGTCCGCAATCATTCCGTTAATGTCCAGCGCGTAGCTTCGGGCTTGCTTGCCGCTCCACTGCGCCCCACCTGCATACCGCGATATGCCAAGCTCATTGTTTTGCAGATCTTGATCAAACTGACCCAAGTAGTTGAAACTGATCTGCGGTGTCACTCCCCATACGTCTTCCGTCGCGTGCTCCGACAAATACCGGCATATGCCGTACCCGATCCCTTTGTTTGGGATCTGACGGAGATCTTCCTTCGTCTTCTTGATCCGGTAGGACACATCCTTGCCTGGGTCCATCTCCAGCAATACCGGATATTTGCTTGTAAACCATCCCACGGTACGCGTAATATCGATATCCGGCAGGATGGATTCACGGCCGTGACCTTCCAGATTCACCAGCACCCGGTCATGACGGCTCCACTTCTGAATCGCCGTTCCCAGCGCCGTCAGCAAAATGTCGTTCATTTCGGTGTTATACGCTTTATGAACTTGCTTGAGCAGCAGCTCCGTTTCTGCCGCGCTCCACTGAATCGTGATCGTTTCGCTATCCTCCTGCAAGGTGAGCTCCGCTTCCTGATTCTTGGGCAGCGGCGGCACAGCTGTTTGTGCAACGCGCTGCCAATAGGCCTCTTCGTTCTCCATGGCCGGACTTTGCGCGTATGTCGAAAGCTGCCCTGACCAAGCACGATACGAATCGGTCTTCGCCGGAAGACGGATCTCCTCTCCCTTCACGGCTTGCTCATACCCGGCCGCGATATCCTCAAGCAGGATGCGCCACGATACGCCGTCGATGACGCCATGGTGTATGGCGATAAGCCAATGATCCCCATCCTCGCCGCGGAACAACCCGGCTTTTACCAACGGGCCCGACTCCAGATCGATGCTGCCCTGAATGCCGCTTGCTTTGGCTTCGATCGCCTTTTCGTACGCCGCCGCTTCTATTCCCTTGAAGTCGACCGCTTCCAGACTGTAAAGCTCGCCTTCCTCCACTCCCCGGTTCCATGCCGCAATTCCGTTTTCCGTCTGGCGGAATACGATACGCAGCGCGTCGTGATGCTCAACGATTCTTTGAAGCACCTTGCGGACCGCCGCTTCATTGAAGCCTTCCTTGCGATGAAGCATCACCGATTGGTTAAAGTGGTGCGGGTCGGCAAATTGCTGTTCAAAAAACCAGCGCTGGATTGGCGCTAACGCAACCTCTCCGGCCACCTCGCCCTGATCGGCCATTCTGGCAATCGGCCTGATGTGCCGTCCCAGTTGGGCAACAGTCGGGTATTTGAACAAATCGCGAATTTCCAGCTTGTAGCCAGCCTGATGCAGACGTGACGAAACCTGAATCGATTTAATGGAATCGCCGCCAAGCTCGAAGAAATGATCCGTCACGCTGATGCGCTCCGCTCCAAGTACCGCCTTCCATACAGCCGCAAGCGCTTTTTCCTCCTCGGTTCTAGGCGCGACATACTCACCGCCGGTGTGCACGTTTCCTTCTGGGGCGGGCAGCGCCTTGCGGTCGATCTTCCCGCTTGCAGTGAGCGGCATCCGCTCCAACTGCACAAAGTAGGACGGAATCATGTAGCCCGGCAGCTCCTGCGACAGCTTTAACCTCAGCTCGCTCGCCGTAAGCTCCCCATGGGCCACAAAATAGGCACAAAGCTGGTTTTGTCCACTCTCGTCCTCGCGCGCAAGCACAATCGCTTCTTGAACATGCGTCACCTTCAAGAATTGCTCCTCGATCTCGCCAAGCTCGATGCGGTAACCGCGAATTTTCACCTGATGGTCGATCCGTCCCAAATATTCGATATTGCCGTCAGGCAGCCATCTGGTCAAGTCCCCCGTCCGGTACATTCTCTCTCCCGGCGCGAACGGATTATCCACGAATTTCTCCGCCGTCAGCTCGGGACGGTTCAAGTAGCCGCGCGCAAGCCCGACGCCCGCAATGCATAATTCGCCGGCCACGCCGACGGGCAGCGGTTGATTGTACGCATCCAAGATGTAGATCCGATGGTTCGCAATCGGACGGCCGATTGGCACAGACTTTTGCTCGAACACGCCTGACGGAGCCGCCCAAACCGACGTTACAATGGAGGCTTCAGTTGGCCCATAGGCATTGAAATACATCACCTTGTCCTTCCACTGGTTCACAAGCTCAACAGATACCGCCGAGCCTCCTGTGATTAGCTTCTTGAAGCTCGGCATATGCTCCGGATTCAGGTAGGTCACATAGGTAGGAGGTAGAATCGCCGCTGTAATCCCGTTTTCATTCATGTAGGCTTCGAACAATTGATAATCCAGAATCGTCACAGCCGTCGGGATGTACAAGGTTGCTCCGAAGAACAGGGCTTTATAGATTTCCCAGCACGCCGCGTCAAAGGAGAGGCTGGCGAATTGGACGACACGGTCCCGATCGGTAATTCCCAAGGTGTTCTCAAACATCAGCTTCAAGCTGCAAAGCCCGTGATGCTCTACCATAACCCCTTTGGGCTTGCCCGTTGTTCCTGACGTATAAATTACATAAGCCAAATGATTCGGCCCGACTACCGGCTCAAGATTCGAGCTATCCTCGCCGTATGCCTGCTCGTCATCCACAATGACGTATTTTCCAGCAAAAGCAACGCGATCGCGAAGACGACTTTGCACCAGCATCAGCTTCGCTCCGCAATCCTCTAGCATATAACGGATGCGTTCCTCCGGATATTCGGAATCAATCGGCACATACGCGCCCCCGGCTTTTAAGATCGCGAGGATTCCGACGATCATCTCCAAGGAACGCTCCAGCATAATGCCGACCGGCTCGTCCGCCTGCACGCCCTCCGCTCTCAATGCCCGCGCCAGCCGATTGGCCCGTTCGTTCAACTCCCTGTACGAAAGCTGTTTGCCCTCAAATACGACAGCCGCATGATCCGGCGTGCGCTCTGCCTGCTCCTCGATCAATTGATGGATAGTCGCCCCAGCCGGATAGGCCGCCGCCGTATGGTTGAACACGCGGTGAAGCTGGTTCTCTTCTTGCGCAGTCAGCATGCCGAGCACCGCAATGGTCGCCTCCGGAGAAGACACAATGGCTTCGAGCAGTTGCTCGTAGTGCTTGGCCACCCGCTCAATGGTTTCCCGTTTATATAAGGAGGTGGCATATTCCAAGCTGCACGCCAAACCGTCATTCCCCTCCGTTACATCCAAAATCAGGTCGAATTTTGCCACCGTATACTCGCTCGGGTACGGCTTCAAATGAAGGCCTTCGAGAGCAAGTTCCTTGTTTTCCGTGTTTTGCAGAGCAAACATCGTGTCAAAGAGTGGGTTGCGGCTTAAATCACGGGTCACCTGCAATTTCTCCACCAGTTCCTCGAACGGGTAATCCTGGTGCTCGTAAGCTCCGAAGGTAGCTTCCTTGACTTCCTTCAGATACGAAAGGAACGGTTTGCCCCCGGCCGGAGCCATGCGAATGGCCAGCGTATTGACGAACATTCCGATGAGCGGCTGCAGGTCTTCGTGGGTTCTGCCCGCAATCGGCGTGCCGACAATGATGTCCTCTTGCCCCGTATACTTTTGCAGTAAAACGGTATAGGCTGCAAGCAACACCATGTACAGCGTCGCTCCGCTTTCCGCTGCCATTTGCTTCAAGCCCTCGACCTTCTGCGCATCGATCCGGAAATGAAGCGTGTTCCCATTGAACCGCTGTACCGCAGGGCGCACGTAATCAAGCGGCATCTCCAATACGGGCAGATCTCCGCCTAACTGCTCAAGCCAGTACGCTTCCTGCTGCTTTATCCGCTCCTTTTGCGACTCAGACTGCTGCCACACGGCAAAGTCCTTGTACTGAATGCGCAGAGGCGGCAATTGTTCCCCGCCATACAGGGAGATAAACTCCTCCACCAGAACATCTGTCGAGATTCCGTCAGAGATAATATGATGCATGTCGAACTGCAGAATGTGGCGGTGCTGCTCCAGCTCGATCAATCCGACCCGCAGCAGTGGAGGCTTCGTAAGGTCAAACGGCCGGATAAATTCGCGCACGAGCTCGTCGGCTTCCCGTTCGTTGGCGGCCTGCTTGTACTCCACCACAAAATCCACCTGCGGGTATATTTGCTGTACCGGCTCGCCGTCTACCAGCTCAAACCCGGTGCGCAGCGACTCATGACGCGCAATCAGAGCGCGGAATGCCGCTTCGAACCGTTCCCGGTCGAGTGCCCCTTCCAGCAGCATCGCTCCCGGCATGTTGTAGCTCTGTTCAACCTCCGCCATCTGACGCAAAATATACAGCCGTTTCTGCGCCGAAGACATCGGGTAATAATCGCTTTCTTCAGCCGTAGGAATGGAGACGTGCTCCGCCTGCTCCATCCGGTTGATGGCTTCGGCCATTTCCTCAACCGTAGCGTGGCGGAACACGTCCCGCAGCGGCAGATCCACGTTCAGCTCCTTGTGGATCTTGCTGACCAGCGTGGTCGCCCGCAAGGAGTGACCACCGAGATCAAAGAAGTTGTCTCGGACGCCAACCTGCTCAGCCCCGAGTACCTCCTGCCAGATGCCTACCAGCTTCGCCTCCAGCCCTGTCCTTGGTGCGACATGCTCCACGCCACTCTGACCGCCTTCCGGCGCCGGCAGCGCCTTCCGGTCGATTTTGCCGTTCGCGGTGAGCGGCAGCCTCTCCAATTGCACAAAGTACGACGGGATCATATACCCCGGCAGCTCCTGCGACAACGCCGCTCTCAGCTCGCTTGCCTTTCGCTCATTCTCCGACGTGTAGTACGCGCACAGGGCTTTCTCCCCTCCTGCGTCCTCTCGCACCACCACGACCGCTTCCCCTATGCCTTCCGCTTTCAGCAGCTGCGACTCGATCTCCCCGATCTCGATCCGGTATCCCCGGATTTTCGCCTGATGGTCGATCCGTCCGATAAAGTCCACGTTCCCGTCCGGCATCCAGCGCGCCAGATCCCCCGTCCGGTATAGACGCTCCCTCGCTTCGAACGGGCTCGGCACAAACTTCTCCGCCGTCAGCTCCGGTCGATTCCAGTAGCCTCGAGCCACGCCCGCTCCTCCGATGCACAACTCGCCAAGCACACCCACCGGCACCGGATTCAGATGCGCATCGACGATCGCAAACCGTGCGTTCAGCCACGCCTTGCCGATCGGCACGTTCCCTGTCTCCGGCAGCTTCTCCACTGGCTCCTCGTAGTAGCTCGAATCGATCGCCGCTTCCGTCACTCCGTAGGCGTTTATGATGCGGATCTGCCCGCCGTACCTCTCCTGCAGCTCGCGGTAATCCCCCACGCTGCAGCTGTCCGAGCTCGTAATCAGCAGCCGCATCGAGGAAAGCTCCAGCTCCTGCTCGGCGATATACGCCATGAACGGCACGATCAGCGCCGGCGTCGATTCGAAGACCGTAATCTCGCATTCCCGTATCCAGCCGTACAGCCGGGTAGGGTCGATCCGGTCGTCCTTCGGGCAAATGACCATCGTTCCGCCGTTGTACAGCGTCCGCGCGATATCCCCCACGAACACGTCAAAGGAGAAGCTCGCTAATTGCAGCAGCCGGACTGGAAACTCGTTCAGGCGGTACTCCCGGCGATAGCCATCCGCCGTATTCACCAGACTGCGGTGCTCGATCATGACGCCCTTCGGCCGTCCGGTCGTCCCCGACGTATAGATCACATAGGCCAGATCACTCGGCTTGTTGACGTGCGTCAGATTCAGGCGGTTCGAATCGTTCGACGCGCCTTCGCGGTACAGCCCCTCGTCATCCAAGCACAGCACGCTCTGCAGCGTCTGCTCTTCCGTCAGCCACTCCCGCGTACGCTCCTCTAGATGCGTCTGTGTCAGCAGCACTTCCGCTCCGCTGTCCTCCAGCATAAACCGGATCCGGTCGGACGGGTAATCCGGATCGAGCGGCACATAGGCGCCTCCCGCCTTCCATACCGCCAGAACCCCGACCAGCATGTCCACCGACCGATCCGCCAGAATGCCGACCAGCTGATCCGGCTTCACCCCTTGGGCCCGCAGGCTGCGCGCCAGACCGTTCGAACGCTCGTTCAGCTCGCGGTAGGTCAGCCGCTTTTCCTCGTACACTACCGCCGTCGCCTCCGGGCTCCGCTCCGCTTGTTCCTCAAACAGGTGATGGAAGGTTTTCTCCAGCAGCGGCGGCGCGGTCTCTGGATTGAATACCCGCTGAATCTGCTCCTGCTCCTCCGCCGTCAGCATGCCTAACGATGCGATTTTCGCACCCGGATCGTTCACAATCGCGGCGACCACTTGCTCGTAGTGCTTCGCCAACCGCTCTACTGTTTCTGGTTTGTACAACGCGGTTGCGTATTCGAGGGCGCATTCCAAACCGCCCTTGTCCTCCATGACATCAAGGCTCAGGTCAAATTTCGACATCCCGTAGTCACTCGGAAACGACGTCAA
>NZ_JBPULM010000011.1:0-530 GCF_055814915.1 Paenibacillus sp. R-74696
AGCTGCTGCATCGCCACGCTCAGCGCCACGCGGTCAAACCGCTCTTCCCGATACAGCATGACCGCCTGGTTGAAATGGTGCAGGTCGACGGAATCACGTTCCACCAGCCAGCGCTGAATGGGCGTCAGCGGCACCGCTCCGTGTACCTCTCCTTGTTCCGCCGTGCGGGTAATCGCCGTCAGATGGGTGCTTAGCTGCGCCACCACCGGATAGCGGAATAACGTCTTCATTTCCATCTTGTACCCGGCTTGCAGCAGCCGGGAAGCGACTTGAATCGCTTTGATCGAGTCGCCGCCCAGATCAAAGAAATGGTCATGGATGCTCACCTCGGGCACGCCGAGCACTTGCTGCCACACCGTCACCAGCGCGTGCTCCATCGCCGTGCGAGGCGGAGCATACGGAAGGTGCGAGGCCTGAGCCTCTGGCATCGGCAGCGCCTGACGGTCCACTTTGCCGTTGGCCGTGAGCGGCAGGCTCTCCATCTGCACGAAGGAGGCCGGCACCATATAGGCGGGCAAGGAAGCCGACAG
>NZ_JBPULM010000012.1:0-5209 GCF_055814915.1 Paenibacillus sp. R-74696
ATAAGGGAGCGCGGTCTTTCGTATGAAA
Organism: Paenibacillus sp. R-74696; assembly: GCF_055814915.1. Classification (NCBI taxonomy): domain Bacteria; kingdom Bacillati; phylum Bacillota; class Bacilli; order Caryophanales; family Paenibacillaceae; genus Paenibacillus; species Paenibacillus sp. R-74696. The sequence goes on from NZ_JBPULM010000012.1 coordinate 29, forward strand.
GCCTACTATAAACGCTTATGAACGGACAGGCAAGTTCAACTGCCACGATACGCCATATTTATCCTCCAGCTTCGTGAAACCCCCGTTGATTTCCGCCTCGCTGTCACAATTTACGAATAATGAAAGTGCGGGAGTAAAGGCATGGGGATGCGAATCGCTGAGCTGGTTGTCCATGCACATCACCTGCTGAAAACATCAAAAAGGCAAATACGTTCTGTTCCACTTGACCTTCACTCCCTTTGCTTTATGCGCTTGCCAGTTTCAAGGCCGCGTTCAAAGCAGCAGCAATTTCCCGTTCGATAGCTTCCGCCACAACATTCGTATGCGGATCATATTCTTGCGCCAAATCTGCATCTGCATAGCCGTCCAAAGCTAGAATCGCTCCAGCGCGTGCGCCGCGCAGCGTTGCAATGATGTAAAGTGCAGCGATTTCCATCTCAACCGCAAGCGCACCAGCCTGCTTGTACTGCTTATGCGGAATGTCCACGACGCCTGTAAAGAAAGCATCAAGCGTCACGGTAATACCCTTTTTCACAATGCCGCCTTCCGCAACAGCCGCCTCATAAAGGGCGCTGCTTACTTCATGATCGGCAACCGCTGGAAAACCTTCTGGCACCAGCTGGCGCGTCAAGCCGTCTGCGCGAACCGCAGCCGTGCTGACAACGAGGCTGCCGGCAGGATATTCGGCCGAATAAGAGCCCGCCGTCCCAACGCGAATCAGCGTCGTAACGCCGCCCTTGATCAGCTCCTCAAAGCATACGGCCGCACCCGGCGAGCCTACGCCATGGCTGACTATCGCTAGGCGCACTCCCTTATAGGCTCCAACAAAGCTGCGGTATTCACGGCTGAATGCCAGCTCGCGCTTTTCCTCCAAATGTCCTGCAATCGTCTCGGCGCGTTTCGGATCGCCGCAAACGATAGCAATAGCGGGCAAATCCTCTGTATTCACTTGTAAAATCGGCAACAGCAAGTTAATCCCACTCCTTTTTATGCCATTCATCTTCCGGCAGCCCCAAATCTTCTCCCGAGAAGCGCTGCTCCTCAAACGGATCCGCGTAATTGTGAAAGCCATTGCGCTCCCAGAAGCCCGGGCGGTCCTCTGTCATAAATTCAAAGCCGCGAATCCATTTCGCGCTTTTCCAGAAATACAAATGCGGCACCACGAGGCGCAGCGGCCAGCCATGCTTTGGCGTCAGCTGCTCGCCATCATAGCTATGAGCAAGCAATACATCCTCCCGCAATAAATCTTCAAGCGGCAGGTTCGTTTCATAATCCTGATCAGCATAAATCATCACATATTTGGCTTCCGGCTTAACGCCAAGCAGCGGCAGCAAATCCTTGAATTTGACGCCTTCCCACTTCGTATCCAGCTTCGACCAGCGGGTTACACAATGAATATCGCTTACCTGCGTCGTCTGCGGCATCGCCATCAGCTGCTCATAGGAAAAAATGCTTTCCTTCTCGACAGCACCGCTGATTGTCAGCGTCCATTCCGCCATATTATATTCGGGCACTTCATTCTCATGCAAAATCGGAAAACGATCCGTCAGCGCTTGTCCAGGCGGAACCCGGTGGGCGATTTCGGCAGCCACTTCAATATGCCGAACCGGCGCTTTTTTCAAACGTTCAGCTTTACTAAGCATACTCAATTAAACCTCCTTCAATTATGCGGCTTGAAGCAGCGCTCCTAACGCGAGCTTTCGTTCGCCTTGCGCGCCTCCGCCAAATAGCTTTTATCCTTGAAGAAAAACATCGCAATGATCGTCACTACATAAGGCAGCATCATTGTAAAATGGACCGGCAGCGCATAGCCCTGCAGCCGGGTGCTCAGCGCATCCATAAACCCGAACAGCAAGCTCGCACCAGCAACGCCAAGCGGATTAGACTGTCCAAGCATCGTGGCAACTAGCGCGATAAAACCTCGTCCTGCCGTCATGCCTTCGGTAAACATAGTCACTTGACCGAGCGACAGCTGTGCACCAGCTAGTCCGCACAGGACGCCGCACATCAGTACAGCTCCATACTGAATATGCGTCACTTTGATGCCGAGGCTTCTCGCAGCAACCGGATTTTGGCCAGCAGCGAGCAAGCGGAAGCCCGAAACGGTTTTAAATAAATAATACTGCAAACAAGCGACGAGCACGATTGATAAATAGACGAGCGGCGAATGGCCGGAAACGACATCTCCTACCCAAGGAATGTCCTTAATCAGCGGAATATCCCATTTTGGCAGGCCTACCATGCTTTTATCGTAATAAGCGCCTTTGACATCAAAGATCGCCCGCAAGGAAAACGTCGTCAGCCCAAGCGCAAGAAAGTTAAGCGAAATCCCGACGACGATGACATTCGCCTTCAAATGAATGGCCATATAAGCAAGCAATAAGGAGAACACGAGCACACAGACGATAGCAAACAGCACAGCGAGCCATACATTGCCCGTCAAATGGTTGCCGACAATCGCCGAGAAGGCGCCAATGAGAATGAGCCCTTCCAAGCCGACGTTAAACAGGCCAACCCGCGCGCATAACGCACCGCCGAGCGCTGCAAGCAAAATCGGCGTAATCATGCGGAGTGTCGAAGCGAACAGGGAAACATCAAACAGCTGATCCACCTTAAGCCCCCGCCTTCTTCTTTTTCTTAAAGAACGAATAAGTAAACTTTGCGGAAATAAATAAAATAAGTACGGCCTGAATAATGCTTGATACTTCCAGCGGCACATCGGTATTGCGCTCGACGCCCATTCCTCCGGTTTGCAGCGCAGCCAGCAATATAGCAGCGAGCGCAGTGCCTAACGGATTCGATCCAGCCAGCAGCGTCGCCATAATGCCTGACCAAGCGTACCCAGGTGAGGTAAGCGCGCCATCCAAATAGCGGTATTGGGTGCCCAGCACCTCACCGGCTCCGGCGAGACCGGCAAACCCACCGCTGGCGAACATGCTGTACAGCATCAGCCTTCCGCGATTAACACCGCCGTAGCTCGCGAACAGCGGATTGCCGCCCATCATCCGGATCTCATAGCCTTTAACCATATAACGCATAAACCAGGCAAGCGCTATAGCCCCAAGCAGTGCGAACAGAAACCCTGCATGCAGGCTCATCCCTTGAAACAGCTTGGGCAGCCACACGCTCTTATCCACCATGACCGTCTGCGCCATAGCCGCCGAGCCGGATCTGTCCATCAAGGGGTAGGAAACAACATAACCGGCAAATAAGGATGCTATATAATTAAGCAATAAGGTCGTAATCAATAAGTTCATGCGAAACCGGGCATCCAGCCATCCGGCAAAAGCGGACCATAGTCCGCCAGCAATTACGCCGGCAAGCAGCGCTGCAACAAGCTTAAACCAAGCTGGACCCGGCAAATAAATGGCGGTCACTGCGGCGCTTAGCGCGCCAAGCACCATTTGTCCTTCGGAGCCCATATTGAAAAAGCCTGCGCGGAAGGCAAGCGCCACCCCAAGCCCAATCAGCATAATAGGTGTAGCGCGGCTTAATGTATTCGTGAAAAAATAAAAACTGCCGAAGGCGCCCTTCCACATCTCGGCATAGGTCTCAGTGACAGATCCGCCAACAATCGCGATGGCGATAGCGCCCGCTCCGAGACCGACAACGATGGCGAGAAGCGGCTGCAATAACGCCCTCAGTATTCCTTTAAGCTTGTCCACCCGTTTATCCTCCCGCCATTAACAGACTAATTTCTTCTTCCGTAGCCGTTAAGCCCGGCAGCTCGCCAACGATCCGGCCATCATTCATAACGAGCACGCGGTCGGACAGCTTTAGTATTTCCGTCAGCTCCGAGGACACGAGCAAAATCGCTCCGCCATCAGCCCGCCGCTTCAGCAGCTCGCCATGAATAATTTCCATTGCGCCGATATCGACGCCACGGGTGGGCTCAGCTGCAATTAGGAAAGGTGTTTCCTGAGCAAGCTCGCGCGCCACAATCAGCTTCTGCAAATTGCCCCCCGATAAATATTGCGCCTTCGTATGAATCGAGCCTGTCTTAATGCCAAAACGCTCAACCCAGCCGCTTACGAGCTGGCGGATAGCAGCCCCGCGCAGCACGCCTCCGCGCTGATAGCGCCGGGCATGGCCCATTAGACCATTTTCCAGCACCGTAGCGTCCTTGGCCACGCCCCATTGATAGCGGTCCTCCGGTATATGGGCTAGCCCTTGCTCACGAATGCTGCGCACAGACTCGCCTGTAACCTCTTTGCCTCGCAGCTCGATTTTTCCAGAATCGACAGGGACAAGTCCCGAAATCGCCTGCAGCAGCTCCGATTGCCCATTGCCGGAAATACCGGCGATGCCGACAATTTCTCCAGCGTGAACGGTAAGGCTGACTTGATCAAGCTTCGGCTTGCCATGCTCGCCTTTTATCGTAAGCTGCAGCGCTTCAAGCACCTTCTCGCCGCTCGCTGGAGCCTCTTTCTGCAATTCCAGCAGCTCGCGGCCAACCATCATCCGCGACAGCTCTTCAATACTCGTATCCGCCGCATTAACCGTACCGCTAAGCTTACCGTCGCGCAGCACCGTAATGCGATCAGCTACATCCATAATTTCCTGAAGCTTATGGCTGATTAGAATGAAGCTTTTGCCTTGTGCGGCCAGCCGCTTGATCGCAATAAGCAGCTCCTTGACCTCAAGAGGTGTTAATACCGCTGTCGGCTCGTCCAAAATAATGATTTCTGCTCCCTGATGCAGCACCTTCAATATTTCTACGCGCTGCTGCAAGCCTAGCGAGCAATCCTCTACCTTTTTCCACGGATCAACGGGCATGCCATAAGAAGCGCCCAATTGCTCTGTTATAAGTGCCGCTTGCTTGCGATCGAAGCTTACTGCCTTGGCGGGCTCCCGGCCGATGACGATGTTTTCAGAAATGGTGAACGTTGGGAACAGCATAAAATGCTGATGCACCATCCCGATTTTACTGTTAATGGCATCCGATGGGCTATGAAACGCCACCTGCTTGCCGTTTACAACGATGCTGCCAGAAGTCGGCGTCTCCATGCCGTACAAAATGCGCATCAATGTCGTTTTTCCAGCGCCATTTTCTCCGACCAGCGCATGAATTTCTCCTTTACGCAGCGAAAAATCCACTTCGCTATTGGCCTTTAGCGCTCCGTAGGATTTTGTAATCTTATTCATTTGCAGCAGCATGCGGGCAGCTCTCCTCTCACAATA
>NZ_JBPULM010000013.1:0-112358 GCF_055814915.1 Paenibacillus sp. R-74696
CAAAACCTTATAAATTTGAGTTTAAATATACATAAAAAGAAGCTGATCCTCCATTTCTGGCTGAGGGACAGCTTCTTTTTAATGATAATAAATATGATGCAGCTATGAAGAAGCAAGTTAACGGTGGTAGTACGAGGCTTCATATTTTCCTAGACGGAGAATGCCTTCTTTTTTTTGCTTGCGGAAGGTAACGGATAATAGGAGGCGTGGAACGATGAGCCACAGATGCCAACAGATTATGCTGATCATGAGCGATTCCGAAATCCATGGATATAAGATGCCTGTCCCGCAAAGTCCTATCCAGAATAACTGGCGATGTACGCGGCGAAAAAGCTGAAGCTTAATATCGTTGGCAGGCTTAAAGCCGAACCAAGGTGGCGTGATGCCCCAGACCCAGCGGCGATCAGCTGCCTCATCCACTCGAATAAAGGTTAGCAGCAAGATAATGAGATGAATGACCTGAATGACTGCAAAGCCGAACAACCAGCTGAAAAGTCCATCTCTTCCATACATAATAAGCTGAAAAGCCACGAATATAACCGCAATAAGGATATGGCTTTGGACAAGCTCTGGCCTAATAATTTTGCGTTTAACAAGCTGGTATTGATAAATCGTTGCAGCTTGCTGCTCAGATAATGATTGACGCATCTTTCTAACATCCCTCCATAACGTTCAAGCCTGTCCTATATATATCGGTTAATTAGAGTCTTCCCGCGATAGCATACGGGTAATTTTGTATTCACCATCTGGGCTCTCGCGGCATACGATATATAAATATTTGAAATGGGCTATGAAACAAGTTTAAAAAGCTAGAATATATGCCATAATAGTAGCTATAGAGTTGGGATGAAAGGCGGGATTCGAATGCTTGAAAATCATCAGCTTCATTGTATTATATGCGGTGAGCATAAAGCCGAGGGTGAAGGAATTCGCATCGTTACTGAATTTATATGCCAATCATGCGAAATTGAAATGGTGCAAACCGACGTTAAAGATGCTAAATATCCGTTCTTTATCCATCAGATGAAGCAAATCTTCATTGAAAAAAACGCTTGAGCGAACTCTAACTATAGAATTCGCTCTTTTTTTCTTGAAATATAAGCATGTTCAAATCCTTTAAAATAGATTTAAGTTTATAGTGAAAGGAACGGCTATCTTTGATGCAATATGTACATGCTCCATTATATGAAATGCTGCTTAAACATACAGATTCGCAGCCGGTTAGTTTCCACGTACCTGGGCATCGCTACGGCGAGGCATTTAGAGTGGATAAGCCTGAGTTGGAAGGCGAAGGGCTGGAGCCCATTTTTATAAAAGAAATGAAAGAGACTTTTGCAGCGATTATGAAGCTGGATGTGACAGAACTGTCCGCTACGGATGATTTGCATCATCCGGAGGGAGCCATTGCCGAAGCGCAAAGCTTGGCAGCACGCTGCTTTGGCGCGGAGGAAAGCTTTTTTCTCGTGGGAGGGAGCACCTCTGGCAATCTAGCTATGCTGCTGGCTGTATGTGAGCCTGGGGATTATATTCTTGTACAGCGCAACGTGCATAAGTCAGTCATTAACGGCTTGAAGCTGGCGGGTGCCAGGGCGGTATTTATAATGCCGCAAATCGATGAACCCACAGGAATTGCGACGCAGCCTTCCCTAGCACAGGTGGAGATGACGATGGACTTATACCCGCAGGCGAAAGCTGTATTTCTCAATAATCCTAATTACTATGGGATGAGCGTGAACCTCCAGCCTTACGCTGAAGCGATTCATCAGGGAGGCATGCTGCTGCTTGTCGATGAAGCGCATGGTGCCCATTACGGCCTGCATCCTGAGCTGCCAGGCTCAGCGATTGCGGCCGGAGCTGATGCCGTCGTGCAGTCCACTCATAAAACGCTCACTGCACTTACAATGGGAGCGATGCTTCATGTGCAGGGGGAGCTTATTAACCGATTCGCAGTACGGGAAGCTTTAGCTACGATCCAAAGCTCAAGCCCTTCTTTTCCAATAATGGCCTCGCTTGATATTTCCCGTGCAATGATAGAGGCAGCAGGAGCTGGATGGTTTGAAGATGCGCTAGCTGCTGCGGCATATTTGCGTATGGGAATAGAAGAGAGCTGTGCGGCAATTGAGATATTAACACCGTATGCTGATAGGTTAGCAGTATCTCCTGTTTACAATCAATTAGATCCATTGCGAATTGTATTATGGGATCGAACGGGTGCGTTAAGTGGTTTTGAGATATTGAAGCTGCTGGAACAGCAGGGGTGCTGGGCAGAAATGGCGGATACGCGCCATGTCGTTCTTTTGCTGGGAATAGGCATTCAGTTCGTGGACGTGGATCGTCTTATTCAAGCCTGTCAGGCGGTAGAGATGATTATCGCTTCTAAAGGACGGGTAATAGCTGAACAACCGCCTGCAAGAGCTGGGAGCCCTCTGTTTTTACCAGAATCGGTAGAGCCTATTACCTTTTCGAGAGCAAGTATTGGGTCCGTGGTAAGAGTAAAGCTGGAAGATGCGGTAAATTGTAGGGCGGCAGAGATGGTCGTTCCTTATCCTCCAGGCATACCAATTGTATATCCCGGAGAACGGCTGACTGTGGAAATACTGGGCTATATAAAGGAGCTTGCAAGCAGTGGAGCGAAGTTCCAAGGAGCGGTAGATCCAGCCATGCAATCCATTGCAATCGTGGAATAAATATGATTAAGCGGCAAAAGCTCGTATACAAGGGAAAGTCGCTTTGTTAAAATGGAAGTAAGCATTTCGCTGAAAAATTCAGTTTCATAGATTAGGAGTTACGAACCGTTGAATAAGGGTATTTTCATTACAATAGAAGGCGGCGAAGGAGCGGGGAAAACGACACTGATTGAGCAGCTTGCGCATAAGATGCAGCAGCAGGGCAAAGCAGTGTTGACCACTCGTGAGCCGGGAGGCATTCCTATTGCGGAGAAGATCCGATCGGTCATACTGGATCGGAATCATACCGCTATGGATGCTAGGACAGAAGCACTCTTGTATGCGGCTTCAAGGCGACAGCATCTTGTAGAGAAGGTCATGCCAGCACTTACAGCAGGCAAGCTTGTTATTTGCGACCGTTTCGTGGACAGCAGCCTAGCCTATCAGGGACATGCGCGCGGACTTGGCATGGAAGAGGTATGGTCGATTAACCAGTTTGCAATTGAAGGTGCGATGCCGCAGCTCACGATTTACATGGATGTGACGCCAGAGGTAGGTCTTGCCCGTATTGGACAATCGGATGAGCGTGAGATTAATCGGCTTGATTTGGAGGAAATCGCTTTTCATGAGCGAGTAAGGGAAGGTTATTTTATATTGCTGGAGAAGTTTCCTGAACGAATAGTCCGAGTCGATGCGAATCAGGAGCCGGATATTGTGCTCAACGATGTTTTGACCGCAATAGAGAGCCGGATCTAGCATTTATTTGGATAAAGCAGAGTTAACAGTTTACGTTTAAACGACAACAAATAATGGGAGGAATCAGGATGAAATTAGTCATTGCGATTATTCAGGATAAGGATAGCAACCGCTTGTCGAATGCGCTTGTGACAGAAGGATTTCGGGCAACGAAGCTGGCAAGTACGGGCGGTTTCCTGCGCGCTGGCAATACAACATTTATGATTGGTATTGAAGACGAGCGCGTACATGAAGTGTTTCAAGTGATTAAAACCAACTGCAAAGTGCGCGATCAACTAGTTACGCCTGTATCGCCAATCGGCGGCTCAACGGATTCTTATATTCCTTTCCCTGTAGAAGTACAAGTTGGTGGGGCTGCTGTATTCGTCGTTCCGGTAGAACGCTTTGAACATTTCTGATTGGACGTGATAACGGGTGAAAATTGATCCAGGCTTTCGTCCGCTTGGGGCGAATCGCGCGAATAACGACCTAGCTTCCAAGCAGCCGCAGATGAAGAGCTTCGGCGATGTTATGGTTCAGCAGGAAGCACAGCGGACACAAGAGCAGTTGCAGCAGAAGCTGCAGGACATTCATAGGCAGGGCGATCATTTATCCAGAGTGATGACGGTGCGCGAATTAAAGCTGTACCGCCAGATGGTAAAGAAATTTCTGGAGGACACCGTTAGGCGCGGTATTGGGCTTAAAGAGCTGAGAGGCTTTGACCGCCGAGGCCGCACGAAGCGCTACAAGCTGCTTGACGAGATTGATGCAGAGCTCGTTAACATGGCCGAGGAGCTGCTGGAGACCGAAGAAGGGCGTATTGAATTGCTAGCCCGAATTGGTGAAGTGCGTGGCATGCTAATTAATTTATTGTTTTAGGTCGGGAAGGCTTCGATCGAGGAAGGAATATTTGAGCTTATGAGCATGGAGCAGCTAACCGGTCAATGGAAAGCGAAGCGTATTTTACAGCATGCGCTGCAAAGCGGTAAAGTGTCGCATGCTTATTTATTTTATGGACCGAAGGGCAGTGGCAGACTGGCGATGGCGGAAGCTTTCGCTAAAGCATTATTCTGTACAAGCGGTGGAGATGATGCCTGTGGCCACTGCTTGGAATGCCGCAAGTTCGATAATAACAATCAGCAGGATATGATTCGAATCGCTCCGGAAGGTCAGTCGATCAAGATTGATCAAATTCGCGAGCTGCAGCGGGAGCTTGGGCTGCGGGGCAGCGGGGCGAAACGAAAAGTATACATGATTGAGCGAGTAGAGACGATGACGCTTCAAGCGGCGAACAGCCTACTGAAATTTTTGGAGGAGCCGCTATCCCCTGTTGTAGCGATATTAATAACCGATAATGGACAAGCTGTTCTGCCGACCATTCGTTCGCGCACACAGTGGGTGCCGTTCCTCCCGATGTCTTCCGCCGAGATGCTTCAAACGTTAACAAATGAAGGACTGCCCTCCATTCTTGCCCGCGCAGCTGTACAGCTGAGCTCAGGATTGGACGGTGCTAGGGAAATCATCCAGCAGAATCAGTTTGCAGAAATCCGAAACGTAGTGATACAATTAGGGAAGGACAGTCTGACCCGATTCACCGCGGCAATGATTACCGTCCAGCAGCAGTTCATTAAGAAGGATATTGGTGAAGATCCACAACTGCTGTTATCTCTGTTTGTATTATGGTTTAAGGACATGATTAAATTTCAGGCCGGAAGGCAAGAAGATATTGTATATATAGATCAGTTGGAATGGATAAGCAAGCATGCATTCAGCCGGCCAGTTGAAGGCTGGGTCACTTGCATGGAGCATACACTCGAAGCAAGCAAGCGTATTCGGTCGAATGTATCTGCTCAACTCGCTTTAGAGCAATTAATGGTAAACTTACAGGAGGGCTAAATCCTTGTATAATGTCGTGGGTGTCCGCTTTAAGAAGGCGGGTAAGATTTATTACTTTGATCCAGCCCTGCATCCCGTTGACAAGGACCAGCATGTCATTGTTGAGACGGCCAGGGGGATCGAGTATGGCAAAGTAGTGGTTGGACAAAAGCAAGTCGGTGAATCGGATGTTGTCCTTCCGTTAAAGCGCGTTATACGAATCGCCAGCGACGTGGATGCGAAGGTAGTAGAAGAGAATCGTTCTGCTGCTCAAGCTGCATTCTCAACCTGTTCAGACAAAATAAAAGACCATCAGCTGAAGATGAAGCTGGTTGATGTCGAATTTACGTTCGATCGCAACAAGATCATTTTTTATTTTACAGCTGAGGGCAGGGTAGATTTTCGCGAGCTTGTGAAAGATTTGGCTAGCGTATTTCGTACCCGGATCGAGCTGCGGCAAATCGGGGTTCGTGACGAGGCGAAGATGCTTGGCGGCATCGGACCATGTGGGCGGATATTATGCTGCTCCTCATGGCTGGGCGATTTCGAGCCAGTCTCAATCAAGATGGCGAAGGATCAGAATTTGTCGCTCAATCCGACAAAGATCTCTGGTTTATGCGGTCGCTTGATGTGCTGCTTGAAATACGAGCATGACAATTATGAAAGCTCGAGAGAAGAGCTTCCAGCCATCGGCAAAATCGTTATCACTTCGCTTGGTGAAGGCAAGGTAACGGGAATCAATGTTGGTTCCAAAACTGTGTACGTGCACTTGTTTGAAGTTTCGGGGAAACCGAAGGAACTTCCGTTAGACGATGTCATTTTGAAATGACAGCATTAAGAACAATTCATAGCATGTCCAAACGACCAAGCGCAATGCTTACAGCTAAGGTGCAAGACGATGCTTGAAGCTCTGGGGTGGGAACTTGGAGAAAAAAGAGATTTTTGTTCAAATGGATCAGCTTGATAGCCAAATGGGCGAGTTTCATCGCCAAGTTGGGGATCTGAAGCTGCGAGTGAAGGAACTGCTTGAAGAGAATAAGCGGTTAAGCATGGAAAACCATCAGCTGCGCAAAATTTTGAAACGGGAAACTGTTCCGCCACAAGTGGAGGAGCCTTTGCCAGTCAAGGCAGCAGGAGCTTCAAAATCAGCTGCGGGCAAGACGATGGGGACGAGCACAAAGGTAGAGCAGCAGGCAGAAGCAGCCGATCTGTTCACCTCCGCGGAAGATGCAGCTGCATATTCCGTAGGAGAAGGGCATGATAATTTGGCCAGACTTTACCATGAAGGCTTTCATATCTGCAATGTCTATTATGGGCATTTGCGGACAGAAGGAGATTGTCTCTTCTGCTTATCCTTCTTAAATAAATAATGCAATCGGTCAACACTATGCCGTCCTTGCTAAGAGGACGGTATCTTTATGTCAAGGGAGCAGTGGGAAAGTCGTGGAAGATCAAATCAAGCTGGAAGCCAATGAACGATTGGACGATTTAATGATGGATACCGGACTGCGAATTATCCAGAGCAGGGAAGTATTCAGCTTTTCAACAGATGCGGTACTGCTTTCCAACTTCGCAAGTATTCCGAAGAAAGGAAAGATTATTGACCTTTGTACAGGGAATGGAGTCATTCCATTGTTACTGACAGGGCGGACGAAAGCGCAAATTGATGCGGTGGAAATTCAGCCTAGACTTGCCGATATGGCTAGGCGGAGCGTTAGCCTGAATGGGCTGGAGCAGCAAATTAATATTGTAGAAGCGGATTTGCGACATTTTGCAGCGAATAAAGCGATTTATGGAACTTATGATGCGGTGACGGTAAACCCGCCTTATATGTCGGCTGAAGCAGGCGACTCTAATGAAAATGAGCATTATGCGATTGCCAGGCACGAGGTGCATGGTACCTTGCAAGATATTGTTGAAGCATGCTCAAGACTTGTGCGTCCAGCTGGAAAGGTCGCTATGGTTCACCGCCCATCACGCTTTGTAGAAATTATTGAGACGATGCGCAAGTATAAGCTGGAGCCGAAGCGGGTACAGTTCATTCATCCGAATAAAAAAGGCGAAGCGAATATGGTGCTTATTGAGGCTATGCGCGATGGAAGACCAGAGCTGAGACTGCTGCCGCCGATTATGGTATATGATACTTAACCTAGTGGAATGCTAGAAGGAGGGCTCAACAATGTTTGTACAAAAAAGCTTTAGCGGGCCACAGCAAAATGGTGCCGGGACGTTATATTTAGTCGGAACACCAATCGGAAACTTAGAGGATATGACCTTTCGCGCGATTCGCACGTTGAAAGAAGTTGATCTTATAGCTGCCGAGGATACGAGACAGACACGTAAGCTTCTTTCCCATTTTGAAATTGCTACACGCCTTGTCAGCTATCATGAACATAATAAGCAAGCGAGTGGCACTGAGCTTATAAGATTACTGCAAGAGGGCCAATCCATTGCTCTTGTAAGCGACGCGGGGCTGCCTGCTGTCTCCGATCCCGGTGCGGATTTAGTAGCCGAGGCGGTAGAGCAGGGTATTTTTGTCGTTCCGATTCCTGGTGCAAATGCGGCCTTGTCGGCTTTAATTGTATCCGGCTTGCCAACGGAGCGTTTTATGTTTGCTGGATTTCCGCCGCGCGAGAAAAGGTCGCTTGCGAAGTGGCTGCTTCAGCTTCATGCACAGGAAGGCACCTTGATGCTGTATGAGTCGCCGCATCGCTTACGGAAGACACTGGAGGCCATACTGGAGCATCTGGGAGATCGCCGCATCGCGATGGTGCGGGAGCTGACGAAACGTTTTGAAGAAATGGCGCGTGGGACAGTAACGGAATGTATCGCTTGGATTGAGGAAAATCCGCCTTTAGGGGAGTACTGTCTTATAATAGAAGGAAGTAACTCGGATGAGAATACGGGGGAACTTGCTGCCGCTTGGTGGGCGGAGCTGAGCATGGAAGAGCATGTGCAGCATTACGAAGCAGAGCTTGGACGTAAGGACGCGATTAAAAAGGCGGCTACAGATCGTGGTCTATCAAAACGTGATGTTTATAATGAAGTAAACCGCTAGCAAAACAAAAAATAGAGAAAAAAAAGACCTTCCTGGCCGGGTTCTAGCGCAGGAAGGCAATAAGGAGTATTAAAAGGTTAGAATTAACTAGTTGAATAAGGCTATTATAACCTATTTTTTTTATTTTGTCACAGGTGAAGGCATTTCTGATAAACAAATGTGACAAACAATTTTTCCTTTGAAGTAAGATACGTTCTCAGCGTTACCACAGAAGATACAAGCTGGCTCGTATTTCTTCAACATAATGCGCTCGCCGTCTACATAAATCTCTAGTGCATCTTTCTCTCCGATACCAAGCGTACGGCGAAGCTCGATAGGAATAACAACGCGACCTAATTCATCAACCTTACGGACAATACCTGTGGACTTCATCATAATAATTTGTTTCCCCTCTCATCAAAAAGTGTATTCGTCACTTTTCGACATAGTTTCTCTTTTTATGTCTACTATAATACCAACGTTTCCCATAATAGTCAACTGAAATTATTGAAGCAAATTGCAGCTACTAAGGGAGTTTGACTATATAGTAAGGTCATATTACTCTTACTATAGAATACAACAGCTTCGACATTTTGGAAACTGTTTTGCGACATTCTTCGACATATTTTTTACTTTTTTATGTCGAACCAGAGAACAAAAGGAGTTGATTTGTTGAATGAACCGACAGCTATCGGAAGAAAAAGTTTTTAAGGACCCTGTTCATAAATATATTTATGTCCAGGATCAGACAATATGGGATTTAATCAACACGAAGGAGTTTCAAAGATTACGGCGTATACGGCAGCTTGGAACCTCTTATCTCACTTTTCATGGCGCTGAGCACAGCCGATTCTCCCATTCCCTTGGTGTGTACGAAATCACTAGAAAGATTATTTCGCAATTCGAGCGGAATGGTTTTCCCGGCTGGCCGCAGGAGGAGCGGCTATTGGCGCTTTGCGCTGCCCTGCTGCATGACGTTGGTCATGGGCCACTTTCCCATTCGTTGGAGCAAGTATTCGATACCCATCACGAGCAGTGGACCTGCAGCATTCTGCTTGAGGATACCGAGGTCAATCGTGTACTACGAAATGTAGCAGACGACTTTCCTGAACATGTAACTGCTGTTATTAATAAGACATATCCAAATCCAATTGTCAGCGGGTTGATTTCCAGCCAGCTTGATGCGGACCGTATGGACTATTTATTGAGGGATGCCTATTTTACAGGCGTTAATTACGGCAACTTTGACCTGGAGCGTATTTTGCGCGTGCTCCGCCCTATAGATGGAAAGATCGTTGTTAAAGAAAGCGGCATGCACGCCGTAGAGCATTATTTGATGTCCCGCTATCAAATGTATTGGCAAATTTATTTTCATCCGGTGACAAGAAGCTCGGAAATCATCCTTAGACAAATATTTCGTAGAGCGAAGGAGCTTTATGAGGGTGGCTATGCTTTTGGCTGGATGCCGGAGCCGCTCAAACGGCTGCTTGACGGGACAATTGACGTTAAACAATATTTGAAGCTGGATGAGGCCTATTTGCAGACGGCCTTTACAGAATGGGGCGACGAGGGCGATGAGCTGCTCGCAGAGCTATGTGATCGTTTTCTGACGCGTCGCCTCTATAAATACATTATGCTGGATAAACCGGATATTAGCCTCTTTAATGAAGTAAGACAACAATTTGCAGCGATCGGATTGAATCCGGATTACCATATGGAAATTGATTTTCCATTTGATCAACCCTATGATGTGTATCAGCCCGATACGAAAAAAGGCGGAAAAGAGGAAAAGACGCCGATTTTGTTAATGGACGGGTATGAGGCTGTCAGTGAAATTTCCACGAAATCCGACATCATTCGTTCCATCACCGGGCTTCATCAGGGCCAGTCCCATTTGTATTATCCGGAAGAGAAGCTGCGTGCTTCTGCTGATCAATTAAGCGATAAAGTACGAAAGTTATTTAAAATATAGGAAAGTATTTGATTTTTCCATACTTTCTCTATATTTCTCGGACTGAAACACGCCGCCAAAGGACGGCTTTCGACCGTTTCACCTTAAACTATAATATAGAAGGAGTTTGCTGAGCTATGATTTCTTTATTCGACACACACACGCATTTGGACTCCCCACATTTTGACGAAGACCGCGAAGCCGTTATCGAAAGAGCGCGTGCAGCAGGGGTGGATTTAATGGTCAATATTGGCTTTAATAGGGAAACGATTCCAACTACGCTTGCACTTGCAGAAAAATATGATTTTATATACGCCGCGGTCGGCTGGCATCCCGTTGACAGCATTGATATGCTGCCAGAGGATCTTAATTGGATTGAGGATTTGTGCTCTAATCCTAAAGTGGTAGCCATTGGCGAAATCGGACTGGATTACCATTGGGATACGTCCCCTAAGGACGTACAACACCGTGTATTTCGCGAGCAAATTCGATTAGCCAAAAAGCTGAAAAAACCAATTATTATTCATAATCGCGATGCTCATGAGGATGTTGTCAAGCTGCTGAAGGAGGAAAATGCATCTGAAGTCGGAGGCATTATGCATTGTTTTTCCGGCAGTCCAGAAACGGCTCAAAAATGCCTAGATATGAACTTCTATATTTCGTTCGGTGGACCGCTTACATTCAAAAATGCAAGGGTGCCAAAAGAGGTGCTTGCGATGGTTCCGAGCGACCGAATTTTGATCGAAACGGATGCCCCATATTTGACCCCTCATCCATTCCGTGGGAAACGAAATGAGACGTCTTATGTGTCGCTCGTTGCGGAAGCGGCAGCAGAAATATTAGGAAAATCGGTGGCCGAAATCGCCAATTTGACGACCGAAAACGGTAAAAAATGTTTCGGAATTGAGTAAAAACGGCTATAAAAGCGAGAATAAGTGACCTTTACGGCGATAAAACTAATTTTTCATGCTGAAATAGACTCTCTTTTCCGTAAATATCCTAAAATTTCGCTTAAATCGGTTTTTATCTGATCTTTACAATTAGGCTCCGATGAAGGTATGATTCATTTCAGAGCTTTAAATTTTTGTATTGGATTTCCAGTTTGCGCTTAATCTTCGAACTTTGGAGAGCGGGGGAACCAGGCACGATGCTGTGAGGAAATTACGGATCACATTGCACGCGCACTTGAATTTCTTCTAGGGGTGAATTTGGCGGGGATTGCCATGAGCATTCTTCCGACGATAGGGCAGCTCTCTTGCCCGAACCCGACAGCTAACCTCGTAAGCGTTTATAGAGAGTGATCAACCTCGTGCATCCACCATTCCTGAATAGTCTATTCGACGTTCCCAGGAAGCCACGATACAGATCCTCTGTCGACGGGCTTTCTTTTTATTTTTGAATATTGGGTAAACCGTCGTCATAGGGTAAATCTAGGAGGTTGCAGAGGAAATATACTGGAGCGTGCTAGAAGCACGCCAATATACTATAGTCGCGTCAATGGTATCATGCGTAATTCGACGGCGGGGCTATGAAGGAGGACCGATGAAGTGGGCATTATTCAAGCAAGTGAGACCCATGGGAAACGATCATCCAGCATGTCTTTCGCATTGCGATGGAAGCGTGAAAACTTGCGTTTGATTCTTTTGAGTACTACGATCTCAATCGCTATGACTTTCATGTTTTTGGTGTTGTTGTACGGATCGGCTGACAAAAGCGTATCCGTAGTAGTGAATGGACAAGAAACTGTTGTTTCAACGAAACAATGGGTCCTGCAACGCCTACTGGATGAACAAGCTATTACAATTGGCCCGCATGATGAGGTATCTGTACCTCTGAATACGGCAGTAAAGGAAGGGGACCGCTTTGAGATTAAGCATGCGGTACCGCTACTTGTAAAAGCTGATGGCAAGACATCAACGGTGTACACGACAGAGAAAACCGTGCAGGCAGCGATAAAGAAATTAAATATTCCTGTTGAAGATGATGATAAAGTATTACCTTCGCTTGGCTCGGGCGTCAGCGCGGATATGACCGTAACGGTCATTCGCGTCGATACGAAGCTAGGCAAGTCGTCCAGCACAACACCGTTCACCATTGTGAAGAAGGAAGATCCGAACCTGGAAGTAGGCAAGGAAAAGGTTGTGCAGACGGGCAAAGAAGGCGTCGTAACGATCAAAATTGAGAAGCAGTTTGAAGATGGCGTGCTTGTCTCCAAGAAAGTGGTAGACAAGGTAGTCGAATCGGCTGCGGTTAATCAGGTCGTTGCAATCGGTACGAAAAAGCCGGAGCCTAAGGTTACTGTGCTGTCCACAGCGACAACCAGCAACAATGTATCGGTAGACGGCACCACGCTCACATCCAAAAAGGTGCTTAGCAACGTCACCTTGACGGCTTATTCAGCTGGCTTAGCTTCGACGGGCAAGAGCGAAGGCCACCCGGATTACGGTATTACGGCTTCAGGTGCTAAAGTATCGGAAGGACGGACGATTGCCGTTGACCCGGATGTCATTCCACTCGGTTGGTGGGTGTACATCGAGGGTATTGGTTTCCGCCGCGCTGAAGATACCGGAAGTGCGATCAAGGGCAATAAGATCGATGTATATTTTGACAGTGAAAAGCAAGCTAATCAATTCGGGAAGAAAAAAGGTTTTACCGTCTATGTGATTGGTCCTAATAAGCCATCGCTTAGCTAATTAGCATCAGTTCTTTATGGATTGTGCTCTAGTTTATCGCAATTATAAGCTAAATATGACAGGTTACGGAAGAGGCCTTGCCTCTTCTTTTTGTTTGCGTAAGATTCGCTTGAATAGCTAATTGGGGGTATAATAAAACAGACGCGAATGAGCGGGTTGTTGTTGCAGCAATCGCCCATTTTTTTGAAATATATGCATGTATAAGTTTCCCTTTGCGAAAGGATTGTTCGATGTGATCAAGGAAATGATTGTAGTAGAAGGCAAAGAGGATACGGTGGCGATTAAGCGGGCCGTTGAAGCCGATACGATTGAGACGAATGGATCGGCCATTGGTGAGGATGTGCTGCGGCGCATTGCGCTGGCACAGGAGCGCCGTGGCGTTATTATATTTACAGATCCGGATCATGCAGGAGAGCGTATTCGCAAAATCGTCGCTCAGCGCGTACCGGGCTGCAAGCATGCTTTTTTACCGCAGGAGCTGGCCTCCTATAAAGGGGATATCGGCATTGAGAATGCGGCTCCTGATGCAATCAGGCAGGCGCTCTCGGAGCTGCGGACAGAAACGGCTGAAAGCGTGGGGGCCATTACTTGGGATGATTTGATGGCGGCTGGCTTAATCGTGCATGAGGAAGCGGCGAAGCGGCGGCTGGTTATGGGCAAGCTGCTGGGCATCGGCTACGCTAATGGGAAGCAGTTCTATAAGCGCTGCACAAGCTTCTGCATTACGCGCGAGGAGTTTGAGAAGGCGCTGCAAGCCATGGAACAACAGGAACAGGGGTGACGAGGGCGTATGACGGAGCAACAAGGGTTGAATAAAAGCGCGGTTAAGACCGCAGAGGTAGCCACGCCTAAACGGACGAAGGAAATAATTGCAAAGTACGGGTTTTCCTTTAAGAAGAGCTTAGGACAAAACTTTCTCATTGACCAAAATATATTAAACAATATAGTCAGTGCAGCTGAGCTTGACGAGACAAAAGGGGCACTTGAGATCGGCCCTGGTATCGGAGCGTTGACGCAGCGCCTTGCGGCAGTTGCGGGTACCGTAACTGCTGTTGAAATCGACAATCGGCTTATTCCGATTTTGCATGATATTTTCGAAAACGAGGCGAATGTGGGCATCGTGCACGGCGATGTGCTCAAGCTAGACCTGAAGCAGCTGTTCGAAGAGCGTTTCAGCGGCGTAACGGGCGTCAGCGTCGTGGCGAACCTGCCTTATTACGTGACGACCCCAATTCTGATGAAGCTGCTGGAGGAGCGCCTGCCGCTGGAAAATATCGTCGTCATGATTCAGAAGGAAGTCGCACAGCGGATGGCAGCGAAGCCGGGCGGCAAGGAATACGGCAGCCTGAGCGTGGCTGTGCAGTATTATTGCGAGCCTAAGCTCGTCTGTACAGTTCCTCATACGGTGTTCATACCTCAGCCGAATGTAGACTCGGCGGTTATTAAGCTTGCGCTGCGGGACAAGCCGGCTGTTGATGTGCCCGATGAGGCACATTTCTTCCGCATTGTGCAGGCCAGCTTCGCACAGCGCCGCAAGACGCTCTACAACAATTTGACGGCGCTTGTGGGCAAAGAACAGCGGGAGGCGCTGACAACGCTGCTGCAGGGGCTTGCGATCGATCCTGCGCGGCGGGGTGAAACGCTGTCACTGGAGGAATTCGCCAAGATCAGCCGCGCATTTTTGGAAGTGGGCTGGAGAGGCTAAATAAAGATGGGCGCCGCCGGGCAATGGCTCCGGGGCGCCCGTTTGATTTTTCCGCACACTACACGCCATTTGCCCATAGGATAGACGAAGAGGTGATTTACCTATGGAGCAAGGGGAGCTGGTCGTCCGCAAATCGTATGGCGGTGACGTGCTATTCCGCGTAGAAGCTGTTCGAACGGATCATGCCCTGTTGAAAGGCACGGATTACCGATTGCTTGCGGATGCACCGATTCCTGATTTATCGGTTGTTCGCGATCCAAAGAAAGAAAAAGCTACGCAGCTGGTCCGAGTGAAAGTAAATGACTCGCTCAGCCGCATACGTCAGCAGCATGAGCAAATGGCCGTTCAGGTGAAGGCGGATATTCGGCATGCGATGCCACAAAGCCAGCCTTTCTTCGAGGTGCCCGGCAAAGTGCTGCATTTGGACGGTGACGGCAATTATTTGCGTAAAAGCATGCAGCTGTACCAGACGATGAACGTACCGGCGCATGGCGTGCATGCGCATGAGTCACAGATGGCTGATTTGCTTTATCGGCTGCTGCCTCAAGTGAAGCCGGACATTGTGGTCATTACGGGGCATGACGGCGTGCTAAAAACAAGGCTGGAAGCAGATCTGCACAGCCTGAGCAGCTATAAAAACTCGCAGAGCTTCTATAACGCGGTCCGCGTAGCGCGGGATTACGAGAAGAATCGCGACGGCCTTGTCGTCATTGCAGGAGCGTGCCAGTCGCATTTTGAAGCGCTGCTGCAAGCCGGCTCGAACTTCGCAAGCTCGCCCGGGAGAATTTTGATTCATGCGTTAGACCCGGTATACATTGCAATCAAAGCAAGCTATACGTCCATACGCGATACCATTAACCTGGCAGATGTCATTCATGGCACGATCAGCGGTATTGATGGCGTAGGCGGCATTGAGACGCTGGGAAGGTACCGCATTGGCTTGCCAAAGCCTAAAATTAAGGCAGCAGAGTCATCCTTGCAAAGCATTTCTTAACAAATGGCCGAGTGCAGTTGAGACTCGCAACCGTTCTCGGCTCCATTGATTTCATAATTTTTCGATAAATTATTCATGGAATGATAAAAATGGATGAAAACACCGTTGACAATTAAATAAGTTGACTGATATAATATTTTGCTTTGTTTGACAACCCCTCTCCATTTTGTTATAATGGACAAGGAAAGAGGTGGTAGTGGACAATGGCAAAAAATGCCCTACTGGATATAAAACGCAATTTGGAAGCTCATGTGGGCTCCAAGATTCGTCTGCGAGCAAATGGCGGTCGTCGTAAGACCGTTGAGCGCACCGGTGTGTTGGAAGAAACCTACCCTTCTGTTTTCATTGTTAAACTGGATCAGGAATCGCAGTCATTCAAGCGTGTTTCCTACAGTTATGCGGATATACTGACGGAGTCGGTGGAAGTGACCGTATGCAATGATGAAGGTCAAGTCCGAATTACCCAGACATAACATCAGATCTATAGATGCCGATAGGCTATACTAAACGCGGAGACGAAAGTTCTTCGCGTTTTTTTTCATTTTCCAAGCTGGAAGCGGTCGGTTGGTGGTCAAGCGTATAGGGCGGCTAGGTTGTCGCATACTAAGGGGGCATAACCAATTCAGCAGCAAGGGAGGGCCTCACGCATGAGCCGTAGAAGACGCAGTGTAATGTCCGAGGAATTGAAGTATGAGCTGGCGAAGGATCTAGGTTTTTATGATACGGTACAAAAGGAAGGCTGGGGCGGCATACGCGCCAAAGATGCTGGCAATATGGTCAAGCGGGCGATCCAGATGGCGGAGCAAGCCGCGGCAAATGGAATCAATCGGCCTTAACTGGGCATCTGGAATGCAACGCAAAAACGGCAATAATCGGCTAAGAGTCGCCGCTCTGTATATAAGCGGCAGGACTCTTAGCTTTTCTTCTGCCCGTTTGCTATAATATTGGATAAGTTAATGATAGGAACGGGAGAGCTTAGGATGAAAATTTATGAAAAAGCTCCGGCTAAAATCAATTTGTTGCTCGATGTGCTTCGCAAGCGTGAAGATGGCTTCCACGAGGTCGAGATGATCATGACGATGGTAGACCTTGCAGACCGTCTCGAAATGCAGGAGCTGCCGCGCGACACGATTATCATATCGAGCCAGGCCGGCTACATACCTTTAGATGAGAAGAACCTAGCGTTTCAGGCAGCGCGGCTTATTAAAGACCGCTATGATGTGCGTAAAGGTGTATATATTCATTTGGACAAAAAGATTCCGGTTGCCGCTGGGCTTGCCGGCGGCAGCAGCGACGCGGCAGCAGCCCTTAGAGGGCTGAATAGGCTGTGGCAGCTGAACATCCCTGAGCAGGAGCTGTGTACGCTTGGAGCGGAGCTTGGCTCTGACGTACCGTTTTGCGTAACGGGCGGGACTGCCATCGCTACCGGACGCGGCGAGCGTCTGGAGCCGATCGAAAGTCCGCCGCAGTGCTGGGTCGTCCTTGCGAAGCCCCCAATCAATGTTTCCACCGCAGACGTTTACGGCAAGTTTCGGGTAGCGGGCATTGACCAGCATCCGTCTGCTGCCGACATGGTGTCAGCTATTCAGCGCGGTTCCTTCGCCGATGTGTGCGGGGGACTTGGCAATGTGCTTGAATCGGTAACGCTTGATCTATATCCGGAGGTGCGCCAGCTCAAGGAGAGCATGATTCGTCTCGGAGCGGATGGCGTGTTAATGTCAGGCAGCGGGCCGACGGTATTCGGGCTAGTATCGAAAGAAGGCAAGCTTCCGCGTATTTATAATGGGCTGCGCGGTTTTTGCAAGGAAGTTTACGTGGTAAGAATGCTAACATAAAAGTGACGTTTTCCTTGATTAAATCCGTATAAAAATGTTATATTAACATTATAATATTCGGATTTTAGCAGGGGGAGAATTCCTTGAAAAAGTTAAAACGCAGCGCAAGACTGGTAGAGATGACGCAATACCTGCTAAGTCGCCCACATACGTTAATCTCGCTAACAGCTTTTGCGGACCGCTATCAGTCAGCCAAATCATCCATTAGCGAGGATCTGGCGATCATTAAAGAAGTATTTGAAGAAGAGGGCATTGGCGAGCTTAACACCCTTGCGGGCGCCGCAGGCGGCGTAAAGTTCGCACCGAAGATGCATGCCTCTGATGCACGCGACATTATGAATAATATTTGTCGTCAGCTGGAGCAGCCTGAACGGGTGCTCCCTGGCGGTTATTTGTATATGACGGATATGCTTGGCCAGCCTGAGCTGCTGGCTGATATCGGCCGCATGTTTGCGACCGCTTTTGCCGCTAGGAAAATTGATGTCATTATGACGGTAGAGACGAAGGGCATCCCGCTCGCTTACGCAACGGCTGCCTGCCTGAATCTGCCCGTCGTTATCGTACGCCGAGATAATAAGGTGACGGAAGGCTCTGCGGTTAGCATCAATTACGTCTCTGGCTCTAATAAACGCATTCAAACGATGTCTCTTGCTAGGCGCGCACTTAAGGAGCAGTCCCGCGTGCTTATTATTGATGACTTCATGAAAGCAGGCGGCACCATTCAAGGGATGATGGATCTGCTCTTTGAATTCAAGGCGACCGTTGCCGGCGTTGGCGTCTTTGTAGAATCGGGCGAGGTGGAGCTCGAAGAACGACTGCTTGAAGATTATGTGTCGTTAGCGAAGCTGACGGCTGTAGATTTGAAGACCAAGCAGACGACGGTCATACCAGGCAATTATTTTCGCACAGAATAACGATTATAACTAAAGAAGGGTTGGAATAAATGATGTCACAGCATTTAGAACCGAAGGTTATTGCAACAGATAAGGCGCCTGCCGCTATCGGACCTTATTCACAAGCGATTCAGCTTGGAGGACTTCTTTTTACATCGGGGCAAATTCCGCTTAACGCAGCTGGCGAGCTTGTGACGGGCGATATTACGGTCCAGGCGAACCAAGTATTCCGCAACCTGGAGGCTGTGCTTGCCGAAGCGGGAGCAACACTGCAAAATGTAGTGAAGGCAACCGTCTTTATGAAGGACATGAACCAGTTTGTGGCGATGAATGAAGTGTATGCTTCTTACTTTGGCGACCACAAACCAGCACGTTCGGCAGTAGAAGTAGCAAGGCTTCCGAAGGATGTCCTTGTCGAAATTGAAGTGATTGCAGCGATTCCTGTCGAATAGCGTCAGATAAAATTCAAATAGAAAATTTTTTTAAAAATATGCATGTTTTTTCCAAAATAGGAGAAGGAATTGGCACAAAAATGTGGAATATTACACCAAGTCCCAGATAGGCAAAGGTGGTGAACACAAGTGCAAATTACTGATGTAAGACTCCGCCGTGTCAATTCGGAAGGTCGCATGAAGGCTATTGCTTCCATCACGATTGACAACGAATTCGTCGTTCACGATATCCGTGTAATCGACGGAAACAATGGAATGTTTGTTGCAATGCCGAGCAAGCGTACCCCCGATGGAGAATTCCGAGATATCGCTCATCCGATTTCTTCGACCACTCGGGAGAAAATTCAAGCTGCCGTACTCGCTGAGTACGAGCGCGCTGCAACGGAAGAAGAAGTGGCCATTGAAGAGGGTGCTTAATAGCAGCTTCGTTAGAGGGCAAAGATCAGTATCTGCATGAAGAGATAAGGGGGCCAAGGGGGCTCCCTTTTCTTTTTGCCCAAGATGGGATATATTCTTGTAGATAGATGGATGCGGCAGGCCATATATATAATAGGACAACAAAGATTCAGAGCCTGGTAGAGAAAAGCGGTTTTCATGTTGCAGGCGCTTGTGCTCACTAGACTTTTAACTTGGGAGGAATAGCAATTGAAAGTAATGGCGATTGTGCTTGCAGCAGGTCAAGGCAAGCGGATGAAATCCAAACGATATAAAGTGCTTCATCACGTATGCGGCAAACCGATGGTAGGCCATGTGCTGGATACGGTAAAACAGGCGGCTAGCGAGCGGACGGTTGTCATCGTTGGCCATGGCGCAGAGACGGTTAAAGCTTATTTGGGCGAGCAGGCGGAATATGTGCTGCAGGAGCAGCAGCTCGGTACGGGCCATGCGGTGCGTCAAGCTGAGGCGCTGATTGGCGCAGAAGACGGCAAAACGATCGTTATTTGCGGCGATACGCCGCTGGTGCGTGCAGAGACGATTCAGGCGATGCTGGCTTTGCAGCAGTCGAGCGGAGCGGCGGCAACGGTGCTGACGGCTTCTTTCGTTGATCCGACAGGCTATGGACGAATTATTCGCGGCGAGAGCGGCGAGGTTGAGAGAATCGTCGAGCAGAAGGATTGCACGCCAGAGGAAGCAGCGACGAAGGAAATCAATACGGGTACGTACGTGTTTGATAACCGCAAGCTGTTCGAGGCGCTTGCCAAGGTAACAAGCAATAATGCCCAAGGCGAGTTTTATTTGACCGATGTCATTGGCATTTTCCGCCAAGCAGGCGAGTCCGTTCAAGGCTATTGCACAGAGGATACGGCGGAAGCGATCGGCATTAATGACCGTGTAGCGCTTGCTGAAGCGGAAGGCTTAATGCGGGCGCGCATTAACCGCAAGCATTTAATTGAAGGCGTTACGATTATTGATACAGCATCGACTTACATAGAAGCAGATGTGCAAATTGGTGCCGACACGGTTATTTACCCAGGCACGGTGCTGCGCGGTTCTACGGTTATTGGCGAGGATTGCATCATTGGGCCAAATGCGGATATTCAGAATTCGGTCATCGGAGACGGCGTTAGCGTTAAATATTCGGTTATCGCCGAATCTGAAGTCGGCAATAAAAGCTCTGTTGGGCCATACGCGAATTTGCGTCCCGGTTCCAAGCTGGGGGAAGACTGCAAAATCGGCGATTTTGTCGAGCTGAAAAATGCTACGCTTGGCGACGGCAGCAAGGTATCGCATTTGAGCTATGTGGGCGATGCAGTAGTCGGTAAAGACGTGAACATCGGCTGCGGAGCGATAACGGTCAATTACGACGGCTTCAATAAGTCGGTGACGGAAATTGGCGATGGCGCCTTTGTCGGCAGCAACGTTAATTTAATTGCTCCAGTGAAGATTGGCGACGGCGCTTTTGTCGTTGCTGGCTCGACGATTACAAAGGATGTGCCAGCAGGCGATCTAGCGGTTGCGCGTGCCCGTCAGGAGAATAAGGAAGGCTACGCCGAGAAGATTCGTAATCGTGCGAAAGCGAAGAAGGATAAGAGCAAGAAGGGTTGATTATATATAACGGCGACGCGAATGCTGCCTCTAAAGCTGCCCTAAAAAAGGAAGCGCCGTTTAGGTTTGTTTATTTTTTGGCTCATTAGGGTAAAGCTATATGGAATATCACTTTTCTAGGAGGTTTCCATGATGTCTAACTCGATGATTGCCGAAACAAGAACTGCTCTTACAAACGGTGAGCTGCGCTCCCTGAGACAGCGGGGCAAAGTGCCTGCCGTGGTATATGGCAAACAGCTGTCCCAATCTACATCTGTTTTGCTTGAAGAGAAAGAATTGCTGGCTTTGCTCCGTTCGCATCCAAAGGCCGTACTGGAACTGAATATTCCATCCCATGGCAAAAAGCCGGTTATGATAACGGATGTACAGCGTGATCCGGTATCGCGCCAAGTGCTGCATGTGGATTTTCATCAAATTAACATGAATGAAGAAGTGAAGACGCAGGTTCGTATCGACTTCCTGGGTGAAGCGAACGGGGTGAAGGAAGGCGGCATTTTGCAGGTGATGCTCCATGAGCTTGAGGTGCAGTGTTTGCCGGGCAGCATTCCAGATTCCATTGAGCTGAACGTGGCGGATTTGGAGATGGGCAGCAACCTGCTCGTCAGCGATATTGAGGTGCCGAGCGGTGTAGAAGTGAAGTCCGATCCCGAGCAGGTCGTTGTGACCGTGCTGGCTTCTCAGAAGGAAATTTCCGAAGAGGAAGCAGCGGAATCGGCAGCCGAGTCGTTTGCTCACGAGGTACGCTCCGAGGATGCGAAAGAGGTTGGCAGCAGCTCGTAGCCTGCAGGCTCGCAGCTCCTAGCTCGTAACTGGTAGGACAAGCGCGACCAGCAGCTTCTGCTGGATCATTATTATATAGGTATTGAAGAAACGTTGTCACACGATAAAAGCGGCTAGCGGCCCCATGCATTTGCATGGGGCCGCTTTTTGTTTGTCCGTTAAGGTAGTTGCCCTCAAGCGTCAATGCAATGGATGGCAGCGCCTCGCAACGCCTCGCGACGCCAACATTGAGACGTAGGGCATGCTCAGGTACCTTTTTCGAAAAAGGCTCCCGCCTTGAGCTGGTCCACGAATTGCTGGAGCCAAGCGTAATATTGCACAGCATGCCGCAGCTTCTGCAAATCCTCCAAGCAGCGCATACGCTCCTCCTCGCTCGTCTTCATGTCCAGAATCAGCTCGCTGAGCAGCGGAATAGTCGATTCGGCCGCTTCTGTCATAACATCCACTTCGTGCTGAAGCTTTGAGGTGAAAAAGTTTTGGAACGTTTTGAAAAAATCGGTCTCCGCCTGATACAGATCCTGCCGCTCCCGCTTCTCTGGCCGCTTCATAATCATTTGCGATGACATTAACGAGCGCACAGCGTAGCTCATGTTGCTTTTGCTCATATTCATATGCGCCTTCATCTCATCGAGCGTCATCGGCTTATCCTCAAAAAACATAATGCCATATAATTGTCCGAACGAATAGTTCGCCCCGTATAAATTCATCGTTTGCGCGATTGCGTCAATCATCGTTTGGCGCAAGGCTAGCCGCTGCGTCTCCTGCTCCTCCGTATGGTCTGGCATAACCATCCTCCATTTCTCCCGTCTGCCTCTTGTCCATATTATAGCGAACTCTTAAAAATTCAGCTTTATATTTGTATCTTTACAAGAAATTAAGCTGGTGATGACGATGCGTTAATAGTTCTACGACATAATGAGTATACAATAAATTTTGAATTCATAGATTTTTATTTCGGTAAAACGGCTAAAAAGGTCATTAATTAAATTTTTATTGAATGGAGAGTTTAGGTGTTGAAACGGACAGGATGGTTGAACGAGTTAAAAGCAGTGCTGTTTACGCTGCCGGCAATGATTCCAATTACGGTCTTCTGGCTGGCGCCGCTGGTGTATGTCTTTTATTTGAGCTTTGTGGAATGGGACTTTATGAGTCCGGAAAAGCTGTTCGTCGGCTTGGACAATTATGTATATTTGCTGCAAAATCCCGCCTTCTACCAGTCGCTGAGGGTGACGCTTCTATTCTGTCTCGGCAGTGTGCTGCCTATTATGGCAGGTGGGCTGGGGCTGGCGCTGCTGCTGGGGCGCTCGCTTAAGGGCTCCGCTCTGTATCGAACGCTGGTATTTGCGCCCTGGGTAACGCCAACGGTGGCCGTTTCAATCGTCTGGTCATGGATATTAGAGCCTAAGGTGGGGCTTGGCAATACGATTTTAGGGGCGATAGGGCTTCCGGCAATTGGCTGGCTGCAAGACCCCAAATGGGCATTGGTCGGGGTGCTGCTGGTGGGCATCTGGAAATCGGTCGGATGGGCGATGATCTTCTACATTGTAGCGCTGCGAAGCGTGCCGACGGATATGCTGGAGGCGGCAGGGCTGGATGGAGCCGGGGCTGTTCAAAAATTTCTGCACGTAACGCTGCCGCTTATCTCGCCAACAACGTTCTTCCTGTTCGTTGTGCAGACGATCGAGGCGCTGCAAGCTTACGATTCCATTAATGTATTGACGCAGGGCGGTCCATCAGGCTCGACTCGGACGCTGCTGTATCTGTATTACCAATCGGCCTTCGAATCATTCCAGGTTGGCGAAGCGTCGTCGATTTCTATCATTATGATCGTCATTTGCGTTCTATTATCCGTTCTATCCTTCACGGTCAGCCGCAAAATGGTGCATTACAACTAGCTAATAGGGAGGAATTTGGAGTTATGAAGGCTGTTTACCAAGCAGGGCTGGCGCTGCGGCATATTAGCTTGCTGGCTATTGCGCTCGCAATGGCATTTCCATTCTATTGGATGATGACAAGCGCGCTGAAGACAAACGATGAGATTTGGCAGTTTCCACCGACATTATGGCCGGAGGTGCCGTTATGGAGCAATTATGTGGAGGCGTGGCTTGCAGCACCCTTCGGTCAATACATTGCCAACAGCGTAATTGTTGCGGGCGCCATTGTCCTTTTGCAAATTATTAATTCAGCGATGATGGCTTACGCTTTGACCCATATGAGATTTCGGTTAAAAGGTTTTTTGACCAGCATTATTATGCTCGGTTACATGATTCCAAGCACAGCGGTGTATTTGCCCAGCTATATGATTTTATCCAAGCTCTATTTGCTGGATTCATATGCGGGCCTAATTATATCAAACGCGGTCAGCGTCTTCTCGATTTTTCTCATCAGACAGGCCTTTCTGCAAGTGTCGCATGAGATGGTGGAGGCCGGGCAAATCGATGGTGCATCGCACAGCCGAATTTTATGGACGATTATGGTGCCGCTGACCCGTGCCTCGTTCGTAGTGCTTGCGCTCATTACGTTCATCTCGCAGTACAACAATTATTTTTGGCCGATGCTTATTACGAAAAATCCCGATCTCCAGCTCGTGTCGGCGGGACTGCGCAGCTTCTTCGTGGAAGGGGGTGCTTACGGGCTGAAATGGCCGCTCATTATGGCGGCAAGCTCTTTCACAATTATTCCGCTCTTGCTGCTGTTTCTGTTCGCCCAGCGGACGATTATGCAGAGTGTTAACTTATCTTCTGGCATTAAGGGGTAGCTTTAAGCAATTAAAATAATCAAAAGTGGAGGAATGGACCATGTTGAAAAAAATGAAATGGGTGAGCGCGATGTCGCTCTCACTTGCAATGGTGACGCTTAGCGCATGTGGACAGACGGCAAACACGCAGACAGGTGGAGCGAGCAGCAGCAGTACGCCTGAGCAATCGGCAGCAGCCTCGGAGGCGCCGAAAGCGCCGGTGCAAATTGAGTTTTGGTACGGCCTTGGCGGCAAGCTGGGCGAAAATGTAGAAGCCATTATTAAGAAATTCAATGAATCGCAAAGCGAGGTCATCGTCAAAGGTGTAGTTCAAGCGGATTACAATGAAACGGAGCAAAAGCTTCAGGCAGCTATTGCGGCTGGACAGCCTCCCGCTGCGGTGCTGGCCTCCAATGTGGATTGGGCGGCTAAAGGGTATTTTGAGCCGCTGGATGGCTATATCGCCGCTGCGCCAGATTTTAAGAAAGAGGATTTTATCCAAACGTTTCTAGAGCAAGGACAAGTAGCAGGCAAGCAGTATTTTATGCCGATGTATGGTACGACTCAGCTCATGTATTATCGCTTGGACACTTTCAAGAAAGCGGGCATCAAGCCGGAGGATATCAAAACGTGGGAGGACCTTGCGGCAGCGGCTGAGAAAATGGCGGTGAAGGAAGGCGGCAAAACGACCTTCTATGGCTGGGAACCGATGTGGGGCGCAGACAATATGATTGATGCGACGCTCAGCAAGGGCGGCAAAATTTTGAGTGATGACGGAAAGACGGTTGTATTCGATTCGCCGGAATGGATTGAGACATGGGATTTATTCCGCAAATGGCTGCATGAAGATAAAACGATGGCGATTCACTCCGGTGGACAAGGCTGGGAGTACTGGTACAAAACGATTGATGATGTAATGAAAGGCCAAGCGGCAGGCTATACGGGTTCAAGCGGTGACCAAGGCGATCTGGATTTCAGCATCGTTGGTGCTATGCAGCAGCCGGGCTGGGAAGGTGTAGGCGAAGGCAAGCCAGTCGCTCGAGCAATTATGGCGGGCGTTCCTGCAAAAGCGAAGGATGAGCAGAAGGAAGCGGCCTTTAAATGGCTGTCGTTCTTCACGGGAAGCGAAAATACGGCATCGTGGTCGATGAACACAGGTTACATTGCGGTACGTTTATCTGCACAAGATGATCCAGCTTTCAAGGCATTCAGCGAGACAAATCCACAAATTAGGGTGCCTTTGCAGCAAGCGTCGCATGGCTCGAAGCCATTCCTTGACCCGACTGGAGGCAAAATCAGCGATGCGCTGACTGTAGCGGCTGATCAGGTGCAAATCGAGAATATTTCGGCAGAGAAGGCGCTGAAGCAGGCTAAGGAAACTGCGCAGCGCGAGCTGGATAAGGCGCTAAAGGGCAAATAAGCGATGATGGATCGTTTAGCTCGTCTAGCTGGAAGGGAAGATGGCATAGAGCAGGAACAACAGCGAAGTCAGGAACAGCAGCGAAATCAGGAAAAAGCGCAAGGGAAGCAGCATCCAGTTGCTAGCCTTAAGGTTGACGAAGGCAAGCCCTGTGACGTTGAAGCCATTCTTTTTGATAAAGATGGAACGATTATTGATTTTGTCTCGATGTGGGGGAATTGGAGCGAGCTGCTGGCGAGCCGTTATACGGCGCGCCTTGCGGCTAAAGGCTTGCTGCTGTCCAAAGGGATGTTCCCCTCCCTCTGGGGAACCAGCCTTGATGCGGCGGGGAATGTATGCGCGTATGACCGCAACGGTCCGCTTGCGATGGGGACGATGAATGACTTGTATGCCATTGCAGCCTTGCAAGGCTATAAGCTCGGCTTGTCTTGGGGCGAATCGATGCAGCTAGTTAGGGAAAGCAAGGAAGAGGCTGATTTGGAGCTGAAAAGACGAAAATCTGCCATCCCGCTTGCAGGCGTTGTCCCTTTTATTGAACAGTGCAAAAAGGCAGGGCTAAAGCTCGGCATCGTCACGGCCGATGATACCGAAGCGGCGCGCGAGCATTTAGAGTGGATGGGGCTGCTGCCCTATTTCTCCGTCGTTATAGGAGCGGATCTCGTGCCGCGCAGCAAGCCGTATCCCGACATGCTGGAGCTGGCTTGCCAGGAGCTTGGTGTTGTCCCTTCGTCGATTGCTATTATTGGCGATACCGATGGCGACATGAGAATGGGGCAGGCAGCAGGGGCGGCATTATGTATCGGTATAGCGAATCAGGCCGCGAGCGTGCTTCCCTCGGCGGATGTCATCATTGCTTCCTATTCGCAGCTTGTTGTGGAGGAAGCTCATACTGAAGGGTGAGTAAATAGTGGGCTATCTATGGCTGGCACTGGCAATTGTGCTGGAGTTGTCAGGAACAATATCGATGAAACTATCGGCGAGCTTTACGCGCGTGGTCCCGTCGATTGCTATGTTTATTTTTTATGGAAGCAGCTTTACCTGCCTGAACTTTGCCCTGCGTTATATGCATGTAAGCGTTGCGTATGCGATATGGTCAGGTATAGGCATTACGCTCATTACAGGGGCTGGCTATATCTGGTTCGGCGAGCGAATCCCGCTCTCGGCTCTGCTATGGGTCGGAGTTATTGTGATCGGCGTTGTTGGGCTGAATATGAGCATTAGCGCGCATGGGGCGGCGGTTAGAGGAAATTAACGGAGCTAGAGCAGCGAAGCAGCTAAGGTTAAGGAAGCAAAGCAGCAAAAGGAGTTTTAATGATGAAGAAGGTTAGTTTGTGGTGTGAAAAGAATACGGCGCTTAACCTCGGCGAGCCGCTGATGTTTTTTCAAGTCATTACGGATACGCATGTAACGGTTGACCCGAATCATGTGCATAATCAGCAATTTGAGCGCGCGCTTATGGATATTCAAGAACGGGCGGCAGCTTCGGGCAGCGCTGGCATTATGCATGCTGGCGATATTACGGATCATGGGGAAGAAGCGGAATATGTACAGTTTTCAGCGATAGTCGAGCGTGTGAAGCAGAACGGCAAGCTTCCGCCTGTGCTTTATACGATTGGCAACCATGATACGTGGAAGGATTGGGAGCAAGGGCAGGAGCTTGGAAGCTTCAAGCATTTTACGGGGATGGACAGCGTTTATTATGATCGCTGGATCGCGGGCTTCCATTTTATTTTTCTCGGGTCGGAGACACAGACGCCTAAAAATGCGGAGCTATCCAGCACGCAGCTGGCATGGCTTGGAGAGAAGCTGGAGGAGCATCGCGGGGATTCGCGTCCCGTATTTCTATTCCTTCATCAGCCGCTGAAAAATACCGTTGCCGGATCGCTGGAGGAGCAGGAGTGGTACGGCGTGAATCAGGACGAAGAGCTGCGCGAGGTGCTGGCCGGCTGGCCGCAGGTGATTTTGTTCACCGGGCACACCCACTGGGAACTGGGTGCGCCGCATACGGTGTTTGATGGGCAAGGCGAGATCGCGACTATGTTCAACGCGGCATCCGTCGCGTATTTATGGACGGATGAGGATGCGCATAAGGCCGGCAGCCAAGGCTATTATATTGAAGTCTACGAGCAGGGTGTGCGTGTCCGAGGCCGTGATTTTGTGGCGCGCCAGTGGATGGAAGCCCAGGACTATTTTGTGCATAACGGTCATGCGGGTGAAAAAGAAAGCTAGCTCCGCCATTTTTCGTCTTCAATATTGTTCCAAACGATGACGCCTGTCTTATTGATATAAGCATGCATGGCGGGCGTTTTCGTTTTGGAATTTTCACGGAGCTCGACGACAGCAAGCTCTCCCCGGAACGGCTCGGCATAGCTATATGCAGCCGTCGGTTTGATCGCATAAGCACCTTGCTGATTAATATAGCCAAAGGATGAGCCTGCTTGAACAGGGGCTAGTCCGTTTGAGAAAGGGCCACCGGAACTTACGTTCATGGTTGCTCTTTTTCCTTGTTTATTAATGAAAAAGGATTTGCCGTTGCGTTCAACGTAGGCAAGGCCCTCTGAGAAAGGCTGAACAGCGGTGTAATTAGGCTCGAACAGAAACTCGCCGCTCTTGTTAATAAAACCGTAGGTGTCTCCAGAAGACACGCGTGCAGCGCCCTCCGTAAATGAATCGGCATAGTTGAAGCGCGCAGGAATAACGAGCTTTCCAGTTTGATCAATAAACCCGTATTTGATTGTCACGCCTTCCTTGCTTTTTTTTAGATAGCCCACTAAAGCCATGCCATCTGAAAAATTGGTTGCACTGCTGAACTGATAAGGAATAACGAGTTTGCCATCCGTATTAATATAGCCGCTGCCTTTACCTATGGTTACGATGGCTAGCCCTTCGGAAAATTCACGGGCTTTATGAAAAATAGGCTCGGTTATTTTTTCACCCTTGGCATTCAAATAACCATACTTCTTCTGCAGCTGTCCATCTGCTCCCTTAACTTGCTCCTTGTATATGACACGCTCGTTCTGCATAATGCCGACGCAGCGCGTCTGAGGGCATTCAAAAAGCTTCGTTCCTTCAGCCGAAAAATAGATGATCGTCTTCTGTTTATTGTCAGTAACTTGGACGGGCTCATTCGGCTTTAAGGAGAAGGAACGCGAGCCGCCGTCGTAAACGGGCTCAATGACGATTTTCCCGCTTTGATTAATATATCCGTATTTGCCGTCCTTTTTAATCAAATACAAATAATGGCGGGCTTCAGCCGCCGGTTTCGTCTCCTTTTGCGAACCAGTGTCTTCCGCACCGCTGGCAGATACCGTGCCTGTAATCAGGCTGGTAATGATGGCAAACATAAGTAATGTACGAAATAACCGCATATGCTCATTTCCTCTCTTGTAGCTAGTATGGTTGGATATGGAATTATTTTCTCTATGTTTAATGGACGTTGTTGGTGTGGG
The DNA here is from genome assembly GCF_055814915.1 of Paenibacillus sp. R-74696. NCBI lineage: Bacteria > Bacillati > Bacillota > Bacilli > Caryophanales > Paenibacillaceae > Paenibacillus > Paenibacillus sp. R-74696. Next base: position 29,269 of record NZ_JBPULM010000013.1, read on the forward strand.
TTAGGTTGCAGTAGTAGTATATTAGGGAAGTCTGATCTTATAGCGGGAGGCTCCCACTAAGGCGTGCTCCAAATAATATTTGACTAAACAGTCTGGAATGGGTATGATACGTGTTGGAGGTGAGCGGACAGTGGGCCGAAATAAGGAGTTTGATACGACGGTCGTTTTGCATAAGGCGATGAAGGTTTTTGGCGAATATGGCTACGAGGGAACGTCTCTTCAGCAGCTGCTTGACCATCTGGGCATTGCGCGCCAAAGTCTTTATGACACCTACGGAACGAAGCGTGAGCTGTTTATTATGGCATTGAAAAGCTACTTCTCTCAAAAGACGGCATTAGCCATCTCCTATCTAGAAAAAGCTGACCATGTCGTCGATGCGATTGCCCATGTTTTTGACGAAAGCATCATCGTACTGATGGACCCAGAGCTTTCGAAGGAATGCTTGATTTTGACTAGTGCAACGGAGATGATGCCTGGCGATGCCGATATCAAGGCTATCATTGAGACGAATATGGCTGAGCAGGAGCATGCTTTCCATCAGGCGCTCATTCGAGCGAAGGCGCAAGGCGAACTGCAAGAGGGGCACGAAGATCAAGATCTGCTTATGCTGGCGCGCTATTTGAACCATTCCAGATTCGCACTGACTTTCCATGCCAAATATTTGACGGATCGCGAGGCGCTGAAAGATATCGCATCCATGACACTGCGCGTGCTTCGAAGCTAATTTTTGCTGCGGGTGGCATGCGTTTTTAATTTGCCTTTTCCGGACTGAATGGTCTATTATTTTTGGTCATTTCGGACTGTTCAGTCTATAAAGTATATACAAATTATAAAAGCAAAGGAAGGATTACGATGAAAAAAACTACGCTTAAAAGGCTGGCCATTTTTATTCTAACGATGGCCCAATTGATTTTAGCGCTCGATTTTACGATTATTTACGTTGCTTTACCGTCTATCGGCAGTCATCTCGGTTTCTCTTCTAGCTCGCTGCAATGGATCGTTAGTGCTTATGCGCTCACATTTGGTGGATTTCTGCTGACTTGGAGGGAGAATGTCGGATTTGCTTGGACGGCGACGGATGTTTATGGTGGCCATGACGATTTTCGGAGCAGGATCACTGCTTGGCGGCTTTGCTGGTTGCCAATTGCTGCTGATTATCGCACGAGGTCTGCAGGGGCTTGGGGGAGCTATTCGAGTCGCTTATTTTACAATGGCAGCTTTCGCCCTTATAGGCGCAGCAGCAGCCTGGATCACGTTGAAAACACGGAAATCTCCAGGCTCATCTGCAAACGAATCTCCAAATGAATCTTCAAACTAAACGGTGAACCTACAAAAAATATGAAATAGGAGTGTTCAGAAATAATGAATAAAAAAACCATTTTAATTACTGGAGCTAGTGGGAAAACAGGCAGTCGATTGGCGAGAAGACTTATAGAGGAAGGGCAGCAGGTACGTCTGGCGAGCCGAAAAACCAATTCTGCCGGGACAGAGGGGCATACGGACCACATCTATTTTGACTGGCATGATGAACGTACGCATGGGCCTGCTTTGAGCTATGTAGATGGCCTTTATTTAGTTGCGCCCGTTCTTGAGGTGGAGCCTGAGAAGGTGATGATTCCTTTTCTGGAGCTGGCAGTCGCAGCTGGTATAGGGCGGGTTGTGCTGCTGAGCAGTGCTTCGGTCGATGAGTCCGGCCCGCTCTTCGGCAAGGTGCATCAGGCGGTTCGCAAGCTTGCGCCGGAGTGGGCGGTGCTGCGCCCTTCCTATTTTATGCAAAATTTCACGGAAGCCTTTCACGGGGAACAGATCAGATCAAGCAATCAAATCGTTACCGCGACCGGGGATGGAAAAATAGGGTTTGTGGATGCAAATGATATTGCGGAGGTTGGTGTGAGGGCGCTTCTGGATGAACGGGCGCATAATACGGCTCATCTTATTACGGGCCCGCGCTCCATGAGTTACGCGGAATTATGTAAAATCATTGGAGACGTCGCCGGAAGGGAGATCAGCCATATCAGCATAAGCAAGGAGCAGCTTATGGCTGGAATGGTTGCTGCGGGTATGCCGGAGGAGTACGCTGCCATTCTCGCTCGGTTGGACGAAGCGATTCAGCAGAAGGGGGCGGAGGATATTTCAACCGATACGGTGCTGCGTGTAACGAGCCGTCCGCCAACCTCATTTGAAGCTTTTGCTGCTGCCCATGCTTCGGTCTGGAAATAACGAGGGGAGATAGAACAATCAAAACCTGACTGTCGGCTGGAATGGTCTTATTCCTATCAAGAAAACAAAACCATCATGCGCCGACAGTTTAGTTTTTCACCCTGTCTATTGATACAGATATTATGTTTATTTCTGCGTCTCCTAATTTTGAAATGTTTAGGAATTTGCATGAAACATCGCCAATATGATCAATTTTTACATATGGTAATTTACTTCCAGTAGATATTGCTATATGATAATTGAGAAAGTTAAAAAATAGAATTGGTGGTGTAATGTGAGAAAATATCTGAATTTAGCTCTCTCATTGGCAATTTTTCTATTATTTATGATTCCATCTGTTGTGAGTGCCGATCATATTACTCCTAAGGCTGAGTTGCCAGAGTATTATCCGAGATCTAATGTTATTATTAAAACAGGTGACGTGTTGTATTCTTCCAAAACATTTGGGTCATCTACAGCATTTGTTGGCCATATCGCGATTGTTGCATCAGATATGAGGGTGTACCATGTAAATCCTGCAGATGATGGAGCAGGATCAGGAGGGAAAGCCGATGCTCTGTATAACTACTTTGGTAGACATGGCGAAGGAGAAACAATTAGAGTTTACCGAGCTGCACATGGTAGTAAAGCGGCAGTTTGGGCAAAAGATAATTATCATATGGTAACGAATTATAGTATTCCGGTATTTAGTTGGAACGATTTCAAATTAGGAACTATTAACCCTAACTACTGCTCAAAATTTATTTGGCAAGCTTTTTATTATGGAAATAGTAATACTGATTATATTATTGGTTATTATAATCCTAGTAAAGAAGCTTATGTAACGCCTGCCCAAATTATTGACAGTTCTGATCTAACATACGCTGGATCATTTAAAACCCCATAAAATACGTTTTTATTGTATGAGTAATTACAGTCTAATATTAATAGAATTAAAAAGAGGCTTTCAGATTTATGATCTGAAAGCCTCTTTTTTAAAAAATAGTGATCTTCTATGTTTTTATTGATCTGTTACAGTATTTTTCAGATTTTTAATATACTCTAATTTTGTTTTTTTTGGTGAAAAAACTTGTTTATAATAAAGTTTTTAAAAATGATAAATAAAATTTCAGGTATTAGAACGATGAATATAAATAATGCTATAATAAATGGCAATGATGAAGTGAAAATCACATAACCTTGATCTTCCTTTGAACGTTCTATCAGTAATAACCACATAGGTACTGATATGACCCACATTAGAAGTGTAGAGGTAATTAAATACCTCACATTACTCCACAGTAAACAAAACAAAACTGTAACAAGTACAGGAATAATCCATGTTTCGAGTGTTTGCTTTATGCTTAATATTATAAAAGCTATGATGGGATAAAGAATTGTTATTATTATTTGACTTTTTTTGTTGTACAATAAGCCCAATTCGACCCACTCCTTTTTACGAATATTTCCTTTTGTTGATTGTAGCATACAGTATTCGTTCATGCTAGCAGTTCTACCAGCATACTAACAGAAAGAAAATTATTGAATGGAAGACGAATAAACGCTTCATATTAACTAAGGCTAACAGGTAGACGGCGTGCATTAATGCTTTGTATATTTGTTATTTAGATTAATGTCATGCTGTTGATTCTGAAGAAGTCATATAAATATAGAGGAATGAGTGTTTGTTAAATAGCGAGTGTAACAGTAGGGAGGTCATTTTTTTCACGTGGAACATTTTTCGTAAAGAAGGGGTCCGCCATGTTATCGTCCATATCGGTTATCTGATGCAATATATTGACCGCAATGAAGGAAAATAAGGTAAAATGGAGAACATAACAATCGATAAGGATCGAGACAGCAAGGAGTGAAAGACCGCTATGAAATGGATTGTGGGACTAGGCAACCCTGGGACGCAATATCAGGGCACAAGGCACAACGTTGGATTTATGGTTATTGATGAGCTCGCACGGCGATGGGGCATCCAAGTGACGCAAAGCAAATGCAAAGCGCTGATTGGCGAGGGCAATGTGAATGGTACGAAGGTTGTGCTGATCAAGCCGATGACGTATATGAATTTATCTGGTGAATCGGTGCGTTCGTTCATCGATTATTTTAAATCCGATGTGACCGAAGGGCTCGTCGTATACGATGATCTCGATACGGAGGTTGGGCGTATCCGTCTTCGTTTCCAAGGTGGGCCCGGCGGACATAATGGTATTAAATCTCTTATTTCGCATTTAGGCACGCAGACGTTTGACCGGATTCGCATGGGGATTACACGTCCGGAGCCCGGCGGCAACATTGCCGACTACGTGTTGTCCAATTTTCCGAAAAGCGAGCAGGAGCAGTTGAAAACGATGATTGATCAGGCTTGTGATGCAGCAGAGTTTTCACTGAAAGCGTCGTTCGAGGAGACGATGGCGAAGTTTAATCGCTAATTTGGTGAAAAAGGTCAAGCTGTTCATGCCGTGCAGGCTCTTTTTCCCGATGCTGCTATAGAAGATGCGTAAAATAGGCTAAAGCCGGGCATACTGAAGGGTATAACCATTCTTCAGGAGGCATACATATGGCTGTAAACTATATTTGCAAACACTGCCGTACGCCTATAGGGACGATTGCAGGCGGTGGCGAAATTACTGAGCAGCAGCTCGGTTTCGATTTCTTGACCCTTGAAGAACGCAGCGATATAATTACGTATGACCAGCACGGAGACGTGACGGTTAAGGTGATTTGCGATTATTGCCGGGAAGCGCTAGAGGCGAATCCTGAGCTGAACTTAATCGCGAGCCCGTTGCAGTAGAAGGTAAGTCATTTGAAAGCAGCTTGTAAAGGGCATTGAATGAAACACGCCGCGCCACCAAGGACGGCGACAGCCGTTTCACCTTGAGCTCACAAGTAATGTAAGGCCTTGGCGGCTGGCTGAGGCTTCTTTTCGATGATAGCGATTCATACATGCAAAGCGTAGAGCTCACCTTTTTAGGTGGGCGGTTTTGCTTGAAATTTAAGAATTTATAAGTTGTATGCTTATAAGCCGCTTAAATTTCTACGCGAAACGACAGCCTTGCCGCCAGAGGACGGCATCAGCCGTTTACGCTTGAAATATAGGAAAGTATATCAATACGCTATCCTTTCTCTATATTTCTCGGAATGAAACGCGCCGCACCGCCAAAGGATGGCGACAGCCGTTTCACCTTGAAATTTAAGGATTTATAAGTGGTCTGTTTATAGAAATGGGGTGCCGAGACGATTGAAAGCGTTAATACAGGCTTTTGCGGCTGATCCGGATGTGCAGTCCATAATAGCCGGAATCCGTTCAGGAATGCGCGAGCAAATGGTATCAGGGCTTGCTGGTTCATCCAGACAAGTGCTGATGGCCGCAGTGAAAGAAGAGATAGACCGTCCGATGCTTGTCGTGACACATAATATGTTTTCAGCGCAGAAAATTGCGGAGGATCTTCAGGAATGCTTCTCTTCGGATACTGTGCTGCTCTATCCCGCTAATGAGCTGGTAGCTGCCGAATCGGCGATCTCGAGTCCTGAGACGCTGGCGCAGCGAATGGACGTGCTGATCAAGCTGTCCGAAGGCTTCCGCGGGATTGTTGTCGTGCCATTTTCCGGTGTGCGGCGCTACTTGCCTGTACCCGGCGTTATGGCAGAGGCGAAAATTACGATTAGCGTGGGCGATGTTCTGCCGATTGACAGCTTCCTGCGAAAAATGACCGGGCTGGGCTACATTCGCGTAGACCGCGTTGAATCTCGTGGTGAAATGAGCGTGCGCGGGGGAATCGTCGATTTTTACCCGTTGACTGAGGCTTCTGCTTACCGGATTGAATGGTTCGGCGATGATGTCGATTCCATTCGGACATTTGACGCCGCTGACCAGCGGTCGCAAGGCAATATTCAGACGTATACGGTTCCGCCATGCCAGGAAATTGTTGCGAGCGCAGAGCGCTTTGCATCAGCAGCTAGCCATGCGGCGGCCTTGCTGGAGCAGCAGCTTGGCAAAATGTCCGATCGTACGGCTAAGGAGCGCCTTCGCTTGGAAATCGGCAGCGAGCTAGAGAAGCTGCGCGAGCATATATATTTCACCGATATTTATAAATATATTTCCTTGCTGTATCCGGAACGCCAGACCATTATGGACTACATGCCGGAAGATACGCTGCTCATTATGGATGAGCCTACCCGCTTGATCGAAACGGCGAAGCAGTTGGAGCGCGATGAGGCAGAATGGGCGACCCATTTGCTGCAAAACGGCAAATCGCTGCCAGGCTTTGAGCTTGCGTGCAAGTCGGAGGAAGTTTTGTATGGTAAGCGGTTTCCTACCTTGTTCTTATCCCTGTTTTTAAGGCAAATTCCGCATTCGCAGCCGCAAAACATTCTCAATATGACGAGCCGGGCGATGCAAAACTTCCACGGACAAATGAATGTGCTCAAGGCAGAGATGGACCGCTGGCGCAAAATTGGGGCTAACGTGCTCATGCTGGCCGGAAATGCGGAACGTATGGAGCGCATGCGCCGCGTGCTGTTCGATTATAATATTGAGCCGCCTACGCTGCTGGAAGGGAACCTGCAATCTGGTTTCGAGCTGCCCTCTTCGCATCTGGTTGTCATTACAGAAGGAGAGATGTTCTCCCAGAAGCAGCGCAAGGCGCGCCGTATCGACAAGAAGATAGACAATGCCGAGCGGATCAAGAGCTACACCGAGCTGAAGGTCGGCGACTATGTCGTGCATCAGAACCATGGCATCGGCAAATATGTCGGCATCGGAACGCTGGAAATTGCGGGCATTCATAAGGACTATTTGCACATCGTATACGCAGGCGGGGATAAGCTCTCTGTTCCGATTGAACAAGTCGATATGATTCAGAAATATGTCGGCAATGAGGAAAAAGAGCCGAAGATCAATAAGCTGGGCGGCAGCGAGTGGACAAGGGCGAAAAGCAAGGTGCAGTCGTCGGTTAAGGACATTGCCGATGACTTGATCAAGCTGTATGCGCAGCGCCAATCGGCGCCGGGCTTCGCCTTTGGACAGGATACCGCTTACCAGAACGAGTTTGAGGAAATGTTCCCTTACGATGAGACGCGGGATCAGCTGCGGGCCATCGAGGAAATCAAACGGGATATGGAGAAGCCGATGCCAATGGATCGTTTGCTATGCGGCGATGTGGGCTACGGCAAGACGGAGGTTGCTGTACGGGCAGCGTTTAAGGCGGCTATTGAGGGCAAGCAGGTTGCGATTCTCGTGCCAACTACCATTCTTGCGCAGCAGCACTATGAGACGTTCCGCGAGCGTTTCTCCGGGTATCCGTTCAATATTCAAGTGCTGAGCCGTTTCCGCTCCCGCAAGGAGCAAAACGATACGATGAAGGGCCTCAAAGCCGGGACCGTCGATGTTGTCATTGGCACGCATAGGCTGCTGTCGCAGGACATTGTGTTCAAGGATCTGGGCCTGCTGATTGTCGATGAGGAGCAGCGGTTCGGCGTATCGCATAAAGAGAAGCTCAAGAAGCTGAAAAACAACGTCGATGTGCTGACGCTGACGGCAACACCGATTCCGCGTACCCTGCATATGTCGATGCTGGGCGTTCGCGATCTATCGGTTATTGAGACGCCGCCAGAAAATCGTTTCCCGGTACAGACGTATGTGGTCGAATACAACACTGCGCTTGTCAGAGAGTCGATTGAGCGTGAATTGGCCCGTGGCGGCCAAGTCTATTACTTGTACAATCGCGTTCAGGGAATCTACCAAATGGCGGAGCTGATTTCAGAGCTGGTGCCGGATGCGAAGGTAGCGGTCGGGCATGGGCAAATGTCGGAGCAGGAGCTGGAGAAGACGATACTCGACTTCCTCGACGGCGAATCCGATGTGCTGGTCAGCACGAGCATTATTGAGACGGGTGTTGATATTCCGAACGTCAATACGCTCATTGTCCATGATTCGGATAAAATGGGCCTGTCGCAGCTTTATCAGCTGCGGGGACGGGTTGGCCGCTCCAATCGGATCGCATATGCTTATTTCACCTATCAGCGCGATAAGGTGCTGACGGAGGTTGCCGAGAAACGTCTGCAATCCATTAAAGAGTTTACGGAGCTTGGCTCCGGCTTCAAAATCGCGATGCGCGACCTTGCGATTCGCGGTGCCGGCAACTTGCTGGGCGCAGAGCAGCATGGTTTTATTGCGTCGGTCGGCTTTGACTTGTACTCGCAAATGCTTGCCGATGAGATTGGCAAGCGCAAGGCGGAGCTCGATGGCGCTCCTGTGCAGGAAAGCAGAGTCGTCAGTACGCTCATTGATGTCAGCGTAGATGCTTACCTGCCATCTGATTATATTTATGACAGCATTCAGAAGATTGAGATTTACAAGAAGGTGGCGTCCGTTCGCTCCTTCGATGAGGCGGAGGATTTGACCGAGGAAATCATCGACCGGTTTGGCAATCTGCCGCAGGCGGTAGATAATCTGATGACGGTGGCAAAATTGAAGGTGTATGGCGCGATGTATGGCATTGAGCAGATTAGCCAGCGCAATGATGAACTCGTCGTTCGATATGCTGCCGCCGAGAAGAAGCAGATCGATAGAAAGCAGGTCGACAAGCTGTGTCTGCATTTTGAAAATCGCTTCCACCAAGGCAGCTCGCTGGAGGACAATCCGGTAGTTACCCTTCGAGGCAAAGGACTGGATATGGATCAGCGTCTGCTGCTGCTTGAGCAGTTTTTGAAGCGTTACGCTGATGCACGAATTGTGAAGGAGGAGCTGCAGGATACAGCTCCTTGATTTCCTGTAAATTCGCAATAGGGCCCACATATCTGTTACAATACAATCAACTTTATGATTTGAGAGGAGATTTATTAATGTTGCACAACACACGCAAATCGACTTGGCGCAGAATGGCTCTGCTCGTAGTCGCGGCCGTGCTGGTCATGTCGGTTTTGGCGGCTTGCGGCTCGAAGAAAGAAGAAGGAAACGGTACAGCGTTCAGCGGTACAAGCGAAGGAGCGACTGTTGCTACTTATAAGGACAATGGCAAAGTAACCGAAGCTGAATTCACAAAGTATTTGGCGGTATTTAATTTCTTGCAGCCTGGCTATGAGTCCGTAACGGCTCTGCCACAGTTCCAAGAGCAATTGCTGCAGCAGTACATTGCTTACAAAATTTTGGCGGCTCAAGCAAGCGAAGAAACCGTGAAGCAGGCTACTACAGATACGGACAAGCAGTTTGCGGATTTTGAAGCGGCACTGGAGCAACAGGCCGAACTGAAAACGCAGCTGGAAGCGAAAAAAATCACGAACAGCGATGTAAAAACCTACATGAAGCTGATGCTGGTAGTCGTAGATCACATGAAATCCAAAGTGACCGACGAGGAGCTTAAGAAAGAGTTCGAAACGAATATTGCCAAATATTCGACTGTTACGCTTCGTCATATTCTAGTTGCTACTTCCGAGACAGATCAGGAAACGCAAGAGACGAAGGAGCTGCGCACGAAAGAAGAAGCGCTGAAAATCGCCAAAGAAGTAAAAGCGAAGCTGGATGAAGGCGGCGACTGGGCGGCTCTTGCTAAGGTCTATTCGGACGACTCGGGCTCCAAAGAAGTTGGTGGTCAAATTGAGAATGCAAAGCCAAGCGACTGGGTTGAAAACTTCAAAAATGCAGCTATGACGCAAAAAATCGGCGTTATCGGCGAGCCAGTAGAAACCGAATATGGCTATCATGTCATTATGGTTGAGAAACGCGATGAGCTGACGTATGACAAGCTTGATGATACGACAAAAGAAGCAGTAGAGAGCGCTGTAGCTTACGCCCATATGAGCACTTTCATGAGCGAAGATATGAAAAATCAAGAAGTGAAAATTACGCTGCCTGAGCAATCTCCTGCACCAGGTGCAGAGCAATCCCCAGCAGCAAGCGACGATGCGAAAGCGACTGATGATGCTGCTGCATCACAAGAGCCGGCTGCATCGGCTTCACCTAGCGCGTCGGTAGAACCGTCCGCATCGCCTGCGGCGAAGTAATAAACGCCTATCGCACATGCGATGAGTGTATAGAATAAGCAAAATCCCCATGTCCAGCTAACTAGCTGGGGCATGGGGATTTTTGCTGTACACGCTTGGTGCGCGCGTTTAGCCATGCGAAAAGCGCTGGCGGTATTGGCGCGGCGAGAGCCCCTCATAACGCGAGAAGCAGGAGGTGAAATAGGCAGGCTGATTAAAGCCAACCTCCTCGGCAATGCGGGCGACCGCAAGGTCGGTTTGAAGCAGAAGCAGCTTCGCCTGTTCCAAGCGGAAGCGCATTAAATAATCGAAGGGCGCGCAGCCGAACTCTTTTTGCATGCATCTGGCAATGTAGACGGAATGGAAGTTAACCGCCTCGCTTAGCTCCTGCGCCGTTATGTTATCGCGGTAGTGCTCACGCAAATACGAGGCGGCTTGCTCGGCACATTGCGCGGAGGGAGAAGGTCCGGCAACCTCTAGGGAGGCAGACAGCTGTTCCATAATTTCTTGAAAAGCGAGCTGCTGCTTCCATTTGACGCCGGAAATATGATCATTCGTATTCAACTGCACGAGCTGCCGCAGCAGGCTGTCCATACGCGAAGGCTGGAGCAGCCTCGCAAATTGCGGGAGTTGTTTTGTAAAGGTTGGCATCGTGTAAAAGTTATTGTTTTGTATACGCTCGAGGCTGCTGCCGCCAGGCTGTTGATCGGCGAGCCTTTCTGAAACACTCCATGCTCCGGTCGTCTGAAAATGTATCCAGTAGTAAGCCGTGGTTTCTTGGCAGGCCTTCGTCGCGTAATGGTAGGCATCAGGCCGCAAAATGAGCGCATGACCACCACGCACCTCATATTCCCGCTCTTCTTCCCCGATATAAAGGCAGCCCTTATTCACGACGAGCAGGTCGAACACGCCAATATTTCTTCTGCTCGGGTGTTTTCGTCCTGCCGGGGCGATGGAAAGACCGCCTATAATATAATGGGGAAGCGGGGGAATCGTCAAATGAATCATCGTCATACGGCCGTGCCTCCTCCTTGCCTTGAAGTTTGTATTTTAATAGTTTCGGTTTTGAAAATGATACATCATGCTCAGTATAGCATCTATAATTTGAGAAGACGAATGACACTAGAGCAACGGATGAGCGAGTAAGGCTGGCTCCAGAGGGAGATAGGAAAATGGCAGTAACGAACAAAAAATTATCGTTGTGGCTGCTGGCATGGCCGATTTTTATTGAGTTATTTTTACAATTTTTGCTTGGCGCGGCAGACACGCTGATGGTAAGCCGGATATCCGATCAGGCAGTTGCCGTTGTCGGCTTCTCCAATCAGCTGTTTCAGGCGCTCACGACGCTGTTTATTACAGTGGCCAGCGGGGCAGGCATACTCATTGCCCAAAAGCTGGGATCACGCAAAAACGAGGAGGCCCGGACGATTGCGATAATGGCGGTCAGTGTGAGCGGCATTATCGGGATTGGGCTGAGCGTCGTACTATATACGATGCCAGGGCAAATCGCTTCGCTGCTCAAGCTGCCGGAGCATTTGATGCCGCTTGCTGAAACTTATATTTCCATCGTAGGCGGGGGCATGGTGCTCATTTCCTTGATGGCAGCGCTTAGCACGGCGATTCGCAACACCGGCAATACGAAGGGACCGATGTATACAGCCATAGGCATGAACATTATACATGTCGTTCTCAACTATGCGTTTATTTTTGGCGCCTTCGGCTTCCCGGAATGGGGGCTGAAAGGGGTAGCGATATCGACGGTCATCTGTCGTTTGCTTGCCGTCACGGTGCTGTTTGTTATGTTTATGCATGCTTTTGAACGTACGATTCGGGTTCGTGATCTTGCAAATTTCAGCCGCAAGCTGTTTGGCGATGTGCTGCGAATCGGTTGGCCGCTTGGCGTCAATATGTCCTGCTGGGTATTTACACAGCTGCTTATTTATACGTTTTTGGCGATGCTCGGCACGACCGAGCTCGCGGCTCGGACGTATTTAAATACACTGGAATCGTTTTGCTTCATGCTGGGGTATTCCATTGCTTTGGCGGTGCAAATTCAAATTGCTCATTTGTTTGGAGCCGGCCGAATGAAAGAAGCGTATGGCATAGCGTATCGCGCCATGTGGATCGGGCTTGCCATCGTTACGGTCAATGCCACGCTTATCTTCCTATTCGGCAAGCAGCTGCTCGGATTATTTACGGTTAATCGCGAAATTATAGCGCTCGGCGTCTCGCTGCTAGGCCTCAACCTCATTTTGCAGCCAGGAAAAATGGTCAATATGGCGATGGGGAATGCGCTAAATGCAGTCGGTGACACAAGGTTTACGATGTGGAGCTCGCTAATCTCCATGTGGCTCATTGCAACGGCGCTCGCCTACTGGGTCGGCATCGAGCTTGGCTGGGGGCTGCTCGGCATTTATGCTTGCATGATTTTGGATGAGTACATTCGGGGTGCGCTAGCTCTATTTCGCTGGCGGGGGCGGAAATTTCTGCTCAAAGCCGAGCTGCAGAATGAACTGGAGCAAAAGGCTGTACAAGGCACGCTAGCCCCGGGCTCGGGTGCCCTTGCTAAGTGAAGATCGGTTTAAAACGTTGGAGCGATGCTTGAGGTTTTTGCATCAATAAAACAAGGAATAGCAGCTATGCGCTAAGCGTGTAGCTGTTTTTTTATGCTTGAGAACAAGAGCTGCGAAAGGGGCATCATCCTTCGTAAAAGTGATTTGGAAGTCTAATTGTATGTCAGATAAAATAACTTAAACATGAAGAGGAAAGCGAGTCAAAACGAAGATGAGGCATTAGAATCATCTTTGGACTGAATAAATATGTCACAAAAACAATTTTTTTGTCGAATATAATAGAAAAAGAAAAAGTTGTGTTAGATATATTGACATGAGATAAATTGCCAATCTATAATGAACCTGCGAACGTTCCCTCTGAACGAACGATTCATACATAATTTCTCTTAACGTTCGGTTTTAGATATCTCTTATACAAATAATGCTTAACTTAGGGGAGTGGAGAAATGAAAAACAGAAATTTCATTCAAGCGGGGATTATTGTATTGCTTATTAGCCTAATTGTATCGGCATGCGGGGGAAATAAAGAGACAGCCTCAACAACACCTTCTGACGCGGCGGGGGAAAGTAATGGGGCCGCTTCGTCAGATGGCATTAAAGTAGGCATTCTTCACTCGCTTAGCGGTACGATGGCAATTAGCGAAGTGTCAGTAAGAGATGCAGAGCTGATGGCCATTGAAGAAATTAATGCGGCAGGCGGCGTGCTGGGCAAGCAAATTGTTCCGGTCGTTGAAGATGGAGCGTCGGATTGGCCGACCTTTGCTGAGAAAGCCCGCAAGCTGATTTCCGAGGATAAGGTGGCGACAGTGTTCGGGGGATGGACCTCCTCAAGCCGTAAGGCAATGAAGCCGGTATTCGAGGAATTGAATGGCTTGCTCTGGTATCCGGTGCAATATGAGGGGCTGGAGGCATCGCCAAACATTTTCTATACGGGAGCAACGACCAACCAGCAGATTGTGCCGGCTGTAGACTGGCTGCTCGAAAATCGCGGCAAAAAAATGTATCTGCTCGGCTCCGATTATGTATTTCCGCGCACGGCTAATCTGATTATTAAAGAGCAGCTCAAGGCTAAGGGCGGCGAGCTGGTAGGCGAGGAATATACGCCGCTTGGACATACGGATTACAGTACCATTATTAGCAAAATCAAAGAAGCGAAGCCGGACATCGTATTTAATACGCTGAATGGCGACAGCAACGTCGCTTTCTTCAAGCAGTTGAAGGATGCAGGTATTTCCGCCCAGGATTTGACGACATTGTCGGTATCGGTAGCGGAGGAGGAAATCCGCGGCATTGGGGTAGATGTGCTGGAAGGGCATTTGGCGGCATGGAACTACTATCAGACGACAGATACCCCGGCCAATGCGGCTTTTGTAGCCAATTATAAGAAGAAATACGGGGAGGATCGAGTGACGGCTGACCCTATTGAGGCTGGATACACAGCGGTGTATTTGTGGAAGGCGGCCGTAGAGAAGGCGGGCTCCACTGATGTTGCCAAAGTAAAGGAAGCGGCGAAGGAGCTGGAGTGGGATGCGCCGGAAGGCAAGGTGCGCATTGACGGAGAGACGCAGCATATTTACAAAACGGTAAGGATTGGCGAGGTTCAGGCGGACGGACAGTTCAAGGAGCTGTGGAATTCTGGCGAAGCGGTGAAGCCAGACCCTTATTTGAAAAGCTATGAATGGGCAGCAAGCATCCAGCCATCCGAGTAGAAAGCTTAGGCGCATGCTTTCGGAATGCTTGTGGGCATGAAATGGCTACCTATCGCAGCAGCGGTATAATGGCGATGGCGCAAGCCATCGCAGGAGGTGAAGAGCGGGATGGACGTATTTATATTGCAGCTGTTCAATGGCATTAGCGTAAGCTCGATTTTGCTGCTGATTGCACTGGGGCTGGCGATTACATTTGGCTTAATGAAGGTCATTAATATGGCCCATGGCGAGCTGATTATGATTGGCGCTTATTCCACCTATTTGACGCAAAATCTGTTTCACGCCTATATGCCGGGCTTCTGGTTCAACTGGTACTTTGTTCTATCGATTCCAGCGAGCTTCCTGATTGCATTTTTGTTTGGACTTCTGCTTGAAGTCAGCCTGATTCGCCATCTGTATGGCAGGCCGCTTGACAGCTTGCTTGCAACCTGGGGCGTCGGCCTTGTGCTTCAGCAGCTGGCACGGTCCATTTTCGGCGCTCCCAATGTGGCGGTGACCAGCCCCTCTTGGCTAAATGGTGGCATGCGCATATTGAACGATGTCGTGCTTCCATACAAAAGGCTGTTCATCGTCGGCTTGGTCGCGGCCTGTCTGATCGCCATGTACTTCTATATTTACCGCAGCCTTGAAGGTCGGCGCATGCGTGCCGTTATGCAAAATCGCGATATGGCGGCATGCCTCGGCGTATCAACCCGTCGCGTAGACGCAATGACCTTTGCGATTGGCTCAGGCATTGCAGGAATTGCGGGCTGTGCTCTAACGCTGTTGGGGCCGATTGGGCCCTCTCTGGGCACCTATTATATTGTTGATGCATTCATGGTTGTCGTGCTTGGGGGTGTCGGCAAGCTGGTTGGTACAGTGCTTGGCGCGCTCGGCATCGGCGTGTTTAATACGATGTTTGAATATTGGACGAATGCTTCGCTCGGCAAGGTGCTGGTGTTTCTGTGTATCGTAGCATTCCTGCAATGGCGTCCTTCCGGGTTTGTGGCAATGCGCACACGCTCGCTTGATTAATAGAGAAAGGGGTGACGGGTGTGAAAATAGAGCAGCGAAGGTTATCACCCCAGCGTTTGTGGATTTTGGCAGGTTATGCAGCTGCGGCCGTGGCGTTGTTCTCGGCTCCGATGTTTTTAAGTGATTTTCGCCTCAACCTGCTGGCAAAATTTCTTGCTTTTGCTATTGTGGCGCTGGGGCTGGACTTAATTTGGGGCTACACGGGCATTCTTAGTCTCGGCCATGGCATTTTCTTCGGGATCGGTGCTTATGCGATGGCGATGTACTTGAAGCTGGAGGCAAGCGGCGGGAAGCTGCCGGATTTTATGGGCTGGAGCGGGCTCAAGGAGCTGCCGCTGTTCTGGCAGCCGTTCAGCAGCTTTGGCTTTGCGGTAGCTATGGGTATTGTCATGCCCGCGCTGCTGGCGCTATTTCTCGGGTTTTTCACCTTTCGCAATCGCATTCGCGGTGTATATTTCACGATTTTGACGCAGGCGTTGGTCATTATTACGACGACGCTGCTCGTCGGACAGCAGGCTTTTACAGGCGGGACGAACGGCGTAACGGGGTTTAGCAAAATATTAGGCGCTTCGCTCGCCTCCCCTGATACGAAGCGAATTTTATATTTTGTCACGGTGCTGGTGTTGATTGCGGTTTTTGTAGCATGCCGTTATGTCGTTGGCAGCCGCTTCGGCAAGGTGCTCCGCGCCATTCGCGACGGAGAAAATCGCGTGCGCTTCATCGGTTACAACCCTGCGATGTATCAAATGGCTATTTTCACTTTATCTGCCGCGTTTGCGGGTATCGCGGGCATGCTGTTTGTGCTCCATGTTGGCATTATTTCGCCTTCCATGATGGGCATCGTGCCCTCCATTGAAATGGTGCTGTGGGTGGCCATTGGCGGGCGCGGCACATTAATTGGAGCGGCGCTGGGCGCTGTATTGCTCAATTGGGCAAAAAGCGAATTCAGCACCTCCTATCCCGAGGGCTGGACCTATTTTCTCGGTGCAATGTTTGTCATCGTTGTAGTATTCCTGCCGAATGGCTTAACGGGACTGCTTGGCAAAATCAAGCTCGGCAAAAAACGGAGGGTGACGAAAAATGAGCCAACCATCGAGTATCCTGCAATGTAATGACGTGACGGTGGAATTTGACGGCTTTAAAGCGATTCAGGGCATGAGCCTCAACTTGGCAAAAGGGGAGCTGCGCTTCCTGATCGGTCCGAACGGCGCGGGCAAAACGACGATGCTGGATGTCATTTGCGGCAAAGTCCGGCCATCAACGGGGCAGGTCACATTCAATGGCGATATTGATATTACGCGAAAAAAAGAGCATCAAATTGCCGAGCTGGGCATCGGGCGCAAGTTCCAGGCTCCTTCGATTTTCCCCTCCATGACCGTGCTGGAAAATCTGGAGATCGCACTGCGTCAGCGGCGGGGCGTGTTCGCTACGCTGTTTGCTAGGGTGCAGGCAGAAGAACAGAAGCGGATGAGACGGCAGCTGGAGATGATCGGGCTGTCTGATCAAGAGGATAGCCGTGCAGGCGGGCTGTCGCATGGCGAGAAGCAGTGGCTGGAAATCGGCATGATGCTGCTGCAGGAGCCGGATATTTTGCTGCTCGATGAGCCGGTGGCTGGGATGACCGATAAGGAGACGGATAAGACGGGGGAGCTGCTTCAGGAAATTGCTCGGGAACGCTCCGTCGTCGTCGTCGAGCATGATATGGAGTTTGTGCGCAGCTTTGCGAGCAAGGTGACGGTCATGCATGAAGGCAAGCTGCTCAAGGAAGGCACGATGGAGGATGTGCAGCGGGATGACCGTGTAGCCGAAGTGTATTTGGGGAAAAGGCGGGATGAGGATGCTAGCCGTTCGACAGCTTGAGGCCGGATACGGGGAAAGCATTATTTTGCGCGATGTATCCTTAAAGGTGGAGCCGGGTCAGGTTGTATGCCTGCTCGGTCGTAACGGCGTCGGGAAAACGACGTTGATGAAAAGCATTATGGGGCTGCTCAAAGCGCGGCATGGTACGGTGGCTTATAAAGGCGTGGATCTGACGAAGCGCGCACCGGGCAGAAGGGCGAAGAGCGGCATGGGATACGTGCCGCAGGGAAGAGAGATTTTCGGACAGCTCACGGTATACGAAAATATTTTGATCGGCTTGGAGGCCGCGCCGCGGGAGGGGCGAGGGCGTGGACAGGCGAATATGATCCCGCCCGCGGCCATTGCGAAATTTCCGGTGCTGCCGGAAATGTATGCGCGGCGCGGCGGCGACCTCAGCGGCGGACAGCAGCAGCAGCTTGCTTTCGCCAGAGCGCTCGCTTCACAGCCATCTCTGCTGCTGCTCGATGAGCCTTGCGAGGGCATTCAGCCCTCCATCGTGGATGATATCCGCGAGGTCATTCGTTCCATTAAGGCGGATGGCCAGACGGCGATCCTGCTCGTTGAGCAAAGCCTCGATTTTGTAAAAAGCGTAGGCGATTATTTTTATATTTTGGAAAAGGGCGCTGTCGCTTGGGAAGGAACACTCGCGCAGTTGAGCAACGACGTGATCAAGAAATATTTGACGGTATAATACCACGATTCATCTCATACCTCGATTTTGACAGCCCCGCCTCAAAGCAGATAATAAGGGATAAAAGAGAAAAAGGCCTACTTCTCTAAAGGTGCAAGCTGCTTTTTAGAGAGGTAAGCCTTTTTCTGTATTCTTATGATGATTGTCGTTGTCTATCCTGTCTGTGTCCTACGTCTTCGTCTTGCGATAATGCTTCCACAATATAATAATGAATAATGGAATGGCAACGGCATTGGTAGTGTGGGCAATCGGTATATCGCCAAGAGGTGATAAGGATTTGCTTAAAATGCTTAAGAGTAATAATACAATCGCTCCAATAATGGCCGAGCCCGGAATAATGATTCGGTAATCATTGCCGCACCATTTGCTGAGCAGGGCAGATGCTATCAGGCCTATACAAGCTACTGGGCCGACAAGCCAAACGGCAAGACCGGTCATAAGAATAACGACTGCGGCGGATAGGCCATATACAGCAGCTCCGGCTGCTCTTTCTCCATAAAAATGCTTAGAAATAAAGAAAGATAGCCCTACAGCAGCGACCAAGGCGACAATAATGAGTGAAGCTAAGGCGTAAGAGCTTTTTCCTGTAATGTATACACCGCTTACTGCTGTTAATACTGCACTGATATCGTAACGGTCATTGGCGTATAGGCGAACAAGCAAAATAGCGAAATGGGCAGCTGTTCCAAGGAATGCTCCGGCAAAAATAAACTGCATCGAGGATGGCGGGATTTTGAGGAAGCGCGTCATCCCATACATGATGATACAGCCAGTCAAACAGCCGGCGATACTGAGAGCAGCCGTGACGACGGGAATAGAAGTGGAAGCCTCTTCACTAAAAATAAACGGCCAAGCTAAAAATAGAGCAAGACTCGACATTTCGGTGAGCCCAAAAGTCGTGGGCGCAGCCAAGCGATTACGCATGAGGCCTTGAAGAATAGCTGCGGAAGCGGCGAGGCCAGCTCCTGCTAATGTCAGGGCTACTGCACTTGGAAGGCGATATTCGCTCATTATCATAAATGCTTTTGAATCCCAGTCTTTATGAATGAGGGCATCGGCGAAATCGCTGAGGCCAACACCGATAAAGCCCGTGGCTAAATGCCAAGCAAAACAAGCAATCACCAAAATAGGCCCTAAAATAAACAAGGCAGACACAAACAGCGGATTCGCTTTCGTACGTGTAGTCATGAATCATTAGTCCTTCCTGAAAAAATCTATTTTCCTTTATATCGGAAATATAGAGGGAATATTACACCCGGACTGTTCATCACCTTAGTATGGCGAACGCTGGAAAATCTATTTTTTAATTAAGAAACGGCGATTGTGGTCTTTAAGAATATTTCTATATTATTTATAGAATAATTCACATATTTGTTATCCTGCGTGAGCCGGCTGACCATAATACCTCCTTCAAGGGAGGAGAATATAAAGGAGGCGGTTGATTCTAGATCGCAATCGGCCCGAAATTCGCCTCTGGCTATGCCCAGCTTCAAAATCTCCTGTAACATGACAAGCGAACCTTCAAAAGCGGCAATTGTATGCCCGCGAAGAGCAGGTAAAGCGTGATCGCTTTCGACTGCACTAATAATAAACGGGCAGCCGCCCTTTAGTGGAGTATTGTTGACCGTATCGCTGTAAATATGGCAAAGCGCCATGAGTTTGCCTAGTGCTGTATCTGCACTCCCCATGGCCATCTCAAAATGCTCTTGCAGCACCTCTCCCGCATAGGCAAAAGCTTCAAGAGCAATTTCATCCTTGCTGCTAAAGCTTCGATAGATGCCGCCTTTCGTTACGCCAGTTGCGTCTATAATATCCTGGATCGATGACCCCGTAATTCCCTTCTGATTAAAAAGCTCCGCCGATTTCATAATAATATGACGGCGTGTTTTTTCTCCTTTACGCATGGGCGGTCAATCTCCTCTCTATGCTTACAGCTCTCGTTTCATGGTTGTCTAAGTATTGTAACATTTTGCAGATGAAACAAATAAGCGAATGAGCTACAATAAAAATACCGAACGGTTCGGTTTTTAAAAGAAGGAGAAATGGCTCATGAAGTCTCTATCAAGCAGGTACTTATATTTCTTAATGGTTGCCGCAGCAGTGATTTACATCGGTTACGTCGTTTATCAAAATTTCTTCTATGATCCACAGGCAACCGCCTTCTTGGAGCATAAAACGAAACGGCCGACCAATGTGGCCGCCTGGCTGATTGTCATGTATGTGCATATTGTGTTCGCAAGCCTTGCGATGGTATCCGGGGCAGTCAATTTTTCAGGAAAAGTATTAGCCCGCTTCAGAAAGCTTCACCGGGTCAATGGCTATGTGTATTTGATTGCCATTCTTGTTGTCGTCCTTAGCTCAGGCTATATGGCCCCTTATACGACAGGTGGGAAAATCAACAGCATTCCCTTCAATATAATCAATATGGCATGGTCAGCGATGACAATTGCGGCAATCGTTCAAGTTAGAAAGAAGCAGGTGGTCAAGCATCGCAAATGGATGGTAAGAAGCTATGTTTTCTGCTTTACAAACCTGTTCATTCATAGCCTCACATTTGTTTCGCAGCAAGGATTTGGCTTTGATTACGTCACCAGCTATACGATCGGCGTCTATGGATCTATTGTCTTGAACCTCCTAATTGCAGAGTTGGTTATTCAATTTATTTATAGACGTAGGCCTGCCTAATGCCCGAGCCATTGCCGCAGTAACTGGGCAGTTTGCTCTGGGTGGGAGATCGGAAAATGATGCCCGTAAGGAAGGCTACCCATGTGGAAATGGCGGTAGCGATCATGCAGCTGATAATTCCGTTCCTGCTCTCCCCATAAAATATGAACCTTCTTCTCATCCCACTGTTCCGGCGCTAGCTGAAAGCTTTGCGGACGCGTCAACTCGCGTAATAGCTCGGCAAGTGTCTTCCTTACCCGCGGTGAGCGCAGCTCATCTTGGACATAACGGGTATATTCGGCTGGAATTTGTGCCTCTGATTCGAAGCAGCTTTGCTTAATCAGCGACCTGATTAGTGCGGCCTCACTCATGCGAGAGAGAGCCATTTCCGTAAGCCAACGCTGCTTATACATGGATGGTGCCGGATGAAAAACGGGCTGCAGCAGTCCAAGCGCTTGAATTCGTTCTGGCAGACGCTCCATGACTTTGGCGGCAAGGAGGGCTCCATAAGAATGCCCGATTAAGGTAACGGGAGTGTCCATTGCTGCAATGGCTTCTATAAGGCTCTCCAAGTGGCCATCAATTACATTGGACTTATGGTGATAGGGGCTTCTGCCTAGCCCAGGAAGGTCGGGGAGCCAGACGTTGGCATTCTGAAAATGATTGGCTAGAGGAATCAGGCAATCCGCTCCGCTAAAGGTGCCAGGTATGAACAAAATCGGATTTCCGCTTTTGTTGTTATTGTGCAATGCAGTCATATTGCCTAGCTTGCCCTGATTGAAGCCCTTATGCACCGTCACTGAATGCGAGAGGCGAAAATCGAGGTCAGCGATTGTATGGCGCAAAGCAGACGGCGTCACCGTGTAGTCCAGCGCATATTTTTGTTGAATATAGCGGGCGGATTCGAGCGAATAAGAATCGTCTACGACAAAGCTCAGTGATTCCTGGGGAATACCCAGTTTGCCGCCCAGTGGGCTTCCGAGCACTTTGGATAAGACGCCAAGCGGTAGAGAGCCGACGGGCTTGGCTACGCGAAGCTCCTTGGCCATCGTTGTAATCAGCTGCATCATATTAGGGCTGTCTTCCTTCGCTTGCAACAAATAATACGTTTGGCTGATAGGTTGCTCTTCTTGGGCAAGTGCGGCGAGAAAGGCGGCGGCGTGATCAAGGTGGAACAGGGGCAGCCAATATTTTTCGCCTCCCGGCACAAGGGCCATCAGTTTTCTGCGTGCAGCATCAACGAGAACGCCGAGACCACCGAGCTGCTCTGTCTCTCCTGTTGCGGAATCGCCGATGACGACGCCGGGGTGGACGACGGACAGGGGATAGCCTTGTTCGGCGCTTTGCTCCCGCAAGTGAAGGTCGGCGAGGAACTTGGCCTGCTCATAAGGCGGCTCATGGCTTAAAGATGCAAGGGCCTGCTCTTTCTGCGATAGATCCTCATTGCGGAATGGGCTTTTAAAGCCGACCAAGTGGATAAAATGGCGCAGCGTCGTCTCCGCATGAATCAGCGAGGCTATTTCAGCCATATGCTGCGAGGCTTGTAAAAACACCAGTTTGGCCTGTTCGTCGCTCAGTCTGATATCCATAGGGCCACCCGCATGAATAATGACCTCTGCTGTTTTCACCCGCGCCAAATCTTCTTTGCTCAAGCCCAATAAAGGCTGCGTCAAATCTCCGCATACCGGCGTGATGAACTCGTTATGCCGAAGGTTCAGCTTGTCCAAAAGCTGCTCATATTTGCTTAAAGAACGAACGAGAACGGTTACGTGCTGCTTGGTTTGTGCAAGGGCCTGTATGAATCGTTGTCCAATAAATCCTGTGCCGCCTGTAACAAATAAATGTGTCATAATCTTGCTCCTTCTATATAAATCATTTTGTAAGTTAAAAGGGGATTACCGTCTAAAAATTAGTACTTATTAGTACTAAAATGGTTAAAAAAATTACTTTAGCAAGGCTGCTAAAGCATGAAACGCATGTGTAACTGTATTCGGGTTCTGGCTGGCATGCTGCAAAAATAAAGCTCCCTCAATCGTAGACAGCATAAGTGCGGCGGTTGGTTCGACCGGCAAGTCGGGCTTGAGCTCTTTGCGCGATATTCCCTCGTGCAGCAATTGTTCAATAAAGGAAAGCTGGCTTTGGAAAAAGCGGCGGAACTGCTCGCGGAACGGTCCGTTCTCCAGCGGCGCCTGCGTATAGAGGGTCAGAAATGGGCAGCCGCCAAGGCAGCGCGCATCCTGCTCGGTCAATAGCCAGGCGAGCTTGTCCAGACGCTCAAGTACAGGTAGATTATTTTGCCTGCTGATGTGCTCGAACAAGCTTGCATATTGGTTGATCATCCGTTCAATAATGGCGGACAGCAGCTCTTCTTTGCTTTTGAAATAATAGTAGATATTCGTTTTGGACACTTTGCTGGCAGCTACGATGTCATCCATGCTCGTAACCAAATAACCTTTGCTCAAAAATAACTGTTGGGCCGTATGCAAGGCGACCTCGCGGTTGGATTGTTTTGTTTTCATATTAGTACTGTATAGGACTAAAATTAATTTGTCAATGATTGCAGATACGCAAATTGTTTTAATAGAGACTTCATACCGCCGTTAAATATATGTTAGTTATTATTACACAACTAGGTATAAAGTCACTTGTTCTATTTATACATGTGAGATAATATAACGCAATAGAGATTATAATATAGTTAAGTGGAGGGAACCAAGATGATGCTGTCTATTAAAAGGATGACTGTTTTTTCGCTTTCTGCCATTATCGCACTCGTAACATTTATTTCTCCTGTAGGAGCCGCTGAGGCTGCTATCCAGGCAATTACTTTCCCAGAGGTGCCTGCTTCCTTCCAAAAATCGAAGCTCCCTAACATTTTGGTTATTGGTACAGGCGGTACAATTGCTGGACAATCGACTGATGAGACAAGCTTTCAAACGTACCGTGCGGGTACGCTTTTAATTAAAGATATGGTGAAGAGCCTGCCGAATTTGGATAAGATGGCGGACGTTGAGACTGTGCAATTTGGCAATAAAGGCTCATCAGCTTATCTGATGGACGATCTGGCAAGCCTGTCGATGACAGTGGATGCAGCGTTGAAGAAATACGACGGTGTAGTCGTTACGACGGGTACGGATACGATGGAAGAGATCGGTTATTTCCTCGACCTTACGGTCCGCAGCTCGAAGCCAGTTGTTATTACAGGTTCTATGCGTCCATGGACGGTAATCGGAAGCGATGCTCCGGCGAACTTGTTCAATGCAATCAAGCTGGCGGCAAGCGGCAAGACGAAGAAATTCGGCACGGTGCTTATGCTGAATGATGAAATTCATGCTGTGCGTGAAGTGACGAAAACAAATGCACTTCGTCTCGACACTTTTGAATCGCCTGGATTTGGTCCACTCGGCTACATTGATGAATCAATCATTCAAATTTACCGTGTGCCGACAAGAGCGTTGAAAACCGACGCAGAGTGGGCGACGCCATTTGATCTGTCCAAGCTGCCGAAGGCGGGCTTCTCGAAGGTCGAAATTGCTTATTCGTATCAAGGTGCTGGCGGTGAGGCTATTAAAGGCTTCGTAGACGGCGGCGCAAAAGGGATTGTTACAGCGGGTACGGGAGCTGGCGGCATTTCCGCTGCAATGAGAGAAGAGCGTACGAAAGCGATTGAAAAAGGCGTTATTTTCGTAACGACGACAAGAACCGGATCGGGCAATATTTACGGCGGCAGCGAGGGGATTTTAGCAGGAGACAATTTGAACGCGGCTCATGCTCGTATCCTGCTTATGCTGACTCTGACGTACACAAGCGATTTCCCGACTATGCAAAAATGGTTCACAGTTTATGGTGCACTGGAAGTGCCTGAAGATACAGCGGTGAAAGCTGCTGCATAATAGAAAGCATTTTAGATGAAATTCACGTAAATTAATATGACATGAGTATTGACAGAGTGTTGGTTGCCCTACTATAATACAGATAAATGTAAGGTTATCTAACAAAAGATCATATAGTTCCTATGCTGGCTGTACACATCGGGAACGACAAGCTGTCTAGGGTTCCGTTGACAGGTCGCAAGCTTGCCTCGCGTCTTATCAAGTCTGGTCCAAGAGACGGCGTACGGCGAGTGTGCATCCATTGAGGGATGGCGGCAAGCGCTGTATAACACGGAAGGATAAAAGCCTGGGAGATCACAATCTCCCGGGCTTTTGTTTTTTTTAGAAATATAAAAATGTATGAGTTACACGCTTATACATGCTTATATTTCACCCGCGAAACGGTAGCTTTGCCGCCAGAGGATGGCGACAGCTGTTTACGCTTGGCCCAATCTCTGGTTATTCAGGAGTTGGAGCGATAAAGACAAGGGGTGGGACAATGAGACAGTCGTGGAAGGTTTGGCTCTTGGGGTTGCTTGTCGTGTCGATGTTTGTTGTTGTGGGTTGTGGCAGTTCAGGTGGCAAAGCGGGAGAAGGAGGAGCGGGTGAGCCGATTACAATTGCCCTGAGTCCGTGGCCGGGTTGGTATATGTGGTATGTAGCTGAGGAAAAAGGTTTTTTTGAAAAGCATGGAGTCAATGTAAAGCTGGAGTTTTTCCCGGTGTACAGCGACTCGCTGCAAGCTTTGGCAACGGGAAGGGTAGATGCAAACAGCCAGACGCTGAGCGATACGCTCGCTCCTTTTTCAAAGGGGATTCCGCTTAAAGCGGTTCTGGTCAACGATAACTCCTTCGGCGGCGATGCTATTGTCAGCAAACCGGAAATCCAGTCCATTCAAGATTTGAAGGGAAAAACGGTTGCGACGGAGCTTGGTACTGTCGATCATTTGCTGCTGCTGACTGCCTTGGCGCAAAATGGCATGAAGGAAGAAGATGTGAACTACGTCAATATGACTGTAAATGATGCGGGCCCAGCATTTATTTCTGGAAAGTCTGATGCTTCTGTCCTATGGGAACCGTTCCAGACAATTGCGGTGAAAGAAGGAAAGGGCAAGGTGTTGTTCTCCTCTAAAGATACGCCGGGACTTATACCGGATTTGCTTGTGTTTCGTGAGGAGGTTGTGCAGAAGCGTTCCGCTGAAGTGCAGAAGGTTGTGGATGCTTGGTTCGATGCGCTTGCGTATTATGAGGCCAATCAGGAAGAGGTACTGAAGCTGCTGGCGACCAAGGCGGAGACGACTCCGGAGGATCTCAAGCTGGGGTTTGATGGCATCAAGCTGTTCTCTCAAGCGGATAATCTTCACGCCTTCGAGAAGCGTGATGAATATACCTCGCTTGAATATACGGCGGGGCAGACGGCGGATTTCTTGCGCGGACTCGATATGGTCGGTGACATTGATGACGTGAGCGGACTGTTCGACGCGCAATTCGTCAAAAATACATCAGCAGGGAAGTGATGACGATGAAGGCAGTTCGGCGGCGGAAGCCGCATCGGATACAGATTTTTAAAGATATTGGCTCCCGGGCGTTTATGATTACGGCTAGCTGCTCTTTTCTGCTCCTTCTGCTGCTGTGGTCGCTGCTTAGCTATACGGAGGCTGTGAACCCTGTATTTTTGCCGAAGCCGCATGTCGTTCTTGCCACCTTTATAGAGCTGCTCGGCAGCTCTGATTATTGGAATCATATTGGCGTTAGCTTATTCCGCGTTATGTCAGGCTTCCTGTTGGCGTGTGCGCTAGGCATTCCTATCGGGATATTGGCTGGGACGTTCAAATTCGGCGAAGCGCTGATAGAGCCTCCGATGGAATTTATCCGCTACATGCCAGCGGTCGCTTTTATTCCGCTTATTATGGTATGGGCAGGGATTGGCGAGTGGGCCAAGGTATTGCTTATTTTTATCGGCTGTTTCTTCCAGCTCGTGCTGATGGTGGCTGACAATACGCGAAGGGTGTCGCAGGATTTGCTACAAGCTTCCTTCACGCTTGGGGCGGGGCGCTGGAAGGCAATCGAGACGGTGCTCATACCGGCGATCCAACCGCAATTAATGCATACGATGCGGCTTATTCTCGGCTGGGCGTGGACGTATCTAGTTGTGGCGGAGCTGGTTGCTGTCAACAGCGGGCTTGGATATGCCATCATGAAGGCGCAGCGATTTTTGAATACGGAGGAGATTTTTGTAGGTATTTTCGTTATTGGGCTGCTGGGCTTGATCAGCGATCGCATTTTTGCCTTTTTGAACCGCAGATTGTTCCCTTGGGTATAGGGTTTGAGGACTGAGGTTCCGTTATTGTGGCTTTTGATCCTATTTCGGGACTTAAGCGGACGGGAAATCCGTTATCACCCTAATAATCTCTCCAAAATGGCTTTTGGCAGCCATTAGCTGCTTCTGAGTCCGCTGCCTAGCCATAAGCCTTGATTCTGTTGAAATAGCTGCTGCTGTGTCCGCCGAGTATTTCTTTGTGCAGGGTGTGAACCCCTGAAACGAAGATTGCGATTCCTAGTTGAAAAAAAGAATATCAGTGCCTGCTATATACGAAGCTCGCAGTCCAAGAGGAAGAGTTCCTTGAGGGCTGTGGGCTTTTTTTAAAATATAGGAAAGTATATGATTTTTCCATCCTTTCTCTATATTCCACCCTCGAAACGATAGCTTTGCCGCCAGAGGACGGCTTCAGCCATTTACGCTTGTTTGCATATAAATGTAAAAAGTGATATCATAAATATATCAAATTAATACTAAAGGGGTGTTCTGACAGATGAAAGAGTTCAAAGCTTGGCATGTGAATGGATTTTTGGCATTGCTGGTTGGCGTATTGTCGCTTGTTGGGGGAATCATTCTGATTGTGTTTGGTGCATCGGGCGCACAGCCGGACTTCCTTTCGATTATTGCGGGTGCATTGCTGATTCTTGTTTTTATTATCGCTTCGTCCTCGCTGACGATTGTGCAGCCGAATGAAGCGAAGGTCATTACCTTTTTCGGAAAATATATCGGTACGGTAAGAACTGCAGGGCTGTGGATGACGCTTCCGCTGACGAACAAGCAGAAGGTATCGCTTAAAGTGCGCAACTTTAACAGTCATACGCTGAAGGTCAATGATGCCGACGGCAATCCGATTGAAATTGGGGCGGTTGTTGTTTTTAAAGTAACGGATACGTCCCGTGCGAGCTTCGATGTCGACAATTATGAGCGTTTCGTGGAAATCCAAAGCGAGACGGCTGTTCGCCACACGGCGGCACAGCACCCATATGATACGCATACGGATGAGAACGCGATGTCTCTGAGAGGCAATTCCGAGGAAGTGGCAGAAGAGCTGCTCAAGGAGCTGCAAAGCAGGCTTGCTGTTGCGGGAGTTGAAGTGATTGAGACGCGGCTGACGCATCTGGCCTATGCGCCGGAAATTGCTAGCGCGATGCTGCAAAGGCAGCAGGCGACAGCGATTGTGGCAGCTCGCCAGAAAATCGTTGAAGGCGCGGTTGGCATGGTGGATGCGGCATTGAAGCAATTGGAGGATAGTGGAATTGAGCTGGACGTGGAGCGGCGTGCGGCGATGGTCAACAATCTGATGGTGGCGATCGTATCGGATCGTTCTGCCACTCCGGTCATTAATACCGGGTCTTTGTACACGTAGGGAGCTGTCGATAATGGGAAAAGAAAAGAAAGCTTTTCCGCTCCGACTGAATCCTGACATTCACCGCGCTCTGGAGCAGTGGGCTAATGAGGAATTTCGCAGCGTCAATGGTCATATTGAGTTTTTGCTGCGCGAAGCGCTTAGCCGTTCAGGCAGGCTGCCGAAGCCGCGGCCAGCCGAGCCTCTGGAAAATGCCGGTGAGCCTAAGGAATAGAGAGAAGCAGATAAAGATCCTGATTATAGGTAAGAAACAAAGCCAAACAGCAGCTGCCGTCCAATGACGATGGAGCTGCTGTTTGGCTGATTTGCAATCATCTGAAGCTAAACTTGAAGCTGTTCAAAATTGGTTGGCTTCAAGTGATAGGAAAATCAAGAAGGTTACCATTTTGTTGAACCAAGAGGAGTTGTTAGACGCTTACTCAATGCCTTAGAGTAGGAATGCTAAGGTGTCTAAAATCGACGCCTCTTGTGTTATGTTATCTAACATAATTGTTGACAAACGATATTCAACAGTCATATAATCTATCTAACGTTAGGTTATATGACAATTAAATATGGGTTTCCGTTGCAAAATAAACTGGAAACAAATCGCTGTCTAGGGTTCCGTTAGCTGCTGATGGGGTATATCTCATCTGTTAATAGCTAAGTCTGGTCCGAGAGACGGCATGCAGTCGAATGCGAGTAATACTGGCGCGAATCGCTGTATAACACGGAAGGATAAAAGCCTGGGAGATCAAATCTCCCAGGCTTTTTTTATTTATATTTACACGGGGAGGCGAAAGAGGGAATGAGTGAAGAATGGAGCAAAACGATTGAAGCTGGAGGCAAGTGGTCAGGCGTTATTGGGCGGGGGAGGCTTGTTCGTTTAACCGCCCTTGAAGGTGGGGCGAATGTGTCTACCATGCTGTTCAGCGCTCGAGATTTGAATGAACGCTACAATATGCCAGATACACTCAAGGCGCAGCATACCTCACATCTAACGAAAGGGAATGTGCTGATGAGCGACAATGGACGTGCGATGATCAGTATTGTAGAGGATGGACTTGGCTGGCATGACCCGCTTGGCGGCTATACAAGCCGCGAACTGACGGATGAGCGCTATGGCGCGACGACTTATCAGGTGCTTCGAAACGGCTGGCTGCGAAGCGGGCAGGAAAATTTGGCGGTTGAGCTGGTGCGAAGCGGCATGGGTGTCAGGGATTTGATGCCGGTCATCAACTGGTTTTCCAAAATTAGCTGCGATGAGCAGGGTGATATGCATTATGCCGAAAATCATTGCCTGGCAGGTGCTAGTGTGACGCTTCGAACAGAAATGGATGTGCTGCTGGTGCTGTCGAATACGCCTAATCCGCTTGATGCTAGAACGATTTATCCTTCGGTACCGGTGCGGGTAGAAGTGTTCGAGGCTGAGAGAGTAGATCGAGAAAATGACTATTGTGTAAATTTTCGTGCGGAAAATCGCCGTGCGTTCGAAAATACGTGGGAATACAACCTTTTATGGGGAGGCGGAAG
Organism: Paenibacillus sp. R-74696; assembly: GCF_055814915.1. Classification (NCBI taxonomy): domain Bacteria; kingdom Bacillati; phylum Bacillota; class Bacilli; order Caryophanales; family Paenibacillaceae; genus Paenibacillus; species Paenibacillus sp. R-74696. Next base: position 59,040 of record NZ_JBPULM010000013.1, read on the forward strand.
GTAATGGCGGCATTTAACTTGGTAGAAAGCCCGCGCAAGACGGCGGAAGCTGTGTACAGTAAAACAATTTTGGCCGGCGATGGCTGGATGCATGATTTGCTGCCTGGACAAGTGCTCAGAATTGTTGATCTCGAAGGAAATCAGGCGGCGGATACCCTATTTTACGATGCCGATCAGCCGGAAGATCATTATAGCGCCATAGCAACGATTGCAAGGCAAACCAATGTGTATTTAACGGCAGGCTCGGTGCTGCGGGCAGAGTCGGGCAAGCCGCTCGTAACGATCGTTGCCGATACATGCGGACGCCATGATACGATTGGTGGCTCCTGCTCTGCACAGAGCAACACAGTGAGATATGCCCATGAAAAGCTGCAAATGCACAACTGCCGCGATACGTTCATGCTCCAGCTGGCGAAACGGGAGGCTGGCTATACAAAGCGCGATTTGGCGCCTAACGTGAACTTTTTCATGAATGTGCCAGTGACAGCCGAGGGCGGCTTGCAGTTTGCGGACGGCGTATCCGCGCCTGGCTACTACGTAGAAATGCAATCGCATGGCAAGGTGACGGTGCTCATCAGCAACTGTCCACAGTTGAACAATCCTTGCAATGCCTATAACCCAACACCTGTGCAGGTACTAATCTGGAACGAATAAATGAATGCGAAGGAGAGGTCGCTATGTTTACAAAGGTACTGATCGCAAATCGCGGCGCAATTGCCGTGAGAATTGAGCGCACGCTGCGCAAGCTAGGTGTTCAATCTGTCGCTGTCTATACGCAGGCGGATCAAGACAGCAGACATGTCGATGACGCCGATGAGGCGGTGTGGATTGGGGATGGCCCTGCTAAAGAGAGTTACTTGAATGCAGAGCTCATTCTTCAGACGGCGATAGCAACAGGTGCGGAGGCGATACACCCGGGCTATGGATTTTTGAGCGAAAATGCAGACTTTGCCCGTGCCTGTGCCGAGCGTGGTATCGTATTCATCGGCCCGACCCCGGAGCAAATGGAGCAGTTTGGGCTTAAGCATTCCGCCAGAGAGCTGGCGCTGAAGGCTGGCGTGCCAATGCTGCCGGGAACCGACCTGATTGACAGTGTGGAGGAAGCGGTGCTGCATGCACGGCAAATCGGATATCCGGTTATTCTGAAAAGCACGGCAGGCGGCGGCGGTATCGGCATGCGGGTATGTGACGATGAGCAGGCGCTGCTTGCTGCCTATGAGGGTGTTCGTCATCTGGCGGAGACGAATTTCAAGAACGACGGGATGTTTTTGGAAAAATACATCGCCAAGGCACGCCATGTCGAGGTGCAAATTTTCGGCAACAGCTACGGTGAGATTGTTGCGCTTGGTGAACGGGATTGCTCCGTGCAGCGGCGCAATCAGAAGGTGCTGGAGGAAAGTCCGGCTCCCCATTTGCCGGACAGCGTCCGCGCGGCCATGATGGAATCGGCAACGAGGCTTGCGGCCGAGGTGGGCTACCGCAGTGCGGGAACGGTGGAATATTTATATGACCCCGAAACGGCTGCGTTTTATTTTCTGGAAGTGAACACGCGGCTTCAGGTGGAGCATGGCGTGACGGAAGAGGTGCTTGGGCTCGATCTGGTGGAATGGATGGTGCGGGAAGCGGCGGGGGAACTGCGCGAGCTGAAATCATTAGTAGGGGAGCCGCAGGGACATAGCATTCAGGCTCGCATCTATGCGGAGGATTGCTTGCAGGGCTTCCGTCCAAGTGCGGGGCAGTTGGATCAAGCGAGATTTTCAGAGCAGGCTCGCAATGAAACATGGGTGAGAGACGGCATGACCATTACGACGCTGTATGACCCGATGCTGGCAAAAATCATCGTGCATGGCGCGGATCGCGAGGATGCTCTGCGGAAGCTGGGCGAGGCGCTGGCGCAGACGCGGATGTACGGCCTGACGACGAATTTACAGTACGTGCAGGCGCTGCTTGCGGATGCAGCTTGTAAGGAGGGGCTTGTTTATACGCGGATGCTGGAGGATTTTGCGCCAGTTGAGCAAGCCATCGAGGTGCTGGACGGCGGCGTGCAGACGACGGTGCAGGATTGGCCTGGAAGAGTCGGACATTGGGACGTGGGTGTGCCGCCATGTGGTCCGATGGACCCTTACTCGTTCCGCCTAGGCAACAAGCTGCTCGGCAATTCGGATCAGGCGGCGGGCCTTGAGCTGACGCTGCGCGGCGGTTCTTATCGCTTCCGCGGTGCGATGCGATTTTGCCTGACGGGTGCTGACATGCAGGCGAAGCTGGATGGCAAGCTTGTGCCGCTGTATGCGCCTTTACTGGCGAAGGCAGGGCAAGTGCTCAGCTTCGGTGAGGCAGCCGCTGGGCTGCGGACGTATTTGCAGATTGCAGGCGGGCTGGATATGCCGCTCATTCTGGGCAGTGCCGCAACGTTTACGCTGGGCGGCTTTGGCGGTCATGGCGGCCGGGCGCTGCGAGCTGGTGATGTGCTGAGAGTTCACGGTGCTGGCAGTACGCTATCTCATGAAATGGCGGTCTCTGAACGATTGCCGAAACAACAATCTGAACAGCAATCTGAGCAGCTTTCTGAACAACGCTCGGAACTGCTTCGAGACCATGTATCCTCGACGTTAGCAGAAGGGCTTGCTCCTGCTTACCGTCCGGCTATTGGGAGACAATGGACGATTGGTGTCATACCGGGACCGCATTGTACAGAGGAATTTTTGCGACCGGAGTATTTAAAGCAGTTAACCGATACGCAGTGGGAGGTTCACTTTAACAGCTCCCGTACAGGAGTGCGTTTAATTGGTCCTGCGCCGCTTTGGACTAGAGAGGATGGAGGAGAAGCGGGGCTGCATCCTTCGAATATTCACGACAATGCCTATGCTGTGGGAACGCTTGATTTGACGGGCGATATGCCGATTCTGCTGGGGCCCGATGGCCCGAGCCTGGGTGGTTTCGTATGCCCGGTCACGACGGCTTCCGCTGAGTTTTGGAAGCTGGGGCAATTGCATCCCGGCGACAAGGTTTATTTTCAGCTATTGACGCTTGAAGAGGCTGATGCGCTGCGCGATGCGCAGGAAGCTAATTTGCGGGCGCTGGGTGAAGGCGACAGGGCTTCTCTGCAAGAGCTGATGCTTCCTGAGCCTAGGAAACAGTTGCTTTCCCCGTCCTATCCGCTGCTCGTTAGCGAGGAGGCGGGGCGGAGGTTTCCTATCTCCATTCGGTGCAGTGGGGATGAAAATTTGCTCGTGGAATATGGCGAGCTGAAGCTGGACATTTTGCTCCGTTTTCAGGTGCATGTGCTAATGGAGGCGATTCGGGCGGATGCTTCGCTTCCGGTGCTCGATCTGACGCCGGGTATTCGCTCGCTGCAGGTGCATATCGATCGCACTCGCATCACAGCCTACGATGCTTGCCACCGCTTGCTGGAGCTGGATAGCTCGCTGCCGCCGCTTGAAACCATTGAAGTTCCGTCGCGAATTGTCCGGCTCCCGCTTTCGTGGGATGATCCGTCCACGCAGCTGGCGATAGACCGCTATCAGCAAACGGTGCGTCCGGATGCTCCTTGGTGCCCAAGCAACATAGAGTTCATTCGCCGCATCAATGGTTTGGATGGTAGGCAGGATGTACAGCGAATCGTTTTTGATGCCAGTTATCTTGTGCTAGGTTTGGGCGATGTGTACTTGGGCGCTCCTGTTGCGACGCCAATTGATCCGCGGCATCGTCTGGTGACGACTAAATATAATCCGGCGCGGACGTGGACGCCTGAAAATGCCGTCGGAATTGGCGGAGCTTACATGTGTGTTTATGGCATGGAAGGGCCGGGCGGCTATCAATTTGTTGGGCGCACGATTCAAATGTGGAACAAGCTGCGAACGACGAAGAGCTTTACGGCGGGCAAGCCGTGGCTGCTGCGGTTTTTTGACCAAATTCAGTTTTATCCGGTTGCTGCGGATGAGTTGTTGAAGATGCGTGAAGACTTCCCGCGCGGGCGCTTTGATGTCGAAATTACGGAGACAACCTTCGAGCTGAAAGACTATTTGGCGTTTCTCGCTTCTATTGAACAAGATGCGGAGTCGTTCCGTGCTACCCAGCAGGCGGCGTTCAAGGCCGAGCGCGAGAGCTGGAAGGCGCTCGGGCTTGCGGAGTATGTCTCCGAGCAGGATGGCGCGGCTCAAAGCGAAGAAGAGGAGCTGCCTGCAGGGGCGGAGGCCATTCGCTGCAATATGCCGGGAAGTGTGTGGAAGGTGCTTGTACAGCTGGGCGCTCGAGTGAAAAAGGGTGATACGCTTATCATTGTGGAAAGCATGAAAATGGAGTTTTCCCAGCAGGCATCCTGTGATGGGGTTGTTGCCTCGATCTATGTCAAGCCTGGTGATGAGGTTCATACCGGCCAGCTTGTTGCTGGCATTATGCAAATCAAGAAAGAGGTGTCGCTCGTATGACGGCTGTTACTTTTCCTGAAGTGCTCACGATGCAGTGGCTGCGTGAAAAATATACCGCCAAACAGCTTGCGCCTGAGGCGGTTATTGAAGAAATCATCAGCCGTTCCGAGCGAGATGCGGCTATGAATATCTGGATTACGCCGCCTTCGCTTTTGCAGCTGCGCCCTTATCTGGAGCGGCTCGCGCTGCTTGATCCGGCACAAACGCCGCTCTGGGGCATCCCTTTTGCGGTCAAGGACAATATCGACGTTGCGGGCTTTCCGACAACGGCAGCTTGTGCGGAATTTACCTATACGCCAGGCGAGAACGCCACTGTAGTGGAGCGTTTAGTTCAGGCGGGGGCTATCCCGCTAGGCAAAACCAATCTCGACCAATTTGCCACCGGCTTGGTCGGCATGAGAAGCCCTTACGGCGAGGCGCATAATGCTTTGCGCCCCGAGCTGATCAGCGGCGGCTCGAGCTCCGGCTCGGCTGTCGCTGTTGCCCGCGGCCAAGCGGTATTCTCGCTTGGCACAGACACCGCTGGCTCCGGCCGTGTACCTGCCGCGCTGAACGGGCTTGTCGGCTATAAGCCGACCCTTGGCGCGTGGCCGACCAAGGGCGTCGTGCCTGCCTGCGCCAGTCTGGACTGTGTGACGGTATTCGCCCACAGTATAGATGATGCGCTCGCCGTGGACAGCTCCGCTCGCGGCCTGGATCCTGCCGATCTATGGTCAAGGGAGGTTGTACGCTCTGCCAGTGGTCTGCCGTCCAAGCTGTATTTGCCTCAGGAACGTCCAGCCTTTTACGGGCCATTCTCCGACGAATATGCCCGGGCATGGGAGGGCTCAATCCAGCGATTGCAAGCGCTTGGGATCTCCATTGAATATGTGGATTGCAGCTTGTTTGCAGAAGCGGCAGCTGAGTTGTATGAAGGTCCTTGGGTAGCGGAGCGCTGGGCTGATCTGAGCGAATTTATCGAAAGCCACCCTGGGGCTTTCGTGCCTGCAACGGAGCAGGTACTTCGTTCAGGAGCGGCAGAGCGCCATACGGCAGCTTCCGTATTTGCCTCCATGCATCGCTTGCAGGCTTTCAAGCTGGCGACGAAAGCCCTGCTCGGCGATGCGGTGCTGGTAATGCCGACTTGTGGCGGAACGTGGACGCGGGAGCAGGTTCGCGAGCAGCCAATACAGACGAATACGGCAATGGGAGCTTATACGAACCATTGCAATTTGCTTGATTTGAGCGCGCTTGCCCTTCCTTCGGGGGAGGCGGCGGAAAGGCTTCCTTTTGGCATAACGCTGTTCGCTTTAGCAGATCAAGAGCATTTGCTTGAAGGCTTGGGAAGATTGTATGCCGACCAGGCAATGGAGTCTGGGTCGTCGGAACGAGCGAAATGCAGTCTGAATAGCGCTATTGCAAAGGTGTCATCTGAAGCATTCGAATCAACCGACTCCGATCAGACGACGCTCGTCGCTGTGTGTGGTCTCCATATGCGCGGATTTGCTTTAGAGCAGCAAATGCTCGCCTTCGAAGCGAGCTTTGTCAGGGAAGCGAACACGGCGGCTAAGTACGAGCTGATCAAGCTCGATACAACGCCTGCAAAGCCTGGCATGATCAAGCTGGAGCAGGGCGGTGCATCGGTCGCGCTGGAGCTTTGGCGCATGCCGCTTTCACGTTTCGGCGCATTTGCTGCCCTTATACCGGCACCTCTGGGGATAGGAAAAGTGGAGCTGGAAGGTGGGGAAGAGGTGCCAGGCTTCATCTGTGAAGGTTATGCTCTTGAGCGGGCGGAGCGAATTTCCGAGTATGGCGGCTGGAGGGAATATCGGCGAGTAATAAGTCTAATGTAAATAAACCTAACATATAAATTGACAAACCATAAAAAATTACGGTATCCTAATTAAAATTGTTAGATTATCTGACAAAAGGGACGGCGGCTTAGCCAAATTCGCTGCCAGCCCGCTTGCTGGAATGTAAGCGGAGCAGGCGGCGCAAATTGAACGCTTTTGGAGGCGATCATAGTTGAATACAGCGACGGTAACAGCAAAGGAGCAGCCGCAGGAGAAGGCACTGGCGCAAAAAGGGAAAGCTGCTGCTCCGGCAGCTGGCAGCGGAACGATTGAAATTCGCGATTTGCATAAGGTATACGAGACGAAAAAAAGCAGCTTTGAAGCGCTGCGCGATATTCAGCTCACCATTGGCTCCAATGAATTTTTAACGATACTTGGCCCGTCCGGCTGCGGCAAATCTACGCTGCTTCGCATGGTCGCCGGGCTTGATGAGCCTTCGAGCGGCATGCTTGCCTTGGATGGAGAAGAAATCGTCGGCCCGGGCGCTGAGCGAGGCATGGTATTTCAGGGCTATACGCTGTTTCCGTGGCTGACGGTGCGTGAAAATATTGAATATGGTCTCAAGCTGCAAGGGATACCAACGCTTGCTCGCCGTGCCATCTCCAATTATTGGCTTAAAATCATTCGTCTTGAGCGATTCGACAAGTCTTATCCAAAGCAGCTTTCTGGGGGAATGAAGCAGCGGGTTGCCATTGCCAGAGCGCTTGCCAATCGTCCAAAGGTACTGCTGATGGATGAGCCATTTGGCGCCTTGGATGCCCAGACAAAGCTGGAGATGCAGGAGATGCTGCTGGATGTGTGGCAAAAGGAGAAAACCACCGTGCTTTTCATTACGCACGATATTGATGAAGCGATCTTTCTGTCGCAGCGCATTGTCGTAATGGGGGCTGGCCCAGGGCGGATTTTAAAGCAATTTGAAGTGAATTTGCCTGCAGAGCGCTCGCCGGAGGTGCGTGAGCACAAAGCGTTTTTAGCTTTAAAGCGGGAGCTTGTCGAACTGCTGAAGCATGATTGATTTATTTTTAAAGGAGGAGTTAATGATGGAGAAACTGACTAGGGCTGTGCTGGAAGAGGATCAGAAAGATCAGCGGAATTTCCCTACTGCCGAGGTTCTCAAGGCTCGTCCCAAATTGCTTGCGGCTATGGCTTTGCTTGCTACCGTCATGTTATTCAGGCATCCTGCCGCTCTTAATGGAGCGACAGGATGTTTTGATTTTCGGGGAGAAGAAGGACAACAATCGGAGGCCCGAGGAGAGCAAGAGAGGCAGGTTTAAACCTCTTGTAGTCAAATATTTTTTGTAGATGCTACCCAACCCAAGAGCTGGATAGGGCGACAAATATTTAAAAATTTCATGGAGATTCACCCGCTGGAACTAGGAAATTAGTCTGGGAACGAGCTGTCCACCGCCTTTCAGGAGTGCTGAAAGGCGGTGTTAATGAAGGGGATGTAAAGGGTAAAATAGTTTAAAGGGTTGCTGTTCAAGGTTCGTGCATAAGAAATTGGGAGCGGATGAATACTATGGTCAGATTCACAGCAAACGCATTGCCCGGTTTGATCAAGTAAAGAACGGTCCTTCGAGTGCCGGCCTTCGTCATGCATCGGAAAACGACTGCTTCAGCATTCGAGGATTTCCCCTGTTAGCCGTGTTTTTTTAAATATAAGACTTTATAAGTTCCTGCTTATAACCCGCTTATATTTCAGCGCAAAACGAGCCTTTGCCGATAAATGACGGCGAGAGCCGTTTACGCTATTAGACAGGCAGTTCGTACCCAGTAGACTTAAAATCCTCTAGGAAAGTGGGGCAACATGAAATGAAAGCAACTGGAATTGTACGCCGCATTGATGATCTTGGGCGTGTAGTTATTCCGAAGGAAATTCGCCGGACACTACGCATTCGGGAAGGTGACCCGCTTGAAATATTTGTGGATCGCGATGGGGAGGTTATTCTTAAGAAGTACTCTCCTATTGGCGAACTCGGGGATTTTGCCAAAGAATACGCAGAATCGTTGTTTGAGAGCACGAATCATGTGGCGCTCATCTCTGACCGGGATACGATTATTGCGGTAGCTGGCGCCTCCAAGAAGGATCTGCTGGACAAGCAGGTTGGGCCGATACTGGAAAGCTGCATGGAGAACCGCAAAGCTGTAGCTGAAACGACTCCTGGGGCTTATGAGATGATTAAAGATATAAGTGACACTTTCTCAGCCTTCGTTATAGCGCCGATTATTGCAGGCGGGGACCCGATTGGTACCGTTGTGCTGCTTAGCAAGGATGAAACTGTGAAAATGTCGATTATGGAGCAAAAAATGGCGGAGACTGCTGCTGGCTTTTTAGCGAAGCAAATGGAGCAGTAAAACAGGCTCTCCCTTCACACGCAAAAGCCCGGTGCACACAGCAGGTTAGCTGTTTAAGCACCGGGCTTTTGCGTGTTTGTGTTGCTGGGGACTGGATGTCAGAGCATATATGAGCTCATTTTATTCTGATATTTAAAAAGCGTCATCATCTTGAACGGCGAGCTCGCCTGCATAAAGCAGCTTGAAATATTTGTAGCCCAATATACAAAAAGCAATTAAAAAAACGAGTTGTTTAATCAGCATTGGCACAGGAATGAAGTCAGAAACGATCCAAACATCCAACAGGACGGTGAACACGATGATTTGGGTCATAACTTTTGCTCGAAGCTCCGTCCTAATCCACTTTTTCACATGTAAAAGAGCGATTCCGCCGCACAGCATCATTATGAGCCAAATAAAAAAAATGTCTTTATTAAGCGAGTAGCCGAATAAGGAGCCATAAAGCAGTGATGAGGCAATACCAGAGAATTTATGCAATTTTTGTTCGTTGGCATTTAAATTATAATAGGTCTTTTTCATTTAGTTACCATGTGCCTTGCGAGTAATTCAACAAGACCATTTTTCCATCTGGACCTGATGATATTTTTCCGCTGAGGATGCTGCATTTGGAATAGCGGCTAAAATCATTGCCGATGTCGTTATTAAAATTAAGGATTTCTTCAAATTAATACTCCACCTTTCTGGTTATAGAGGGTGTATCTAACGGCATCGAACCCTTTCGCTAAACAATACCTCTATTTTCCATAAAAGGGAATCGAAAAAGTGCTTGTCCGCTTTTTTGTAGTTGCAGCGCCTTCTTTAGTATACTAATGGGAGAAGCTAATTGTAGGAGAGTGGGAGAAAAATGAGTGAACCACATATTACGGTTGTCGGTCTTGGTTCTGGCGACGCCGATCAAATGACGCTTGGCGTATGGCGCAGGCTCCAGCAGGCGGCCCGCGTCTATGTCAGGACGGAGCAGCACCCGGCGATAACGCTGCTTAAGGAGCATCAGCTTGCCTATACCTCGTTTGATTCGGTGTACGAACAGCATGATACGTTCCCAGAGGTGTATGAGGCGATAGCGGCCGCGCTGCTGTTAGAGGCGCAATCGTCGCAAGGAGAGGTTGTGTACGCCGTTCCGGGGCATCCGATGGTCGCAGAACGTACAGTTCAGCTGCTCCGCGAGCGCTGTACGGATGCGGGCGTGCAGCTTGACATTATCGGTGGAGAGAGCTTCTTGGATCAAGCGTTTATTCGGCTTGGCATCGATCCGATTGAGGGTTTTGCGCTGCTGGATGCCGCAGAGCTTCAGCCTGCCATGCTTCAACCGCGCGTACATACGATTATTGGGCAAATTTACGATGCGTTTACCGCATCAGACGTAAAGCTGGCTCTGATGGAGCGTTATCCTGATGATTTCGAGGTTGTCATTGGCCATGCGCTCGGCGTTGCTGGCGAGGAGCAGATTATTCGGGTGCCCCTCTATGAGCTGGATCGCACACCTGGCTTTGGCAATCTTTCATTGCTGTTCGTGCCGCGTACGACGGAGGATGCCGTGCTGAACCGATCTTTTGACCGCTTGCACGAGATTGTGGCGATTTTGCGCAGCCCCGAGGGCTGTCCGTGGGATCGGGAGCAGACGCACTCATCTATCCGCAAAAACTTTATCGAAGAACTGTACGAGGCGCTTGAAGCGATTGATAATGATGATCCGGATGGCATGCGCGAGGAGTTTGGCGATGTGATTTTGCAGGTGATGCTGCATAGTCAGATGGAGGAGGAGACTGGTGCGTTCACCGTCTATGATGTCATTGAGACGCTGAACGAGAAGCTGTTGTTCCGTCATCCGCATGTATTTGGCGCCAGCAGTGCCACGGATGCTGATGAAGCGCTAGGCAACTGGGAGCAAATGAAGGCTGAGGAGAAGGAGCGCAATGGCACAGCTGCCAGCCGCCAATCTCAGCTGGATGGCATTCCGCCAGACCTTCCAGCGCTGATGAAGGCATACACGCTTCAGAAGAAGGCAGCGAAGGTAGGGTTTGACTGGGATGACCTGGGGCCTGTGCTGGATAAAATCCAAGAGGAGCTCTCCGAGCTTCGCGAAGCTATTGCCTCGAAGGATGAGTTGGAACAGGCGGGCGAGCTAGGCGATTTGCTTTTTGCCGTCGTCAATGCAGCGAGATTCATTCATGCCGATCCAGAGGAAGCGCTGACGATGACGAACCGGAAGTTCAAGTCGCGTTTTGCTTATATAGAAGAGCAGCTTCGTATAAACAACAAAACATTTGACCAGACTGATTTAACAGAAATGGACCGCTGGTGGGAAGAAGCAAAGCGACAGTAAGGGACGCGGTTCGCTAAGAGCAGCAAAGATTCCGCACTTTTCGTGAAAAAAATTTGCGGTCAGCGGCAGGAATTCATGTCGGCAAGCAGAATAAGTTAACTTCGTAAGTGTAACAGTTTCAAACTTTCACGAACGTAGGCCGCGCTGAGCGGCTATACCATTAGCTAAGCTTATCATTAGGAGGATTTTAGAATGAACAAAACAGATTTGATTAACAACATTGCAACAAAAAGCGGTTTGACTAAACGCGATGTAGAGGCTGTTCTTAACGGCTTTCTTGGTGAAGTAACAGATGCTCTTGCTGGTGGAGACAAAGTACAATTGATCGGCTTCGGTACTTTCGAAACGCGCACACGCTCAAGCCGTGTTGGCCGCAACCCACAAACAGGCAAAGAGATTAACATTCCAGAATCGAAAGTTCCTGCATTCAAAGCAGGCAACAAGCTGAAAGAAGCTATCCAATAATTCATGCGTCTGGATAAGTTTCTCAAAGTATCCCGCCTGATCAAGCGGCGCACAGTCGCCAAAGATGTGTCCGAGCAGGGGCGCGTCTGGATCAACGGCCGCGAAGCGAAAGCGAGCAGCGCCGTAAAGGTTGGGGATGAGCTTGCTATCCAATACGGGCAGAAGACAGTAACCGTTCGAATTGAGCGAATTGCCGAAACGACCCGCAAGGATGAAGCCGGTGAGCTCTACACGGTGCTGAAGGAAGAACAGCGTCCGCGTGACAATGATCTTGAATGGCAATAAGGTTAAAGGGTTGCTCGCGCATGGTAATTATGTGCAGAGCGGCCCTTTTTTTATAATTTTACGTATATAACCATGAATGGAGCAAATCAAGGAGGGAAACTGAAGCATGACGAAAATAGGTTGGATCAGGCATGGGGTTACGCAATGGAACGTCGAGGGGAGAGCGCAGGGCTCTACGGATATTCCGCTGAATGAGGAGGGCAAGCGGCAAGCGGCAATTTTGGCTGAGCGGCTGAGCAAGGAGGAGTGGCATCATATTTACTCCAGTGATCTGCAGCGGGCGCTTGTGACAGCAGAGACAGTAGCGGCGCGCCTGGGAGGCGGCATGGCAGTCAAGCAGGATGCGCGGCTGCGGGAAATGGGAGGCGGCCTTCTGGAAGGCATGACGGAAGCGGAGCGTATTCTGAAGTGGGGAGCCGACTGGCGCAAAGCGGATTGGCAGGGTGAAAGCCATGAATCCGTTATAGGCCGCGGTTTCGAGGTGCTGAGGGAGATTGCTGATAACCATCCGGGTCAAAATATACTTATTGTCAGCCACGGAGCGCTCATCGGCCGCTGCTTGAAGGAGCTTGTGCCGGACGCTTATAAGAACGAGCCGCTTCAAAACACGTCCATCTCGACGATTTATGCGAATGCGGCAGGTGGCTGGTCCTGTGAGAAGTTTAATTGTGCGCTGCATTTGAGCGGCGTGGCTGATGAAGTAGAGGCGAAATGATTCATTTTCTAAGGTGAAACGGCTGTCGTCGTCCTTTGGCGGAGCGGCACGTTTCAGTCCGAGAAATATAGAGAAAGGATGGCGAAATCACATGCTTTTCTATATTTTAAAAAAACTGCTGCTGTTTGGGTATTTGCAGGCGCTGAATTGCCTATTTCCGGTTACGATCTTCGGGGCTATGGCTCTTACACATTACGTCCAGGTACCGGGCATTGCAAGGTATGACCTAATTCTGCTCATCTGCTTGGTCATGCAGGTTGTTATGGTAGCTACAAAGCTGGAGACGTGGGATGAGCTGAAGGTCATTTGCCTGTTTCACATTATCGGTCTGGCCCTTGAGGTATATAAGGTGAAGATGGGCTCTTGGACGTATCCGGGCGAAGGGTGGTCAAGGGTATTCGACGTTCCGCTTTACAGCGGCTTCATGTATGCGAGCGTAGCAAGCTATATCTGCCAGGCTTGGCGCAGGTTCAATCTGGAGATGGTCGGCTGGCCAAAAATGGCGTATGCGGTAACGATCAGCGCAGCGATTTACTTGAACTTTTTTACCCATCATTATTTGTGGGATTTCAGATGGGTGCTGATGGTGGGGCTGATTATCGTATTCTGGCGTTCTAGTGTCCACTTCACGCTTGGGGAAGCTGTATATAAGATGCCGCTTACGCTGGCTTTTGTTCTAATCGGATTTTTTATTTGGATTGCGGAAAATATTATGACCTTTTTCGGGGCGTGGGCCTATCCGGATCAGGAAAAGCAATGGACGCTCGTCCATGTGAGCAAAATCAGCTCGTGGCTGCTGCTCGTCGTGATCAGCATTATTATTGTGGCCCAGTTGAAACGGGTAAAAAGCGCCCGCTGAGCGCAATGGCATTTTCAGCTAATAGGTATCCGTGCAAGGCATTCTGCTGTTTCAAAATCATAGAATAGGGTATATATCGGTAGCCGCTTTATTTTCATGAGCCCTTTCATAGATTCCATAGGTTTGTCCTTCTGGACAGGTTCTAAAGTTCGTCCCACTCCCATAAGCTTTAGCATAAGCTGCGTTTTTGAAGTGGAGGGACGGGTCAATGGTGGATCAGGATAAAGGGCAGAAGCGTCAGGAAGTGAAGATGCTCAATCGAAAGCTGCTGGAAATTACCGGGGTATTAAACGTGGAGAGCTTTGACAGCGAGGAGTTTTTGCTGGAAACGGATCTGGGCTTTCTGACGATTAAAGGGCAGAATCTGCATATTAAGCATCTCAGCCTGGAGCAAGGTTTTGTCGCTATAGAGGGGCTCGTTCATTCGCTCGCCTATCTGGACGGCAATGCCCCGAGCAAATCCAAAAGCCTGTTTGGTAAATTATTTAAGTGACACTGACGATGCAGTGGTACACGCTCGCGATGATGCTTCTGTCAGGAATCGGCATGGGAGTCGCCTTTGACGGCTATCGTGTGGTGTCGAATGAGCTGCGGTTTCCACGTTGGTGGCTGCCGGTTCTGGACATTATATACTGGCTGGCAGCGTCGATTATCGTGTTTCGTGTGCTGTACGCAAGCAACAATGGCGAGGTGCGGGCGTACGTCTTTCTAGGGCTGGCAATAGGTGTGAGCAGCTATTACTTTCTATTTAGCAAGCCGGTCATCAAGCTGGTACAGGGCATTATTCGCGCTATCCGCGCACTGATCAGAGGAATCGTCAAAACGGTGGAATTTGTCATTATTAAGCCGATTCTTCTTTTGTACAAAATAGGTATTGTAGCACTGGGATTTGGGACTGCTTTCACTATTTTTGTGCTAAAAATTATGTTAAAATTGACTCGTCCATTATGGCTATTGCTATGGTGGGTATTAGGTCCTATCATACGACCGTTGAACCGCCTATTTATGAAGTACGCCGATAAGTTTAAGCTTACAGAGCGCTTTAAGGCAGCGGTTGCACGCGTAGTTGCGCTTTGGCGGAAGTTATTCTAAGTTTTCATGGCATGGAGCAGATCGAGTGATGGATGCATCTGGTTCTATTTCTTAAGGGGGTACAAGCAATTGGCGACAGCAGCAGCAGCAAACAAGTTAACCGTTAATCCAGGCTCCAAGCGTCGGATCAAGATGTGGATGATGTTTATTGTCCTCTTCATGGGCTGGGCGGCTTATACCTTCTTTGGACAAATCCAGCAGCAAAACGCTACCGAACTGCGGCTTGCAGCTGTAATGAAACAGAAGGAAGATGCCACAAATCAGGCGCAGCAGCTGCAACAGGAAATTGAGCGGCTTAACGATCCGGAATATATTGCGCAGCTTGCAACCAAAGGTCAAGGCATGGTTAAAGAGGGCGAACAACAGATACAGGTGGTTAAATAGACGCACAAACGGGTGAACGTCTGTTGACCTTCCTTCTTCCGTTCGGTTATAATCACGTTAATAGTACATTAAGCGAAACTTTTAGGGAGGAACATTTTATTTTATGGCAATTGAAGTAGGCGCGAAGTTAGAGGGCAAAGTGACAGGCATTACGCATTTCGGGGCATTCGTTGATTTGTCTGGAGGTGTCACAGGTCTCGTTCACATCTCGGAAATTGCTGATAATTACGTCAAAGACGTGAAAGATCACCTGAAGATCGAAGACGTGGTCAAGGTCAAAGTGATTAACGTTGACAAAGACGGAAAAATTGGACTTTCCATTAAACAGGCAATTGATCGACCAGAAGGCCAACTGCCTCCTGCACGCGAATCACGTCCAAGCACTCGTCCAAGTGGCGGGCCTGGTGGTGGTGGCGGCGGAGAACGCTTTAATCGTGGCGGCAGTGGTGGCGGTCAGGATCGTGGCGACCGTGGAGGACACGGTGGCGGCGGTGGCGGGCGTCCATTCAAGCAGCAGGCCGGGAGACCAGCTTACGGAAAACCAACTTTTGAGGATAAAGTGTCGCGCTTCCTGAAAGATAGTGAAGAACGCATTTCCTCCCTGAAGAAGAATACCGAAGGCAAACGCGGTGGACGCGGAGCCAAGCGGGTTTAAGCAAGAGCTATATTTTAATGACAAAAGCAGAGCCTTTATGGTTCTGCTTTTTTTGCGTTTATGTGCCGCCTCGAAGTTTTTTCCTCCCCTACTCTTTCAATACCGACACATTCACCTGCATATTCGCCAACAAATGGAAGTGCCAATAGACGGTTTTTGTTGAAGCTATTTGAGGCACTGTCTGCAAAGAGGGCGGCATGAGCCCAGACAGGGCAAGCGAAAATTTGCTTTTGACAAGGACTGCGAGGGCAGTTGATTTTGTCGGAAAAAACTTTTGGGCCGCCTACGTTAAACTGACAAACTTCCTATGGACGACCTCCTATAATGGGAAACACAATACATTCGGAAATGGTGGTGTCTGCGGATGAACAAGGAAAGTGTACTCGTATTTCCCAGAGGAAAGAAAGAAGGATGGTTGCAGCCTCGAATCGGTAAAGTCAAGGAGCGTGTTGCCTCGCAGCGATTTATTCAGCTGGTGCTGGCGAAAAAATGGACCTTCCTGCTTGTTGCTGTTGGTTTTTTGCTTGGACGAGCCGTCATTTTGGAGTCGCTTATGCCGTTTGCCGCCGCTTATTTTGCCGTCATTTATTTTCTTCGAAAGGATGCGGTTGCTTGGGTTGGGCTGTCAGTGGTGGTGGGGAGCTTCTTCGCGGTTACACCCTCCCCAGTCTGGATTGCGATGGAAATTGCCGCATTATTTCTTTTGTTCAAGGGGCTCGAAGCCTACGAGAAGGCTGAGCTTGCTTCGGCTCCGCTGCTCGTATTTACCGCCACCTTGCTCGTCCAATTGTTTCATGCCTTCACCTTGGATACGCTGACCTGGTACAGCATCATGCTGGTTGTAGTGGAAGCGGCACTCGGCTTTGTTCTCACGCTCGTGTTCATCCAAGCCATTCCGGTGCTGACTATGTCTAAGAAGACAACGGCGCTGCGCAGCGAGGAAATCATATGCCTGATGATATTGCTCGCTTCCGTCATGACAGGGGCGGTTGGCTGGGTGATCTACGGCATGTCGGTGGAGCATATAATGTCACGTTATATGCTGGTGCTGTTCGCGCTTGCTGGGGGCGCGCCGCTTGGAGCATCGGTCGGGGTCATTGCTGGACTCATACTCAGCCTTGCGGACTTTAACGCCATTGTGCAGATGAGTCTGCTGGCGTTTGCGGGCTTGCTGGCGGGGCTGCTGCGGGATGGAGGGAAGATGGCTGTAGCCTTCGGCATGCTGCTCGGAACGTCCATTCTAGCCGTATATGTAGGGGGTCAAGGCGATGTGATGGCATCCACCTGGGAATCAGTTACAGCGGCTATTATGCTGATTTTGACGCCGCGCGTCATGATACGAACGATATCCCGCTATGTGCCGGGAACGAATGAGCATGCGAAGTCACAGCATGAATATGCGAAGCGGGTGCGTGAGGTGACGGCTGAGCGGGTCACGCAATATTCGGAGATGTTCCGGCAGCTCTCGCGAAGCTTTGGGCAATTAAACGGCGGCGCTGTGGCGATGAATCGCGAAGATGAGATCACTCATTTTATGAATGAGGTGGCGGCACGAAGCTGCGCAAGCTGCCATCGGCAAAATGCATGCTGGGGGGATAAATTTTATCAGACCTATAAAGTGATGACGGAGATGATGACGACGGTTGAGCAGGAAAGGGCTCCTGGAGCCAAGGATATGCCGCGAACATGGACCGCCCATTGCTCCAAGTCGACGCAGGTGATGTCTGTCATGAAGCAGCAGTACGAGCTTTATCAAAATAATATGCACTGGAAGAAGCAAATATTCGACTCTCGTCAGCTGGTGGCCGAGCAATTGACCGGCGTGTCCCAGGTCATGGAGGATTTGGCGAAGGAAATTCGCCGCGAGGGGCAAACGCTGCATTTGCAGGAGGAGCAAATTAGGGAGGCGCTGGAGGGGCTGGGTCTGTCGATTCGAGAAATTGAAGTGATTAATTTGGAGGAGGGCAATGTTGATATTGAGCTGTACCATACCTTTAGCAAGGGATATGATGAGTGTCGCAAAATTATTGCGCCGCTGCTTACGGATATTTTAGGTGAGCATATTGCAGTTAAACTTGAGGAGGAACCAGAGAAAAATGGAGAAGCAACAAGGGTCGTATTTGGCTCCGCCAAAGTGTTTGAAATTGAAACGGGCGTTGCTGGTGCGGCAAAAGGGGGCGATCTGCTGTCAGGCGACAGCTTTAGCATGGTGGAGCTTGGCAACGGCAAATTTGCCGTGGCAATTAGCGATGGCATGGGAAATGGAGAGAGGGCGCGCCAGGAAAGCAGCGCAGCGCTGTCGATTTTGCAGCAGCTGCTCAAGTCGGGTATGGACGAGAAGCTCGCGGTCAAATCGGTCAATTCCATCCTGCTGCTGCGTTCGTCAGATGAAGTATTCGCAACCGTGGATCTCGCCATTATCGATCTTTACACCGCCTCAACAATGTTTATGAAGATAGGATCAACGCCGAGCTTTATTAAGCGCGGCAAGGAAGTGATTCCAGTTACGGCCAATAATTTGCCAATCGGTATTTTACAGGATATTGATGTGGATATGATTTCGATGCAGCTTCAGCCCGGGGATGCACTCATTATGATGAGTGATGGCATTTATGATGCGCCAGGCCATGCGGTCAATAAGGAGATGTGGATGAAACGAATGATTCATGAGCTGAAAACGGAGGACCCGCAGGAGATGGCCGATGTGCTGCTGGACACCGTTGTGCGTTACCATAAGGGGGAGATTATCGATGACATGACCGTGCTGGTGGCGCGTGTGGACAAGCATTTGCCAGAGTGGGCGGCATTCCGCTGGCCGGGGATGACGCGAATGGAGCGCCCGCGGACGGTAAGCTAGCATATAGGAGGGCCGCCAGGGACGGCGACAGCCGTTTTACCTTGGCTCACATACTAATTGGAGGTGAAGCGGCTAAGCGGTAGCTAAATAGAATGTTCTCTTGGAGGTGGTTAACCAAACCAGCGTTCATTCATAGCGTGCTTCAAAGGAAGCGGCTATGAATAAACGCTGGTTTTTTCTGCGTATAGCCGTTTATCTCTCTTAAAATGGGCAAAACTGATAGAATCAGCTCCTTGTCACTCTAAGTGGGTCGGCATGCTGGTTTGTGGCTGTTTGTGCAAATATAAGAATTTATAAGTTTCACACTTATAAATGGGCTTATATTTCAGCGCGAAACGGAAGCTTTGCCGCCAGATGATGGCAAAGCCGTTTACGCTTGTGAAGGGAGATTGATAGGGATGAAACAAATTTTGCTAATAACCGATGGTTGTTCGAATGTAGGGCTTAGCCCGATTGTAGCAGCGGCTCATGCGAAGGCGGAGGGTATTGCAGTCAATGTCGTCGGGGTGCTTGATCACGGCGATGCAGGCGAGTCCGGCAGCATGGAGATTGAGGAGATTGCAAGGGCTGGCGGGGGCATCAGCCGGATGGTTCATACGCGCCAGCTGGCGCAGACTGTCCAGATGATGACGCGCAAGACGGTTGTACAGACGATTCAGCTAGCTGTACAGAAGGAGCTTAAACATGTGCTTGGCAGCGGGGCGATTGAGGATTTGCCGCCGGAGACGCGCAGCGAGGTCGTGAGGGTGATGGATGAGCTGGGGGAAAGCTCCAGTCTGCAGGTGGCGCTTCTTATCGATGCCAGCGCTAGCATGAAGCCAAAGCTGATTGCGGTAGAAGAGGCGATCCGCGACTTGATGCTGAGCCTGCAAGCAAGGCAAGGGAAAAGCGAAATCGCTGTCTTTCATTTTCCGGGCGGAAGGCATGGAGAAGAGTGCAAAATGGATTTGGGCTGGACGGATAATTTGACAGGAGCGCAGTCGATTTTTCCAAAATTGCAAATGAGCGGCACGACGCCAACGGGTCCTGCGCTGATGCAGGTGATTGATTTTTATCGTCAGGGGGATTATGGTAGGAGGAGCAGAGAAGAAACGGATGGGATGATGAGTGACTACGTCGTTTAGAATCAGTCTCCGCCGTGGCACTGTGGTGACTGGAAAATGGAAGCGCCGTAAGTATCGGGTCGAGCGTCTGCTTGGGGAAGGCGCCAATGGCAAAGTGTACTTGGTCCATTCCGACCAGGGGTGGGTTGCGCTTAAGGTAGGTGCTGACGCAGTAGACCTGCAATCGGAAATCAATGTGCTTCAGACGCTTGCGAAGCAGGGGAGGCGTCAGGCGCCTGCATTTTTGTATGACGTGGATGATCTGCAAGGCTCCGATGGACGCGATTACCCTTTTTATATTATGAAGTATGTGCGCGGGGTGAACTTGTCTGCGTATTTGCTGCAAAACGGCAAGGAATGGTTCCCGCTGGTCAGCCTTAATCTGTTGAATAAACTGGCGGAGCTTCACAGCAAGGGCTGGGTATTCTGTGATTTGAAGATGGAAAATGTGATGGTTGCCGATTATGGGCATGTCGAGCTGGTGGATTACGGCGGGGTGACGGCGGTAGGAAAGAGCATTCGCCAGTTCACTGAAATTTATGATCGTGGCTACTGGAACGCAGGTTCCCGGGCTGCCGATTTGAAATACGACTTATTTTCTTTCGCTGTGCTGTGCATCCAAATGCACGAACCGAAGAGACTGCACCAGCTTACCTTGACGCTGCTCCCGCAAAATCGTTCGACCGATGATTTAGAGCAGCTGATTGCGACCAATGCTTCTCTGAAGCCGATTGCAGGCTGGCTTGCAGAAGCTCTTGCGGGACGTTTTGCAGATGCTGCTGAAGGCGCGGAGGCGTGGCGTGTGCTGATGCATGGAACGAGCCGCAAGCAAGCTGCTCCGACCCCTTTCTGGCTCAAAGGGCTAGTTGCGGGTTCGGCAATTATGCTGGCTGTATCGGTTTATTGGCTGCTTCGCGTGGGTATGTAATGACATGAGATGTTATAGCAAGGTTTCGCCAGCTATTTTGTTGAAGGCGGCGGCCAGAAGGGAATGAGGGAAGAGGAAATGACGATAGGAATCGATATGCTTCCCGATGTTCAGAAGCTGGCAGCAGTGGAACGGTTATGGAGCGAAGGGGACTGTGTTGTTGTTGCTGTCTCCGGGGGACCGGACTCTATGGCTCTGCTGCATCTCCTGAGCCGCCTGAAGTCAAGCGGGGTGCTAAACGTTGTTGCAGCTCACGTGAATCACGGCTTCCGGCCGAAGGAGTCGGCGCTGGAGGCAGAGGTAGTTCGGCGTTATGCGGGGGAGCTTGGGCTGCCCTTTGAGCTGACAGAACTCGATTTGCCTGCTTATATAGAAGAAAAAAAAATGAACGCACAATCGGCGGCGCGCGAAAAACGCTACGCCTATTTGCATGAGGTTGCGCAGCGATGGGGCGCGCAGGCGATTGCCCTTGCCCATCATGCAGATGACCAAGCGGAAACGGTGCTCATGCATTTGATTCGCGGCAGCGGTATTTCGGGACTTTCTGGCATGTCGCTGCGCAGGCAGGAAAAAAACGTGGAACTCATTCGCCCCCTCATGCGTAAGAACAAAACAGACCTTTTACAATACTGCCGTCATTACGGCATTCCGTATTGCGAGGACAGCAGCAACGAGAAGCGCCATTACTTTCGCAATGTTGTCCGTCTGGATGTTATTCCGCAGTTATCCAGCTTCAATCCGCAGCTGTCCGAATCGCTTGGCCGCCTTGCTGAAGTGGCGGGCGCCGAGGATGAATGGCTGGATAGGCAGACAAAAGCTTTATTCGAAGAGTTAGCCTATACGGAGCCAGAGGAATGTTCTGTAAGCTGCAGTCGTTTGGCGGGCCTTCATGTCGCTTTACAAAGGAGATTGATTAAACTAATATTAGATTATCTTTCGAGGGATGCTGATGTGGTCTCCTTCGAGCATATCGAGTCTATGCGGCTTGCCGCAGCGCCCGAAAGTTCAAGCACTTGGCGTATGGATATTGGAAACGGTTTGCGCTGCTTGCGTGAATACGACCATATGCGTTTTGTCAGGATGCCGAAACAAGAGGAAGCGAATACAGACTATGCGCTTGTTGTTGTACCTTTGACCCAGCAATACATAGAGGTAGAGGCGGGCGGCTGGAAGCTCGCATTTGAGCGGCGGACAGCTGATGATCAGACTGCTGGAAAACTGGCGGGCCGCCATGAAGCTTGTTTCGATTTGGAGCAGCTTGCGTTTCCGCTGACTATACGAAATCGGCGCCGTGGCGATCGAATTCAAGTTTTAGGATTAAATGGGTCTAAAAAAGTGCAAGATATGTTCGTTGACGAAAAGCTGCCTCCTTCACAGCGCGAACGCTATCCACTGCTTTTCGATGCAGATGGGCGGCTGCTGTGGATTCCAGGCATAAGGCGATCTAGCCATGCGCTTATCAGCCCAAGCACGAAGGAACTATTATTCATTCGTCTTACGAAAGAATAAGAAGCACTGTTACACTCATAAACATAAGTACTGTAGGGGGATTAATCCGTTGTTAAACGACATTCAAGAAGTGCTTTACGATGCACAGCAGATTCAGGCCAAGGTGCGTGAGATGGGCAAGAAGCTCAGTCAGGATTTTGAAGGGCGTGACCCTCTCGTTATTTGTATCCTTAAAGGGGCCATTATTTTCATGTCCGACCTGATCAAGGAAATGACGATTCCGCTGGAGATTGATTTTATGGCGGTGTCGAGCTATGGTCAGTCGACCAAGTCCTCAGGTGTGGTCAAGATTATTAAGGATCTTGATGTATCGGTTGAAGGCCGCGATGTACTCATCGTTGAGGACATTATTGACAGCGGTTTGACGCTAAGCTACTTGATTGATGTTTTGGAGCGCCGCAATTCCAAATCGGTTACGGTGGCTACGCTGTTCGATAAGCCAGCACGCCGTACAGTAGATCTCGAAGCAGACTATACGGGCTTTACGCTGCCGGACGAATTCGTTGTCGGTTATGGGCTTGATTTTGCTGAGCGTTACCGCAACCTGCCGTTCATTGGCGTTTTGAAACCGGAAGTGTACGAGAAGTAATTTGAATGGGCTTAACCAGTATGCCTGTCCTCCAAGTGGTTCTATTGTGATGGAAAGTCATGCTATGTTAAAATATGAAAAGCGTCTTGAGAGGAGGTAGGAGATGAATCGGATCATCCGTAACACTGGATTTTATTTGATCATCTTTTTGGTAACCGTCGGGATTATTCAGTTTATCAGCAATCAGAATGATACTACCGTCGAAATACGATATGATCAGCTTCGCGCTGCTATTAATGAGAACAACGTCGCGGAAATGATGATAAAGTACGATGGTCAGTCTTATTATATTTCTGGTAAATACATTAAACAGCCCGAAAACGCGAAGAGCATACAGTTCACATCGCGTGCAGGGATCGATTCAGGCGAGGTATTGCGTGAAGCCGCAGTGAAAAACGGTTTTGAGTTACAGTATAAACCAATGGATACGCCAAGTGTCTGGCTTACACTCCTTACTTCCATCATTCCGTTTGTGATTATATTCGTTCTGTTCTTCTTCTTAATGAATCAAGCGCAAGGCGGTGGCGGCAAAGTCATGAATTTCGGCAAAAGCCGTGCCAAGCTTTACAATGAAGAGAAGAAGCGCATCACTTTCGAGGATGTGGCAGGGGCGGATGAGGAGAAGCAAGAGCTGGTTGAAGTTGTTGACTTCCTCAAAGATCCGCGTAAGTTTAATCTGGTAGGCGCCCGTATTCCTAAGGGTGTTCTGCTCAATGGTCCTCCGGGAACAGGTAAAACGTTGCTTGCCCGTGCAGTTGCCGGTGAAGCAGGCGTGCCATTCTTCAGTATTTCGGGTTCGGACTTTGTGGAAATGTTCGTCGGTGTCGGCGCATCCCGTGTCCGTGATTTGTTCGAAAATGCGAAGAAAAATGCACCTTGTATTATCTTTATCGATGAGATTGACGCCGTTGGCCGTCAACGTGGTGCTGGTCTTGGCGGTGGTCATGATGAGCGTGAGCAAACGCTCAACCAATTGCTCGTCGAGATGGACGGATTTGGAGCGAACGAAGGTATCATTATCGTGGCAGCAACGAACCGCCCTGATATTTTGGACCCTGCCTTGCTGCGTCCGGGACGTTTTGACCGTCAAATTACGGTTGACCGTCCAGATGTGAGAGGCCGTGAAGCGGTGCTAAAAGTTCATTCCCGCAATAAGCCGCTTAACAAGGACGTCAAGCTGGATATTATCGCAAGACGTACAACAGGCTTCTCCGGAGCAGATCTTGAAAACTTGCTGAACGAAGCAGCGTTGCTTGCTGCTCGTCGCAATAAGAAAGATATTGCAATGAGAGAGGTTGATGAAGCTATTGACCGTGTTATCGTAGGTACAGAGAAGAAAAGTCGCGTAATCAGCGATCGTGAGAAGCGTATTGTTGCTTTCCATGAAGCTGGACATACGATTATTGGATTCTTCCTGGAGCATGCGGATCTCGTTCATAAAGTGACCATTATTCCTCGTGGCAAAGCTGGCGGTTACGTCATCATGATGCCGAAGGAAGACCGGATGCTGGTAACGAAGCAGGAGCTGCTGGATAAAGTGACTGGCTTGCTTGGCGGACGTGTAGCTGAGGAATTGTTTATCGGCGAAATCGGCACAGGCGCATACAGTGACTTTAAACAAGCGACGAGTATCGTTCGTGCGATGATTATGGAATACGGAATGAGCGACAAGCTTGGTCCATTGCAATTCGGAAGCTCGCAAGGACAGGTGTTCCTTGGACGTGATATCGGCCATGAACAAAATTACTCCGATGCGATCGCTTATGAAATTGACCAAGAAATGCAGGCGATTATCGGAGCTTGTTATGAGCGTGCGAAAAAATTGCTCACCGAGAGATCGAAAGAGGTTCACACGATTGCGGAGACGCTTCTGTCTGTAGAGACGCTTGAAATGGATCAAATCAAACGTTTGATCGAAACAGGCACGCTTGAATTGGCGGAAGGTGAAGCAGAGAGTGTTGCTGTTGAACCAACAACTGAACCAATCGTCGATACGATTGGCGACGTTAAGGTTCGTATACAGTCAAGAGAAGCAGGAGAAATCCCTTCATTGGATAAATCTGATGATAAACCGAATGATGGGGAAGAACCGAAATAAACAGGATAGAACTAAAAGAGCATTCCTTTGATTTAGTGAATTTTAAAAATTCATTAAAGGTCGAAGGAATGCTTTTTTATTTCTTAATAATACGTTATCAAGTTATTTTAATAGTTCGTTCATGAAAATTTATATTTATTCACGAGTTCAATATTATATGAATCAAGTTATGGGAAATTCTAAGCAGTAGAAATCCTAGCAGGCAATGTTAAATCTTAAAATTAAAAAATAAGCTAGGTGAATACATATATCTATAAGGATTATTGTTGATTCTAGGGCTTATCTAGGTTCAATCTGTTTTCACTGAATTCGTCAAAGTGAAACTTGAGGAAGGCTAATGTATGACTGTAATAGCATTCAATTATTAAAAATGCTTATGAAGGGTAAAGATTTAATTTAAAAAGAACGCTTCCTAAGTGTTGTTCTTAAGGGAGCGTTCTTCAGTTTATAAAGAATTATTGCTCTAGACTTTTATTAATATACGCTAATAGATCCTTTGACATTACCCATAATTCTTATGAGATAGTTTTCAGATGCATCCAATCCAGTCCATATCCAACCTGCTCCCCCACTAACAGGATTGGTTTCTGTTCTTAAATTAGCCCAGCCCCCAGCCCAATCATTGAAAGATTCCAGTCCAACCTGATAGGTTGAATTAGAGCCAGTGTTCTTTGAAGTGCTAAGGTTGATTTCGATGGAGCTTTTCCCTGTGATGTTTTTGGGGATTTGATAATGTGTGGTAACAGTGAAATTGGCAGACCATAATAAAGTCTTGGTAGCAAATAATTCAAATGAAGTTTTTGGTGCTACAGGTGTTGTATGTTTTGTTAATACACCATTTTCGGGACCAAAAATTTGATCAAGTTCTTTTTCATACGAAGATTGTGCAAAAGCAGAGCCTGTTAATAATATTGAACTAGAAACAACACCAATAAGAGTAATTTTCAATTTTTTTAACATAGTCAAACTCCCCATCTTTTGGAATTTATGATACAATTAGACTGTATCATAAATTTTGATGGAATAATAGGGGGATTATAGAATGAATTTCAAAATAAACCAACAAATAGCTTTTTTATTGTTCTTGACAATTTCTTTTTTTGTACTAACTGGTTGTAATGAATCTGAAGATACATTAGTAAAAGAAACAGTTATTAAATATCTTGAAAGTATTAAGGAAGGTGACTCTGAAAAGTCTTATAGTTTATTGGATAATACCAACTTGCCGGTAAAGGAGAAATTTGTTAAGTCAATTAAAAATAACGTTTTAAGCGAATATAAAATTGAAAAGATAAAAGAAATTGAAGATGATAGATATAAGGTTCTTGCTAGTATGGTTGTAAATGGAGTTGAATCCGAAATGGTATTTGTTTTGACTGAAAATAAGGATGGTAATTGGAAAATATTAATAAATACCGATATAAACAAAGAGAAAACCGTTTTTTGATTTGTAATAATTATTACTAACATTTAATAATCCGGATTTATTCGAATGGTCAGAAGATAAGGGGAATAATAATGTGATATAAAATCAAAAAGGGTGAACAGCTCTCAAGGGTGGTTCTATCCATTGGGATATTAAACAATTCAACTCAGAAATCATAAAGTTGACCGTTACTATTGTTTTTTTGAAGTCGCAGGCCGTTTTATTATGGCAGGGGTTCGGCTTAGGTTTCCGTTTCACATACCTTCTGACCAGTGACTCGGTGAGAGTTACTAGAGCAATTCTTGAAGCCATCTGTAAAATTCAAAATATTCTGCACACCACTGTCTCAAGTCTCACTAGCAACAGGAAATGTGCGAGATTAAAATTTTTTTAAGGAAAGCCACTGTGTAGAGCTTATATTTGGATGAGGAAGTTGGTGGGGGAAATATTCGGTGGAATACTATTCTAGTGAGATGGAAAATGCCGTCATTTGGAGGTCTATAGAATAAATAGCCATATTCCTTTAAGGGTTTTACTATGATTTGTCTTTTTGGTTTAGTTAGCTTAGGCATTAGAGTACACGTTCTCCTATAATTAGGTTCCCTATAATAGAAAAATCTGATTTTAGTATATTTCACTTTAATAATGTTCGTGTTTAGCCTATAATGATTATGATCAAAATTAAAGCTATATGCTTTTGCTTATAGTTTATGAGATATGTGTGTAATCAATTGAGAGCAAATGTTAAATAATTGTGAGATTTAGGCGTGAACAAAATTTCTGTGTCATGTTACATGACGTAAAAATGTTGACGTATGTGGATAAGCAATTATAATAAAGAGAATAGCAGCCAAGCACAACAACAATAATATAAGCAAGTAGGTTGCAGTTACAATACATCTATATTAAGGGGAGAAATCGAAGATGAAAAAACGTTTAGGTTTTATGTTGTCTATTGTTCTTATGTTCGCATTAGTATTGTCTGCTTGTGGTGGCGGCAGCAAAAACAATAATGGCGCTTCTGGCACAAACGGAGCAGCATCGTCTGCACCTGAAGCATCATCAGATGCTGGTACAGCAGCTAAGCTCAAAATCGGTATGGTTACAGATACAGGTGGCGTTAATGATAAATCCTTTAACCAAAGCGCTTGGGATGGTCTGCAAAAAGTGAAAACCGATACAGGTTCCGAAACAATGTATCTTGAAAGTAAAGGCGACGCTGATATGGAGCCTAACCTGAATCAATTCGTCTCTGAGAAATACGATATGATTTGGGGCGTAGGCTTCTTGTTCCAAGATGCAATGGGTAAAGTAGCGAAAGACAATCCGGACTCCAAGTTCGGCATCATTGACTCCGCTGTTGACGCACCAAACGTTGTTTCTGTTAACTTCGCAGCTAACGAAGGTTCGTTCCTTGTAGGTGTAGTTGCTGGCTTGACAACAAAAACAAATAAAATTGGTTTTGTAGGCGGCATGGAAATTCCGAGTGTTACTGTATTTGAAGCAGGCTTCAATGCAGGTGTAGCAGCAGTAAACCCTGAAGCGAAGGTTATCCGCAACTACACAGGCGAGTTCGGTAAACCAGACTTAGGTAAAGCAGCAGCAACCGTAATGTACAATGACGGCGTAGATATTATTTTCCAAGTTGCTGGTGGTACTGGTAACGGCGTATTCAACGAAGCTACAGCTCGTAAAAAAGCAGGGCAAGATGTATGGGTAATCGGTGTTGATAAAGACCAATCGATTGAGTTCGGCAACGAAGTTACGCTTACTTCCATGCTTAAAGGCGTTGAAGCTGCGATTTACCAAGTTTCCACTGACCTGATTAACGGCAAATGGGAAGGCGGCAAATCGGTTGTTCTTGGTCTTAAAGACGGCGCAGTTGGCCTGCCAGAGAACAACCCTAACGTTTCTGCAGAAATTATGACAAAAGTTGAAGACTACAAACAACAAATTATTAGTGGTTCGCTTGTAGTTCCAACTGAAGTGAAATAGTTTTAAACTTATGATTTAATGTCGTTTGTTTATTATGTACAGCCGACAAGACCTGCCCTCAAGCCGGTCTTGTCCTTTTTTGAGATTGGGAGCTAACAAACCGGGGAGGATAACTGGATGAAACAAAGTGCAGTGGCTGTCACACTTAAGGGGATTACGAAACGCTTTCCCGGGCTTGTAGCCAATGATTCGATTGATTTTGAGCTCAAGAAAGGCGAAATCCATGCATTGCTGGGCGAGAATGGTGCAGGTAAGTCTACGTTGATGAACATTTTGTTCGGCTTGTATCAGCCGGATGAAGGAGAAATCTGGGTCAACGGCAATAAAACGGTTATTGAAGGTGCAGGAAAAGCTATTGAGCTTGGAATTGGTATGGTACATCAACACTTTAAGCTGGTACAGCCATTTACAGTGGCTGAAAATATTGTGCTTGGCAATGAGCCGCGTAAATTTGGCACATTCGTCAATTATAAGCAAGCAAATGATAAAGTCCGTTCCATTTCGGAACGTTATGCATTGAAAGTAGATCCGCAGGTGCGGATTAAAGATATTACGGTGGGTATGCAGCAGCGTGTGGAAATTTTAAAAACCTTATACCGTGGCGCTGAAATTTTAATCTTTGATGAGCCAACTGCTGTGCTTACCGTACAAGAGATCGAAGAGCTGATTGGCATTTTGCGCAATTTGGCTGCAGAAGGCAAGTCCATTATTTTGATTACGCATAAGCTCAAAGAGGTTATGGCGCTTGCAGATTCGGTGACGGTTATTCGTCGGGGCAAGGTGGTTCGAACCGTTACGACAAAAGAAACGAACGAGCAGCAGCTTGCGGAGCTTATGGTTGGCCGTGACGTTAATTTTCAGGCGGTAAAAACCAAGAAAGAACCTGGAGAGCTTATCGTATCTGTTGAAAACCTTACGATGAAAGGCGAGGAGAATAAGCTCGTTCTAAATGGTGTCGCTTTTAATATCCGTGCAGGCGAGATTTTGGGTATTGCTGGCGTTGATGGCAATGGACAAAGTGAGCTGGTACAGGCTATTACTGGCATGCGTAAAGCGTCTGGTGGATCTGTGAAGCTTTTGGGCAAGGAAATGATCAATAAAACGCCGCGCCAAATGTCCGTTGCAGGCGTCAGTCACATTCCAGAAGATCGTCACAAGCATGGAATGGTGCTTGATTTCACACTCAGCGAAAATATGGTGCTGGATACGTACTTTGATCCACAGTTCGGCAAACATGGCTTTATTGATTTTAAAGCTATAGACGCTCTTGCGAATCAACTTGTAACTGAGTTTGATGTGCGTTCATCAGGCATTGGGGCCAAGGCCCGCTCCTTGTCGGGCGGTAACCAGCAGAAAGCCATAATTGCCCGTGAAATATGGAAAAATCCGTCCTTGCTCATCGCTGTACAGCCGACTCGCGGTCTGGATATAGGCGCGATCGAATATGTGCATAAGCGGTTAATTGAAGCGCGGGATGCAGGCAAAGCGATTTTGCTCGTTTCTTTTGAGCTGGATGAGTTGTACGCATTATCTGATCGTATTGCGGTTATGTATGAAGGTAAAATAATGGGCTATGCCGATGCTGATCAGCGTGACGATCAACAGCTGGGTCTAATGATGGCAGGCAATTCAACAGCGAAGCAGCCGAGCAAAGGTGGGAGATAGCAACCATGGATAAAGTCAAAGGAATTGCGGACAAAATATTCAATAAAACATCCTTCCTCGTCCCCTTGGTGGCTATCATTTTGGGTCTGTTATGCGGGGCAATAGCCATGCTGGCAGGCGGGTTTGATCCTATTCTAGCTTACCAATCACTGATTAAAAAGCTATTTGGCAGTCCTTACGATATGGGCGAGGCTATTCGTGCGATTACCCCGCTGATATTCACAGGTACAGCGGTTGCTTTCGCTTTCCGTACGGGCCTGTTTAATATCGGGGTAGAAGGCCAGTTCATGATGGGTATGACTGGTGCAACCGTCATAGGGATTACGCTTGACCTCCCTTGGTTTCTGCATGCTCCGCTTGCTATTATTGTCGGAGCGCTGTGTGGAGGCTTATGGGCGGCATTGACTGGCTATTTAAAGGCTGTTCGCGGCGTTAACGAGGTTATTTCTTCGATTATGTTGAACTGGGTTGCGCTTTATTTATCCAATTACATTATTCGTGCGTTTTTTGTGGCAAAAGGGCAGCAAAAATCGGATCCGATTCAAGAGTCAGCACTCGTATCGATTGGCTGGTTATCCGATGCGATGGATCATGCCCGTATGCATTGGGGTACTGTCATTGCCTTGCTCGGTATTGGGGTATTTTATATTATACTGTGGAGAACGAAGCAGGGCTATGAGCTCAGAGCAGTGGGACAAAGCCCTGACGCAGCGCTGTATGCAGGGATTAATGTCAATCGCACCATTGTAAAGTCGATGTTTATTAGCGGATTGTTTGCGGGACTGGCAGGCGTGTTTGAGACGCTGGGCGTATTTGGCTATCAGACGATTCTGGCAGCGCCATGGGGCTATGGCTTTGATGGTATCGCGGTTGCTTTGCTTGGCGGCAATACGCCAATTGGCGTATTGTTCGGTGCTGTACTGTTCGGTGGTCTCAGCTATGGCTCTGCGGGTATGAGCTTTGGAGCGGGCGTACCGCCAGAGCTCGTTCGAATCGTTATTGGTTCGATCATTTTCTTTATTGCTTCGCATGGCATAGTAAAGTTTTTCTTAAAACCATTCCTTGGTCGACGTGCAGACAAGCGTAAGGAGGCGATCTAATATGAATGCACTAGAGATATTGGGTCAGCTTATTAACGTTACGCTTGTATTTTCTACGGCGCTTATTTTTACCGGTCTCGGTGGACTATTCTCTGAGCGCTCAGGCGTTATTAATATCGGTCTCGAAGGCTTGATGGTGTCTGGCGCGTTCGCGGCAGCAGTCATTACCGACTATGCGATACAAGCTGGTTATGAGGAATCTGCTCCGTGGATAGGCTTAGTGGGGGCAGCGATTTATGGGGTGATATTTGCCCTTCTACATGCGATATCCACCATTACATTTAAGGCGGATCAGACGATAGTCGGTGTCGTTATTAATATTTTGGCAGCGGGTATCGCGATTTATTTGACGAAAAGCTTGTATGAGGGTTCGGGACAGACGACAACGCTGACTCATGTATTCAACAAATGGGAAATCCCTTATTTATCAGATATTCCGTTTTTTGGAGAGGCGTTCTTTAAAGCTTATCCGACGACCTATGTTGTTATTATCCTTGTCATTATCAGCTATATTGTGCTGTACAAAACGCACTTCGGCTTGCGCCTTCGCGCAGTCGGCGAATACCCAAGCTCGGCCGATACAGTGGGTATCAGCGTAACAAAATACCGTTATATCGGCGTGCTGCTCAGCGGAGCACTTGCAGGTCTTGGCGGTGCGACCATTACGTTAACAACGACGAGCAACTTTGCCCATAATACCATTTCGGGCCAAGGCTTTATCGCTATCGCGGCTGTTATTTTCGGAAAATGGAATCCTCTCGGCGTTGCGGGAGCTGCTATTTTCTTCGGCTTCGCGCAAGCGATTCGGAACTTTGCTCAACTGTTCGATTGGTCGCAGCAAATTCCGACTGAGTTTTTCTATATGCTGCCATACGTATTGACGCTCGTTGTACTCGTTGGTGCAGTAGGACGTTCTTCCGCTCCAGGCTCGCTTGGCGAACCATACGATCCAGCTAAGCGCTAATCGAAACAAGAAGCATCATACTTCCCATGGCTATCACGTAAGTGATGATTCATCCATGGGAAGTTTTTTTGTTTTCTAACCCTTTACACAAGGTTAGTCACAGAAAATCCACGATTGTGGATAACTTGTGGATAACCATGTGCGTAAACGCTGCATTTATACACAATAGCCGCCAATGATGGAAAGTTTAGCTGTGGCAGGTGCTATTTTCAAAGGGAATTCACACTTTTGTCATAAACGCATTGACAGCATGATCTGCCTGGAGTAAATTAAACCTTATCAAATGAATTTACCGTAAAGGTCAAATGAAAGGCGAACGACTTTTTAGGTTTGTGCATCAATTCACAAAGTCGGTAGTAGCCATATCTGGAATGGGCAATCAGCTTGCCCTTCCCTCATAAGAGGAGAGGATTAACTGTGGAAGCACTGGCACTGGAACGCAAGGCGGAGCAGAACCGCGAACTGCGGGAACGGCTAATGCAATTGAAGAAAGAGCGCAACGCCATCATTCTTGCTCATTATTATCAGCGTGATGAAATTCAAGAGGTTGCGGATTTTCGCGGCGACTCGTTTTTGCTAGCTCAGAAAGCGGCTCAGACGGATGCGGATGTCATCGTATTTTGCGGCGTGCATTTTATGGGGGAGAGCGCCAAAATTTTGGCTCCCAATAAAACCGTCATTATTCCGGACGAGCGTGCAGGCTGCCCGATGGCCGATATGGTCAATGTCGATGGTCTTCGCAAGCTGAAAGCCCAGCATCCGAATGCGACTGTCGTTACGTATATTAACTCTTCCGCCGAAATTAAGGCAGAGACTGACATTTGTTGTACATCGGCGAATGCGGTTAACGTTGTAAATTCCGTTGAAGGCCAAGACGTCATTTGGGTACCGGACAAGAACCTTGGGCACTATGTGCAGCAGAAGACCGATAAGAACATGATCATCTGGGAAGGCTACTGCAACACGCATGACATGTTGACGGTAAAGGATGTAGAGGAAATGAAGGCGAAACATCCGAATGCGCAGTTTGTTGTGCATCCTGAGTGCCGCCCTGAAGTGGTGGAGCTGGGTGATTTTGTCGGCAGCACGACAGCGATTATTAAATATTGCAAGGAATCGGATTGCAAGGAGTTCATTGTCGGCACGGAGGATGGCACAGGCTATCAGCTGAGATTGGACAGCCCGGACAAAACATTCCTGTTTGCATCTAAATATTTGGTTTGCCCGAACATGAAGGTTAATAACCTGAAGAAGCTGGTTAAATGCCTTGAAACGATGCAGCCGCAAATCTATGTACCGCCGCATGTGGCGGATCAAGCACGCTTGTCCCTGGAGCGCATGTTACTCGTGAAATAGGAGCAGCATGCGCTACTCCTATGCCTGGAGGCGCAGAAATGATTCCCAGATACCTTGTAGACATAAAGCTGGACGAACTGCCGGTAATCGAGAAGGATGTTATTGTGATTGGGGCCGGCATTGCCGGTCTTTTTACCGCACTTCGGGCCAGTGATCGGCATTCCGTGCTGATGATTACGAAGAAGTCGCTGCTCGACAGCAACACCCGCTATGCGCAAGGCGGCATTGCCGCGGTCATATCGGAGGACGATTCACCAGCTTACCACAGCGAGGACACGCTAATTGCGGGAGCGGGGTTGTGCTCGGAGGATGCGGTCAATGTGCTCGTGCATGAGGGGCCGGAAGGTGTGAATCAGCTCATTGAAATGGGCACACAGTTCGATTTGGAAAATGGCGAGTTTGCGCTGACGAAGGAAGGCGCTCACAGCCAGCGTCGTATTTTGCATGCGAATGGGGATGCGACGGGCTACGAAATTGTACGAGCCTTATCGGAGAAAGCGTTATCCAAGCCGGGTATTGAAGTATGGGACGACCACTTTGTCATCGATTTGGTTACCAATGATGGAGAATGTGTGGGCGCTGTTGTGCAAAAGCCGGACGGCTCGCGTCTGCTTGTACGCGGCAAGGCGACCATTCTATGCTCGGGCGGCGCAGGCCAGCTCTACCGTTACACGACGAATCCTGAGGTGGCCACAGGCGATGGGATCGCTATGGCTTACCGGGCAGGAGCTTTTATACAGGATGTAGAGTTTGTCCAGTTTCATCCGACCTCCCTATGTTATCCTGGAGCGCCACGGTTTCTGATTTCAGAGGCCGTACGCGGCGAAGGAGCCGTCCTCCGCAATACGCGAGGCGAGCGTTTTATGGAGCGCTATCACCATCAGCTGGAGCTGGCGCCGCGTGACGTAGTGGCCCGCGCAATTATTAGCGAGATGGAAGCTACGAAATCAACTTTTGTTTATTTGGATGTGACGCATGAGTCGCCGGATATGGTGAAGCATCGTTTTCCGAATATTTATGAATTTTGCCTGCAATACGGTTTGGATTTGACGACAGATTGGATTCCGGTCGCCCCTGCTGCACATTATATGATGGGCGGCGTTAAAACCGATCTCGATGGAGAAACCAATATTAAAAGGCTGTTCGCCTGCGGAGAGGTTTCCTCTACAGGCGTTCATGGAGCGAATCGGTTGGCCAGCAATTCGCTTTCGGAAGCGGTCGTTTTCGGCAAGCGTATCGTCGAGGCGATTGATAAACTTGCAGAGCATGCAGAGATTCAGCCTATAATAGAGAGCAGCGTACCGCGCAGCAGTGTGCCGATTCAGGCAGTGGTGGAGCGGAGATTGAAGCTGCAAAAAGTGATGGTCAGGTATGCGGGCTTGCAGCGCGATGCCAAGGGCCTCGAGAAGGGGCTGGAGGAGCTGCGGCGCCAGTTGACTATTTTTCAAGCGATGCTGACCAAGCGGGAAGAGTTTGAATTTGCCAATATGCTGACATGCGCCCTGCTGACGGCGGAATCCGCTTTACAGCGGGAGGAGAGCCGCGGCGCGCATTACCGTGAGGACTTCCCGGAGCGCAATGATCAAGTATGGCGCAAGCATACCGTAATGCACCGTGTATACGGGAGGACAGAGGAGCGGTTAACCAATGTTTGAGACAACGCTGGATGGCTATAATGAAGCGCTGCGCGCGCAAATACGCGGCTGGCTCGCTGAAGATATCGGAAGCGGCGATGTAACGACGGCTATGACTATTTCGCGTGGAGCGCAGGCGAAGGCCGTCATTCATGTGAAGGAAAATGGGCGGATTGCGGGCATTCCAATTGCGCGCCTTGTGTTTGAAATCGTTGACCAATCGCTGGTCTTCACGGCAAAGGTCGAGGATGGACAGTATGTAGAAAAAGGCACTGTACTCGCTGAAGTAGAAGGCAGCATCCATAGTCTGCTTACAGGGGAGCGTCTAGCGCTTAATTTAATGCAGCGGATGTCCGGCGTGGCGACGAAGACTAGTGAGTTTGTAGCGGCGCTGCAAGGCCTGCCGGTCCGACTGGTCGACACTCGCAAAACGACGCCAGGCCATCGTCTGCTTGAAAAATATGCCGTTCGCGTAGGCGGCGGCTCGAATCACCGCTTTGGCTTGTATGATGCCGTTATGATCAAGGATAATCATATTAAGGGCGCAGGCGGTATTCGGGAAGCAGTGGAAGCAGCTCGAGCAGGTATTCCCCATACGATGAAGATCGAGGTGGAGACGGAGTCCTTGGAGCAAGTCGATGAGGCGATTGCATGCGGCGCTGATATTATTATGCTGGACAATATGCCGCATGAGATGATGAAAGCCGCAGTAAAGCAAATCAAGCAGCGCGCACCACATGTTATTGTAGAAGCCTCCGGCAATGTGCGGGTTGATACCATACACGGTATAGCCGCTTGCGGTGTCGATGTCATTTCGGTAGGAGGCCTCACCTATTCCTTTCAATCACTCGATATTAGTCTCGACCTGTTTGCGAAGAAGGGAGGGACCATGTCTTGATTCTCGTCATTGACGTCGGAAATACGAATATAGTCTTGGGCATTTATCAAGGCAAGGAGCTGCTTCATCACTGGAGGCTCAGCACGAATCGTTCCGCTACAGTTGATGAATATGGCATCAACTTTCATCATTTGTTTCATTTTGCCGGCATGCGTCTGGAGCAGATGGAGGGTGTCATTATTTCATCAGTCGTTCCGCCGCTCATGCGGACGTTGGAGCAGCTGTGCATGAAGTATTTGCGCAAGACTCCTTTTATCGTTGGTCCAGGCGTGAAAACCGGACTTAATATCCGGTATGAAAATCCCCGCGAGGTCGGCGCTGACCGCATCGTGAATTCGGTGGCGGGCATCGTCAAATATGGCAGTCCGCTTATTGTCGTCGATTTCGGAACGGCAACGACGTTTGATTACATTGATGCCGCTGGCAGCTATTTGGGCGGCGCTATTGTGCCGGGCATTGCAATATCGACAGAGGCGCTTTATCAGCGGGCGGCGAAGCTGCCGCGGATTGAGCTGGTGAAGCCGCCAAGCGTCATCGGCCGCAATCCGGTCACTTCCATGCAGGCGGGTATTATATATGGCTATGCAGGACAAGTGGACGGTATCGTGGGCAGAATCCGCAAGGAATTTAAAGTCTCGCCGCGTGTTATCGCGACGGGCGGCTTGGCTGAGTTAATTAGCTCAGAATCGGAAACGATAGATGAGGTTGATCCGCTTCTGACATTAGAAGGTTTGCGTATTATATATGAACGGAATCAGGAGGGATAGACGATGGAGCAAAGGAAAGATTTTTTGGTGCGTGGCACGGCATGGGAAGGCAAAATTCGTGTTTTTGCAGCCCGTACGACGCAATTGGTCGATGAGCTGCAGCGCCGGCACGGCACTCTGCCGACTGCAACTGCAGCACTTGGCAGAACGGCAACGGCTGGAGCTATTATGGGCGCCATGCTGAAGGGCGATGAAAAGCTGACGATTCAAGTGAAGGGCGAAGGCCCAATGGGACAAATTGTCGTCGATGCAAATGCTCATGGAGAAGTGCGAGGCTACACGGACAATCCACTCGTTCTGCTTCCAAGCAATGCGCAGGGAAAGCTTGATGTTGCAGGTGCCGTAGGCCATAGCGGCTATCTTCATATTACTAAGGATCTTGGGTTGAAAGAGCCTTACCGCGGCAGCGTTCCGATTGTTTCTGGCGAGCTGGGCGAAGACTTCACCTATTATTTTGCTGTATCGGAGCAGACGCCTTCCGCAGTTGGATTGGGCGTACTGGTTGATGAAGACGGCCGCGTTATTCATGCGGGCGGCTTTATCGTACAGCTGATGCCAGGACTTACGGATGCGGAAATTACTAAGCTGGAGAAAGCGCTCAGCGCGATGCCTCCGGTCACAGCCCTGCTTGATCAAGGGGAGACGCCAGAAGGGCTTCTTAAATGGGTCGTCGGCGATGATGTTGTCATTCATGAGTCGCTGGACTTGCGTTTTCAATGCAAATGCTCGCGCGATCGCGTAGAGCAGACCTTGATCAGCATGGGTGAATCGGAATTGCAGCAAACGATTGAAGAAGAAGGTAAAGCAGAGGTCGTCTGTCACTTCTGTAATGAAGCGTACCAGTTTAACCGCGTAGAGCTGGAGCAATTGCTCGAACAAGCCAAACCGAAGCCGATCCATTAATATGGAGGCTACCGGGCAATGAATAAAATCGGTGTAGTGAGGACGATCGTCGTCATTCAGGCGTTATGTATGATCGTACTAAGTGTAGTTGTTGTAGTGAGATTGTCGCCTTTTTCTGAAGGCATGCCGGACCATGAGCCAGATTCGGGAACACGTACTGAAACAGGTAATGAGGTTGTACCAGGCAGCTTGGATAATGATAAAATTGTTGCCATAATTGGCGATCACAGCATCAGGGAAAGCGAACTGATGAATGCGCTTAGCGAGCAATATGGCCAAGCTACCCTCAAGCTGATGATGATTCACAGCGCCATTGACCAAGAGGCTGCCTCGCAGCAGCTTGAAGTGACCGCTGAGGAACAGCAGAGAGCTGTTGAGGAGCAGGCAGAGGGATATGATAGCGAAGAGGATTTTTACCGCATCATGGATCAGCAGCTGGGCATGTCCAAAGAGGAAGTTTTGAAGGATACGAAGTACAGGCTGTTGACTGAAAAAATAGCGATCCAAAAAGTAGATGTGCCTGATGCTGAGGTTGAACGCTACATTGCGGATCATGAGGAGCAATACGGCGACAAGCTGCAATATCGCTTATCCTGGATTGTGACGGCGAATATGGAAGAGGCGAACCGCGTGCTGGATAAGCTCTCTGAGGGAGCAGACTTTGCGCAAGCAGCAGATAAATATTCGATAGATGCTTTTACGGCAGATGCTGGCGGAGATTTAGGCCTTATTGATGCCAATGACCCGTTTCATGAGCTGGCGATTCTTACGGCGGCAAGCAAGCTGGGTACAGGAGAGATCGCTGGCCCGATAGCGATTGCCGAAGGGTATGCCATCATTCGTTTGATGGAGCGCCACACAACGGATAAGCCACAGGGGCAGCAGCTGTATGAGCTGGTCCGCAAAGAGCTGGCATTATCACAGGCTCCTTCCCTAAGCCAAATTGAGCAGCAGCTATTGGAGAAATATGACGCGGTCACCTTTCCGTAAATATAAGAAATTTTAGGTTTGTTTATAAGCTTCCATTATATTGGAGCATCATATAGTCGTGTTCGCCAGACGATTGGAAAATGGGCGAACAATCCTTCTTTTTCAAAATGTAAGCATTTATAAGGCTTCCACTTATATCAGGCTTATATTTCAGCGCAAATTGATGCTTTATCGGTCAGGGATGGCGTTAGCCCGCCGTATTCGCATGAAGGAAATGAAGGTATTGACAACGAATACAACTCATTGATAAGATGGAATTAGTTTAAAAACCAACTGAATTAGTCGGAATAAGGAGGAAGTATGACACATGGCAAAAATCGTGCAAAGCATTACTGATCTAATTGGTGATACACCGCTAGTTCGCTTGAATCGTCTTGTTCCTGAGGACAGCGCTGAAATCTATGTAAAGCTTGAATATCAAAATCCAGGTGCGAGCGTAAAAGACCGTATCGCAATCAGCATGATCGAAGTAGCTGAACAGGAAGGCATCATCAAGCCAGGCGATACAATTGTTGAGCCTACGAGCGGCAACACGGGTATTGGTCTTGCATTGGTAGCAGCAGCTAAAGGCTATAAAGCCATTCTCGTTATGCCTGAGACGATGAGTATTGAGCGCCGCAACCTGCTTCGTGCTTATGGCGCAGAAGTGGTTCTGACGCCTGGTTCGGAAGGCATGAATGGAGCTGTTCGCAAAGCCGAGGAATTGGCGAAAGAAAACCCGTCCTATTTTATCCCGCAGCAGTTTAATAACCAAGCCAATGTAAAAATCCACCGCGAGACAACAGGTCCGGAAATCGTTGAGGCGATCAACTCCCTGGACGGCAAGCTAGATGCATTCGTAGCGGGTATTGGTACTGGCGGTACGATTACGGGTACTGGCGAAGTGCTGAAAAAGAACTTCAAAGATATTAAAATTTATGCGGTTGAGCCTGCGGCTTCCCCACTGCTTTCGGGTGGACAGCCTGGACCTCACAAAATCCAAGGGATTGGCGCTAACTTTGTGCCGACGATTTTGGATCGCGAAATTTATGACGAAGTCATTACGGTTGAAAATGATGATGCATTCGACTACGCACGCCGTGCTGCGAAAGAAGAAGGCATCTTGTGCGGAATTTCCTCCGGTGCTGCGATCTATGCTGCTTTGAAAGTGGCGAAGGAGCTTGGCAAAGGCAAGCGCGTTATCGCGGTTGTTCCAAGTAACGGTGAGCGTTACCTCAGTACGCCGCTGTTCAACTTCGAGAACTAACACTTATGTCCAATCGGGGCCGTGCCTTAAGTAGGATCGGTATACCGTTTGACTGGCCTTCCATTCATTTGAGTGGAGGGCTTTTTTCATATGCGTAAATGGCCGTGGGAATATGGCGGCAGCGCTCTTTCCTTTTGGGCGGGTATTCTGTATACTAGGCAAAATAAACATGCTTGTCGATCGGGGGTTGGAAGGTGATGTTCACCGCCTTTGACTATTGGTTAGGGTGGCACGCCGAGCGGAAGTATACGACTTTTCCACTGCTGCGGGAGCTGCCGCTTGGAGAAGAAGGTGTCGCTTCATGGGAAGAGGCATGGCGGGATGCATCGCCATATGCTTTTGTACTGGAGAGCGGTAAG
The DNA here is from genome assembly GCF_055814915.1 of Paenibacillus sp. R-74696. NCBI lineage: Bacteria > Bacillati > Bacillota > Bacilli > Caryophanales > Paenibacillaceae > Paenibacillus > Paenibacillus sp. R-74696. Next base: position 98,822 of record NZ_JBPULM010000013.1, read on the forward strand.
GGCGGGCGCTATACGTATCTCGGCTTGCAGCCGGAAAGCGTTATTCGCGGCAAAGGTTTGGAAGCGGAATCCCGGACGCTGCGGACAGATGGAGCTGAAGCTTTAGATGATGCTAATTCGGGCTTGCGCTACCAGGGCAGGCCGCTCGAAGTGGTGCGGAGCTGGATGGAGCCATATCGCGCACCAAAGCTTGAAGCAGCTGGCACGCCGAAATGGACAGGCGGGTGTGTCGGATTTTGGAGCTATGACGTCGTTCGTTCGATTGAACGGCTGCCGGAGCTGACGGAAGATGATTTGAATGTGCCGGATTATTTATTTTTGCGTTTAAATGAACTATGGATTGTCGATCATAGCGACAAGAAGCTATATTGCGCTGTGCATACGCCTGTGCCAAGTGAAGCAGGTCAAGAGGAGCTGCGACTGCTTTATGCGCAAGCTTGCTCGCGGACCGGCGAGATGGCCGCTTATTGGCAGCAGCGGTTCGGGAGCGCAGCGAACGGCCAGCGAGGCGAGAATAATGCTGCAAGCACAAGCGATAGCAGCCGGCTGCGGCAAGAGCGGCAGCAGCTCGCTGACGATGATTCTCTTCACAGCAATGGGGACGCACTGGATGGGATCAGCACGCGTTTTTCGAAGGAAGCTTTTGAAGAGGCAGTTCGGCAAATTCAGCGTTACATCGGACAAGGCGATGTATTTCAGGTGAATTTATCGGTACGCCAGAGCCGGGCGCTGGCTGCGCAGCCGGAAGAGCTGTACGAGTGGCTGCGTCTCATTAATCCTTCTCCTTATATGGGCTTTCTGCGCTGTCCTGATTTTCAACTCGTGTCGGCTTCGCCGGAGCTGCTGGTTGAGCGCCGCGGCGACTTGCTTGCAGCCCGACCAATTGCCGGAACGCGCAGGCGCGGCCGAACAGAAGAAGAAAATGAGCTCATGGCGGAAGAGCTGCGGACAAGCGAGAAGGAGCGCGCCGAGCATATTATGCTGGTCGATCTGGAGCGCAACGATTTGGGCCGGATTTCGGCTTACGGCACGGTGAAAGTGGAAGAGCTGATGGTTATTGAGCAGTATTCGCATGTGATGCATTTGGTATCCCAAGTCGAGGGGCGGCTTGCCGAGGGCAAGGATGCTTATGATGTCATTGCGGCGACTTTCCCAGGCGGCACCATTACAGGCGCTCCGAAAATCCGCACGATGGAAATTATTGAAGAGCTGGAGCCTGTAAGGCGCGGTCCTTATACCGGCTCGCTCGGATGGATTGACTATAATGGCGATATGGAATTTAATATTATTATACGAACGATGGTCGTCAAGGATGGCATGGTGCATATCCAGGCTGGAGCAGGCATTGTCATTGATTCCAAGCCGGAGCGCGAATATAAGGAATCACTAAGCAAGGCCAAGGCGCTGTGGAAGGCGATTGAGTATAGTGAGCGGTTCAGGCAGGCTGCGCCAAGCGGGCGCAAACAATAGAGGGGGCGCATGCGATGATTCTCGTAATAGATAACTATGATTCGTTTACCTACAACCTGGTGCAATATTTAGGCGAGCTTGGCGAGGACATTGTTGTGAAAAGAAATGATGAGCTGGGGCTGGCGGACATTGAGCAGCTGGCGCCTGACCATATTTTGATTTCTCCAGGACCATGCTCTCCGAACGAGGCAGGCATCAGCCTGTCGCTCATTGAGCATTTTAAAGGGAAAATCCCGATTTTCGGCGTGTGTCTTGGCCATCAGGCGATTGGACAAGCGTTTGGCGGCGATGTCATTCGCGCAGAGCGCCTGATGCATGGCAAAACTTCGCAAATGGTGCATGACGGCAAGACGATTTTTGAAGGAATCCCTTCACCGTTTACCGCAACCCGTTACCATTCCCTTATCGTGAAAAAAGAAACCCTGCCAGACTGTCTTGAAATCAGCGCAGAAACAGCGGAAGGCGAAATTATGGCCCTTCGCCATAAAGAATACCCGATTGAAGGGGTGCAATTCCATCCGGAATCGATTATTTCCGAGCATGGGCTGACGCTGCTGCGCAACTTTTTGAAAATTCGTACAGGCGCGCCGCGATGAAGGTTGCGTTGGGCGGCGTTGTCATGGATGCCGGGCAAGCTGTGATCTCAATATATGATCACGGCTTTTTGTACGGTTTGGGTTTGTTCGAGACGTTTCGAACCTATGGCGGCCGCGCTTATTTGCTGGAGCGGCATTTGCGGCGTCTGGAAGCGGGCTGTTTGTCGCTGGGCATCCGCTACAAAGCGGATCAAACCGCACTGGAGGCGAGCATTGCCAAACTGCTTCAGGCGAATGAGCTGAAGGACGGCTATGTCCGGTTGACCGTTACAGCGGGCGATGGCGGGCTAGGCTTGCCAGTGGGCGATTACGAGCAGCCGCAGGAGTTGATCTTGATGAAGGGGCTGCCGCCCTATCAGGCGGCGCTTTATGAGCATGGCCGAGAGCTTAGGCTGCTGCATACGAAGCGCAATACGCCAGAGGGCGAGATTCGACTTAAATCGCTGCATTATATGAATAATATTATAGCGAAGCGCGAGCTTGCCGCGAGCGATGCCTCGCCGGGAGCAGAAGGCTTGATGCTGAGCGGCGACGGCCTGCTGACGGAAGGCATCGTCAGCAATCTTTTTTTCGCCCAGGATGGTATTATTCGGACGCCTGCGGTAGATACGGGCATCCTGCCCGGCATTACGCGAGAGCGCGTTCTGGAGCTGGCCCGTGCGGCTGGCTTTCAGGCAGAAGAAGGACACTACAGCTGGAATCAACTGCTGGGGGCAGATGAAATATGGCTGACGGGCTCCGTACAGGAGCTGGTGCCAGTGACGCGGTTATCTGGTACCGACGGTACTCAGGTGCAGGTCGGCAAAGGGGCAGGTGCGGGAATCGGCGTGGGCTACGAATCGGCAAGAAATGCAGCTAGGCTTGAAGCCGAAGTAGAAGCTGGGACTGCAGCTGGTCCGATCACTCGTCAGCTTTTAAAGGCCTATCGCTCCGATACGATGAGAAGCAAGTAAGGCGGGAGCGTCAGGCGACTGCATATCAAGACTAGTATAGCTAAAGGTGTGAACGTAGCTTATGAATACAGCAAGAGAAGGCAAGCTTGAATATTACAGCAGGAGCTATGGGCTGGCTTGCGGCACTCGGCTGGAGCTGGGCAAGCGCACGCTGATTATGGGCATATTGAATGCGACGCCGGATTCTTTCTCCGATGGCGGGAAATTTAATGAAGTGGAGGCGGCTGTCAGCCGCGCTGTGGAGATGGCCGCAGAGGGCGCGGATATTATTGATATCGGCGGCGAGTCCACACGTCCAGACTTTGTGCCGGTCGATGCCGAGGAGGAGCTGCGCCGCGTGATTCCGGTCATTCAAGCTGTCCGCGCCGCGCTGCCGCATATCGCGATATCGATAGATACGTATAAAGCAAAGACAGCGCGCCATGCGCTCGAAGCAGGAGCTACGATCATTAACGATATTTGGGGACTCAAATACGATGCCGATATGGCGGCAGCCGCAGCAGCATACGGCTGCCCGGTTATTTTAACGCATAATCGCACGAATCCCGTCTATCTGGCCGCTGATTTTGTAGAGGATGTTATTGCCGATTTGAAAGAAAGCATCGAAATCGCAAGACATGCCGGCGTGAATGAAGAGCAGATCTGGCTCGATCCAGGGCTTGGCTTTGCCAAAACCTATGAGCAAAATATGGAGCTGCTAGGACGGCTCGCCGAGCTGCACGCTCTGGGCTATCCTGTGCTGCTGGGCACTTCACGCAAGAGCTTCATTAGGCAGACGCTGAATCTGCCAAGGGAAGAGCTGGTAGAGGGTACGGCAGCAACAACGGCTCTTGGCATTGCTCAAGGCTGCCAAATCGTTAGGGTGCATGACGTCCGCGCGAATAAAAGAACAGCTGTGATGTCGGATGCGATTATCTATCCGCGTTATTCATAGATTCAGATATAAGTATAAGGGGCGTAAGCTTATGGATAGAATGCTTGTGAAAGGCATGCAGTTTTACGGTTATCACGGTGTTTTTGCAGAAGAGAACAGGCTGGGCCAAAAATTTGGCGTCGATCTGGAGCTGCTGCTGGATTTGGAGAAGGCGGCAACGATGGATGATTTGGAAGCAACGGTGAATTATGCCGAATTGCATGCGTTAACGAAGAAAATTGTCGAAGGAACGCCGTTTAAATTGATTGAAGCTTTAGCAGGTAGCATTGCAACCCAGTTGCTGTCGGCTTATACTATGATAAATGAAGTAACGGTTCGTGTGACGAAGCCGAACCCGCCGTTCGACATTCATTTTGATGGCGTGATGGTAGAGCTGCGCAGAAAGCGGGATGCTGATGGACGCGTTGTCACCGTTTAACTCGCCCGCATATGCTTATGTGGCTCTAGGTTCAAATGTAGGTGATCGGCAGCAGCTTTTGCTGCAAGCGATCCAGCAGTTAAGTGGCCGCCCAGACATCGAAGTGCTTCGCGTTTCGGGCGTGTACGAGACCGATCCGGTCGGCTATACGGATCAGCCCCCTTTTCTGAATATGGCTATCGCCGTGCGAACTACGCTGTCCCCGCTTGCTTTACTGCACGTTCTGCTGGATACCGAGCAGCAGCTTGGGCGTGTCAGAGATATTCGATGGGGGCCGCGCACTATAGATCTCGATTTGCTGTTGTATGCTGATGTCGTGATGGATGGCGAGGAGCTGACGCTTCCGCATCCACGAATGATGGAACGCTCCTTCGTGCTCGTTCCGCTTGGTGATGTGATCGAGCAGTCCCATCCGCTTAAGGAACAGGTGGCTGCGGCCGCGGCTTCAGCGCTTCAGGATGGAAAGGAAGGCATCATGTTATGGAAAATCATCAATTGGCACAGCGAGTCCGGGCATTTCGTAAGCTAAAGGGCTACACACAACAGGAATTAGCAAAAGTACTTGGCGTGTCGGTAGCGGTGTTAGGCTCCCTTGAGCGTGGCACCCGCAAGGCGGACGCCAAGTTATTGATTCATATATCAAACACCCTTGGCATTAGCTATGAAGAGTTGACGGATTCGGGTTCGAACGGAAACGTGTAAGAAACTAACGTACTAGGAAACAAATCAGAGGAGGAGTGAGGAGAAACATGCTGAAAATCGGAGACATCGAGATGAAGAACAGGGTTGTGCTTGCACCGATGGCCGGCGTGTGTAATCCCGCTTTCCGTCTAATTGCAAAGGAATTTGGAACAGGTCTTGTATGCGCGGAGATGGTGAGCGACAAGGCGATTTTGCACGGCAATAAGCGGACGATGGAAATGCTGTTCGTGGACGAGCGTGAGAAGCCGCTTAGCTTGCAAATCGTCGGCGGTGACCGTGAATCGCTGGTCGAGGCGGCGAAGGTCGTGGATAAGCAAACCAATGCTGATATTATTGATATCAATATGGGCTGCCCGGTACCGAAAGTAACGAACTGCGATGCCGGAGCACGTTGGCTGCTTGACCCGAACAAAATTTACGAGATGGTTTCTGCCGTAGTGGAAGCTGTTGATAAGCCAGTAACGGTGAAAATGCGTATTGGCTGGGATGACGAGCATATTTATGTGGTGGAAAATGCGCGCGCCGTTGAGCGTGCTGGCGGCAAAGCGGTCAGCGTTCACGGTCGTACGCGCGAGCAGCAGTACACAGGCGTAGCGAATTGGGACATCATTCGCGATGTGAAGCAGGCGGTGTCGATTCCGGTAATCGGCAACGGGGATGTTTTTTCACCTGAAGATGCCAAACGCTTACTGGAGCATACGGGCTGTGACGGCGTCATGATCGGACGCGGTGCACTTGGAAACCCTTGGATGCTGTACCGGACCATTCAGTATTTGACGAATGGCGAGCTGCTGCCCGATCCTATGCCGCGTGAGAAGATGCTGGTCGCTACCTTGCATCTGGACCGTCTCATTGATCTAAAAGGCGAAGCGGTTGCCGTACGGGAAATGCGCAAGCATTTGGCTTGGTATTTGAAAGGCTTGCCGGGCGGTGCGCGCGTCAAGGATGTTATTATGGAAGAAACCGGCCGTGACCGGATGGTGGACATTTTGGATCGATATGTGTTGTCGCTTGAAGAGCAGGGCCTTGCTGCTGCGAGCCTGTAGTCTGAAATAGCGGGCTGTTCAGATACGGCTGTGCGCCATGCCGAGCATTGTCAAACTTGATTTGCAAATGAAATAAACGGGCAGGTTATCTGAGAACGTTCAGAGGCCTGCCTTTTTTCAAAATATAAGATGATAAAGGCGCTTCTCCTTAAAATGGAAAGGTTATGTAAAAAATCTTATATATTTGGAACTTTGTGTTTTTTGTAAACGAGTTAGGAAGGAATGTGCGGTTTTATAACGAATAAAAAAGAAGGGCCGTGCGGCTGTCCCGCCAACTGCAATAGTGGGCACAGACACAGGAGCTTTTACAAGCGGCGCGTTCCTTGCAGACAGGTATACATATATGGTGGGCAACGCTTTCAAGGGGCCTAATGCGAAAGTCGTTCCAGTCGTTTGGCTTTGATTGACATTCAGGAGAACATTGCATATAATCGTGCAATATAACCTTAATGACTATAGTCAACACGGCTTATCTGCTCCCTCAGCTTGGTCTGAGGCAAGAGGAGCGTAATATATTAATTAACAGTGAATTCATACCTGGTATGAAAATTGGTCACACGACGGGAGAATCGGAAAGATGAGCGATAAAGAGATCATTCTGACTCAGGAAGGTTTGAGAAAGCTTGAGGACGAACTGGAGATGCTGAAATCGGTCAAGCGTCGCGAAGTAGCTGAGCGGATCAAGGTCGCGATTGGCTACGGCGATATTAGCGAAAACTCCGAGTATGAAGATGCTAAGAATGAGCAGGCCTTCATCGAAGGTCGTATCATTACGTTGGAGAAGATGCTCCGCAACGCTCGGATCATCAATAGCGATGAAATCGATACGGACGTGGTCAGCATCGGCTCCACGGTAACCGTAGAAGATTTAGAATTTGGCGATAAAATGGAATATGCGATTGTCGGTTCTGCTGAATCGGACCCGCTTAACAATAAGATTTCCAATGAGAGCCCTGTTGGCAGAGCGATTTTGGGTAAAAAGGAAGGCACGGTCGTTGATGTCAGCGTACCTGCCGGCGTTATACAGTATAGAATCGTCGATATTAAAAAATAAGGTTTGCACTGTGTCTGATTCAGAAAGCTTCCTTAAGCGGAAGCTTTTTGAACGTTAAAGCGGTGCCTTAGGAGATGAAATCAAGTTGGAACATCAGAACACCGAGACAGGTCATGAACAAGAACAAGAGCTAAGCGAGCTGCTGCAAATCCGCCGTGACAAACTGGACGAGCTGAGAGGACTCGGCATTGATCCATTCGGCAGCAAATTCGAGCGTTCGCATAATGCGAAGGACATCGTGTCCGCTTATGAGTCGTTTACGAAGGAAGAGCTGGAGGAGAAAGCCGTTCAGGTTAGCATTGCGGGCCGGATTATGCAGAAGCGCGGCATGGGGAAAGCGAGCTTTGCCCACATTCAGGATCTAAGCGGCAAAATTCAAATTTATGCGCGCAAGGATACGGTTGAGGAAAATCAATTCGCAGCGTTCACCCTGCTTGATATCGGCGATATCATCGGCGTGAAGGGAACGGTATTCAAGACGAATACCGGCGAAGTATCGGTAAAAGCGCTGGAAGTGATCGTACTTACGAAATCGCTTCTGCCTTTGCCGGACAAGTTCCATGGACTGAAGGATGTCGAGCTGCGCTACCGCCAGCGTTATGTTGATCTAATTGTGAATCCTGATGTTCAACAGACGTTCATCTCCCGCTCCCGCATTATTCAATCGATGAGACGTTACCTGGATGACCAGAACTATCTGGAAGTGGAAACGCCGACGCTGCACTCCATTCCAGGCGGAGCATCCGCAAGACCTTTCATCACGCATCATAATGCGCTTGATATGCAGCTGTACATGCGTATCGCGATTGAGCTGCATTTGAAACGCCTCATTGTTGGCGGTATGGAGAAGGTTTACGAAATTGGCCGCGTTTATCGGAACGAAGGCATGTCGACGCGCCATAATCCAGAGTTTACGATGCTGGAGCTGTATGAGGCTTACGCTGACTACAAGGACATTATGGCATTGACTGAAAACATGATTGCGCATATCGCGCAGGATGTGCTTGGCACAACCAAAATCATTTACCAAGGCCAGGAAGTCGACCTGACGCCGCAATGGCGCCGTATTTCAATGGTTGATCTGGTTAAGGAAATCAAAGGCGTTGATTTCAGCGTTCAAATGACGGACGAAGAAGCACATGCCATTGCGAAGGAGCATAACGTCAAAGTAGAGCCGCATATGACGTTCGGTCATATTGTGAATGCATTCTTTGAAGAGTTTTGCGAGCATACGCTTATTCAGCCGACCTTCGTTACGGGACATCCGGTTGCGATTTCGCCGCTGGCGAAGAAAAGCCCGGTTGATCCGCGCTTCACCGACCGTTTTGAATTGTTTATCGTGGCGCGCGAGCATGCCAATGCGTTTACAGAGCTGAATGATCCGATCGATCAGCGCGAACGTTTTGAGGCGCAGCTGCTGGAGAAGGAGCAAGGCAATGACGAGGCGCATGAGATGGATGATGATTTCATCCGCGCGCTTGAGTACGGCTTGCCGCCAACTGGCGGACTAGGAATCGGCATCGACCGTCTGGTCATGCTGTTGACCGATGCGCCTTCCATCCGCGACGTGCTGCTGTTCCCGCATATGCGCAATCTGGCAGGCGAATAGCCAATCATAGTTTTCTACTAACCTGTTGAGGCCTAAGGCTTCAGCAGGTTTTTTTCTGTAAATAGGCTAGAATAGCTGTTTGAGCGTGCTTTAGGCTAGGCAATAGGCTGATGCCGCCTCCATCCATTGACCCGTGCCTTATTTTCCTTTAAAGTGAATATGTATTTTCAGACAAAAAAAGCTATCTTAGCGAGGTATTGACTATAGAAATCAGAGGTGAACAGACGTTGCTGAAAGGTTCGATGAGAAGTTTGCGGTTGGTCATATGCATGGTAATGCTCTTATTCAGTTTTTTGCCTTATGGCAGCAAGCAGGTGTTCGCGGAGGAATTTAATATTATACATAATGCTGGCTTCGAAAGTACGGAGTCTGGCGTGCCTTTGTCATGGACGCAGGATGTATGGGAAGCGGGCGAGAGCATTTCGCGCTTCACGCTGGAACAGTCCGATGTTTATTCGGGCACCGGCGCAGCTAAAATTCAAAATTTTCAACCGAACCATGCCAAGTGGATACAGAAGCTGACGGTTAGTCCGGACGCCTATTACCATGTGAGTGGCTGGGTCAAGGTTTCAGATGCGAAGAGTGATGCAATCGGCGCTAATTTGTTTATTGTAGGAGTTGGTGATCCATTTCCTCAGTTGACCGATACTGCGGGCGAATGGAAGCTGCTCGAATTTTACGGCCAGACAGGCCCGGAGCAAAAAGAGCTGCAAATGGGCATCAGCCTGGGCGGCTACGGTAGCTTGAATACGGGAACAGCGCTGTTTGATGATTTGAAAATGGAACAGCTTCCAGCAAAGCCGGAAAACGTCCAAATCATCTCCTTTGAACCATCGAAGCTGACAGGCGGCGGGGGAGCAGCTTCAGGAACTGATAATTTGGACCCGAAAAAGATATCTGCTTTTCCCGTATTATCGATATCGGCCCTATTCGGCCTCTTGTTTGTTTTTCTTTATCGAAAAATGCTTCGGACACAGCCACTCGGCAAGCCTCGCATCTCCTACCGTAGCTGGCTGATTGCCGCTATGGCGGCGGCCCTTATTTTCAGGCTATGGGTTGCGATTAAGGTGCCGGGCTACGTCAACGATATTAAAACCTTTATGTACTGGGCGGATCGCGCCTATCAGAATGGCGTACAGCATTTTTATGAAGAAGGAGTCTTCGCAGATTACCCGCCGGGCTACGTCTACATTTTGTATGTCCTTGCTGCTATCAAATCTTGGTTCAGCATAAATCCTGATACAAGCGGAGCAACGCTGCTGTTCAAGCTCCCGGCCATCGTGGCTGATTTGGTTTCCAGCTGGCTCATTTACCGTTTTGCCAAAACAAAGCTCAATCCAGCGGCAGCGGCAGGTCTTGCCCTGCTCTATGTCTGGAACCCGGCGATCTGGATCAATTCAGCGGGCTGGGGACAGGTGGATTCCTTCTTCACCCTGTTCCTCATTATGGCCATTAGCAGCATGGCAGGGGAACGTTTGGAACGAGGAGGCATCTGGTTCGCACTTGCCGTACTTATTAAACCGCAGGCGTTGATTTTCGCTCCGGTCGTATTGCTCGCTTACTGGCACAAACGCGATTGGAAGCGTGCCCTGCTGAGCGTCGCTTACGGCATAATCGCTTTTCTGGTGTTTGCCGCTCCGTTTTTCTTAACCAATGGCGGTTTGATCGGTGTTATTGAGCTTTACAAAGCGACGCTGTCCTCCTATCCTTACGCAACGCTGAATGCGTTCAACCTATATGCGCTTACGGGAGGGAATTGGGCACCGCTGGAGAGCAGCTGGCTTGCGCTGTCCTATAAAACTTGGGGCAACATTGCCATAGCACTAGCGGTTATAGCCGCACTATGGTTCTCCTTTATGGGCAAGCCAAAGCGCAATCTGGGCATCTCTTATTTTATTGCGATCATTCTCATTACAATCGTCTTTCTGTTTGCGACAAAGATGCATGAGCGTTACCTGTTCCCCGTCATTTTGCTGTATGTTTTCGCCTATATCGAGTCTCAGGATCGGCGACTGCTCCATCTCTTGATGGGCTTCAGTGTCACGCATTTCATTAATGTAGGCTACGTGCTTGCATTTAGCGAGGCGGGCCAGCATACGGTGACCGACGGCATTGTCATTTTGTGCTCGATTACGAATTTGTGCTTGTTCGCCTATTTGCTTTATGTCGGCTATTCACTCTATGTAAAAAATGATCAAAAACCAGTTCCTCCACTCACACAGGAAGAATTGCGCGAAGCAGACCGTCAGGCACTGAAGGAGCTGGAGCAGCAGAGCGTCCCTAAGGGCAAGGAACTTCAAGCTTCTTCCTCTGATAAGAGCGGCAATAAGCTCACTCGCAAGGACTGGTGGTGGATGGGCGGCATTACCGCTGTCTATGCAATTGTGGCGCTGCTTAATTTGGGCTCGTTTAACAGCCTGAATACAGGCTGGAAGCCGCAGCAAAATGGCCAGAGCTTTTATGTTGACCTTGGTCAAACACAGCAGCTGGAGCGGGTCAACATGTTCGGCGGCGTGGGCTCCGGCAAGCTCAAGCTGGAGTTTGGAAATTCACCGGATGCCTGGAGCGGCGGCGTAGATGTCGAGCTGAAAATCGGCGATAATTTAAAATGGGTAGTCCAGCCGCTTAACGTGAGCGCAAGATATGCCAAGGTTACAGTTGCCTCAACGGGTTTCTCGCTGCAGGAAATGGCCTTTTATCCAAGTGGAAGTGATCAGCCGCTGCCTATTGGAGACATTGTTTATATCGGCTCTAATGCGGCAGCGGCCGAGGACCCGCGTTTTGGCCTTGTGGAGCATCTATTTGATGAACAAAGCTCGGCAGCTTACAAGTCGACCTATTGGAACGGCTCATATTTCGATGAGATTTATCATGCACGTACTGCGTATGAGTTCCTTGAGGATTTGACAGTATATGAAAATACACATCCGCCACTGGGCAAAATACTCATCGCCATCGGCATCAAGCTGTTCGGGCTCAGTCCATTCGGCTGGCGGATCATTGGAACGCTGTTCGGCATTGCGATGATTCCGCTTATGTATATATTCGTGCTGCGGTTGTTCCGCTACCGCACGGTTTATGCAGCAGCTGGCGCGATTTTGCTGGCGGCCGATTTCATGCATTTCACACAGACGCGCATTGCGACGATCGATGTGTACGCCGTATTTTTCATTATGCTGATGTTCTACTTCATGTACCGTTACTATAGAATGAACTTCTATTTAGTGGCCCTAGGGAAGACGCTCGTTCCGCTTTCGCTTGCGGGGGTCGTATTCGGCATCGGCGCAGCGTCCAAATGGATCGTCATTTACGGCGGGGCAGGGCTTGCCATTATGCTTGGCTTATCCTTGTTCGACCGGTATAAGCAGTATGCAGCCTCCAAGCGTGCGCTTGCATCTGGTACGGCGAGTGCTGAGCAGAAGGAAACGTATAAGCGCGTCATTAAGGCTTTCCCACGCAATGCGCTGTTAACGCTCGCGAGCTGTTTGATTACGTACATCGCCATTCCGGTTGTCATTTACAGCCTATCCTTTATGCCGGTGCTGAACGCAGGCGATGGCAAGTATACAATTGAAGGCCTGGTAAGTCAGCAGGAGCATATGTACTCTTATCACAGCGAGCTTGTTGCTACGCATCCTTATTCCTCTCAGTGGTGGGAGTGGCCGTTTATGAAGCGGCCGGTATGGTATTACAGCGGCAAGGATTTAGAAAACCCTAATGATGTGTCGTCGATTTCCGCATTCGGCAATCCGCTTATTTGGTGGACGGGGCTGTTTGCGCTAATAGGCGCCTTCTATATAAGCCTTAAGCGCAAGGATAAACGCATGTATATAGTCTGGATCGCTTATCTGTCGCAATACTTGCCGTGGATGCTTGTGCCAAGGTTGACGTTTATTTATCATTATTTTGCGATGGTGCCGTTCATGATCATGGCGATACTCTATATGTTCCAGACGGCAGAGGAAAAAAATCCGAAGTGGAGAAAATATCTAGGCATCTACGTCGCGGCAGCAGTCGTGCTGTTCATTATGTTTTATCCTGTGCTATCCGGATTGCCTTTCAGCAAAACCTATGTGGCTCATATTCTACGCTGGTTCCCGAGCTGGGTGCTCTACAGCGGCTAGTGCCAGAAAGCTGAGTTATGCAAGCATTTAAACGAAGAAGTTTAGGAAGACAAAGGAGCGGCAACATGTCCCAAGGTACAATGAGGCAAACAATCAGGCAGTTTATAATGTTTAATATGATAGGGCTTGTAAATACGGCTGTCGATTTTATGGTGTTTAGCCTCTTGGTATGGCTGGGTGTGTACTTCGTTGGCGCACAGGTGATTTCTTATGGAGCAGGTATTGTGAACAGCTACGTTATGAATTCATGGCTGACGTTCGGCAAAGGGCCGGAGCAGCGAAGAGAACGCAAATTTGATAAAGCGCAGGCAATAAGGTTTACTATTTTGAGCTGTACGGTACTCGGTCTGTCGTTGCCCTTATTGTATTTCGTGTCTGAAAAGATGCTTGTTAACGAGTGGCTGGCAAAGCTGCTCGTTACGGGGGTAACGACAGTGCTCAATTTTATTGGCAGCAAAAAGTGGGTTTTCCGCGGTAAATAAGGCTTTGCAACGCCGGAAAAAGCCGCTGTAATGCGGGTTTAATAAAAGTTAAAAGTTTTTTTAAAAAAACACTTGCAATCCTCTAGGCACCCGTGATATATTATATGAGTCGCCGCTGAGACATACGGCAGACAAGAACAAAACGCAAG
>NZ_JBPULM010000014.1:0-871 GCF_055814915.1 Paenibacillus sp. R-74696
CATAACGCAGGAGGCCGTAGCCGACCCCTTTGTCCGGGATCGCTCGCAGCGTTTCCTTCACTCGCTTGATCTGCTGCGACAAGCTCATCTCTGGCTTCATCTCCAGCACCACCGGGTACGCGCTCGTGAACCAGCCGACCGTCCGGCTGACATCCACATCCGGGAGGATCGTTTCCCTGCCATGTCCTTCCAGCATGATCCCCACACGCCCCATACCGCTCCACGACTGAACCGCCAGCGCCAGCGCGGTGAGCAGCAAGTCATTAATCTCCGTTCCGTAGGCGCGGTGCGCTTCTTTCAACAGTTGCTGCGTCTGGACTTGCGACCACTCCACGGCCAGCGTTTGGCTAGCTGCTAGCGTGGTGGCTTCTGAAGCTACTGAGTCGTAATCCTTGGGCAGCGGCGGAACCGCCAGCTCTACGATCCGTTTCCAGTACGCACGCTGCGCCTCCATCGCCGGACTTCCTGCATAAGCGCTCCATTGCTGCGCCCACGTCTGGAATGCGTCCGTTTTCTGCGGCAGCCGGATGTCTTTCCCTTGTACCGCTTGCTCGTAAGCAGTGGCAAAATCTTCGAACAGAATTCGCCAAGACACCCCGTCCACGACCCAGTGATGAATGACGAGGAGCAAATGATCCCCATCCTCACACTGGAACAAGCCCAACCGCATGAGCGGGCCGCTCGCTAGCGAAATGCTGCCTTGCAGCTCCGCAGCAGCGGCTTCGACCTTTTCGCTCCATCCGGGCTCACCCCGGAAATCGAAAACGTCCAACCTGTAAAGCTCACCGTCCGCCACCTTCCGGTTCCAAGCGACATAGCTGCCTTCCTCGGTCTGCGTCAGCGTCATCCGCAGCGCGTCATGATGGGTCGC
>NZ_JBPULM010000015.1:0-907 GCF_055814915.1 Paenibacillus sp. R-74696
CATAACGCAGGAGGCCGTAGCCGACCCCTTTGTCCGGGATCGCTCGCAGCGTTTCCTTCACTCGCTTGATCTGCTGCGACAAGCTCATCTCTGGCTTCATCTCCAGCACCACCGGGTACGCGCTCGTGAACCAGCCGACCGTCCGGCTGACATCCACATCCGGGAGGATCGTTTCCCTGCCATGTCCTTCCAGCATGATCCCCATACGCTCCATACCACTCCACGACTGAACCGCCAGCGCCAGGGCGGTCAGCAGCAAATCATTGATTTCCGTTCCGTAGGCGCGGTGCGCTTCTTTCAACAGTTGCTGCGTCTGGACTTGTGACCACTCCACGGCCAGCGTTTGGCTAGCTGCTAGCGTTGAAGCTCCTAAAGCTTCTGAGGCTCCTGAGGCTCCTGAGACTTCTGAAGCTACTGAGTCGTAATCCTTGGGCAGCGGCGGAACCGCCAGCTCTACGATCCGTTTCCAGTACGCACGCTGCGCCTCCATCGCCGGACTTCCTGCATAAGCGCTCCATTGCTGCGCCCACGTCTGGAATGCGTCCGTTTTCTGCGGCAGCCGGATGTCTTTCCCTTGTACCGCTTGCTCGTAAGCAGTGGCAAAATCTTCAAACAGAATTCGCCAAGATACCCCGTCCACGACCCAGTGATGAATGACGAGGAGCAAATGATCCCCATCGCCACATTGGAACAAGCCCAACCTCATGAGCGGGCCGCTCGCTAGCGAAATGCTGCCTTGCAGCTCCGCAGCAGCGGCTTCGACCTTTTCGCTCCATCCGGGCTCACCCCGGAAATCGAAAACGTCCAACCTGTAAAGCTCACCGTCTGCCACCTTCCGGTTCCAAGCGACATAGCTGCCGTCCTCGGCCTGCGTCAGCGTCATCCGCAGCGCGTCATGATGGGTCGC
>NZ_JBPULM010000016.1:0-1836 GCF_055814915.1 Paenibacillus sp. R-74696
CGAGCTGAACGGACAAGCCAACCGCATCGCGGGCTGGCTGCGCGCGCAGGGCGTGAGCAGCGAAGACCGCGTCGGTGTACTGCTGTCCCGTTCGCCTTGGCTGATCGCGGGTCTGCTGGGGATTATGAAAGCTGGTGCGGCCTATGTGCCACTGGATCCGGCGCTGCCAGCCGGCCGCATCGAAGGGATGGTTCGGGATGCCGGAATCAGCATTCTCTTAAGCGAAGAAGCCCAACGAGAAACGGTGGCGGGCTGGGTAGAAACCCCGCTGCGTCAGGTGCTGTGTCTGGAGGAGCAGGGCTCTGACGGACAGCAAAAGGCTTCAGATAGACAGCAGAAGGAGCAAGCTTCGCAGGTGAGGTTCGCCTCGGTGGAGGAACTGAAAGCTTATTCCACGGCATCAACGGAGGTGGAGACTCGCGCTGAAGGTAGCGCATATGTGATCTACACCTCAGGGACAACCGGCACGCCGAAAGGTGTGGTGGTGGAGCATCGGAACGTGGTCAACTTTATGACGGGGATGGTGGAAGCTCTGCCCTTTGCGCCATCTGGGGCCATGCTCAGTGTGACAACGGTGTCCTTCGACATCTTCGTGACCGAGAGCTGGGTACCGCTGAGCTGCGGCATGCAGGTTCTGCTGGCGAGCGAGGCGGAGCAGCAGGACCCTGCGCAGCTGGCTGCGCTGCTCACGAAGCATCCGGCCCAGATGATGCAGACGACGCCTTCCCGTCTGGTGATGCTGCTGGAGGATGCGCGCAGTGCAGCTGCGCTGCGTCCTCTGCAGGCGCTGCTGATTGGCGGGGAGCCCTTCCCTGCCACGCTGGAAAGCCAATTGCGCAGTCAAACGGAGGCGGAGCTGTACAATATGTACGGCCCAACGGAAACGACGGTCTGGTCGACGTTTGAACACCTGAGAGAAACAGGCGAAGGAGGAAAAATGAGCATCGGCCGTCCGCTGGGCAATACGCAGGTGTATGTGCTGAACGAGGCGCTGCAGGTGCAGCCGATCGGAGCGGTGGGAGAGCTGTGCATCGGAGGAGCCGGGGTAGCCCGTGGCTACTGGGCACGGGAGGAACTGACGAAGGAACGGTTTGTCGCGCATCCGTTTGTCCCCGGCGAGCGGATGTACCGGACCGGCGATTTAGCCAGGTGGCTGCCGGATGGTCGACTGGAGCATATGGGCCGGATGGACCATCAGGTGAAGATACGGGGTTACCGGATCGAGCTGGGCGAGGTGGAAGCGCATCTGCTGCAAATCGAAGGGGTAAAAGAAGCGGTGGTGACGGTGATCGCTGGAGAAAGGGAGACGGACGCAGCGGAATTGTGCGCGTATGTGACGGGCAGCAGCGAGCTGGGAGCAAAGGAAATGCGCAGCAAGCTGGCCGAGGGACTTCCCTCGTATATGCTCCCAACGCACATCATATCCCTAAGCGAGATGCCGCTAACACCTAACGGCAAGCTGGATCGCAAGGCACTGCCGAAGCCGGAAGTCGAGGCGCAGAGCGAAGCGGCGTATGTCGCGCCACGGACACCAGTCGAAGCGGAAGTTGCGCGGCTCTGGGAGGAAGTACTGGGACTTGAGCGCGTCGGCATTCGCGACAACTTCTTTGCGCTTGGCGGCCATTCGCTCCGGGCGATGACGCTGGTATCGCGTCTGCATCAGGCATTGGAGACCGAGGTGCCGTTACGAGAGGTGTTTCTTTATCCGACCGTTGAAGAACTGGCAGCAACTTTGGAAGTAGCCGATGAGCGCGAATTTGAAGCGCTAGTGCCTGTTAAGGCTCAGGAGACGTATCCACTGTCCTCAGCGCAAAAACGGATGTACATTTTACAGCA
>NZ_JBPULM010000017.1:0-427251 GCF_055814915.1 Paenibacillus sp. R-74696
CGAGCTGGACGGACAAGCCAACCGCATCGCGGGCTGGCTGCGCGCGCAGGGCGTGAGCAGCGAAGACCGCGTCGGTGTGCTGCTGTCCCGTTCGCCTTGGCTGATCGCCGGTCTGCTGGGGATTATGAAAGCTGGTGCAGCCTATGTGCCACTGGACCCGGCGCTGCCAGCCGGCCGCATCGAAGGGATGGTTCGAGATGCTGGAATCAGCATTCTCTTAAGCGAAGAAGCCCAACGAGAAACGGTGGCGGGCTGGGTAGAAACCCCGCTGCGTCAGGTGCTGTGTCTGGAGGAGCAGGGCTCTGATGGACAGCAGGAGGCTTCAAATGGACAGCAGGAGGAGCATGCCTCAGATAGACAACAGGATTCGCAGGTGAGGTTCGCCTCTGTGGAGGAACTGAAAGCTTATTCCACGGCATCAACGGAGGTGGAGACCCGCGCTGAAGGCAGCGCGTATGTCATCTACACCTCGGGGACGACCGGCATGCCGAAAGGCGTGGTGGTGGAGCATCGAAACGTGGTCAACTTTATGACGGGGATGGTGGAAGCCCTGCCCTTTGCACCATCTGCAACCATGCTCAGTGTGACGACGGTGTCCTTCGACATCTTCGTGACGGAGAGCTGGGTACCGTTGAGCTGCGGCATGCAGGTGCTGCTGGCGAGCGAAGCGGAGCAGCAGGACCCCGCGCAGCTGGCTGCGCTGCTCACGAAGCATCCGGCCCAGATGATGCAGACGACACCTTCCCGTCTGGTGATGCTGCTGGAGGATGCGCGCAGTGCAGCTGCGCTGCGTCCGATGCAGGCGCTGCTGATTGGCGGGGAGCCCTTCCCTGCCACGCTGGAAAGCCAATTGCGCAGACAAACGGAGGCGGAGCTGTACAATATGTACGGGCCGACGGAAACGACGGTCTGGTCGACGTTTGAACACCTGAGAGGAGCGAGCGAAGGCGGAAAAATGAGCATCGGCCGTCCGCTGGGGAATACGCAGGTGTATGTGCTGAACGAGGCGCTGCAGGTGCAGCCGATCGGAGCGGTGGGAGAGCTGTGCATCGGAGGAGCAGGCGTAGCCCGAGGCTACTGGGCGCGCGAGGAACTGACGAAGGAGCGGTTTGTCGCGCATCCGTTTGTGCCCGGGGAGCGAATGTACCGGACCGGCGATTTAGCCAGGTGGCTGCCGGATGGTCGATTGGAGCATATGGGCCGGATGGACCATCAGGTGAAGATACGGGGTTACCGGATCGAGCTGGGCGAGGTGGAAGCGCATCTGCTGCAAATCGAAGGGGTAAAAGAAGCGGTGGTGACGGTGATCGCTGGAGAAAGGGAGACGGACGCAGCGGAGTTATGCGCGTATGTGACCGTGACGGGCAGCAGCGAGCTGGGAGCGAAGGAGATGCGAAGCAAGCTGGCAGAGGGACTTCCCTCGTATATGCTCCCAACGTACATCATATCCCTGCCTGAGATGCCGCTAACACCTAACGGGAAGCTGGAT
The DNA here is from genome assembly GCF_055814915.1 of Paenibacillus sp. R-74696. Classification (NCBI taxonomy): domain Bacteria; kingdom Bacillati; phylum Bacillota; class Bacilli; order Caryophanales; family Paenibacillaceae; genus Paenibacillus; species Paenibacillus sp. R-74696. Next base: position 1,490 of record NZ_JBPULM010000017.1, read on the forward strand.
CGCAAGGCGCTGCCGAAGCCGGAAGTCGAGGCGCAGAGCGAAGCGGCGTATGTCGCGCCACGGACACCAGTCGAAGCGGAAGTTGCGCGGCTGTGGGAGGAAGTACTGGGACTTGAACGCGTCGGCATTCGCGACAACTTCTTTGCGCTTGGCGGCCATTCGCTCCGGGCGATGACGCTGGTATCGCGTCTGCATCAGGCCTTGGAGACGGAGGTGCCGTTAAGAGAGGTGTTTCTCTATCCGACCGTTGAAGAGCTGGCAGCGGTGATTAGCGTACGGGAACAGAAGGCGTATGCGGCCATTCCTCGTGTGGAAGCCAGAGACTACTATCCGCTATCCTCGGCGCAAAAACGGATGTACCTTTTACAGCAGCTAGAAGAAGCGGGGAAAAGCTACAATATGCCGGGGATGCTGCTGCTGGAAGGACCGCTAAACCGAGCGCGTTTTGAAGCAGCGTTCGGGCTCCTGATTGCCCGTCACGAAACGCTGCGTACCGAATTTGAGCTGGTGCAGGGCGAACCGATGCAGCGGGTAAAGGAAGCCGTTGACTTTGAGGTTGCCTATGTAGTAGTGGCAAGCGAGGAGGAGGTCGAAGCTCGTGTGCGCGAATTCGTGCAGCCGTTTGACCTCAGCGAGGCGCCGCTGCTGCGGGTCGAATTAATCGAATGGGCGGAAGAGCGCTATGTGCTGCTGCTGGATATGCATCACATCATTTCCGATGGCGCGTCGATGGATATTTTGGTGGACGAATTCGCCCGTTTATATCGGGAGGAGACGCTGCCTGAGCTGCGGATTCAGTACAAGGATTATGCAGTTTGGCAGCAGTCTGAGGCCAATAAAGAACAAATGAAGGAGCATGAAGCTTACTGGCTGAAAGCCTTGGCTGGAGAATTGCCCGTGCTGGAGCTACCGACGGACGCCGCACGTCCTGCGGTGAGACAGTCCGATGGAGCCGTGTTTGACTTTGAGCTCGATTCGCATCAGAGGGATGCGTTACATGAGCTTGCTGCTCAGCATGGATCGACCTTGTATATGGTGCTGCTCGCGGCGTATACGATTTTGCTGCATAAATACTCCGGGCAAGAAGACATTATCGTCGGTACGCCTGTTGCGGGCAGAACGCATAGCGACTTGCAAGAGCAGATTGGTATGTTCGTTGGCACGTTGGCCATCCGTAGCTATCCAGCGGGTGAGAAGGCGTTATCGGCTTACTTAAATGAGGTCAAGGAAACGATGCTTAACGCCTATGAGCACCAGCAATATCCGTTTGAAGAACTGCTTGAGAATGTGCAAGTTAATCGTGATTTAAGTCGTAATGCAGTGTTTGACACGATGTTTGTCCTGCAAAATACGGAAAGCAGGCAGTTTGAACTGGATGGGCTCCAAATGAAGCCGTATGCCAGCGCACAAAGGACAGCGAAATTTGACTTGACCTTGCAGGCAGTAGAGGGTGAGGATGGGGTCGCTTTCAGCTTGGAGTACGCAACTTCATTGTATAAGCCGGAAACTATACAGCGGATTGCGGGGCACTTTATCCGGTTGATTGATGAGATGATCGCCCGCCCTCAGGCAAGCCTTGCGATGCTGCAAATGGTGACGAATGAGGAACGAACGCGGCTGATAGACGTGTTCAACGATACAAAAGTAGCGTATCCACGAGAGCTGGCTATTCATCAGCTGTTTGAGGACCAAGTGGAACGAAGGCCGAATGCAACAGCCATTTTATTTGGAGAGTCGCAATGGTCTTACGGCGAGCTAAACGATAAGGCCAATCGGTTGGCACGGACGCTGCAGCAGGCGGGACTTGAAGCGGAACAACTGGTAGCCATTGTGGCAGAGCGTTCTTTTGAGATGATTGTCGGGATATTGGCGATTCTTAAAGCTGGAGGGGCCTACGTGCCTATTGATCCGGAGTATCCGGAGGAGCGCATTCGCTACATGATGCAGGATGCAAATGTGCGAACCGTACTGATCCAGAGCCATTTACAAAGACCTGTGTATACTGATGCGATGATTGTGCTGCTTGATGCTGAGCAGGCTTATGACAAGGATGGTTCAAATCTGGCATCGGCCACAGAATCAACTCAGATGGCGTACGTCAACTATACTTCCGGCTCGACAGGGACTCCCAAAGGAGTGTGCGTCACGCATCGCGGGGTTGCTCGACTTGTGACACATGCGAGTTATGTGGATATTTGCGAAAATGACGTTTTCTTGCAGGGATCAACTATTTCATTCGATGCCGCGACGTTTGAGATTTGGGGCAGCTTGCTGAATGGAGCGGTATTGGCGCTTCTGCCTCCAGTCACTTTGTCACTTGAAGATTGGACGCAAGCGATCCGAATGCATCAGGTTACGATTGCATGGTTCACGTCAGGATGGTTCACGGTTATGGTAGAACACAAGCTTGAAGGATTGGCAGGAATCAGACAATTGCTCGTCGGAGGCGATGTAGTATCCAGAGCGCATGTGAAGAAAGCAATGGAACGTTTTCCGCACTTACGTTTGATTAATGGGTATGGTCCGACGGAAAACACGACATTTACAAGTTGCCATACAATCCGTTTGGAAGATATGGATCGTGCCTTGATTCCAATTGGCCGTCCTATCGGAAATACGCAAGTATATGTGCTCGATCCATTAGGCATGCTGCTGCCGCTGGGCGCAATTGGAGAGTTGTATGCGGCTGGAGACGGGGTGGCACGCGGTTATTTGAATCAACCGGAATTGACGGCGGAAAGATTTGTTGATAATCCTTTTGTACCAGGGCAAAAAATGTATCGGACTGGTGATCTTGCACGTTGGTTGCCAGACGGTACGCTCGAATACGTAGGGCGTATGGACAGTCAGGTGAAAATTCGCGGGTACCGGATCGAGCTTGGGGAGATAGAAGCACAGCTTGGCCGAATGGCTTCGGTGCGCGAAGCGGTTGTGGTCGCAAAGGCCGATAGCAGCGCAGTACAGCAGCTTTGTGCGTATGTTGTGGCCAATCGGGAGCTGGCTGCTGGAGAACTAAGAAGGCACTTAGCCGATCAATTGCCGGGGTACATGATTCCAACGTACTTTGTGCAACTCGAACGCATGCCGCTGACGCCAAACGGCAAAATCGACCGCAAGGCGCTGCCAGCGCCAGAAGGAATCATTCCTGCTGCGGTCGAATATGCAGCGCCGCGCACGCACATCGAAGCGAATCTTGCCCGTATTTGGCAAGAAGTTCTCGGTCTTGAACGGGTAGGTGTGCACGACAACTTCTTTGAGATTGGCGGTCACTCATTGCGGGCAACGGCAATGGTGAGCCGTCTGCATAAAGAAATGCATATTAACGTGCCGCTGAGACATATTTTCAGGTTCCCGACCATCGAGCTGCTTGCTCAAGCAATTGCAGACATGGAGCAGCAGGCGTTCCAGACTATCCAACCGATCGAAGAAAAAGAGTATTATGCCGTCTCCTCAGCTCAGAAGAGGCTGTATATATTGCATCAGCTTGAAGGGACGGGGCTGAGCTACAATTTGCCGAGAGCCATGCTGCTGGAAGGAACGCTGGACCGAAAGCTGTTCGAGGCCGCACTGCACAAGCTAATTGCAAGGCATGAGACGCTGCGAACGAGCTTCCATATGGAGGAAGGTGAATCGGTGCAGCGCGTGCACAATGAAGTGCACTTTGCTGTGGAATATATCCAGGCAAGTGAAGAGGAAACAGCAGAAGTCATGCGGCGATTCGTTCGCACCTTTGATCTGGAGCAGCCGCCGCTCTTGCGCGCCGGACTCATCGAGCTTGCATCTGATCGCCATCTGTTCGTACTCGATATGCACCATATTATCTCCGATGGAATTTCGATGGGCATTTTGGTAGAAGAGTTTGCACACATGTATGCCGGGGAAGAACTGCCCCCATTACGCAATCAATACAAGGACTATGCGGCATGGGAGCAGTCTCAGGAGCAGAAGAAGCGTCAGCTTCAGGAGGAAGGGTACTGGCTGGATGTGTTTAGCGGGGATATACCGGTTCTGGAAATGCCAACGGATTATGTGCGGCCTGCGGTGCAAAGCTTCCAGGGTGAAGAGTTGTCATTTATGCTTGGCGCTGAGCAGAGTGAAAGTTTGCGGCGCATAGCGGCCGAAAGCGGATCTACGCTGTATATGATATTGCTGGCGATATACAAAACCTTACTGCATAAATATTCGGGGCAGGAAGATATTGTAGTCGGTACGCCAATTGCGGGCAGAACACATGGCGACTTCCAGTCGCTGGTGGGCATGTTTGTAGGCACATTGGCGATCCGCAGCTATCCGGCGCGCGAGAAAACCTTTATATCGTACCTGGAAGAAATCAAGGAAGCGATGCTAGGCGCTTACGAGCATCAAGGCTATCCATTTGAGGAACTGGTGGAGAAGGTGCAGGTCAGCAGGGATATGAGCCGCAACCCGATTTTTGATACGATGTTTGTTTTGCAAAATATGGAACAAAGAGATTTGCAAATGCAGGGCTTGCAGATTCAGCCATATGCAAATGAACAAACTGCGGCGAAGTTTGATTTAACCTTCCAGTTAGAGGAAATGGAAAATGGTATCTCGTGCAGCATCGAATATGCTTCTGGTTTATTCAAGCGAGAGACGGTGCTCCGGATGGCGAAGCAATTCGAGCAGCTAGTTGAATCCGTTACGGCAAATCCGTATGCAAGGCTAGCGTCGTTAGATATCCTAACAGCGGAGGAGCACACACAGCTTGCAGCATTCAATGCGACAGCATCGGAATACCCAAGCGAAAAAACAGTCTACCATTTGTTTGAGCAGCAGGCGGAAAAAACACCAGAAGCGGTAGCCGTCGTTCATGATGAAGAGCAAGTGACGTATGGCGAGCTAAACGCCCGTTCCAATCGCTTGGCAAGGACGCTGCGAGCATCCGGCGTGCGACCGGATCATTTGATTGGCATACTGGCTGATCGATCCGTCGAAATGATTATAGGCATACTGGCCGTGCTAAAAGCTGGTGGGGCTTACGTGCCAATAGATCCGGAGTATCCTGAAGAGCGCATCCGTTACATGCTGGAGGACGCTGGCTCGGAGGTGCTGCTAGTGCAGCAGCATTTGCTGAATCACGTACATTTTGAAGGAAAGCTTATCAATCTGAATGATCCGGAGGTCTTTAGCGAAGAAGAGTCGAATATAGAGCCGATATCTAGCGCGCACGATCTTGCTTATGTGATCTATACGTCGGGAACGACGGGAAATCCGAAGGGCGCCATGATTACCCACCAAGGCCTGACGAATTACTTGTGGTGGGCACAAGAGGTATATGTCGCTGGGGAAAAGCTTGATTTTCCGCTGTACTCATCCATTTCCTTCGACCTGACGGTAACATCCATATTCACGCCGCTACTTACTGGCAATCTTATTCGCATCTACAGTGGAGAAGACAAAGCGCTAATAATCGAGCGGATCGTAACAGATAACCAAGTTAACATTATCAAGCTGACACCGGCCCATTTAAGTATAATCAAAGAAATGAATATAAGGGCCGGCTCAAACATCCGTAAGCTAATTGTCGGAGGTGACAATCTTGGAACGGATATAGCGAGAAGCATCCACGACAAGTTTGGCGGAGATATCACGATATTCAATGAATATGGACCAACAGAAACCGTTGTCGGCTGCATGATTTATCGTTACGATCCGAAAACGGATACGAGCGGTTCCGTTCCCATTGGGGTACCGGCTGCGAATGTAAGCATTTATTTGCTTGATGCTGAGCGTAAGCAAGTGCCGATTGGAGTACCGGGAGAAATATACATCGTTGGAGATGGAGTCGCGCGAGGGTACTTCCGTCGTCCCGACTTGACCGCAGCGAAGTTCGTTGACCATCCATTCGTTCCTGGGAAGCGGATGTACCGTACAGGGGACTTGGCCAAAATGCTGTCAAACGGAAACTTGGAATATTTAGGCCGCGCAGATGACCAAGTAAAAATACGCGGCTTCCGTATTGAGCTCGGCGAAGTAGAGGCGCAACTTATGAAAGTAGAGGCGGTGAAGGAAGCCGCGGCCATCGCTCGCGAAAACGACGCGAAAGAGAAGCAGCTATATGCCTATTACGTAGCGGATAGCGAGCTTACGGCCGGGGAATTGCGGAGAGCATTATTGCAGAGGCTTCCAGCCTATATGATTCCAAACCGCTTCGTGCAACTGGATAAATTGCCGCTTACAGCTAATGGAAAAGTCGATCGCAGACGTTTATCTCTTTTGCAGCAAAATGAGCCGCTTCAAGCCAATTACACTGCGCCAAGGAATCCGCTGGAACAAGCGCTTGCTGACATCTGGCAGGAGGTTCTGGGCATAGAACGGGTTGGCATTCACGATAATTTCTTCGATGTAGGCGGACATTCTTTGAAGCTGATTCATATGATCGGAGAAGCTCGCAGCAGGTTGGATGTGGAAATATCGTTTAGTACCGCCTTCACTTTCCCGACGGTCATGGAGCTTGCCGAGCAGTTGGAAAGTCGAAACCACTTTGATAATTCTACAGAGCAGCAAGGTACAGGGGTATCTGTATGGAACAGCAGCAAAGGAAACGGTTTAACTTTGCATTGCTTCCCGCCAATCGTAGGCTATGGGCAAGTATTCACGATGATGGCACAATCGTTGCAGGATACGGCAACTATATATGCCTATGATTTCATCGTTTGCGACGATACAACGGAATACTTTGCACAACAAGTTCAAAAATTGCAGCCTCAGGGTCCCATTTATTTGCTGGGCTACTCTGCCGGAGGCAACCTTGCATTTGAAGTAGCCAAGCGACTGGAGGAACAGGGTCGTAAAGTAGCGGATATCCTTATGTTTGACGCCTATCCGAGAGAAACGTCTTCATCTAATATGCAGCAAGAAGCGTATCTGGAGACGCTAAAAGAAGAGATTTCGATGTTCATTCGCCATGTTCCCGGGGAGACAGCAGAAAAAGTTAAACAAAACATCCTAGCTTACACAGCATGGATTGATGGGATGCAAACAAATGGAGAAGTTCAGGCTGAAATTCATCTAATCCAATCAGCAGATCCCATAGGAGAAGAGGAATGGAGAAGGAAATCCTGGAGCACTTTAACAATGGGGCAACTGCACATTTATTTAGGAAACGGCAAACATGAGCAGATGCTAGAAAGAGATTATGCTTCAACCAACGCCTTACTTATAAAATCTATACTTGAAAATTTCACTGTTTAAAGGTGACCCGTAAAAAAGGTCAACCCTATTCATGAAATGCTCCTCGTTAAGCAGTCGGTTTATTCATTAAACCTGTCTGCTTAACGGGAAGTTTTCTTTTTACCAAAAGAAACAGGAAGCCTGAGTAATCAGGCTTTCAGATTGACGGGAAACCCCATGTCTTGTCTCAAGACGATCGGGTTTCTCTTTGTTTTGGGGATCAGCCCCCGCAACCGTTAATAGCGAAACCCATATAGCTGTTTAGCATCCGCGAAGCTTCGCTCAATCACCCAGATAGATCATTTTGAAAAGAACAAGTGGATCAATGGCTGGACGGCCATTATCTTGTGAATACGCGCAAAAGTTGTCAAAGCAACTACAGTTGCTTTATCATAAAAAAGACATCTTCAACAGACCTATAACATGCCAAGGACATACGAAAGGAGCCGAATGATGGCTGTTCAAATCGGACTTACAGGCTGGGGCGACCATGATTCGCTGTATATTCCCGGTACAAAGGCGAAGGACAGACTGGGCCAATATGCAAAATATTTTCCCGTCGTCGAAGTAGACAGCTCCTTCTATGCGATTCAATCCCGGGAAAGGTTCGCCAAATGGGTGGCGGAAACGCCGAGCTCGCTCCATTTTATGATAAAAGCCTATCAAGGCATGACAGGGCATCAGCGCGGTGAAGCGGCAGCTGCCGCGGCATTAAATGACACGGGGCAAATGTTCGCTGCTTTCCGCGAATCTATTGAACCGGTTATGGAGGCTGGGCGGCTGACCGCCGTACTGTTCCAGTATCCGCCATGGTTTGATTGCACGCAGGATAATGTCCGGCTGCTTCGCGAAACGAAGCTCAGAATGGGCAGCATTCGCTGTGCGCTGGAGTTCCGCCATCAGAGCTGGTTTATGCCGGAGTTTCGTACGAGGACGCTGGCGTTCATGGAGCGCGAGGGCTGGATACACAGCGTATGTGATGAGCCGCAGGCAGGCATTGGCTCGGTGCCGACTGTGCTGCATGCGACCGATCAGGAACTGACGCTCGTTAGGCTGCATGGTCGAAATGTATCGGGCTGGAACCAGAGCGGAGCGCCGAATTGGCGCGAGGTTCGCTATTTATACCGCTACAACAGTACTGAGCTTCGAGAATGGGCAGACCATATCAAGAAGCTGCAGCAGCAGAGCAAGAATATATGCATTATTTTTAACAATAACTCCGGCGGAGACGCGGCTGATAATGCCAAAGAACTGATGGATCTGCTTGGACTGAACTGTCCGGATGGGGAAGGGCCTTATTTTGTTCGCAATGAGCCAGAGCCGCCAGCGGTGGAGCAGTTGGAGTTATTTTAGAGTGGGGGACAGGTTTATGCCTTATCAGGGACTTGAGCAGTCGATTGGCTTTACAATGGGAATGACGTATCGCAAGCTTACTAATTTTTTTCAGCAACGTTTGAGAGAATATGCGATTACGCCAGAGCAGTGGTCGGTACTGCTTCAAATCAGCAAGTCGGATGGCTTGATCCAGAAGGAAATTGCTTTGCGGACGAGTAAGGAAAATCCCACCGTTACCCGTATCATCGACCATTTGGAGAAGGAGCAGCTGATTCACAAGCGGCCTGGCGTTCAGGATCGACGCAGCTTTGTTGTTTATATTACGGACAAAGGCCAGCAGCTTATTAATGAAACCATCGCCATAAATGAGTCGGTAAACGATGAAGTCAAAAAGGTCATTTCCGCAGAGGAATATGAGCTTATGATTTCGCTGATGCTGCGAATTAATAATCATTTGCAGGCATCAATCGAGAAAAATTAACCGTTTCGGCAGCTGCTAGATTTTTTCGGCACACAAGGTTTCTTGGAATCTGTTCAAATATCCTCTTAACAATCCAACATTTCCCACCGATATAATTAAAAGATTAATAGAAAGATAAACTAGGGCGCGTGGGAAAATGGTTGGAGGAGGGAATGCTTTGGGCGGTACAGGCCACAGCAGCAAAGATGCCGAGGAGGCAGCTTTCCAATGGATCAGGCTGACAGGATTTGGACGGGAAGAGTCGTGCAGGCGGCGAGAGCGGAAGGATATCCGAAAAGTACGGGCGCTTAGGCACTTCTATAAAAATTGCTTTATACCTGCTCTTGAACAAACGGTATTTCAGGAAAATCGTTATTACCACATCCATCAAGAACAGCTGATCGAGCTGTTTTTATCTTCTTTTCGCCAGCTGTGCAATCGGCTGTATGCCAGGCAGCAGGAGGGACGGATCGGAGCCATTAGCATCATTGAATATAGCTTGCAGGCATCCCCCAGTACGGTAGAGTTATTTGGCTATCGGGTAGAGGCCTATGGCGAGCAGGGTTATGAAGATGCGGAGCCTTATTCGGAAAATTATAATACCGCCTGGCTGTATCAGTTCGTACCAGAGCTGATGACGAATTTAAATGAGCAGCGCAAAGCATATGGGGGAAAAATATTGGGCGGCGATATTGAGAACATGATGCGGGGCGAGCTGGTTTTGTTCCACCAGTTTGCGGCCCAACTTATCCGCAGCGCCATTCCAAGGGCCATCAGCGAGCCGCAATATGCGGCGCTGGCCAAAACAGATTCGTTCAACATTCGGCTGGGCCGAGAAGGAAAACAACGCAAGACGATATATATAAAGCATGACGCCTTTGATTTTGGTGGACAAGGATAAGGCAGAAGATAGAGCAAGAGGAAGGAGCTTGAGATGAACCGAGAACAGCTGATAGCCATATTTACGAAGGAGCAGCGAATCGATATAGCGTTTCCGGGATATCGTCGGGAGACGGACGGCAGTATTATTCGGCAAATCGCGCTCGAAAATGACGGCGAAGGCGGCTTCGTTCTTTATACGGATTTGAACGAAGACAACGTTGATGAAGCCATTGAGGCGCAGCTCGCCTATTTTCGCGGACTGGGACAGTCGTTTGAGTGGAAGGTGTACAGCGATGACAAGCCTCGCAATCTCAAAGAGCGCTTGCTGGCACATGGCTTCGACATCGGCGAAGAAGAAGCGATGATGGTTATTCAGCTTGCGGAAGGGCATGAGCTGCTCCAGTGTGAAATTTCACCAGCCATTCGCCCTGTGACGGATGCGGCAGGCATTGATGCATTAGTAGCGCTGGAAGAAGCAGTATGGGGTGTTTCCCATATGGAGCATGGGGAGCGATTGAAGCAGGATTTGCAGGATGAGCAAATTGGGCTGCGCATCTATGCCGCTTATGAGGGAGACAAAATGGTCAGCGCCGCCTGGATGTATTTGCACGAAGGAACGTCGTTTGCAAGCATTTGGGGAGGATCTACGCTTGCGGAATACCGCGGCAAAGGGTTTTATACAGCGCTGCTGGCTGTGCGTGCGCAGGCTGCCTGGCAGGCAGGCTTTCATTTGATGACGGTGGATGCAAGTCCAATGAGCCGCCCGATTTTGGAGAAACGAGGCTTTGAGCTGCTTGCCTATACATGGCCTTGCATGTCTCCAGCGGAGAATATTTGATCTAGGTTGTTACTTGTAATAATGATACAATGGACAAAGCTGTAGCGAATAATGGGAAGATGCAGGAGGACGAAATGACGACTTTATTGCTGCTCGGCAGCATCAATATGTTTTTAGCGGTTATGCTCGGCGCTTTTGGCGCGCATGCATTGAAGAAGAAGCTTTCCGCCGACATGCTGGCTATTTATCAGACTGGGGTGCAATACCAGATTGCCCATGCGCTGGGCTTACTGCTTGCCGGTGTGTTAGCAGGCGGCATACTTATGAGCGGGCTCGTCGTAACCGCAGGCTGGTTTTTATTTGCTGGCATTATTTTGTTCAGCGGCAGCCTTTATGCTCTTAGCCTCAGCGGTGTGAAGAAGCTGGGCGCGATTACTCCGCTGGGCGGACTGTGTTTTTTGATCGGTTGGGTTATTCTGGCCGTTGCAATTGTTCAAGGCTAGCTGCATAGCTGCATAGCCGTAGAAAACGAGAGAGCTTGCCGCGGGCAGGCTCTTTGGTCATTTTGCGAAAAGGATTGGGAGGAAGCTGGTTTATGTTTACGGGATGGCGCCTTTCGGTGCTGGGACTAGTTGTTGTGGGGACGACAGCGGTTGTCGCTCCTCTGTTCAAACTAATGGATTTCGGAAAAACGATTCCATTGTTTATTTTATTTGCATTGTTTATCGGCTGTATGGAGCTGATGGAATGGATCAAACGGCGTAATCGAAGACGCTAATCCTTGCAAGGATTAGCAAAGCCTGATAAATGACAAACTATTGCTAATTAAGAGAAAGGGGATTCAGCAAATGCCGCAAATCGACACGCCGTCTGTCCTGCTGCTTTTTTTCGCGCTGCTGGGCATATTGAGCAAAAATAACTCCATCACCATCGCTGCCGTATTTCTGCTGCTTCTCCGGGTAACGAATGTGCATCAGGCTTTCCCGTGGATCGAGAAACACGGCCTCACTTTGGGCATCATCATATTGACGATTGGCATTCTCGCGCCGCTGGCGAGCGGAACGATCAGTATGAAATCCGTCTATGAATCCTTTCTCCATTGGAAATCGATAGCGGCCATCGTCGTCGGCGTGATGGTTGCTTATTTGGGCGGGCGCGGCTTTCAGCTGATGTCCAGCCAGCCGACGATTGTGACTGGGCTGATTATCGGGACGATCATTGGCGTTGCTTTTTTTAAAGGCGTTCCGGTCGGCCCGCTTATTGCGGCAGGACTGCTGTCGCTGCTGATTAGCAAGTGAGGGTGAGCCATTCTTCTTGCAGTATGGCGTAGTAATATTCATCCCACCATTCATGGGTGCCATTAGGAATGCATTTTTTGAAAAAGCCTTCCCTGCGCATGCCGATTTTCTCCATTACGCGATAGGAGGGAATGTTCTCGGGCTGGCAGGTAGCAATAATTCGGTGCAGCTGCAGCTCCTCGAACCCATATTTCAGCATGGAGCATGCAGCTTCCGAGGCATAGCCTTGATTTCGATAATGAGGGCTGAATACCCAGCCGATCTCATAGGTGTGCTCGCCAAAATACTTATGAAACACAATATGTCCAATAAGCTGATTGCTATCTTTCAAGAGTACAGCGTAATGCTGCGCTTGATTGCCGAGATTATCATTGATAAACTGCTGCGCATCATCTTCACTATGTACGCCGCCGGGTATGTAAGTCATAACAGCAGGATCGGATGTGTACGCCAACACAGCCTTCCAATCTTCTGGTTCAAATGGACGAATCCATAAACGCTCAGTTGCAATTAACATGTAAAGAGCTCCATTTCACAATGAATAGTTTCAAGCGTAAACGGCCGAAAGCCGTCCTCTGGCGGAAAAGCTACCGTTTCGCGTAGAAATATAGAGAAAGGATGGAACAATCATATCCTTTCCTATATTTTGAAAAATGACTTCATACAGGGTCAGCTTATTCCTCTAATAATACAAAAATCCTCCATAATTACAAGGCTTTATTGCTGTGGAGCTTTGTGACAAAACGAAAGGCACGCCAGCTTGCACCTCTTCAGGTGGAGTTGGCGTGCCTTTTGCATGTGCCGTTAGGTGAGCAGAGGATAGGAAGCCGTCGTTACCTTTGCAGCTCCTGCTGCTCTTGCTCCTCATCCAAAGCCTGTGGCGGCGGGTTGCCAATTCGCCACTGTACGCCTTGCGCCGCTCCGTGGCCGTAGCCTCCATATCCGCTTGCGCCAGCTTGGGCATTGACGCACGCCGGTCCGATAATGGTCGTATTTTGAATCGGCGACAGCACATGGGCCAGCTGACCGGCATTGACGCAATAGGCGAGCTGGAACACTTCCTTCGGCGTAATGCGCAGTACGTCAGAGCCGAATACCGTTTGTGGACAGCGGTCATCAAAAATCGTAATAAAATGCGTATGCTCGCTGCACGCAATAATCCAGTGCCACCAGCCCATTGGAATGTATACGGCTTGATGGTCGCATAACCGGTAAGTAAGCAGCTGCTTCGTAAAAGGATTTAAAATCGAAACGACAATTTCACCATGCGTGACGAATACAAGCTCCGTCGTATTGGGATGCCAATGCGGCTCAACAATATGATTTTTGGTCATATGCGCATCGAAAAACGACGTGCTTTTTAGCACAGGCAATTGTTGTGCCGTTAATTGGTTTAAGTAGTTGCAGGAGTCCTTATGGAACAAGGGGGCGCAATTAACATCGTAAAACAAATTTAATGCGGGTGAAGCGAGGTCTACATATTCTGTACTCATGATCGGCCTGCCTTTCTGAAATCGCAGTTTTTCCAGCAGTGTATGCAGCTGCCTAGACGGAGGTGAAGAGCTGGCGCGGAAGTCGGTTCAATTGATGCCTCGTGAAATCAGAATATAGTCCATTAGAACAAGTGTATCGTGAATTGGCTCTCTCGCTCCCAGGCGCTAAAGTTAAAGCATCAAAGCTAGGGAGGAATCACGTTGGAGCAGCAGGTGAAGATTTGGGAAGAGACGGTTTCCATACCGACCTACGGCATAGGCAAACCAGAGCGAAATCCGATGTTTTTAGAAAAAAGAGTGTATCAAGGCAGCTCGGGCCGGGTTTATCCGCATCCCGTTATTGATAAAATCGAAAATGAAAAGCAGCCTCAGCCATACAAGCTCGTCATTCTCGAAAATGAATATGTGCGTATCGAAATGATGCCAGAGCTGGGCGGACGCATTTATCGGGCGCTGGATAAAACGAATGACTACGATTTCGTTTATTACAACAAGGTCATCAAGCCTGCGCTCGTGGGGCTCGCGGGGCCGTGGATTTCCGGTGGCATTGAATTCAACTGGCCGCAGCATCATCGTCCAAACACCTACGGGCCAGTAGAATATCGTCTAGCTGAAAATAAAGATGGCAGCGCTACGGTATGGGTCAGCGAAATTGACCGCATGTATGGCACGAAGGTAACGTCTGGCTTTACGCTGCACTCCGGCAAGGCTTATTTGGAAATTTCCGCACAGCTTTACAACCGTACGTCGCAGCCGCAAACTTTTTTATGGTGGGCCAATCCGGCGGTTGCGGTTAATGAGCAAACGCAGTCGGTATTTCCCCCTGATGTAACAGCGGTGTTCGACCACGGCAAGCGGGACGTAAGCCGCTTTCCAATTGCCACCGGCACCTATTATAAAATGGATTATTCCGCTGGCGTCGATATTTCCCGTTACCGCAACATTCCCGTGCCAACCTCTTATATGGCTTACAAATCCGATTATAATTTTGTAGGTGGGTATGACCATGGGGTGCAGGCAGGGCTGCTGCATGTAGCGAACCATCATATTTCCCCGGGCAAAAAGCAGTGGACCTGGGGGAACGGCGAATTTGGCATCGCTTGGGATCGCAATCTGACCGATGAGGACGGTCCTTATATTGAGCTGATGACGGGCGTCTATACGGACAATCAGCCGGATTTCACCTGGCTTCAGCCGTATGAGGAGAAGTCTTTCAAGCAATATTTTATGCCCTACAAAAAGATAGGAGTCGTCAAAAACGCGTCCATCGATGCTGCTGTTAATTTGGAGGTCGACGAGCAGACGCGGGAGGCTGCCCTTTACGTTTATGCAACAGCTGTGTTTGTGGATGCCCAGATCGAGCTGCGCGGACGGGGGCGCAGCTATATTCAAGAGAAGGTGAAGCTGTCGCCGACCGACATCTTCAAGTCTGTCGTTATATTGGATGATGCAGACCAGGCTTTTGATTTGCTGCTGTCGGTCCGTGATGCGGCAGGGAGGCTGCTCATTTCTTACCAGCCTGCCAAGCCCTCGCTTGAGCAAATACCTGACGCGGCGAAGCCGCTTGAAGCGCCAGCTGCGCTCAAGACGAATGAGCAGCTGTATTTGGCGGGGCTCCATTTGGAACAATATCGCCATGCGACCTTTGAGCCGGAGGCGTATTATTTGGAGGGGCTGAAGCGCGACGCTAGCGACAGCCGCATAAATGTCGCCTATGGCACGCTGCTGCTGCGGCAGGGGAAATTTCAACAGGCGGAAGGCTATTTCCGCACCGCCATTAAGTCGCTGACGTGGCGCAACCCGAATCCATATGACAGCGAGGCGCTTTACCAGCTTGGCGTTGCCTTGAAGCATCAAGGGAAGCGCGAAGAAGCGTTCGCTGCTTTCTACAAGGCAACGTGGTCAGCGGCTTGGCAGGATGCCAGCTACTTCTCGCTGGCACAGATCGCTTGCGCGGAAGGCGCGCTTGCGGATGCGCTGGAGCTGGTGGAGCGTTCCATCGTGCGGAACGCCCGCAATTATAAAGCGCGCCATTTGAAGGCGGCGCTGCTGCGCAAGCTGGGACGCAGCGAGGAGGCGATAGCCTTCGCGGCGGAGACGCTCGGGCTCGATGTGGCCGATTTCGGATCGGCCAACGAGCGCTGCTTGGCGCTGGCTGCTGGAGGGCAGCAGCAGCTGGCGGATCAGGCGCGTGCCGAGCTGCTGCGGCTTATGCGCGGCGATGCGCACAATTATTTGAACTTAGCTGCCGACTACATTGGTAGCGGGCTGCATGAGGAAGCGATTGCGGTGCTGGCGTGCATCATGACTTCACTAGAAAACCAAGCGGCAGCGATCTATCCGATGCTGCATTATACGCTTGCTTATGCCTATGAGCAGTCAGGCCATATGGAAGCCGCTGCTGCTTCGCGGCAAGCTGCGGAATCGGCTGCTCCTCATTATTGCTTCCCGAACAGCTTGTTTGAGCTGCTCGTTCTGGAGCATGCAATTGCGGCCAATCCGCATGATGCGAAGGCGCATTATTATTTGGGCAATTTACTGTATGACAAAAAAAGGCATAGCGATGCGATTGCCCATTGGGAGGCGTCGCGCGCAGCAGAGCCGAATTTTGCCACAGTACATCGCAACTTAGCGCTTGCCTACTTCAATAAACGCGGCGACGAGGCAGCTGCACTTGAAGCGCTGGAGCAGGCTTTTACACTTGATCAGGCCGACGCCCGCGTCTTCTATGAGCTGGATCAGCTGTATAAAAAGCTAGGGCTTCCCGCTGAGCAACGGCTCGCCAAGCTGGAACAGCAGCGGACGCTTGTCGAGCTTCGCGACGACCTGTACATCGAATATGTCACGCTGCTGAATGCGACTGGGCAGCATGCTCAAGCAGTAGTTGCACTCGCTTCCCGCCAGTTCCACCCTTGGGAGGGCGGAGAAGGCAAGGTGACGGGGCAGCATGTGTTCACGCATGTGGAGCTCGCCAAACAGGCGCTCCAGCAAGGGAATGCTCCCCATGCAATTCAATTGCTGAACATGGCGCTCATCTTTCCGGAGCATTATGGAGAAGGCAAGCTGCATGGCGCGCAGGAAAACAATATTTATTATTACTTAGGCTGTGCGTATGAAGCGCTGAATGATTCGCATAGAGCGGAAGAGTGCTTTAAGCAGGCTTCCCAAGGGCTGGAGGAGCCTGCAAGCGCGCTGTATTACAATGACCAGCCGCCGGATATGATTTTTTATCAAGGGTTGTCATGGTTGAAGCTGGGCAATGAGCAGGAGGCGAAGCGCCGCTTCCATAAGCTGCTCGATTATGCGGAAAAGCATATTTTCGACCGGGTCGAATTTGATTATTTTGCTGTATCGCTGCCGGATTTCCTCGTGTTCGAGGATGACTTAAGCAAACGCAACGAAATTCATTGCCGTTATATGATGGGGCTTGGCCTTCTGGGACTTGGCGAGCGTGGACAGGCAGCGGAGCAGTTTGGCGCCGCCCTGCAATTGGATAGCAATCACAGCGGAGCGCGCATTCATAGTCGGCTGCTAGTTTAAATGCAATGAAATAAGCAATTATTTGGAATCTGCTGGCTCTTAGCTCCCATTTGTCATACAATTGTTTCTGGCAATCTTATTTTCCAAAAGGAGTATATGATGAAACGATTGATTTGGCTAGGCTGTTTGTCTTACTTCATTATCGGGCTTGCCCATGTTGTGCTGGGCTCTGTATTGCCCGTTGTGCTTGAGCATTATGGCAAAGCTTACAGCGAGGGCGGCACGCTCATTTTCACTCAGTTCGGCGGATTTCTAGTCGGAGTTCTGCTCTCGCCGTGGCTGAACCGTCATTTGGGCAAAAGAGGCGGACTGCTCCTTGCTTTCGCTATGCTGTTTAGCGCTGAGCTTGCCTTCATGCTGCTGCCGCCTTGGAGCTGGCTGTATGCGATTGCCATTGTAGCTGGTTTTGGCTTTGGCATGATTGAAGCGGTAATCGGAACCATTATTATCGCAGCAGTCAAAAATCAAACGGCCGTCGCAATGAGCCGTCTTGAGGTGTTCTTCGGCGTTGGCGCTATGGTGATGCCGCTAATTGCAAGTGGCCTGATCTGGGCCAATTATTGGCAGCTGTCATTTGTGTTCGTTTCACTTTTTGCCATTTTGTCTTTGATTTTGTGGGCAAAAGGCTCCTTTGGCGAGCTTGATGCGGTGCTGCGAAAGTCAGTCACAGCGGCAGCAGAGGAACGGCAGCAGGCGAAACGGGCAGGCAAGCCGCTTTATCAGGGCAAGCAGTGGATTATTTTTTCCTTATTCCTTGTGTTTTTCTTTCTCTATGTGGGGACTGAGATGAGCCTTGCAAACTTTATGCCAGCCATTCTTATTGAGAAGCTGGGCATGAAGGAGGCAGGAGCAACGCTGAGTGTAACCTGCTTCTGGGTTGCAATGGCATTCGGTCGATTGTTCGCTGGCGTCATTGCCGAGAAAATCAAATACCGGGTGTACATTATGGCAAGCTGTGGTGCGACGGTGCTGCTGTTCATCTTGTTTCCATTCATGAACCAGGTATGGTCCGCCTTCGCGATCATTTTGCTGCTGGGACTTGCCATGTCCGGCGTGTTCTCTATTGCGCTCGTCTTTTCGAGCAAGCTGCTGCCAGGCGCTGAGGAATCTACCCCAAGCTTTATGATTGCAGCGGGCGGCGTCGGTGGTGCTGTGCTTCCGCTTACGATGGGCTGGGGGTTGGATCATTTGCAGGTGAACCAGTCGGTATGGCTGCTGGCGGCTTTTTCCGCCGGGTTGATTGTTTTAAGTGTCGTAGCTTTTCAACTGGACCGCAGGCAATTGAGCATGCGAGCTGGGGGAGGCTCTATAGGACGGCCTAAGCACGAAACATAAAAGGCTGACAAAACTGTAAATTGCCAAACGGCGGTTTACAGTTTTTTATTGCCTTCGTATGCTTTAGGCCTGATTTTTGGCTGAGGGGTGAAGGAAGGAGGAGCGTTATATTTTGCCGAATGTTATAGCAGGAGCTCATGCCAGATATTGGCGTGCGGGGGAAGGGAGCAGCAAAGCAAATATCTATAGGCTGGGATGTGATTATGCCGACTAGTGACCGATATAAGAAGTAAGGGTTAAATTTTATTTTTGAAAAAAAGAGGTGAGGGCGTGTCTATTGCTCCTGTCAATCCAGTCTTTGAAGTAAAGCTGTCGCCTCTTGGAGATACGGCGATTATTGTAGAGCTCGGCAGCGCGATTGACCGTAAGACGCATGAGCGCGTGCAAGCACTCAGCACTTATTTGCAGCGCGAGCCATTTCCTGGCTTCATTGAGCTTGTTCCGGCTTATGTAACGCTGACGATTTTTTATGATCCAATGAAGCTGCTGGCTCCGCTAGCCGAAAACAACTGGAATTCGCAAGCTGAAGCGGCTGCTTCTCCTTATGAATGGGTGTGCCAGCTGCTCACGGACATGGTCAGCAAGCTGGAAGGCGAGCAGGCTGCTGCTCCGCGAATCGTAACCCTGCCCGTCTGCTATGGCGGAGAGCTGGGGCCGGATCTTGCAGCGGTTGCGGAACATAGCGGACTTTCGGAAAAAGAGGTCATCGCCTTGCATGCGGCGCAGCCTTATCTCGTACATATGGTTGGCTTTGCACCCGGTTTTCCTTATTTGGGTGGCTTGCCTGGGCGAATCGCGACACCTCGGCGGAGCATGCCCCGCTTGCGTATTGAGCCAGGCAGCGTAGGTATCGGCGGCAATCAGACGGGTGTCTATCCTATCGTCTCCCCTGGCGGATGGCAAATTATCGGGCGTACGCCGCTCGCGCTGTTCCGTCCGTCACATGAGCAGCCGAGCTTATTGCAGGCGGGAGATCAGGTTTATTTTGAGCCAATTAGCTATGAGGCATTTATGTCATGGGAGGAGCAGGCATAATGGGCATTCGAATCAAACATGCAGGCCTCCTCACGACCGTGCAGGATCGGGGACGTCCCGGATATAGGCAGCAGGGCATTATTGCAGGCGGGGCGATGGATGATTTTGCGCTTCGCGCCGCTAATTTGCTCGTTGGAAATGAGGCGGGAGCAGCGGTGCTGGAAGCTACGCTCATCGGCCCAAAGCTGATTTTTGAGCAGGATGCATTAATCGCTATATGCGGGGGCAATCTGTCGCCTACCATGCAAGGAACAGCCGTACCGCTGTGGCGGCCGGTGTACATAAAAGCAGGGAATGAGCTGTCGTTCGGAGCTTGCCAGGCGGGCGCCCGCGCTTATATAGCAGCGGCTGGAGGTATCGATGTCCCGCTAGTTATGGGGAGCAGGAGCACGTACACGCGTGCGGCGATAGGAGGCTTTGCAGGTCGTGCGTTGAAAGCGGGCGATGTGCTGGCGATTGGAGAAGGAGCGTCGGAAACGTTGTTTTATTGGGAGCAGGAAGCTGAAGACAGGCAGGACGCCGCGCCTTTTTTTGCAACCAGCTGGTCGATTGGCTCAGAGGGACGCCCCTTTTATCGGAAAAATCCCGTCATTCGCTTCGTGCCGGGACGGCATTTTGATGCGTTTACCGAAGGGAGCAGGAAGCATTTTTTGCAGAGCGATTTTCGAATTTCGAATCAATCGGATCGGATGGGCTATCGGTTGGAAGGGCCGCGTCTTGGAACAGCAGCAGTGCTGGAGCCTATTTCTGAGGCGGTATCCATGGGGACCATTCAGGTTCCTGCTGGCGGCAGCCCGATTATTTTGATGGCGGACCACCAAACGATTGGCGGCTATCCGAAAATCGCCCAAGTGGCCACGGTAGATTTGCCGCTGCTTGCGCAAGCAAAACCGGGTGAGACGATTAGATTCCAGCAAATTACACGGCAAAAATCGGAAGAGCTTTACATCAAGCACGAGCTTCAAATGCAGCGTCTCTCCATGTTTATTGAAATACGCTATAGAGAGGAGAGGTAGACGAATGACACTGACCATCGATCTGAATTGTGATTTGGGCGAGCATTTTGGCGTGTATGAGCTGGGGCAGGACGCTGATTTGCTGCCGCTCCTTACATCGGCCAACATTGCTTGCGGCTTTCATGCCGGCGATCCGGGGACGATGAGGCGAACGGTGAAGCTGGCGCTGGAAAATGGCGTTGCCATCGGCGCCCATCCTGGACTGCCGGACTTAATCGGCTTTGGACGGCGTGAGATGGCGATTTCGCCAGAGGAAGCCTATGATCTGACTGTATATCAAATCAGCGCGCTTAATGGTTTTGTGAAGTCGGAGGGCGGCGTGATGCAGCATGTGAAGCCTCATGGCGCCCTATATAACATGGCGGCGAAACGCGCTGAACTGGCTGAAGCGATTGCTGATGCGGTGTATAAGGTGAATCCGGAGCTTATTTTATATGGCTTGTCGGGAAGCGAATTGATTCATGCGGGAAAAAAGCGAGGGCTGCGCACGGCGAGCGAGGTGTTTGCAGATCGTACCTACCAGCAAGACGGCTCACTGACACCGCGCAATCAAGCAGGCGCCCTAATAGAGGAGCCGAAGGAAGCGCTGAAGCAGCTCCTTCAAATGCTGACAGAAGGAGCTGTATGGTCGGCGCAGGGTGTGAAGATTCCGCTTGCTGCGGAAACGATATGTGTACACGGTGATGGCGAAAAGGCTCTCTTGTTCGTCAAGCAGATTCGCAAGCTGCTGGAGTCGGAAGGAATTATCCTTTGTGCGCCGGGCTCCAATCCATTTAATCCATCCACTTAGTGAGCTTCTCTATTTATTTTCGTTTCTTTAAATTTTCCGTAATTTTGCGGCCTGTCGGCGTTTGGGCGAGACCACCCTGCGTCGTTTCCCTATGCTTACAGAAAGAAAATAAAGCTGTAGATGAGGAAAAGGCTGCGAGGTTTTTGTTGTAAATGCAACAAAGATGGTGTACTATTTTTTTACCTCATTTGAAAAAATGAATATAACCAAAAAATAAAAAAACTATTTCCTACGGAAAAGGAAGTAAAGGAGGCAAAAAAATGACTATAAATATAAAGAAGTGCACATTTGAGGATGTTAGATTACTTCATGAAGTTAGTGTTGAAACATTTAATGAGACATTTAACCATCAAAATTCGCCTGAAAATATGAAAGCTTACTTGGAAAAAGCATTTAATTTCAAGCAATTAGAAAAAGAATTATCTAATAGCTCTTCGGATTTCTATTTTATTTATTCTAATGAGGAGCTTGCCGGGTATTTAAAGCTAAATACCGACGGTGCTCAAACTGAAAAAATGGGCAACGATTCGCTTGAAATCGAGAGGATTTATATAAGGAGAAAACTTCATAAGCAGGGGCTTGGTAAACATTTAATAAATAAAGCAATGCATTTAGCGTTAGAACGGAGCAAAGAGAAAATCTGGCTAGGGGTTTGGGAAAAAAATGAGAGCGCAATTGCCTTTTATGAAAAAATCGGCTTTGTGCAAACAGGGGCCCACTCATTCTATATGGGCGATGAAGAACAAATAGATTTTATAATGACCAAATCGCTCGTATAACATTTTCTGAAAGGATGTTCAACAGATGGAAAAGTTCTTTCCAAACAAGTGGAAATGCTATTATAATTTCAATAAGAAATAGGAAGATGTCATCATTATGCTTGCAGGGGGCTGGAAAATGGATGATTTGCGCTTTCCCATCGGTTTGTTTGAGCATGAGGGTGATATTTCGCAGCAGCAGCTGGATCGCTGGTTTGCCGACATTGAATCGACCCCGGCACGGCTTCGAGCAGCTGTAATCGACTTAAGCGATGAACAGCTAGATACGCCATATCGCCCGGATGGCTGGACGGTAAGACAGGTTGTGCATCATATGGCGGACAGCCACATGAACGCCTATACACGATATAAGCTGGCGCTAACAGAAGAAACGCCAACAATACGTCCTTATTACGAGGAAAGATGGGCCGAACTAAGTGACGGGCTTACAGGCCCTATTGAGTTGTCCTTAGCGCTTCTTGATGCGCTGCACAGCAGGTGGCTGCTGCTGCTTCGCTCGTTAAGCCGTGAGCAGCTAGAGCGTGCTTTTATTCATCCCGAATCTGGAAATACGATTCAGCTGGATTGGAATGCAGGCAATTATGCTTGGCATGGCAATCATCATATCGCCCATATTACCCGGTTGCGTGAGCGCATGGGCTGGAGCATGGAGTAGCATACAATAGCTGGAAAGACTATTTTTCACTCGAAAAAGGGGGCGTTGGAATGGATTTACAACGTGTTTATTTGGATAGCATCCAATCACAGTTCCACTACTACAAAAAACTTGCTGAGAAAGCGATGAATCAGGTTGAGCCGGAGCAGCTATTTGTGCAGCCTAAAGAGGATGTGAACAGCATTGGCACGATCGTCAAGCATATGTGCGGCAACATTTTGTCCAGATGGACAGACTTCCTGACAGCAGACGGTGAAAAGGATTGGCGGGATCGCGATGCCGAGTTTGAAAACGACTGGGCGAATAAGGAAGAGCTGCTCGCGAGCTGGGACGAAGCATGGGCTTGTTTTTTTCAGGCGATAGATTCGCTCCAGCCGGAGCAGCTTGGTCAAGTTATTTATATTCGCAACGAAGGGCATACCGTTCTAGAAGCAATCAACCGTCAGCTGGCGCATTATCCCTATCACATTGGACAAATCGTTTATGCGGCGAAAGGGTTAAAGGAAAATGAATGGAACAGTCTGTCCGTGCCAAGAAACGGCTCGAAGCAATACAATGCCGGGAAATTTGCCAAAGAGAAAGCGATTAAGCATTTTACCGATGAGGAGCTAAAGCGGTTGGATGGTGATGGACCTAGAGAAGGGGAAAATATTTGAGCATTGGTTACACGCTAGTTATCATCTGCTTGCTGCTCACAAGCGCATGCAGCAGCGCGGATACGAATGCTGCAAGTGTTGAACCAGAGGTCGCTCCTGTTTCGGCAAGCGTAGCGCCTGCTTTCTCCGGTCAGGATCATGCGGAGGAAACGAATCAGCTTGATTCGGAATTGACAGTACCAAGCGCTGCGGCGGATGATGTTGCTGAAGCCGCGGACTTTGAGTCACTTGTACCAGCCGGATGGAAGGTGCTTGAGATTTTTGATGGTGAGAGCCTGAGCATGCAGTAATGAGAGCCAATGAAGGCGGGATTTACGGCGACCCGTTTGAAAGCTTGACGATTGAGTTGATCGAGAGCGGCAATCGCGGCCAGAAGGAACTTGTGAAAATACAGAATTTTGATGTGCGGCCAACAGAGCCGCAATATTAGAATGAGATGTTAACGAAACCGTCAAAGCACCCTTTGACGGTTTTTTTGCGTTCAAGTGAGGGGGAAAGTTTCGAAAAGGGGTTACATATGCCTATACCGCATAGTGACTTACTGCATAGGCTGTTATCATCACTAAGAAACGAAGGAGCTTAATCCGGATGTCAAAAACCACTACAAAACCGGAATCGAATGAGCCTTCAGCCGATGATCTCGCCTTATGGTCTGCAGTTATATTAGTGGTTGGCGATCTTTTTGGGCTATTTGCTGTTTTAAAAGCCAGAGCGGAGAAAGAGGATTCCTCCTGACGAGGTTTTGAACAATCTCGCTTTATATATATGGCTGATGGATATAATCATCTACTGAGGAGGGGTTAATAATGGCTGATGAACAAAAAATAACCTCTGACGATCTATTTAAAATTTCAGCTTCTTTGTCGTTGATTGGTGATGGCCTGGCCTTGCTTGCGCTAAAAAAGGCGGAAGCAGAAAGCGTTAATCAGAAGGCGATGACCGTGGCATTAAATCGCTTGATTCGAAAACGTCCCTAAACTAGAAGTGAAGGGCGGTTAGGCGAATGCAAACAGGGGGAAAGCCTGTTCACACAGGCTTTTTAGTTGTTATACAACCCTATAGCTGTTTCGGCAAAAGGTAGTGGATGCGCTAGGTTTCCATTAATAAAGGATATCGTAGTATAATGTTATCTTACTTAAGATTTCGAGACAGTAAGGAAGTGGTTGGTTTCACTATTTCAAGGTTGAATTTGCTAGCAATAGTCTGCTTCGTTCTCTTTATTTTAATCGGATTAACGTTTCAAATCCCATTTGTGAAAACCATGGACCAATGGTTGATTCATCACATTCAAGCGTTTGAAGCTCCGATCTGGACAAGCATTATGAAAATTCTTTCTTTTATTGGCTCTGTCAACGCAGTGTCTATAGGCGCGGTTCCGATTATTTTATTTTTGCTTTTTGTATGGAAGAGCCGCAGGGAGACGGTCATTTTTTTGATTGCTGTATTTGGCTCCGCGCTGCTTAATGTGGGGCTAAAGCTAATATTTCAACGGGCAAGGCCGAGCTTGAATGCAATTATTACGGAAGTAGGGTACAGCTTTCCAAGCGGGCATTCAATGAATGCATTTACCTTTTATGGCATTCTTACATACTTATGCTGGCGTCATATTCCCAAAGAGCGAAAAAGAAAGTGGCTGCTTGCCTTCAGCTCCATTATGATTGTCGGCATCGGTGGCAGCCGAATTTATTTGGGGGTGCATTATCCGAGCGATGTTGTAGGGGCGTATTTGATTAGCTTGGTTTGGCTAATTGTACTCATTCAGTGTGCTCGGTACTTTACTCGCGTAAAAGCTGCTTAAAGCTGTCTACACAGCTCCAAAATCAACATGAAATAGCAGGGCAGACCGCCGTAGGGTTTGGATTATACGTCCAAACTCTACGGCGGTTTTTTGAAATATAAGAAATGATAAGGTTCAGCGTGATAAGAAAATTCAAATACCAAGTTGACAGATAGGGATTGATATGGTAGTTTTGGTCTAAGGTTTGAACCTTAATGTTTTTCTGTTGATTTGGAGGGGTCAAATGCAGTTCGAACAAGTATCCGCTAAAAAAGTTAGCGATTTTATTTTGGAGCAGCTAGAGGAAGCGATTATCCTGAAGGATTTTCTAGCGGAGGAGCAGCTGCCAACGGAACGGGAGCTTGCAGCGGTGTTCAAGGCTAGCAGGCTTGCGGTTAGGGAGGCGTTATCCGAGCTTGAGGGCAAGGGGCTAATTGAGAAACGAATTGGAGCCAAGGGCGGCACATTCGTTCTTCCTTTAACGATAAACTCGCATCAGAGAACGCGGGAGGAAGTGCGCGGCGGCTGGGACGATATGCTGAAAGTATTCGAATATCGCTCCATTATAGA
The DNA here is from genome assembly GCF_055814915.1 of Paenibacillus sp. R-74696. Lineage (NCBI taxonomy): Bacteria > Bacillati > Bacillota > Bacilli > Caryophanales > Paenibacillaceae > Paenibacillus > Paenibacillus sp. R-74696. The sequence continues at coordinate 27,083 of NZ_JBPULM010000017.1, forward strand.
GCCAGAAGCGGCCTACCTTGCTGCAAAGCGGATAAGCACGGCAGAGCTCGAACAGCTGCGAGGTTTTATTGAAACGAGCATGGAAGAGGATTGCACGCGTGAAATGTTCCGTTCTCTGGACGTCAAATTTCACTTGTCGATTGCGAAAGCTTCCGGAAACGATTATTTCGAGAAGGCAGTCAGGAAAATTCGCACCAAAATTAATCCTGCACTGGATTTGATGCCCTATAACGAGAACGTCAGGCGGACAAGTTATGACAAGCATATGCTGCTGCTTGATGCGCTTCATGCTGGTGATGGAAACGGCGCGAAAGAAGCGATGAAGCAGCATATCGACGAAACCGTACATGCGATTTATGCGCGTGTCGTTGTCGAAGGAGACAGTTAACTGGTCAACCGGCACTGTAGGAGGGTGAAGATTTTGAAATTAAATGAGCTTCTTGCTCTTGCAAATCAGCAGAAGGAACAACTAGTAGCATGGCGCAGAGACCTCCATCAATACCCTGAAACTGGATTTGAGGAAGTAAGAACTTCGGGAATCGTCGCTGAGCATTTGCGGCAGCTAGGCTTGGAGGTTCAGACGAATATTGGGAAAACAGGCGTTGTCGCACTGCTTCGCGGTGAAAAGCCCGGTCCCACCATTGCACTTCGGGCGGATATGGATGCCTTGCCGATTGAGGATCTGAAATCCGTTTCTTACAAATCGAAAATACCCGGCAAAGCCCATTTATGCGGCCATGATGCTCATACGAGCATGCTTATGGGTGCGGCTCAGCTGCTTGCGGGTCTAGGCAAGCCAGCCAGCGGAAATATCAAATTTGTGTTTCAGCCCGCCGAAGAAGGGCTAGCTGGCGCGAAAGCGATGATGGACGACGGTGTGCTGCAAAACCCCGCTGTGGACGTAATGGCCGGGCTGCATGTTTTCCCTTCGCTGCCGACAGGGTCCATTTCCGTAACGAAGGGAGACGCCTTCGCTTCAGCGGACAGCATCACGATTAAGATCATTGGCAAAGGCGGTCACGCCGCCCGTCCTCATGAAGGGGTAGATGCGATTACGGTAGCGGCACAGGTGATATCAGCCTTGCAGCATGTGGCGAGTCGACTAGTTGATCCGCTTGAGCCGGTTGTCGTGACGATTGGCAAAATCAACGGAGGCTACATGGGGGCGGCGATTGCTCCTGAAGTGGAGATGGTCGGCACAGTAAGGACACTGACGCCGGCAGTCCGCGAGCGGATGCCGCAGCTGCTTGAAGACATCATTCGCGGCGTGACCTCATCCTTTGGGGCAGACTACGAATTGAACTACAAGATGGGCTATCCGGTTGTGCAAAACGATGAAGCGATGGTTGATTTTCTTACCTCGACAAGCGAACAGCTATTTAACGGAAAAAAATGGATTTATGTAAAGCCGTCGATGGGCGGAGAGGACTTTGCCTTTTATTCCGAGGCAGTGCCAAGCGTGTTTTTCCGTTTAGGCGTTGGAAGCGGCGAGGAGTATACCTCCTACCCGCTGCATCACCCCCAGTTTGATTTGGATGAAGCTGCTCTTCCTTACGGAGCTGCCATGCTGTCAGCCCTTGCACTTAACTATTTGGCTGATCCACGGGAATAAACAAACTAAAACGAATTTCAGGAGGCTGTGCGATTTGAAACGATGGTATGTACAGGGCTTTGCAGCAATAATAGCGGTTATGCTGGTTGTTACAGGTTGCGGCAACGCCGCAGAGACGAAGAATGAGACGCAAACGACTGGCGGGACGGCTAGCGCTCCAGCGGGCGGGGACAAAACGACTTTAACGATCGCTAACGCGACGGATATTGAAAGCTTTGATACCCATAACAACAACAATACGATGAGCGAAGCGGTACTCGTCAATGTGTTTGATTATTTGCTGAAAAATGACGCGGAGCAAAACAAGGTGCCCGTGCTTGCCACTTCGTGGGAGCAGGTCAATGATACGACATGGAGATTGAAGCTGCGTGACGACGTCAAGTTCCACAATGGCGACCCATTCACAGCCGCGGATGTAAAGTTCTCGCTTGAGCGTGTCGCAAAGGACACTACTTTGAAGCAAAATACGTATTACAAGCATATTAAAGAAGTTAATATTATTGATGATTATACGGTTGACATTGTTACGGAAACGCCAGACCCGATTATGCTTAATCGTTTGTCCCGGATGGGAGCTGGCATTTTGCCTTCCAAATATATTGAGGAAAACGGTATCGAAGCTTTCTTGAAAGCTCCGGTAGGCACAGGCCCTTATAAATTCTCCAAATGGACGAAGGATGACCGCATTGAGCTGGTGAAAAATGCCGATTATTTCGGTGGAACGCCGAAATGGGAAAATGTTGTTTTCCGCTCCATTCCTGAAGCGTCGACACGGGTTTCCGAGCTGCTGACAGGCGGAGTTGATATTGCTGCTGGTGTTCCATCAACGGACATTGCGCGTATTGAAGGTGTCGATGGCCTAAGTGTTGAGCAAGCGAAAATTCAGCGTGTGCTTCATATCATTATGCGCATGACCGAAGGTTCAATTACCGCTGATCCAAAGGTTCGCGAGGCGATTGATCTTGCGATCGACAATCAGGTTATTATTGACAGCATTGCCGGCGGGGCAGGCATTCCAACGAGAACTTCGGTTACACCTGGAAACTTCGGTTCAGATCCGAGCCTGTATGAAACGTTTGAGTATGATCAGGAGCGCGCGAGAGCATTGTTGAAGGAAGCTGGTTATGAAAATGGCGCGAAAGTGTCGTTCTCATCCTCCGTTCAATATAAAGAAGTGGCTGAGGTAGTAGCTGCTATGCTTACGGATGTAGGCTTTGAAGTCAATTTGGAAATTTTGGAGGCAAGCAGCTTCAGCGAGAAGCTGAACTCGAAGAAATTCAACGAGCTGTTCCTGCTTGGCGTAGGAAATTCCTTATTTGATGCCTCGAACAATTACAATCGCTTCAAGAAAGAAAATGCGGCTGGCGAGACAGATTATAACAATCCAGAAGTAGAGGAGCTGCTGCAATCGGCGCTGCAAAACATGGATTTAGCTGATCGCGAGAAGCAATACCAGAAGGTTCAGCAGCAATTTACAGTTGACCGTCCGACGATTTACCTGTACCAGATGAAGGGCATTTACGGCATCGGAGCAGGCATCGGCTACACGCCAAGGCTTGATGAGATGTATTACGCGGAAGATATTACGCTGAAATAACAGCAGTCATAAAGGAGGGGATAGCACTTTATTCCCTTCCTTTTGCTTTAATCCATTACTTAGGAGAGGGGCCGTTCAGTGGGCAAATACATTCTTAGATCTTTGCTGCAAATGGTGCCGGTTCTATTTCTCATTTCCGCCATCGTTTTTGTGCTTGTACATGTGACGGGTGACCCGGTCAATTTGATGCTGCCTGAAACGGCGACAGAGGAGGATCGGGCCGTTCTGTCGAAGGCGCTTGGGCTGGACCGGCCGTTATATGTTCAATTCGGCCTATTTCTCTATAATGCTGTCCAGGGAGATTTCGGACATTCCTTCCATTACGGACAATCAGCTTTGCCGCTTGTGCTGGAAAGGCTGCCTGCCAGTTTCCAGCTTGCTGGAGCGGGAATGCTGATTGCTACGCTGCTTGCCATTCCGCTAGGCATTATTTCGGCGCTGAAGCGCAACACTTATTTGGATCTATTTATTTCAGGTTTGTCTGCGCTGGGCAAAGGAATGCCGAATTTTTGGACGGGCATTATGCTGATTTTATTATTTTCGGTTATATTGGGCATTTTCCCCGTTTCCGGAAAGGGCGGACCTGAGCATCTCGTCCTGCCTGCTATAACGCTAGGAGCCGGCATTGCGGCGCAAATGACGAGGCTCATTCGGGCAAGCATGCTGGAGATTTTGAATCAGGAATATATCCGTACGGCCAGAAGCAAGGGGCTGCTGGAAACCGTCGTTATTTTCAAGCATGCGCTGCGCAATGGACTGATTCCCGTCGTTACGATCATGGGCCTGCAATTTACAAGCCTGATTGGCGGGACGCTCGTAACCGAGACTGTGTTCTCATGGCCAGGACTTGGGCAACTGCTAGTGTCGGCCGTCAATACGCATGATATGTCGATTGTACAGGCAGCCGTATTCGTCATTGCCATCATCGTATTGGTTGTGAATTTATTAACGGATATTGTATACCGATATCTGGACCCACGCATTAAATACAGTTAAAGCCAGAGGTGAGGCAGATGTCGTTATTATCCAAATCGCAAGCGGATGGCTTGCCGGGCAAGCGGCCTGAGGAGTCGGAAAGCAGATGGCGGCAGGGAATCAAGTCGCTATTAAAAAGCAAGACCGGTACGCTCGGTATTCTGATCGTACTCGCCGTATGCATCATTGCCATTGGCGCGCCGTTGTTTGCCACCCATGAGCCAGCGAAAATCAGCCCGGCGCAGAGGCTGCTTCCGCCGATGTGGCTGGAGGGCGGCATGCATGAGCATTTTCTGGGGACGGACAATTTGGGTAGAGACATTTGGAGCCGCATTGTTTACGGCTCGCAAGTATCCTTAATCGTCGGAATTGGAGCCGTTATGCTGTCGGGCGCAATCGGAGCCCTTCTGGGCTTGCTGGCAGGCTTTTATGGAAAATGGGTAAATGCCATTATTATGAGGGTTGCCGATGCTTTTATCGCGATTCCAGCTATTTTGTTCATGCTTGTTGTACTCGCCGTACTTGGACCAGGACTTGGAACGCTAATCTTCGTAATTGGCGTCACCAACTGGGTTTCTTATGCACGAGTTGTCCGCGGAGAAGTGCTCAGTGTGAAGGAACGGGATTTTGTAAAAGCTGCGAGAGCATTAGGCGCACGTAATGGACGGATTATTTTCACCCATATTTTGCCGAATGTACTGTCGTCCTTCATTATTATTTCCACGATGAGCGTGGCAACGACGATTATTATGGAGGCGTCACTCAGCTTTCTCGGACTTGGCATTAAGCCGCCTGCGGTTTCCTGGGGCGGGATGCTGAGCGATGGACGCCAATATTTGGCTACAAGCTGGTGGGTTGCTACTTTTCCGGGACTTGCCATTACGATTACGGTTCTAGGCGTTATCTTTTTCGGAGATTGGCTTCGCGATATGCTGGACCCTCGCATGAAATCGAAGGAATAAGAAGGGAAATGAGGGAGCAATATGCCGACACCTTTGCTGGAAGTTAAAAATTTGCATACGAGCTTTAAAACAGATAAAGGCGTGATTCCTTCCGTAAACGGTGTAAGCTTCTCCGTCGAAGAGGGGGAAACGCTTGCGATTGTAGGGGAATCTGGCTGCGGAAAAAGCGTCACTTCGCTGTCCATAATGGGACTCATCGCTTCTCCCGGTTCTATAACGGGTGGGGAAATTGCATTACAGGGTCGCGATTTGGTGAAGCTCTCTCGCAAGGAGCTGCGGAAGCTGCGCGGCAACGAAATGTCGATGATTTTTCAAGAGCCGATGACATCGCTCAATCCTGTGTTTACGATCGGCAATCAGCTGTCGGAAGTATTTCGGGTTCATCAAGGCTCAAGCAAAGCGGAAGCCAGGCAGAAAAGTATGGACATGCTGGAGCGCGTAGGCATAGCCAATGCTTCCAAGCTGGTTCGCCAATTTCCTCATCAGCTGTCTGGAGGAATGCGACAGCGGGTTATGATTGCGATGGCGCTCGCCTGTGAGCCGAAGCTGCTTATTGCCGATGAACCAACAACGGCGCTCGATGTGACGATTCAGGCGCAAATTTTAGATTTGATTTCAACGCTCAGCAAGAAGCAGCAGACAGGCGTTATTCTAATTACGCATGATTTAGGCATTGTTGCGGAAATGGCGGATCGGGTTGTCGTTATGTATGCAGGGGAAGTCGTCGAGGAAGCATCGGTCATCGATCTGTTTGCAGCTCCGAAGCATCCCTATACAGTCGGTCTGCTCGGTTCTTTGCCAAGAATGGATGAGCACAGGGAGCAGCTCGCATCGATACCCGGCATGGTGCCTAATTTGCTGGACATGCCAAGCGGGTGCCCTTTTCACCCTCGCTGTTCCTATGCAGGCAGCGAATGCACCGTTATTAAACCGGAGCTTGAGCGAGTTGGCAATGGTCACTATGCGAGATGCCTGAAAAGCGAGGAGGTGTCATGATGAGCCAGAGCGACTTTAATGCTGCGCCCCTTCTGGAAGTGAAGGATTTACGAAAGTATTATCCCTTGAAACGGGGCTGGTTTGCGAGGGGGAATGAGTATGTCCGCGCAGTAGATGGCCTCGATTTCACGATTAATCAAGGGGAAACGCTAGGCATCGTAGGCGAGTCTGGCTGCGGCAAATCAACAACGGGCGAGATGGTAGCGCAGCTGCTTGAGCCATCGTCTGGCGAGATATGGTTTGAAGGCAGGCGTCTTACGGGAATGAATGAGCAGGACATCCGGCATGTAAGACGGGAGCTGCAAATTATTTTTCAAGATCCCTATGCCTCGCTGAATCCGAGAATGACGATTAAGGATATTGTCGGCGAGCCGCTCAAAATTCATGGCCTAGCGAAGGGGCGAGAGCTGCATAGCGAGGTAGTGGAGCTGCTGGAGACGGTAGGACTTGGTGCGCATCAGTTGGACCGCTATCCTCATGAGTTCAGCGGCGGACAAAGGCAGCGAATCGGTATCGCTAGGGCACTGGCGCTTAAGCCAAAGCTAATTGTTTGTGATGAGCCGGTATCGGCACTGGACGTATCCATTCAAGCGCAAATTTTAAACTTGCTGAAATCGCTGCAGCAGAAATTTTCGCTCACCTATATTTTTATCGCCCACGGCTTGCCTTCGGTCAAGCATGTTAGCGACCGCATTGCGGTCATGTATTTGGGGCGGATTGTCGAGCTTGCGGGTCGTGATGACTTGTTTGCGCGCCCGAAGCATCCGTACACGCAGGCATTGCTGTCAGCCGTTCCTGTGCCTGATCCGACGATCCGCAAGGAGCGCATTGTGCTGTCCGGTGAGTTGCCGAGTGCTGTTAATCCGCCGGCTGGCTGTGCCTTTCATCCCCGCTGCCCTTACGTACAGCCTATATGCAAAATAGAAGCACCTGCCTTAAAGCCTTCCGGCTCCCGGCACATGGCGGCCTGTCATTTTCCGCTGAACTAGACAAAAGCTAAGATCAAGAGGAGGCGCTTATATGCCAGAGCCTAAACGCTTAATCGAGCCAGAAGATTTATATAGGTACAGCTGGGTCAGCGATCCGGCGATTCATCCGGTTACATCTTCAGTAGCTTATGTGTACAAAGAAATCGATCAGGATAAAAATGATTATAAGACGCATATCCGCGTCGTAAGCATAGATGGCCGAGAGGATGCTTCATTAACGGATGGTCCAAAGGATTTTGCCCCGAGCTGGTCGCCAGACGGGCTGAAGCTCGGATTTTTGCGGGTGAACGAAAATGGCAAGCAGGTGTGGCTGGTAGATGTGAGTAACGGAACAGCTGTCCAGCTTACTTCGGCAAAGCAAGGGGTTGCCGCTTTCGTCTGGTCGCCGGATGGGAACACAATCGCCTATACGAGCCGAATCAGCGAGGAAGAATCGCAGGGAAAACGCTCGCAGGACGAAATTCGCAAGCTGGAAGGCCGCCGTGGCCGAAGCTATGAGCGGACGATTCCGAAAGCTGAAGGATCGGGCTGGTGGGACGGCAGATACAGTCAGCTTTTTCGGGTTGAGGTTGCAAGCGGAGCAGTGACGCAGCTTACGGCAGGTGCATTCAATGTGTCACAGCCTATGTGGACGGGAGATGGGAGCAAGCTTGCTTTTCTAAGCAAAAAACTCGATGATCCTAAGCTCGATGCCGATTTAATCTCTTATCAGGATTTGTTTACGGTCAGCGCGGCTGGCGGGGAGCTTTGCCGGATTACGAATTGTTCACTGAGCATCAGCGAGTTCAGCTTTTCGCCAGATGGCAGCACGATTGCTTTAATCGCCGAAGATCGCAAGTACGGCAGCGGAACACAAAGCAGCATCTACACAGTGCCGAATACTGGGGGAACTCCTGTTGCATGGCAGGGGACGGATGTTCAAGTCGGCAATTATATTTTGAACGACATGCGTACGGCTGCTGTTAGGCCTGGTCCGTCTTGTGCTGCTGATGGAACGGGTGTGTTTGCCATAGGTACTTATCATGGACAAGCCCAGCTTTACCGGTTCAGTGCTGGAGAAGAGCCAGCGGCGGTCTCGCTAGGAGAACGCGACATTTACCAGTTCGCCGAAACGGCAGACGCGCGCTATTTCATTGTGTTATCTATGGATGCACATGGATCGGGCGAGCTTTACCGCCTGGATCGGCTTAGCGGGGAAGAGCTGCGGTTGACGTCTTGGAATAAGGCGGCAATGGAGGAACTGGACATCAGCTATCCTGAGACATTCTGGTTCGATTCCACGGATGGCGACCGCATCCAAGGGTGGATGCTGCGCCCGCCAGCGCTCCCTCAGGGTGGAAAGGCACCGCTGGTGCTTGTCATTCACGGCGGCCCGCATGCGATGTACGCGCCAACCTACAGCCATGAGCTGCAAACACTTGCTTCCGCAGGATATGCTGTTCTCTATGTAAATCCGCGCGGCAGCTTCGGTTACGGACAGAGCTTTGCGCAGAGCTGCAGAGGTGATTTCGGGGGCGGCGACTACCGTAATTTAATGGACGCCGTTGACGTGGCGATCGAACGATTTGATTTTGTCGATGCTACGCGCTTGGGGGTTATGGGAGGAAGCTATGGCGGGTTAATGACCAACTGGATCATTTCCCAAAATAACCGTTTCCAAGCAGCCGTGTCACAGCGCTGTATTTCGAATTGGCTTTCCTTCTACGGGACGAGCGATATCGGCATTTCCTACACAGAAGGCATTGTGGGAGGGAACCCTTGGGAGCAGCAGGCATTGCTGCTGGGCAAATCCCCACTTACCTATGTGAGCAGCGTGAAGGCTCCGGTGCTCATTATGCACGGGGAACAGGATTTTCGCTGCCCGGTCGGGCAATCGGACGAGTGGTACACCGCTCTAAAGCGGCTAGGCAAGCAAACGAAGCTCATTCGCTATCCCGGCTCCAATCATGCATTCCTCAAAAGCGGCAAACCCTCTTATCGTGTGGAGGCGCTCCGTGAAGTGAATGCTTGGCTGGATAAGCATCTTGCCGCTGCTGGAGGAACAGGAGGAGAGCCCGATGAAGCATAAAATGCAGCTGCCGCTGCCGTTAGCTTTGCTAGTTGAGAACTGCCGAAGCAGCGGTGAATCGGATGCGCATATTATATCTTGCATTCGAAGCAGGGAGTTCTCATCCATTATGAATAGGACGGCTGAGCCTTCAATGGCATTCGTAGAGCGGGTTCAGCTTGCTGAGGAGCTGCATATTGATTTGGAGGTAGCTTTCCGCAGCGGCTATGAATTTGGTTTTTTGCATTTGAATGGTTTGAAGAAGCTGCTTCGGTTCCGCTTCAGCCTTCAAGCGGAGCGGGATTATAGCAGCGTGGATGATGGAGTGCGAGGCTTTGAGCTGGATGAGCACGCAGCAAAGGAGCTGCAAGCGCTTATTCATCGGCAGTGGCAGGTCGTTCAAGACAGGGAAGCAGATGAAAGTGGGAGAAGCTTGTTTTCCATTCATTTAAAGCAGGAATAGTAGTGATTGGGGTATGGAGGGAAGGGCAGCTGATTAGCTGCCTTTTTCTACGGAATGCGTTAATCCCGTCCCGCTTCATATAGCTTCTTCGCAAGCATGTGCGGCTCGGTTTTTGCGGTTGACAAATGGTCGCCATGCCCATATATAAGCCGGAATAAGCCTAGTCTGCTGGACATATGGGGATGCCAGCCATACATTTGATTATATTGAGGCATAACGTTATCTACTGTGAAGTACAGATAGCTTCTGGGAGTAGTCAGGCTGTAAAATTTTTTGAGATCCAGTTTTTCATAGGATGGGCCGGCGGGCTCTGGAGAAATTTGGCTGTACATATGTTTGGCCAGTCCTAGGCTTGCAAGATTGACAAAGGTTTCCCGAAAAAAAGGAAAAGGCAGCATAATCGTATCATCCTTGGAGCTTTCTCGCAGTTGTTGAAACAGGGCCTGGGCGGCGGGCGGGAACTCGTTCGCGACCATTTCTCCGTCATTGAGCACGAAGGCGTTGAAAAATACGAGACGTTTCAGGCGGTCCGGAACAAGCTCTGCCACTTTTTGAACTAATGAACCGCCAAAGCTATGGCCCACTAGGATAATTTGCCGCAAGTGATGGGCAATAATGTAATCTGCAATGGAGCGCGATAGCATCGCGTGGGTCACCGCTTTATTCGGGTCCTTGCCATGCCCAGGATACTCTGGCGTATATACCGTATGGCCCATTTTGCGCAATTCGGCGGCTGTTTCGTCCCAAAAGCTGGCATCCGCCCAAGCGCCGTGAATGAGCACAAAGGTAAGCGGCTGCGTAGGCTCTCCCGGCTGTGCTTTCACGTGCATCGAGGCATGATGAGGCTGGGCTTGCCAGCCATTCATCGGATACGTGCGATAGTGATGGTGATTATGGCTTGCAAAAGTAGCATGCATCTTCATATTCCTCTCAAACTAAGATGCTCCACTATATGCCCAGACTTGTAAATAGGTCAATGAACAGCAGGGTGAGCTACCTGTAGTAGCTCTGCTAGCCAGCTTCTCACTTAGCCGGAGCTGCAAGATGAGTATGAATATCTGCGATCATTCGTTTATATTCCTCACTAGCGGCTAGAGAGGCTACATAACGCTCCCATTCCTCAATCGTTGCAGCGCCCATAATGACTTTGATTTTAAATTGCGCCAGCTCATTGTTTAGATCGGCATATTTGCCTTGATTCCAAAAGCTGTTAAGCTGCGGCAAAGTCGTGTCAGCATAAGAGATTTTGCTCCATTCGGAAGCTGCTGCTTCGTAAGCGATCTGTACACTGGCAGGCAATGCTGCCACACTTTGGTTGCCTTTAAGCATATCTTTTTGCCCGAACAAATGATTGATGGCGGAATAATCAGCGGCACCAAGCTCGGCGATTGTTCCCCATTCGTTTTTCTCCGTCATTTCATAGCCGCGATTCAGCCAGTTCAGCAGCAGCTCAGGGTCGGTTCTCGACATGGTGCTAATGATGTACATCCCATTACCCTCCAGCTTCCAAGGGGCAATCCTTGGGCTTGCTGAAGTAGCCTGGATGCCTGAGAGCGGTACCCACACCGCTTGCCCGGTGGAAAGCTGAGCTGCCTCAGTGACGCTCATGGCAGCCAGTCCTGTGAGATTTTCGCTCAGGCGGACTTTCGTCTGTTCGCCGCTTCTAGCGGCAAATTCTTTGTCTAAAAGACCATCGCGATAAGCGCGGGCGAGCCATTTCAGCGCTAATGCTTGCTGCGGCTGGACGGCATGATCAACTAGCTGGCCATCTTTCATGGAGAAGCGGTCCGGGCTGCCTGTAAAAGCGTGCTCCACCCAAGATAATGTTCCGAGTCCGGCGTCATACGAATAGCCCGATAATCCGATTGTGTCCGGTTTGCCATTGCCATCCGGATCGCTAAACGTAAATTGCTTTAATACCTCATATAGTTCATCCATCGTTTTGGGCTGCGCCAGATTCAGCTTATCCAGCCAATCCTGCCTAATGGCTGGGAAGGGGGCGTCATGATGATCACCAGGGCGGGCAATGCCATAAAGCTTGCCATCAATGACTCGCCTTCCTCCGGCATTATTGCCAGCAAGCGCCTTTAAACGTGGAAAAGCTTCCAACTGTCTCGTCAAATCAATTGCCAGACTCTCCAGCAGCTCATCATTGTATTGGTACGGATCTTCCAGCAGCATAATGGAAGCGGGCTGGCCTGCGGCGAACATAACGGCCGTTTTTTGCTTATACAATTCAGGATCAGCCAATTGCAGGCGTACATCGACGTTCATATGCTCCTGCATATATTTGAGCAGCGGCATAGGTGGAGTTACCGTACCGTCATTTGGTCTTGTCATTACGCTAAACTGGGGGAGAGCTTGCGGATCGCTCACAAATGCAGTTCGGTTGAAGGCGTCCCAGGTGACGCTCAGACCGGCTGCTTCCGCAACGGTCCTCAGCGGCAGCCAGATCATTTTTCGCTCCAGATAAGGTGCGGATTTCAAAGGGCTAAGCGGTTTTTCACCCAGCTCAGCCTCCTTGCGATTCGCCCAAAATACGAGCTTAGGCTTGCGTGGGTGTTCAGCGATTAGCTGTTTTTCAGCTGCGTGCCAGGTTATATGGTAACCGAGCCCCTCCAGAAGCGCTTTTCCGGGAAGCATGATCGTTCCTTCTATCATTTGCGGAGGCAGGGGAAGGCTGACAGTCGTATTTTGAAAAGAGACGGAAACACGCGATTGCGCCGAATTATTTTCAGAAGCGGTATCGTCCGTCCATGGGCTGGACATGCTGGCAGAAACATCGGACACAGCGGTGAATGCGGTTACAGTGGCGACTAGCGTCAGGCCAGCGAGCTTTGTTGCGTGCAAGAAACGTCGTTTCATTAGTCATCCTCACTTTCGGTATAAATAATGGCAATAATTACTAGACGTAATTTAGGCCAAAAGGTTACCACTATATTCGAAAGCTTGGTCATTAAAGCGGATTAATGTGAATGAATTCCGATTAAATCGGATTAATTCGGATTAGTCTGTTGGAATCATGCCGAATAAATTTTATAATGGGAAGGGACAAGGCAAGTGCCTTTAAATATGTAGGAGGAAATGAATGATGGAAAGAGCGAAGGAGCTGTTCCTTCAGCATTTCGGCAGCTTTATGAGCATGCGCCGGGAAGGCGTGTATGAAGCGTACAAGCAGTTCGAGATTGATAGGGAAGTAGAAAATGAATGGATAAACGAATGTATAGACAGCTGCACGAAGCAATTATCGATTCGAGATTGGGAGGCGGCGTCCTCGCTGCTGGCCATTGTAAAGGTGCACAGTGACGAGCGAGTCCTACAAAATGTGGTTGCCTTTGTTATGAAGCAGCTAATGAGTGCGGACAGTATCGTCAAGCTAATGTATGCGGAGCATTTGATTGAAATGGTTAAGGCGATTCGTCCAACGATTTCCGATGCCATTCGATTTGAGTCATATGAAGCAGCGCTATATTTGCTGGAGGATATTATTAAAAAGCCGCTGGTCATTGATCCAGGACATGAGCTGTCGCTTTTTAAGCTGAGAGACAAGAGATCGCTCAACAATCGCGCGCAAATCAGCATAGACACTATTAAAAATGACGGATACTGGAAGGAATAACCACTTTAGAATATGTGTGGATAAAAAAATACGAATGCATAATTCGACTCAACGATGGAGGAATCACATTGAAATTCAGACCTTGTATAGATATGCATGATGGAAAAGTGAAGCAAATCGTTGGAGAGACGCTCAGTACGGACAAGCAGGCGGTCGTGGAAAATTTCGTTTCCAGCCATCACTCCGTTTATTATGCCGAGATGTTCAAGAAGGACGAGCTCGTTGGCGGACATGTCATTATGCTGGGCGGCGGCAACGAAGAGGAAGCGGTTCGCGCACTTCAGGCGTATCCGGGCGGCTTGCAAATTGGCGGGGGCATAAATGCAGGCAATGCGCAGCACTACCTTGCGCAAGGCGCTTCGCATGTTATTGTAACCTCGTACATTTTCAGTAATGGACAGCTCAACCGAGAAAACCTAGAAAGAATCGTCGCTGAGGTTGGCAAGGACAGATTAGTAATCGATTTGAGCTGCAAAGAGCGTGATGGCAAGTGGTATGTGGTGACGAACCAATGGACGCAGTTCAGTGATTTTGAAGTGAATGAGGCGAACATTCGGATGCTTGAGCAATTTTGTGATGAGTTTCTCATACATGCCGTTGATGTTGAAGGCAAGCAGAGCGGCATCCAGCAAAGCTTAGTGAAGGCGCTGGCAGAATGGGTTACAATTCCTTGTACTTATGCGGGCGGCGCTCGTTCGCTGGCTGACTTAGAGCTGTTCAAGAGCCTCTCTGGCGGGAAGCTGGATATTACGATCGGCAGCGCATTGGATATTTACGGAGGCGCATTGCCTTACGAGCAGGTTGTTGCTTACTGCCAGAGCTAATATGCGATCAACGACAAGGGGAGAATGAAAATGTGCCGAAATATTAAGCCTTTGTTTAACTTTGACCCTCCAGCAACGGAATACGAAATTATGGCGGCTTCGCTGCAATTTGTACGCAAAATATCCGGCTATAACGCACCATCGAAAGCAAATGAGGAAGCTTTTCGAATTGCTGTTGCAGAAGTCGCGGCAGCAGCGGGAAAGCTGATGGATTCGCTTGTGACGAATGCCGAGCCGCGCAATCGCGAAATTGAAATAGAGCGTGCCCGTGCTAAATCAGCCAAACGTTTTGGCATAGGCAACGAATAGAAGCATATATCAGCAGGAGATGGGGGGAATTGCAATTGTGCCTCTATCTCCTTTTTTGAAATATAGGAGTGGATTCGCGTATGAAATGGAAGGTTGTCGCTGATGGGAACCGTTATTTAGTTTGCCGTAAAACATGGCACTCGCCCGTATGGATGGGAATTGTCAAAAAAGACATTCGCAGTCTCACGATTAATAATCGCTCCTTTTCAGTTGAGGTGTTTGCCGACTGTTCGACGTCCCAGCTTGCGGAAAAATTGCTAAAGCTTGTGGAACGGCGTTAGATTAGCCGCATTTGAGATCAGCTGTAAAGAGGATTATAATGAAAGTAAGTTCGCGATTGTTTTACAAATGTGCGGTACACATTATCCTGATGAAAAGGGGAATTTTACATATGAATCCAACACAGCAGCAATTAGAAAATTATGCGGCATTGGCCGTTAGAACAGGTGTCAATGTCCAAAAAGGGCAGACGGTCGTTCTCATGACTCCGATAGCAGCGGCACCGCTGGCACGTTTGATTGCCGCCAAGGCTTATGAAGCGGGAGCCAAGCATGTACAAGTGGAGTATAACGATGAGGAGCTTACTCGCATTAAGTACAAAATGGCGCCGGAAGAGGCTTTTGGCGAATATCCAATGTGGCGCGCTAAGGCCTGGGAAGGGTATGTCGAGCAAGGAGCAGCGTTTATCACCATTTATTCGCCGAACCCAGAGCTTCTGAAAGGTGTGGATTCCAATCGGGTTGCGACAGCAACGAAAGCCGCTTCGACTGCGCTCAGCGGTTATCGCGCTGCGCTGATGAATCATTCGAACGCATGGACGCTCATTTCTTACGCGACACCTGAGTGGGCAGCTAAGGTGTTTCCGGATGTATCGCCAGAGGAAGCGGTGCAGAAGCTTTGGGAGAGAATTATTGAGGCGACACGCATCGGTCTGGAAAACCCGATTCAAGCTTGGAGCGAGCATAACGCCAAGCTGCTGCAAGTGGTGGAGCTGCTTAATGGCAAGCGTTATCGTCAGCTTCGCTATCAGGCGCCGGGTACGGACTTAACGATAGATTTGCCAGAAGGCCACATCTGGCTGGGCGGAGCTAAGGCAAATGCCAAAGGCGTGCTGTTCAATCCGAATATGCCGACTGAGGAAGTATTTACGATGCCGCATAAGGATGGCGTAAATGGCACGGTTCGCAGTACTAAGCCGCTTAATTACAATGGTCAGGTTATCGACGGTTTTTCCTTAACGTTTAAGGCTGGAAAGGTGACGGAGTATTCGGCTGAACAGGGCTACGAAGCGTTATCGCATTTGGTGGGAACGGATGAAGGAGCAGCGAAGCTCGGCGAAGTTGCACTCGTTCCACACAACTCGCCGATTTCCAACTCGAATGTCATTTTCTTTAATACCCTCTATGATGAAAATGCTTCCTGCCATTTGGCGCTGGGGCAGGCTTATCCGGTCAATCTGGCCGGCGGTACATCCATGTCGCCTGAGGAGCTGCTTGCACATGGGGCGAATCGAAGTCTTGTGCATGAGGATTTTATGATCGGATCGGCTGAGATGAACATTGACGGCATCACGCAGGACGGATCAGCGGAGCCTATTTTCCGTGATGGCAACTGGGCAATCTAATATTCAATATTCTAAAGCAAAAAGGAGCGGCCCCGATGCGGGTCGCTCCTTTTGTATTGAACGATAGACTATTTAGAATTTTATTTAGTTGCCGACCACATATTATTATGATATATTTATGTGGTCGGCAACTATATAAAGTAAAGGGGCTTTAAAAATGACAAAGTTATGGAATACTATAAAAGTCGGTAACTTAAACTTGCAGCATCGCCTGGCCTTAGCTCCAATGACTAGATCCCGTGCACTTCATGACGGGACACCGGGAGAACTTAGTGCGGTATATTATGCGCAACGCGCTTCACTGGGCCTGCTCATCAGCGAAGGTACGCAGCCTTCAGAGGATGGCCAAGGTTATTTGTATATACCGGGTATCTATTCGGCTGCACATATAGCAGGCTGGAAGAAGATAGCCGATGAAGTTCACCAAGCTGGCGGATATTTAGTCATTCAATTAATGCATGTGGGGCGCATGTCGCATTCGGAAAACACGCCACATCATCGCCAGCCGGTTGCACCGTCTGCCATTGCACCCAAGGCACAAATGTTTACTGCAACCGGAATGCAGGATATTCCCGTTCCGCGCGAGTTAAGCCTTGAAGATGTCAAGGCGACCGTTGAAGATTTCCGCAAGGCAGCCGCAGCCGCCATTCAGGCTGGAGCGGATGGTGTGGAGATTCATGGGGCAAACGGTTATTTGATTCATCAATTTATTTCAGAGAATGCAAATGTACGAACAGACCAGTATGGCGGATCGATTGAAAATCGCGCACGTTTTGCCATTGAAGTAGCGACAGCCGTAGCAGAAGAAATTGGAGCTGAGCGTACAGGCTTCCGTATCTCTCCTGGAGTTCCACTGGGAGACCTTGTTGAGGGCGATAAAGGGCCGGAAGTATACAAATACTTGATTTCAGAACTTGCCAAACTTAACCTGGCTTATCTTCATGTCTTGCATAGCGGCAATGAAGAGACGCTTCGTGAAATTCGTTCAGCTTGGCCGACTGTGCTTATGGTTAATCGTCCGAGCCGCCCTCTGGAGGAACTAAGCCGAGACGTTGATGCAGGCCTTGCAGATATCGTATCGGTAGGCACTTGGGCGCTTGCCAATCCTGACTTTGTGGAACGTTTGAAAATAGGCGGTCCTATGAACGAAGCTGATCCGTCCACCTTTTATGGTGGTGACCAACGCGGCTACACGGATTACCCTGCAATGAATTGAATTCAGATCTAAATGGATGTGTATGGCTTACGCCATTTTATAAGTGACGGACTATGGTGTGGCTTGAACTTTTTAATTCGTCAAATAAAGCCAAAAACAGACCATGTTAAGCAACTGCATCTTTACAATCGAGGGGTTATCCACTACCCTTGAATAATCAGTAAAGTAACTGCAGGAGGTTAAGTTAAACATGGATGGGATTGAGAATGGTTTATCCGAAGGATTGCCCAAAGAAGAAATGCAAGCGATTCAACGGTTCCCAATAAATTTTGCTATCTTTTCCCTAGCCAGGTCCCATCGGGGTTTGGCTGCACACTTACTACGCGACATAGGCTTGTACGCTGGCCAGGAAATTATGCTTATGCAGTTAGGGGAGCAGGATGAGCAATCGCAACAAAGTCTGGGCTTCACCATGCGACTGGACCATTCGACAGTGGCCAAATCGGTTCGACGCCTGGAGGATGCGGGATTGGTCACTCGTTCACGCTCGCCAAAGGACGGGCGTGTTACGCTTGTAAAACTAACTGAAGTGGGCCGCGAGCTTGTAGCGAAGTCCACCGCCGTTTGGACAGAAATGGAAAGGATAACGTCGAAAGGGCTTTCGGAGCAAGAAAAAGAGCTGTTAATCTCTTTATCGCAAAAGATTTCAGCTAACATGGAAAGTAAAATATAATGCCGTCATGACGCATGTCCGAAATCCCCAATCGTGCTGCATTTCTCGCAATGAAGTCAGCTATCGTGTACGGCAAATTTTAGCCAAGAAATAGAGATTTAGGAGATTGGCGCATTAAAAAGAGCATGCTCGATACGGAGCATGCTTTTTTTTGTTGCTTAGTTACGTTCAATATGCTTGTAGATTGCTTCATCTTTTGACTTGACTTGTCTATCCATATAGTTCGTTTAGATGCTCGATATGAGACATTCCCCATGTATTCATTGCCTGCAATTCCGAGGCGAGCATTTTTTAGTGATGTCAGGCAATGCTAGGATAGTTCTAGTATTTTTATGGTAGATAACATAACGTTAAATTCATTATTGACAGTGAAAAAGGGTAGTGCTATTATAATAAAAACCTTTAATGTTAGATAAGTTAACATTAAATCATAAAAGCATTACTCTTGTATAAGCCCATTAATAAGGAATGGGCGTTTCTACAGGCAACCGTGAATTGCCTCAGGCTACAAGAGACTGAAAGCGACTAAATTTTCCTGTTTAGCAATGCCCTAGGGCTGATTGCAGCAGGGAAATGAAGCTGAAGTCTCTTAAGTCTGGGGTTTTTAATTAGAGAAATTTAAGGGAGAGAAGCGCATGAGCCTCACAAACACCAGACTGTCCGATTCCATTGCTAATGCCAGAACGGTCAAAATTCAGAAAACGAAGGATACCTTTTATGACTTCAAACTTTATCCGTTCGGAGAGCGGGGAACGTATATTGCACCGGAGCTTATAAATGAAATTACCGATAATTTGGCGGAGAGCATTCAGGAGCATTTTCAGGATTACGATTATATCGTATCGCCAGAGCCCGGAGGTCACACATGGGGGATGCTTGCGGCGTATAAGCTGCTGAAGCCGATTAACATTTTAAGGCTGAGCACGGATTTATATAAAGATATTCATTTGGAGGCTAAGCGCGAAACGGCGTACAACGAAAATCGCATTTGCTTTGACGGCTTTCAGGCAGGCGACCATGTTCTGCTCGTTGATGATGTAATCAGCTCCGGTGCAACGATTCGCTCGATTGCTGCCCAAATCGAAGCGATGAGCGTCAAGCTCGTCGGCGTGCAGGCGATTATAGCCAAAGGTGAGCATTACCGCAAGCTGGAGGAAGACTTGAACGTTCCGGTATGCATTCTTAGCCAAGTTTAATTGTAACGCGGTATAAACAGAGAGCCCATACACGCTTTAGTCAAAGCGGTTAATTACGATAAAGAGGTGGACAATATGACAATTATGGAGCAAAACACGAGGGCGGCAGCTAAAAAAAGAGAAGAAAGCGATTTGCCGCGGAATTGTACCTTTTCCCCTGAGGATTGGCATGTATTGGCGCAATATTGGTATCCGATCGCGATTGCAAGCGAGATTGCAGATAAGCCGGTTGCGGTAACTCTGCTTGATATGAAGCTCGTCTGTTACCGCAGCAGCGACCGGGTTGTCGTCGCCCGTGACCTTTGCTTTCACCGCGGAGCCCCGCTAAGCAAGGGCTGGATTGAAAATGGCGAAATCGTGTGTCCTTACCATGGTTTCCGCTACAATTGCGAAGGCAAATGCACGGCGGTGCCCGCGCATCCCGATTCGCGTATCTCTCCTAAACTAAAGCTCATCACATATCCGGCCGTAGAGCGTTACGGCTTGATTTGGACATCGCTGATGTCCTTGGAGGAAAATATTCCGGCATTCCCCCGTTGGGATGATCCCGATTACGTAAATATTTTGCCGCCGAGCTTTGATATTGCTGGTTCTGCTGGACGCCAAATGGAAGGTTTCCTGGATGTGTCGCATTTTGCTTATGTGCATACGGAAACGTTCGGCGACCGCAACAACACCGAGGTGCCGCAATATAAGGTAAAGCGGGAAGGGCAGGAGCTGCTTGCGGAATATTGGAGCACCGTCAGCAACTATGGCAAGGGACAGGATAATCCGGCTCCTGATGACTTTATGTGGCTGCGTGAATTCCGTGTATTTCCGCCGTTCTCTGCATCGCTCACCGTATATTTTCCAGATGAGGGGAAATTAAATATTTTAAACTGCGCATCTCCGGTATCGGCCCGATATACAAGGCTTTTCTGCCCAATATCGCGTAATTTTGATAAAACTGCTCCGATTCAAGATACGATTGATTTTAACCTAAAGGTGTTCCAAGAGGATGCCGAAATGGTCGAAGCACAGACACCGGAGGATTTGCCGCTCGATCTCCAGGCTGAAGCACATATTCCGGCAGACCGGACCTCGATTGCTTACCGCCAGCTGTTGACCGAGCTGGGTCTTGGCAAAAACTACACGTCTTAATACCTTTATATAATAAGATTTGTTATCGAGTAGGAAACAAGAGCTGGCCTTCGGGGCTGGCTCTTTTCCTTTTTTGTGGCGAGTTCATTTGCGATTGTGCTTTTTTGAGCAAGAAAGCAGATTTTCCGCTGCTGCTAATGATAAAGTAATAGAGAATGAGATTTGATGCCGACTTTGGAGATGACAACTTGAGAAAATTGAGTCTTTATTATTTCTTTTATTATTTGGCTGCGTCATCCTTTGGTCCTTACATTAGCATTTATTTAAGCGAGAAGGGAATTAGCCTCATAAGCATTGGCTTGATTTTGTCGATGCTTTCGCTTACAGGCATCCTCGCTCAGCCGATTATGGGGATTTTAAATGATCGATTATCTGACCCCAGACGTATTGTGCTGCTATGCCTGCTGTTCATGCCTTTATTTGCTTTTGGCTATTATTATTTTGATACGGTCTTTGCGCTGTGCCTGGTGTCTTTCTTCTATGCCATGTTCCAATCGTCCTCTGCTCCTTTGAGCGATGTGCTGACGGTTGAAATCGCTAACAGCCAAGGCTTCTCCTTCGGCAGCATAAGACTATGGGGTGCGCTGAGCTTTGCGCTCGGCTCGTTCATTACCGGATTCGTGTATGGAAAAATCGGATATGGCGCCAGCTTTATTAGCTACGCTCTGTTGATGGTATTGGCGCTCGTTACGTTCTATACCGTCCCATATAAGGCAGTGACGAGAGCTAAAGTGTCCTTGAAGCAGCATGCTTCGCAAATCTTGAAGCACCAAAGCTTTTTGACTTTTGTGCTGTTCAGTTTTCTCATCGCTACGTCGATTGCGATTAATTTTAACTTCCTCCCGATTTACTTCAAGGAGGCAGGCTTTGATAAAGGCTGGATTGGGGCAGCCTACAGCATTGCCGCCATTATTGAGGTTCCAATGTTCTGGTTCGCGGTTAAGCTGCATAGGCGCTTTGGCTTAATTCCAATGATGATGCTGGCGGCTCTATGCTACAGCTTGAAATGCCTCGTTATGGCTTTCTCTACTCAGGTGGGGCTGGTGCTTGCCGTGCAGCTGTTTGATGGCATCGCCTTTGCGTTCATGGCAAGCGCTTCGGTTGAGGTGATTAACCGCTATGCGCCGAGCTATGCCAAAGCGACGTATCAGACCTTATTTGTGGCGCTTACTTCCGGCATTGGAGGCATTATCGGCAGTGCCTTGGGCGGTATGGTCATTGCGCATTGGGGCGTCAACCGGTTGTATTTGTTGATGTTCAGCTTGTGCTTTATTGCACTGGTCGGTTTTACGGCAAGGCGCAGGCAGCTTGAGCCCCGCTCTGACGGGTCGGTAAACCAAGAAGGAGAAATGATTCCTTCATAAAAAATAGAGCAGATGCCCGGAAGCCAATCGGGGCTTGCTACTTCGGGCTACTTCCGAAAGCATCCGCTCTCGCCATTAGGGCTAATTCTTTGGAGCCGAAATCATAGCTTTCAGGTTGTCTTCCTGGTACTTGTCCATACCAGAGAAAACGGCAGTATAATAAATATTGTCCTGCTTCCACAAGTAATAAGGCATCGTAGATGATAAGTAGATTTGGTTTTTGTCTTCATAAGCCGAAATTTCGACGCCATTAATCTCCAGTTTCCGAGTGAGCGTGAGCTTGGAGCTGTCGAAAAGTGGCTCCTTGCTCTGATAAAGCGAGAAAGTATCCTCTATATTATAGATTGAGGAATCGTGCGATGCGCGATAGGTTGTCCATAGAGCGTCAGTCGCTTGTCTGAACGCATACTCCGTATTCTGATCGCCTGCCCTAAGTAATATCGAACCGCTCAGCTTAAGCCCCGACAATTCCAAAGGGATTTTCACCGTAAAGTCGAGAATGTTTTCCGCCGCAAGCAAATCCTTTTCATCATAAAGAGGAAACGAATTTCCAGCTCCATCGTAGCGGACATGCTTAGCCTCTTGCGGTATAACAAAGGATTTCACCATTTTTGTGAGCTCTTCTTGCGAAATATACTCGCTATAATAATCGATTGCGTACCATATATTGTCATCCTGCCAGTAGAAGCTTGTACCCGTTTCTGGCCTTTGCTTATCGCGTCTATTATCCGTGAATAAAGTGCCTTTGACATCGCCGATCGTCATCGTTTCCTGTCGGTACTGAGGAGTCTCGTTTGCACTTTGGGGATATTGAGCCGCCCCCCGTAATTGATTGTGCTCCAACAAATTGCCATTTCCCATAGAAGCTTTGACTTCTATAATTTGTTTGTTTTTTTTGCCAAAGTTAGATACAAAAGTAAAGGATGCTACATCAATAAGATCGTCATCGTTGGCGCTGGTGAAATTTTTAGAATATAATACATTCTCGAACTGATAACCTTCAGGAAGATAATCCGGTATTTTAAAGTTATATTTCGGAAAATCGAGTGCCCGATCGAGACTATGAAACCATCTGAATGAATCGTTGTACATAGGATATAGATCGAAACTAGGGTTTGCTGCTTGAGTAACCATATCGAGCTCGGCACCCTTCTCTGGATCCGACGCATTGGTAAGCAAGATGGCGCTCAAGACAATAACCGAGAGAATAGCAGCGGCGGAGAGCTTGTACGAACCTTTTTTAAACTTGGCGATCATTATCATTCTCCGTTTTGCTTCATTTTTGTTGTCCCCAAAATACGATAGGTTGACCCGAGAAGAGGGGGAATGGGAAAATAAACGCGACAGCATGAGTAAGGTTCTGCCATAGGACAAAGCTTCACGCTCGCCCAGTGCTTCAAGAACACGCGCGTCGCAGGCCACCTCCTGATCGGCTTTCATCTTTCTTACGGAAAGCCACACCAACGGGTTGTACCAATGCATTCCTACGGAAAGAGTCCACAGGGAGTTGAACCATAAGTCCTTACGTTTGTAGTGGATGAGTTCATGCATCAGGATATGCGTTAGCTGGTTTGAATCGGCGATCGTGCTAATATCCTCGGGCAAATAAATCCGCGGCTTCCATAAACCATAAAGACAAGGGCTACGAAGATGGCTTGTTTCATAGACGTATATTCTTTTTTTTATGTTCAGCTTCTGTTGGCACACCTCAAGAGCCATGAGTACTTCAGCTTCCTCGATTTTCACTGAGTTTCCGACTATTTTCCTGAAAATCAGCACGCTAAACAGGTAATATCCACCCAAGCATAGAAGCCCTACAAGCCATACAAGCGAGCCTATCGATAGCCAAGTCATTCCATGCGTGCTTTCTGAAATATGGTCTTGAGAAGAACGTGTTGGGACTGAAGATTCTGTTTCGTCTGCTTGGTTCGTGATGAACTTGGGAGGCTGTTTATTTATATCCATATCATTGGAATTAATTTCCGTGTCAGTGCCGATCTTAGTAAAGGGAGTGAGCTGCGTACTCTTCTGAACTGAATTCCATTCCAGCGGGAACGTTTGCGGCAGCACATTAAACAAGCTTAACTGACTCTGGGGAGCAATGGGAACCAGCAGCTTAATTAACACAATAAACCACAATATATGGATAACTCTAGGTTTAAGGTGCTTTTGGAACAGCTTCCTAATCAAGAGTAATATGAATAGGATTACCGTCGATACCGCTGACGCAGTGAACAGAAGAGAAAAGACTGTTTCCAGATACTTCATAGCTTCTTCTTGTTCTCCAATATTTGTTGAAGCTCCTCAATATCTTTATCCGATAGTGTCTCTTCTTCGAGAAATTTTGCGCACATCATCCCTACTGCTCCTTTATAAACTCTATTCAGAAATGAACGATTCTCGGCCTTTAAGTATTCATCATGCGAAACCAGCGGATAGTAGAGGTAGTTCCGGCCGGACTTTTCGAATCGAATCGCTTTTTTCTTGTGAAGCCTATTCAGGAAGGTTTTAATCGTCTGATCCGACCAATGCATTTGTTGGGTTAATTTGAAAATAATCTCACTGGCGGACAAAGGCTCCTTTTGCCAGAGGAGCTTCATCACTTCGCTTTCGGCCTCGGTAATGTGTGGGGACTCGTGCATCGTATTCACCCTTCTTTATTTTATTTGTTTACACCTGTAAACGATATGTAAAGTTTACAGGTGTAAACGCAACGTGTCAAGATTAAATCGTGATTTCCGAAGTAAGGCCTGTAAAGACAGAAAAATAAGGCAAATACGCTAGCGGAGCTTGCATTTAGCGCTTATTTGAAGGACAATGGCTTCATTGTTCTGGAAACGATTGCATTAATGCAAGAGACTGAGCTCTGTACGGTTGACTGTTAAGGCGGGCGATAGCGGAAACGTGGCATAATGAGCCGGAATGGATGTCACAGCTGTGCAGTGGATTAGAGCAGTGGATTAGAGCAGTCGCTTAAGGAAGCAGAAGCTTCCTTCGGAAAAGAAATTGATTAGAGGGAGCTGGTTTAGCATGAACATTTTAATTACAGGCGCAGGGCGAGGACTTGGCTATGAACTGACGAGCGAGGCGCTGGAGCGCGGACATTCGGTTGTCGCGGGCGTTCGATCGCAAAATGAGCCTAATGAGAAGCTGTCGGCACTTGCAGAAAAATATGGTGAGCGGCTATCACTTGTGGAGCTGGATGTCACAAATGAGGAAGGCATTGCAGCGCTCGCTTCACAATTGAAGGAGCAGAACGTGAGCCTTGGGGCGATCATCAATAATGCAGCGATTCTCAATTCTCGAAATACACACATCGAACAGCTGGATTTTAAGGAAGTGGCACTGACGATGGATATTAATGTATATGGGCCTATGCGTGTCGTGAAGCATTTGCTGCCTTTATTAACGGAGAAGGACGCTGCCATTTTTAATATTTCTTCTGAAGCGGGCAGCATTACGCATGCTTATCCAGGCGATTATCCTTATGCGATATCCAAAACAGCGCTCAATATGTTCACGCAGCAGCTTCATGTATATTTGCAGAAGCGGGGCATTCAGGTGCTCAGTATTCATCCCGGCTGGATGCGGACGGATATGGGCGGTGGAGAGGCGCCGCTGGATGCGAGCCATAGCGCGCGCGGCATTATTGGGCTATTGGAGCAGCGCCGCACGCCGGACGGCCGCTTTATGTTCGTTGATCATGAAGGAAATTCAATGCCGATCTAGAAAGTCGGAATTGGTTGTTGACAAATAACGGATATCAGCTATACTAGCATTAATTATTTGGTATGCGTAACTGGCGAAAACGTAGAGCACTACGGGGGAGCGCATATGTCATAGCAGCCGTTCGCCTGGGCAAAGTATTTGGTCATCTGACCAAATACTTTTCTATTTTAAGGAGAGGGCAAAATGAAGCAGACGAGAAATGTAGCAGTGTTAGTTTATGAGAGAGTGGATACACTTGATTTTGCTGGTCCATTTGATATATTCGCCATCTCAAGTGGAAAGGACCGAGATTTTAACGTATACACGGTTGGCGAGACGAAGAAAGCTTTGCTTACGCTTAGCGGAATTTCGATCACACCGGCGCATAGCTTCGATGATTGTCCTGTTCCTGATCTATTAATTGTTCCTGGTGGCATGGGATCGCGTACGGAGATGCATAATGAGAAGCTTACGAATTGGATTCGCCAAATGGCAGAGCATGCTGAGCTTATTTTATCTGTATGCACAGGAGCGCTGCTGCTGGCCAAAGCTAATTTGCTGGATGGATTGCGGATTACAACGAACCGCCGGGCGCTTGATTTGCTTCGTGAGCCTGCGCCTTCCAGTGCCGTGATTGTTGAGAACGTGCGTTACGTGGATAATGGAAAATTCGTTATGTCCGCAGGAGTGACGGCTGGCATGGATGCTGCACTTTATGTCGTGGCAAGGCTGCACGGTCAAGAGCGGGCTGAGCAAACAGCAGCTATTATTGAATATGATTGGCATGAAGAGAAAGGACAAAACAGCCTCCACTTGGCAGTGTCTGCCTCAAAAGCCGAGCTTGAAATGAAACAGGCTACATCTGATGATCTGGAAGCGATGCTTCGTTTATACAAGGAAGCAGCCCGCTGGATATATGAGGCGAAGGGCTTGCGCCAGTGGAGCGAGGATTCTTTTACAATGGCATATTTGGAGAGATTTATTAGGGAAAAAGAAGTATTCGTCGCTTACCTGCAGGGCGAGCTTGCGGGCTGTTTTTCGGTCGAATGGGGTGACGAGCCGATTTGGGGAGAGCAATTTCATACGGATGCCGGTTATGTGCATCGGCTGGCTGTAGCTCGCAGCATCAAGGGGCAAGGTATTGGCGGTCAACTGCTCGCTTGGTCGGAAGCCTATATTCGCGGGCGTGGAAAATCCTGGATGCGGCTCGATTGCATGGCAGCAAATCCGTCACTTAACGCCTTTTATGTCAGCCAAGGCTTGACTTTATGTGGCAGATACGATGCAGAGGGCTGGAGCGCAAATTTATATGAGAAAAAGCTGTAACCGTCTATGAGGGAGAACTACTAATGCAGCCTCAATAGGGTGAACGGTTGCGGGTACACAAAAAGGAAGCGCTCGACTTGCCTATGCAAGATGGGTTCAAGCGGCGCTTCCCAAAAAGCAGACAGATAATGAGCAATTAAGTTATTATCCACTATAAGAAGCTTCTTTATACCAAGCAGGAAGGTTTATGCATTCCCTGATGACTGCTTTGCCTCGGTTAAGTAATAGAGAAAGGCAACCACTGGCAGAGAAATACCGATCAGGGAAGCTAAAGCCCATCCGCCATAAGCATAGGCCCATCCTCCCAAAAAGGACCCCACGGCTCCGCCGATGAAGAAAATGGCCATGAACAGCCCATTAAGGCGTCCCCGCATCTCACTGCCTAGCGAATAGATAACGCGCTGGCCCAATACAAGATTTCCAGACACTCCCATATCCAAAACGATAGCGGCAACTAGCAGTAACGCCAGAGCGGCGAAAGAATCCCCACGCACGAGATAGGCAGTTAAAAAGGAAAGGGCAGAAACCGCAATCGCGATGCCGCTCAGCCATTTAGTCAAGCCGCGATCAGCCAGTCTGCCGGCAATAGGTGCCGCTACAGCGCCTGCTACACCAGCGAGAGCGAATAAAGCGATGCCTTGCTGGGTTAAATGAAAATATTCAGATAAACGCAGCGGAATGACGGTCCAAAACAAACTAAAGGAGCCAAATAAACAAGCTTGATAAAAGGCGCGGCGACGCAAACTAGGCGTTGCTTTCAATAGCGAGCCTAAAGAGCGAATCAATGCTCCATATTGGAGGGATGGTGCTGGTTTCCGCTGTGGAAGCGCACGGGATAGAACAATTGCGAGCATTGTAATCACGATAGCAGACAAAATAAAAACGGCTCTCCAGCCCAAGTATTCCGTCACGAGACTGGCTAAAGGACGAGCAAACATAATGCCTAGCAGCAGGCCGCTCATCACATTGCCCACAACACGTCCGCGCTGATCCTCCGCTGCCAGGAAAGTGGCATAGGGTACGAGAATTTGCGCAGCAACCGAGCCTATTCCTATAAATAAAGCTGAGATCAGAAAAGCTGCTGTATGAGAGGCGAATATAGTTCCGATTAGCGCGATAATGACGACAACTAATGAGGTGATGACTAAACGGCGATTTTCAATCAGATCACTGAGCGGGACGATAAATAATAGACCGATAACGTAACCGACTTGAGTTAGCGTTACAATTAACCCTGCTGCCCCTAGCGGTATTCCGATGGAGGCGCTAATCGGCCCGATTAACGTCTGGGCATAATAAAGATTTGCCACGATGAGGCCGCAAGCAGCGGCAAGAAGAAACATAAGCCAGTTCGGAATGGATTTGCCCTTGGATTGTGAGTTGTTCATAATTCATGCCTTCTTTCCGTTCAAATGGATGATGTCAATCCTTTTTTTCTTTATGGCCATATTATATACTATACGTACAGTATTTAAAATGTTTTTTTTCAACGTGCCCAAAATTTTATATAATGTAAAGAAAGTCCACTAAAGGAGCTATGACCATTGCATACAAAAAGAGGGAGACCTCGTAACGTTGAAGCGGAGCGTGCTATTTTAACAGCCTCCTACAACCTGCTGCTTGAAATCGGCTTTGGCGGCGTTACCGTTGAGAAAATTGCCGAGCAGGCACAGGTGAGCAAAGCGACGATCTACAAATGGTGGCCTAATAAAGGAGCCGTTGTGATGGCGGGTTTTATGTATGCCATATCTGCTAGGCTGCCAATACCGGATACGGGTACTGTATTTGAAGATGTTTTGCTGCATGCGACTAATTTATCCCGATTTTTAACGAGCCGTGAAGGAGCGGTCATTACGGAAATTATCGGAGAGGGGCAATTTGATGCGAAGCTCGCAGTCGCGCTGCGGGAGGAGTATGTCCGTCCGCGCCGCTCCGAAGCAAGGCAGCTGCTCATGCGAGGGGTAGAGCGCGGGGAACTAAAGCGGGAGCTAGATATAGAATTGGGTATTGATTTGCTTTATGGACCGATTTTTTATCGCTTGCTAGTTACAGGGGACGGGCTGGAGGACAGTATCATTAAGTCCTTAATAACGGGCGCTTTCGAAGGAATCAAACAAGAGAGGGTGGAGTAGACTGCCAGCACAATGGGATGAGAAGCTTGCTGTAATCGCTCAGTCTCATCTAAATTGCTTGCGATATTGGCCCGGCGTCTGGCCGACTCTTTTCTTGAAAAGCGCATTAAACGAATCAATGTGGCTATAGCCGACCATTTCGGCAATCGTACTAATTTTAAGCTGTGTTAAGCGCAAATGCTCACAGCTTTTTTGTATGCGCAGTTGGTTCAAATAGTTTCCAAACGTTTGTCCGGTGTGCTGGAGAAACAGCCGCTGCAAATGCCGGACGCTCCAGCCGGACCTTGTGGCAAGCTTCGCGAGTGTCAATTCTTCATGCACATGCTGCTCCATAAATTGAACGAGCATATTGAAGTGGGAGACATCCTTTATGATCAACGGGCGATCGTCGCTTCGCAGTCGGTGAAGGGTAATGATCAATTGCAGGAGAAGCGTGTTTAGATAAGTGCTCGCTCCCGCTGCCGAGAAGGAAAATTCCTGATGCATGGCAACGAGCAGTTTTTCAATTGAGCCATCGCGATCCTGAATCGAATGATAGGTGACTTGATTATTTTGCAGCTCATCTAAATATTGCTTCAGCAGCGGATCGTTGAACAAGGCGGACATCGCAAGCAGCAGCTGCGGCGCAAATAAGCAATTATATACGATGAGCGGATGCTCGGATCGATCCGATGAAGAAGGCCTGAATACATGGGGAACGCCGATCGGTATGGTGAAAAATAGTCCTTTGCTCACGGCAACAATATCGTCTCCAATGTGATGAAAGCCTTTTCCTTCGGCAACAAAGCTGAATTCTATAAAATCATGGGCATGGAGGGGGACATTGAAATCCTCTGAGCAGCGATTAACAAAAATCAGAAGCTGATTGCCAAAAAAATGCTCGCCTTTAAACCACTGTATAGGTTTCTTCATTGCATGCTCCCCTTAAATGAGATGGCAGAATGACCGGGATATATTGGCCTTCTTACAAGGATTTTTTATGGAAATGGACGCTATAATTATACGATAACAGGGTAAGTAATGAACAGCAGCTTTTCCTGATTAGAGGAGGTCGCCTCATGGTCCAGATCGTAAAAGTTAGATGTGAATATTTGAAAAATCCAATTGGCATAGATGTGCTGCATCCTAGAATTAGCTGGCAAATCCAAGCAGAGGAAAGAGGCATTCAGCAGCAGGCCTACCAGCTGCAAGTTTCATTGGAGCCAGAATTCGGGCAAGTTTTATGGGATTCTGGCCGGAACGCTTCCGGTCAATCCGTTCATGTCGTGCTGGATCAAATCGAGCTGAAAGCGCGCACGCGTTATTTTTACCGGGTAAAGGTGTGGGCCTGTGGGCAGCATTTGGAAGGCAGCGATTGGTCGGAAACGGCATATTTTGAAACCGGTCTCATGGACTACAGCCAGTGGACAGCGGAGTGGATTAGCGCGCCATCCGTTTTGGCTGCGAGGGATGAGGATGCGGAGCGCTGTCCGCTGCTCAGAACCTTTGTCACCGTTGAAAAAACGGTCAAAAGCGCCCGGATTTACGCTACAGCGCTAGGCATGTATGAGCTGCAATGGAATGGCAATCGCATTGGCGACCACTATTTTACACCGGGGTGGACCAGCTACGGCAAACGGCTGCAATATCAGGTGTACGATGTAACGGATCAATTGGGCGTTGGCACGCATGCGATTGGTGCGCTGCTCGGCAATGGCTGGTACAAAGGGGAGCTTGGCTGGAAGCAGGAAAAAGAAACCTATGGTTCGCGCGCGGCGCTGCTCTTCCAGCTTCATATCGGCTATGAGGACGGCACGGAGGACGTTGTCGTGTCAGGCAGTGATTGGCAAGCGGCGGGAAGCGCAATTCTGATGTCCGAAATGTATCATGGAGAGCGCTACGACGCCCGGCTGGAGTTGGAGTGGCATAACGGGCAAGCGACCGATTCAGACGTCTGGCATTCGGTTGAAACCATTACACATTCTAAATCGATTATAATCCAGCAGGTAAATGAGCCTGTTCGCCCGGCTGAAATACTTAAGCCGGTTGCTGTGCTCCAAACGCCAGAGGGCGATACGGTGCTTGATTTTGGCCAAAACATGGTCGGCTGGGTGAAATTCGAGGTCGAAGGCGCCGCTGGGCATGTGGTTGAATTGCAGCATGCCGAGGTGCTGGATCAGGCTGGAAACTTCTATATGGCCAATATTCGCAAGGCTGAGCAGCGCATTCAGTATACGTTGAAAGGAAACGGGAAGGAGACGTTTGAGCCGCATTTCACCTTTCAAGGGTTCCGTTATGTGTTGCTGACAGGGTTTAAAGCGCCAATTATGCTTGAAGCTTTCAGTGGCATTGTGCTGCATTCGGATATGGAGCGTACAGGTTTTTTTGAATGCTCGGATGCCAAGGTGAACCAGCTGCATCATAATATCGTCTGGGGACAAAAAGGCAATTTTGTCGATGTGCCGACCGATTGCCCGCAGCGCGACGAGCGGCTTGGCTGGACGGGAGACGCACAGATGTTCATTCGAACAGCTTCGTATGTGATGAATGTTGCCCCATTTTTCACTAAATGGCTGCTAGATCTGAAAGCCGACCAGACGCCAGAAGGGGGCATTCCGTTCTACATCCCTAATCTGAAGCCTGAGTTTTCCGAAGGCTGGGGGGATACGAGCCATTCCTCTGCGGCCTGGGGCGATGCGGCGGTCATCTGTCCATGGACGCTGTATGAAGCGTATGGCGATTCAAGGCTGCTGGAGGCCCAATATGACAGCATGAACCAATGGATTCAGTATATTTTTGAGCAGGGCAGCGATCCTTATTTGTGGAATACCGGTTTCCACTTTGGTGATTGGCTCGGGCTTGATTCCAAGGCGGACAGCTATGTCGGGGCAACGGATAGGGATTTTGTTGCAACGGCCTATTACGCATATTCGGTATCGCTCGTTGCCAAAGCGGCTAAAGCATTAGGGAAGGCAGCGGAGCTGGAACGCCTTGCGTCATGGCATGAGAAAATTATTGCCGCATTCCAGCATGAGTTTCTAACCACGTCCGGGCGGTTGTCTGTTCCGACACAAACGGCGCAGGTTCTGGCGCTGCGCTTCGGCCTCGTGTCGGGGACGGCGAAAGAGAAAGCGGAGCATAAGCTTGCGGAGCTGTTAAAGGAACAAAATGACCATCTGACGACAGGCTTTGTAGGCACACCGTATTTAAATCCTGTGCTTAGCGAAGCTGGGCGCAATGATTTAGCTTATCGCTTGCTGCTGCAGGAGGATTATCCATCCTGGCTCTATCAAATTACGAAAGGCGCCACGACGATTTGGGAGCATTGGGATGGCATCAAGGAGGACGGCAGCTTCTGGAGCGCGGATATGAACTCCTTCAACCATTATGCCTATGGCGCAATCGGAGAATGGCTGTACAGCTACGTGGCAGGCATTCAGCCAGATGAGGAGCAGCCGGGATTCAAGCATGTGAAAATCAGCCCGCAGCCGGGTCCGGGTTTGACATGGGCCGAAGCGAGGCTTATGACGATGTATGGAATGGTTGTTTCCTCCTGGCGCCGCAATGAGGCAGGTCGAATGGAAATTCAGGTGACCGTGCCAGGCAATGCCCATGCAACGCTCAAGCTACCAGGAGTGCAAACGGCGGCCCATGTGCTTGAAAATGGAATTGCGCTTGCGCAAGCAGCGGGTATAACCGCGATTCATGAAGAAGCGGGTAGCGTCACGCTTGCGCTAGGCTCCGGACAATATCACTTCACTTACGACGGCCATTGATAGGTTGTTATAATGGCCGGCGAGTAGGTGTTGTTACAAAAATCCATGGAGAAACACTTTGATTATATTGATTTTCTCAGTTATAATTATGTATTGATTATACGATGAAAACTCATATTTTCAGCGTGAAGCACAGCGATGTTTATGCTGACAGCCTATAAATGGATAGGAGTGAACGCCCATATGAACGTCATGGCTCGATTGAAGGAAGAGACTGCTGTAAATCACAAGCAGATCGAAGACAACCGCTTTGCCAAAGCCATTATGAATCAAACTTTAAACGTAACGGACTACTCCCTTTACCTACAGAAGTTTTACGGTTTTATTAAGCCTGTTGAACGCCATATTGCTGCTCTATCAGAAGCGCAAAACGTACAGGAGCTTGGTGAATTTATTCAAAACCGCGCCAAATCCCCGCTGTTGGAACGCGATTTGCTTGTACTTGGTTTAAGGGAGGAGCAGGTGCAGCAGCTTCCAGAATGCGAGCAGCTTCCACAGCTTGCTACTGTCGCTGCCGTGCTAGGTTATATGTACGTCATTGAAGGTTCTACAATGGGCGGCCAAATTATTACGAAGCAGGTCCGCAAATTTTTGCCGCTTACAGAGGATGTAAGTGAGGGAACGGCCTATTTTAACGCCTATGGTTCTGAAACTCGGGCAAAATGGGCAGAGTTCAGCCAATTTGTCACGCAGTCTGTATTATCGGAAGAAGAAGCCAATCAAGTCATTGAGTCAGCGAAGCAAACGTTTTTGACTCTGGAGGTTTGGTTTAATGCTTAACAGAAAGAGCGATTCACCTGCCTTGAACCGCACGTTATTGACAGGTGAGGACTTTATCACCCAAGAAGCGTTAAACTTGACGAATTGCGATAGAGAACCCATACATATTCCGGGTTACATTCAGCCGCATGGTGTACTGCTGGCAGCCAGACTGGATGCAAACAACGAAATTGTACAATGCAGCCGGAACACGAACGATATGCTGGGCAGATCCCCAGAGGAATTGCTCGGAAGCTCCTTGTCAGCGCTAATTGGGCAATCCTGTGTCAGGGAGATTTGGGAACGAGAGCTGGTAGCCTCTAACACATCTGACTTGAATTATTTAAATGTAACGATTGAAGTCGGCGGGAAACCGTCCGACTTTTTCTGTATTGTGCATGAAAGTGAAGGGCTTGTCATCGTGGAATTGGAGCCTGTATCAGAAGATACTGCGCCGGAGCATGATGATTTTGGCTGGATTCGCCAGTTTTTCGGAAAGCTTAAGCAGGCAGACAGCCGAGCAGCAGGAAGCCAGATCGCTGCTGAAGAAATTAGGAAAATATTAGATTATAACCGGGTTATGGTCTATGAATTTGATAAAGATTGGAATGGAAAGGTCATTGCCGAGTCCAAGGATGACGGATTGGAGTCGTTTTTAGGCCACCATTATCCCGCTTCGGATATTCCAAAGCAGGCGCGGGAGCTGTATTTAAGAAACTGGCTGCGGGTCATTGTAGATGTAGGCTATGCTCCAGTGGAAATTGTCCCGGTCACACAGCCGCTATCAGGCAAGCAACTTAATCTGAGCTTGTCTGTTTTGCGGAGTGTATCGCCCTTGCATATTGAATATTTGCAGAATATGGGCGTGGGAGCCACGATGACCATATCACTTATTCATAATAATCAGCTATGGGGATTAATTACTTGCCATCATTATTCGCGCAAATATATTTCTCATCGCGTCCGCAATTTGTGCAATTTTCTCGGCTCCTTTTTTTCCAGTGAATTGTTTCAGCGGCAGCAGCTTGATGAATACGAACGAGAGGCTAGGCTGCGGAAGTGGGCTTCTCAGCTGGCCAGCGTTTTTGTAGGCGATCATAATGCGGTACGCATTATTGATCAATTAAAGCAGGAGGAGTCTCTACTGCTGAATTTGATGAACGCTACAGGTGCAGCTGTCCGCTACCAGGATAAATGGCTTTTGCTTGGAGATACCCCCGAAGTGCCGCAGGTGAAGGTGCTTGCCGAATGGCTCGCTGAGCAATCGCAGGACCATGTATATGAGACTTCCCGTCTGAGCACCGTATTTGACCCTGCCAAAAACTATAAGGATATCGCATCAGGTGCCCTTTATTTGGCGTTGTCTCCGGGGCACGAGAGCTTCATTATTTGGTTGAGACCGGAGCAGCTGCAAGTTGTTCATTGGGCCGGTAATCCGGAAAAAGCTGTCATTCAGGATGAAGACGGCATTCGTTTGTCACCGCGAAAATCGTTTGAAAAATGGCGGCAGGTCGTTGAATCAACAGCGCTTTCCTGGTCTGAGCAAGAGCTGCGCATGCTTCCGGAGCTTAAGAGCATTGTCATGAGGCATACGGAGGAGGAGCTGCGTCAAACCCAATATTTAGCGATGCATAATTCCGCCATCGTTCGAAAAAACGAACAGCGCTACATCCAGCTTATGGAAGCCTCGCCGGTGCCATTTTTCACCTTGACCGATCAACAATTTGTATATGCGAACTGCCAGGCGGCGAGGTTGCTCGGGGAAGAAACGGCGAAATCGCTTATGGGGCGAGCATTTATGACTTTCGTTCATGAAAGCTCGCAGGCAGAGCTAGAAACGCAGCTTCAAAATTTGGAGCAGGACACGCTGAACGTAGCGACCATTCATAGTCGAATGAACAAAGCGGATGGACAGATCATTGGCCTGGAACTTATGCTTGTATCCGTCGTATATGCGGGAGAGCATTCGATTATGGCAATTGCCAGAGAGCATGAGACGGATGCCAAATTGGAAAATGTATTTTCGGATATGAAATCGCAGTTGGAAACCCTCACGACCATCGATCCGTTAACCGAGCTGCCTAATCGGCAAGCCCTATATAAAGAGCTTGCTGCAGATATGAGGCATGCGGTGGCAGAAAAACATGAAGTGGCGCTTCTAATGGTAGACATCGATGATCTCCGTATTTATAATGCGCTGCAGGGCTTTAGCGTTGGTGATTCTTGTCTGCAATATATTGCCGATTTGCTTTCCGTGATGGGCAAACAAGGAGAAGCAGTTGCGGGTAGACTGGACGGTGGCACGTTTTTGCTAAAGCTGGAAAATACGAATGCGGAGCGGGTCTTGGGCATTGCGGAGGAGATTCTTTCCGGTGTGAGGGCGATGCAGCTGCCGATTTCCAATGGCGATACGAATGGTTTTGTGACCGTCAGTATCGGAGCTGCCATTATTGCGCCATCAAAGTTGAATGACGATTTGCTGCTGGTGGCTAAAGCTGAATCGGCGCTTTACGAAGCAAAGAAAGCGGGAAAAAACCGGGTTGTGCTGGAGCGCTAATCTTTAACTGGGATGATGAATAAAAATTAGAATTTGATCCGAGTATCAAGTTCTTTTTTTATGCAGGTCTTTAAATAGAAAATATTGGATATTAAAGGAGAGTTAAAGTTGGAAAACGTTGGACAGCGGATTGGGGAAAGTTCACAGGTGCTGGAAGGAGAAGCGGTCATTTCCGCATTGGAGCAGTCTCTGGCTATGATTGAGTTTAATTTGCAAGGAGAGGTGCTATGGGCTAATGATCATTTTGCCCAAGCATTAGGTTATGAGGTCGAAGAATTGTCAGGGAAAAATCACCGGTCGTTTTGCAAGCCTGATTTTGCAAATAGCTATGCCTATACGCAGTTCTGGAATAATTTGCGTAAGGGCATCGCTTTTCAGGAAAAAATTGTTCGAGTAGCGAAAAATGGCAGCAGCATCTTGCTTGAAGCGACGTATATGCCTGTGCGCAATGAAGAGGGCAAGGCAGTGGCTGTTCTTAAAGTAGCGACAGACATTTCGGCCCGTGAGCAAGCTGTCGCTCAAATTACGAACGAATTGCAGCTTATGGCAGCAGATTTGCTGGAACGGACTAGAATAGGCATTAATCGCAGCGAGCAAGTCGCCTCTGTAATCGAGCATGTTGTCAACGATAATGAGATTCAAATTGATTTTCTGCAAACGCTGGAGCAGCAAACACAAGCTGTGCGGGGCATCGTTCAGACGATACGCGATTTTGCAGCACAGACTAATTTGCTCGCTTTAAACGCGGCGATTGAAGCGGCGCATGCTGGCGAGCATGGGCGCGGGTTTAATATTGTTGCGATGGAGGTCAAAAAGCTTGCCCAGCATGTGCAGGAGGCAGCGAGCGAAATTCAGCATTCACTGGAGGGCATTTCGCAGCAAGTAGGGAAGGTTAGTGGGAGCTCAAAGAGCTCCAGAGCAGCGATTGCCAGCAGCCAGCAGGAAATTAGAATGGCTGTAGGCGATTTTGCCGGAATTAGCGAAGCGGCAGGGCATTTAGATGAGCAGGCTAAAGTGTTAAATCAGATGCTGTAAGTCGTTAGTAAATGAATTTTTTAGCTCAAAAGCGAAAACACCCATGATGGATGTCATGAGTGTTTTTTGCATGGAACGAAGTGAGAGATTATTTAATATACACAAAGTCGGAATTATGCTACTCAAGTCGGAAGTTTAGCATTGTTTCCATAGGTTAGAGTAAGCTATAATCAAAAATTAAAATAAGCGCAAGGGGGCTAATTATGAGACCGTCTCATCGACAATGGCAGTTTTCCATCTATAAGCGGTTAATCATAGCCTTTATCGTGGCCACCATTCCGATTTATATTTTGGCAGGCATCTTGTACAGCTGGGCGACGGGCATGCTTAGACAGGATATCGTAAATTCGGCTGAAACGCAGTCTGAGAACTACATTAGGGAGTTAAATGGAACGTTTAAGCGCTTTAATTCCCTGCAATACGATATGATGAACGACATGTATTTGGTTCAGCTCGTTAATGCGTACGATATTTTAGAATCCTATCGAAAAATCGAGTTAATTAACTTTCTCCGCGCAAAGCTTGTTTCTATTCGGAACAGCAGCGACTTAATCTTTGACGTTCGGTTGTATTTATCATCGATTAATGTGGAAATATCCGCGGTTGACGGGTATGGTGAGCTAAAGAAAAACGCGGTTCCGACAGAAAAACTGCAAAATCCCTATAATGTAATCTCCTACAACAACAAGCTGCTTATCGTCGCTTTTCCGCTTGATAGCTCGCTTAGCGGGGCACCGAAGCTTGTCGTGGAAATCGAATTGCGGGCTACCGAGCTGAAGCGGAGTCTAACGGCTGCAGCAGAACGCGACTTTACGGGGGCAATGGTGCTTAGCCTCAGCAGCAGCTCTGACAAGATCATATCTGTCAAGAAAACAGAGCTTTCTCCATTAATGGAACATAGCTATGCTTCGAACGTGGATGCGGAGAGACTGACGGAGGCTTCATTTGCCGACAAGGCTGAAGATTATATTTACGTGCGCTCCGTTGAACGCGAAAGCGGCATTTTTTTGGATCATTTTCTGTACAAGCCAACCATGTTCCGTTCTGTCATTACGTATATTCAATGGTTTTGGTTGTTCTTTGCTGCTACCATTATTATGGTGGGACTCTACCTTGTCTATATAAACCGGATCATAAACAAACCATTGGTTAAAATCGTGCGTGCGTTCAAACGAGTAGAGGAAGGAAATTTTGATCTTAATATTAGGCATCATAAGGATGATGAGTTTGGTTTTTTATATGAACGCTTTAATGAGATGCTGGTTAATCTCCAAATTTCAATCGATGAGGTGTACAACCAGCAAATCCATCGGCAGAATGCGGAGCTAAAGCAGCTGCAATCGCAAATCAATCCTCATTTTCTCTATAATTGCCTGTTCAGTATTATTCGGTTGATTAAGATGCAAAAAGAAGATGAGGCGGTGCAGTTTACCAATCAGCTCGCGAAATATTTTCAGTTTATTACACGCAATACAAGGGATACGGTCCCTTTAGAGAATGAAGCTGCGCATGCTCGAAACTATGTCATGTTACAGCTCACACGGT
Source organism: Paenibacillus sp. R-74696 (assembly GCF_055814915.1). Classification (NCBI taxonomy): domain Bacteria; kingdom Bacillati; phylum Bacillota; class Bacilli; order Caryophanales; family Paenibacillaceae; genus Paenibacillus; species Paenibacillus sp. R-74696. The sequence continues at coordinate 65,506 of NZ_JBPULM010000017.1, forward strand.
TCTCTGACCGGGTGACCATCGATTTTGGAGACATTCCGGAGAGACTGAGGCCAATATCCGTACCGCGCCTGATCATACAGCCGCTTGTCGAAAATGCATTTGTACACGGACTTGAAAATGTGACAGATGGCGGTCTGCTGCGCGTTTCTTTTGTTGAGCAGGCAGGTAAAGCGATTATTGTGGTTGAAGACAACGGGGAAGCTAGCGAGGAAGGGCTGAAGAAGCTGCAGGAGCTACTGTCAGAGGAGCAGGAGGCTGCAGAGGTTACCGCAACATTAAATGTGCATAGGAGACTGAGATACAGCTTTGGGCACGGAAGTGGTTTGCAGGTAGAAAGAAGCGAGCTTGGCGGCCTAAAGGTTAAAATGATCATTGAGTGGGACGGAGAGATGGCGTATGTACCGGATGCTGATCGTAGATGATGAAAAGCTGCTGCTCGATGGCTTGTATGAATTGTTTTTGGAGTCTGAAGGGCATCGGCTTGAGCTTTATAAGGCTTCTAGCGCAATAGAGGCATTGACCGTGATGTCGCAGAAAAGAATCGATATTTTAATGTCGGACATCAAAATGCCGAAAATGACCGGCTTGGAGCTGGGAGACAGAGTAAAGCAAAGCTGGCCGGAATGCAAGCTGATTTTCCTAACGGGCTTTGACGAATTTGACTATGTGCATCATGCCATAAACAATGGCGCCAAAAATTATATATTGAAATCGGAGGGAGACGAAGCTATCTTAGAGGCTGTTCGCCATACGGTGGCGGAGCTTGATGAGCAAATGGCTGTTGAAACACTGCTCAAGCAGGCTCGGGAAGCGCAGCGACAGCAGGCCGTTCATCATCGGTCCTTGATGCTAGCTGATGTGCTTGATGGACTTCAGCCTTTAGAAGAGCTATCTGGGCCAACGATTGAGCTGTTAGGAATCAGGCTAATGGCGAATAAGCCGCTCATTATGGTGGCTGCGCGGCTGGATCTGGCGTCAAGTGCCTTGCGATTTTCTGAGAAAGAGCTGATGTTGACCGCACTTCATTCGGTCTGTGTCCGGTATTTATCAGGCTACGTAAATATGATGGATGTCGTTTATAATCGGGAATATTATGTACTGTTCCTGCAACCGCAAGAAAATACGCTCCCTCATCCCGAGGGAGTGAGGACATTTTTGCAAGGCTCGCTTGAGACCATTCAAAAAACAGTGGAAAAATCAACCGGTCGCACCTTTTCTTTTGCGTACACAGATAACGCAGTCGATTGGGAAGGAGTGCCGCGGAAATTCACCACTTTGAAAGCACTGCTCTCTCAATATTACGCGGAGAAGCAGATTATCGTTACGGACAAAAATCTGCCGTTTGAGGCTCAGTCGAATGATGAGGAAATACGCGGCTTCATCGACGTTTTTCACAAAAAAGCAAATGCGCTTGACCTCTATTTAGAAACAGGAAAGCGAGAGGAAGTACAGGCAATCGTTGCTGAGCTGAGTACGTATTCAAACTCGCCTGCCATCAATGAAATCAGATATATGGAGCTGTATTATGCAGTCGCGCTGCGTTTTTTGTCGGCTGCTAACAAATATGGCCTGGACCGCGACCCGCTAGCGGGGCCGCATGTCGCCAAGCTGCTTCATTCCGCAGCACTTCCTGAGCGAAGAGACGGCATTTTTTTGCTTGAGCACATGATTAATGTTTTTGAGAGCTATCATAATGCGCAATCCTCCCGCTTGCGCGGGGATGTGCTTGGAGTGGTTCATACGTATATTGAAATGCATTTGGATGGCGATTTGTCCATGACGCATTTGGCAGAGCTGGTTTATTTGAATCCCGATTATTTATCTCGTCTATTTAAGCAAGCCAAAGGCATAACGATTAGTGAGTACATTGCCGTTCTGAAAATTCAAAGAGCCAAAGAGCTGCTTTCTGAACCGCAACTGCTTATACAGGACATAGCCAAGTCGCTAGGCTTTACCTCAGCCGGCTATTTCAGCCGTTTCTTCAAGAAGGAAACAGGACAAACGCCGCAGGAGTTTCGGACAAGCGGGTAAAACGGACATCAAACTGCGCATACGGAAGGTGAAGGGATTTGTTATTTTTGAATAAAATATTAGTCCGCGCGGTTCTCGTTCTACTCATCATGTTGATTGGTTTATCAGCATGTAGCGGAAACAAAGCAATCATGGACAATAGTGAGAGCCCACGCGAGAATGGGCATGAGGCTGCTCCGTTCATAACCTTGACGACTGGTGTCGGCATAAGCGATGTGATTGCGCAGGATTTTTCGGAAGAAAAGTGGGAGAACAGTGTTTGGTTGCAAGCGTACCGACAGGAACTGGGGATTGATGTGAAAGCGGCATGGTATACCAAAGGTGTGGAAGCCGCCAGACAAAAAGTCAGCGTCGCGATAGCTTCGGGTAAAATCCCTGATGTGATCGCCGTTAATCAAGAACAGCTGTCTGCCTTATCCAAAACAAGCTTATATACAGATTTATCGGATATATTCAAGCAATACGCGACGCCACTAACGAAATCGATTATAAGCGCAGATGATCTACGGGGCTTGGAATCAGCAACCTTTGATGGAAAGCTTGTTGCGATTCCCGGGCTAAACTCAGCCATTGACGGTGCATCTTTCCTGTGGATTCGCAAGGATTGGCTGGATCGCCTCGGCTTGCAGGTGCCTAGCACGTCGGAGGAGCTATATGATGTTATTCGTGCTTTTACACTGCAGGACCCGGATGGCAATGGCAAGCAGGACACGGTGGGCCTAGCGCTAAGCAACTCTTTTTTAAATACGGGTTTGGCCGAGGCCATTGGCCTATTTAATGCGTTTGATGCTTATCCTAAAATATGGGTTAAAGGGGAGGAGGGGAAACTTGTTTATGGGAGTGTACAGCCGGAAGTGAAGCCTGCGCTTGCATATCTCAACAAGCTATTCGAAGAAGGACTCATAGAGACGGATTTTGCCGCAAAGGATTCCGGCAGAGCAGGCGAGCTTGTGGCCAGCGGGAAAGTTGGCGTTATGTTTGGCTCCATGTGGAACGGGATGTATCCGATGCAGTTGACCAAAGACAATGATGCGGACTCCGACTGGCGGGCCTATCCGATCGTTTCAATGAATGAGCAGCCTGCCCATCCGCAGGTCAAGCTCAATGTAGAGAACTATTATGTCGTTCGCAGCGGCTATGCCCATCCGGAAGCGCTGTTGAAATTGATCAATTTCTGGACGGAGCTTAATTACGGCAATACAACCCAAGAAAGATTTGACCATTTCCTTGGTCCTTCACCTGCTCCTGGGCATCATTATGCGGTGGCAAAGGTATGGAAAGTAGAGAAAAACCTCCAAGCCCATTTGAAAATTATGCAGGCATTGAAGACGGGAAATCGTTCCATTTTGAACGCTGAAGAAAAAGGTTATTACGATAATATTCTAAAGTACCAGGCAGGAGATCATTCTAATGCCCAATATGAGAAGGTATTTGGCAGCACAGGCTCCTACGCGGTCATGAATGAATACAAGCAGCGAAATCTATTTAAGGTAGATGAATTTTATGGAGCTTCAACAGATGCCATGAATACACGCCTTCTAACGGTGGATCAGTTGGTTGAAGAATATTACACAAAGGTAATCATGGGAATAGAGTCCCTAGATGGTTTTCAAGCCTTTATCGCCAAGCTGAACAAAATTGGGTTGGATGATGCAACAAGAGAAGTGAATGAGTGGAAATCTGGCAAGCCATAACATGTGGTTTAGGCTGAATCTGGAAGCATCCTCGATATAAGAGGGTCAGCTTCTTTTTTTTGCGCTCACAGTGATCAGGAAGTCGGAAGAGTGCAAGAAATCTCGGATATTTGAAATCGTTTTCTTTTTGTGCGGAGTGTAAGATGAATTTGTAAGCATTTCGCGATAAACAGAGGGGGAGCAAGCAGGATGAAGAAAAAAAGGAATGTGTATTCTACAGCAGCAGCCGTACTTTTAAGCGTATCTCTTCTAGCAGGTTGTAGCACGGCGGGTAACGGTAGTAATACCGCTAATAACGGGCAAGCAGCAAACGGGGGCAGTAATGGAGCGAAAGTAGATAATGCTCCGATAGATCCGACAGCAAAGTTCGATCCTCCTGTTGAGCTTACGGTTGGCGTCATGATTGCTGATCCAATTGCCGACGGTTTTACAGAGGAAAAATGGGAAAACAGCGAATGGATCAAAGCTTACCAAGATGAGCTTGGCATCAAGATCAAGCCGCTTTGGTATACCAAAGGTGCTGACGCTGGTAAACAGAAAATAAGCGTAGCAATTGCTTCTGGTGAAATTCCGGATTTGCTTGCCGTAAGCCAAGAGCAGCTGGCAACGCTTTCCAAGACCGATATGTATGAGGATTTAACGAGCATCTATGATCAATATGCTACACCGCTTACTAAAGAGATTATTACGGAGGAAGGCAATTCCGCATTGGAATCCGCAACCTTCGGCGGCAAGCTAATTGCTATTCCGGGAACAAACTCGGCCATCGACGGCGCAGCCTTTTTATGGGCTCGTCAAGACTGGTTGGATAAGCTGGGCTTGCAGGTTCCGAAAACGACAGATGAGCTCTATAACGTAATGAAAGCGTTTGTTGAGCAGGACCCGGATGGCAACGGCAAGAAGGATACGGTAGGCCTGATGCTGAACAGAGATTTCTTAATGCCAGGCGTCGCTGAAGCCGTTGGTATCTTCAACGCATTTGATGCTTATCCGAAAGCTTGGGTTCGTGGGGCGGATGGCAAGCTTGTATACGGAAGCGCACAGCCGGAAGTGAAGGACGCGCTTGTCTACTTGAACAAGCTGTATAAGGAAGGATTGATTGAAAAGGATTTTGGAGCTAAGGATTCAAGTAAAGCTGCTGAACTTGCCGCTTCTGGCCGTGTTGGCATTAATATTGGGGCGATGTGGAATGGGATGTTCCCGCTGCAGCAAACGATCGATAATTTTCCGGATGCCAACTGGCTTGCACATCCGATTGTTTCCAAGGATGACCAGCCTGCTAATCCGCAAATTAAGCTGAACGTGGAAAACTATTTTGTTGTACGCAAAGGGTATGAGCATCCGGAAGCCATTATGAAGCTGCTGAATTTCTGGACGAACTTGAATTACGGCGATACGACACAAGCGGAGTTCGATAAATTTATGGGACCTGAGCCTGCTCCCGGCCACCACTATGCGGTTGCAAAAGCATGGAAAGCGCAAAAGAACTTACAGGCGCATCTTAAAATCGTTGAAGCATTCAAAACAGGAGACGCCTCCAAGCTGAATGCAGAGGAAAAAGGCTACTATGATAACATCGAGAAGTTTAAAGCGGGTGACAATGCGAATGCTCAATTTGAAAAGGTGTTTGGCGAGACAGGCTCCTTCAAATCGATGAATGAGTATGTAGAAAACAACTTGTTTAAAATGGATGAGTTTTACGGCGCTTCTACAGATGCGATGAAAAACCGATTGAAAACCATTGAACAAGCAGTAGTCGAGTATTATACGAAAACGATTATGGGCTCGGATTCGGTAGACAATTTCGACAAATTTGTTGACCAGCTAAATAAGCTGGGGTTGGAAGATGTGACGAAGGAAGTTAACGAGTGGGACGCAGCCAAGAAGTAAATGAAGGCGGAGGGACAACTCTAGTCCCTCCTTATTTTTATTCAGATGGATGGAGTGTATGTAATTATGGAAATGAAAGGAATCCGCAAACGCCGGTTTTCCACTGGTGCTTATCATATGATGCTTTTGCCAGCGGTCATCCTCGTGCTTATTTACAGCTACGGGCCAATCATGGGCATTGCCATCGCGTTTCAGGATTTTGTTCCTTCTCGCGGCTGGTTTGGTTCAGAGTGGATCGGACTCGAAAATTTTAAATATGTGTTTGGGATGCCTGACACGATGAAGGTGATCGGCAATACTTTACTGATTTCTTTTATGAAAATTATCGTCGGCATTATATTTCCGCTCACGCTTGCCATCTTGTTAAATGAAGTGAAAAATGTCTTATTCAAAAGATCGGTTCAAACGATTGTCTATATGCCTTATTTTTTATCCTGGATTATTTTATCAGGCATTCTCATCGATATTTTGTCGCCTTCAGGTGGGATTGTAAACAATTTCCTTCAATTTCTCGGGATGGAGCCCATCTATTTTCTCGGTGACGGGGGCTGGTTCCGTTTCATTATCGTAGCTTCTCACATATGGAAAGAACTAGGATTTGATACCATTGTTTATCTTGCCGCTATATTGAGCATCGACAAGTCGTTATATGAAGCAGCAGCGCTTGATGGGGCAGGTCACATGAAGCAAGCGTGGCACATTACACTGCCTGGTATGAGGCCTATAATCGTGCTGCTAAGCGTGCTTAGTCTCGGAAATGTTTTGAATGCCGGCTTCGATCAGGTATTTAATTTATATAGTCCGCAGGTGTATTCCAGCGGGGACATTCTGGATACTTACGTGTTTCGGATTGGGATGGAGCAAATGCAATATGGCGTAGCGACCGCAGTTGGATTATTTAAATCGGTCGTGTCACTCATCTTTATATGTGTTTCTTATTTGCTGGCCTACAGAATTGCCAATTATCGCATCTTTTAATGAAAGAGAGGTATACTCACGATGATCGAACGGCGCACACCTTCTAGAGTTCTATTTTTGTACGCAAATTATATTTTTTTGACGCTATTTTCATTAACTTGCCTCTTCCCTATCCTTCATATGGCGGCGATGTCGCTGAGCAGCAACTCTGCGGTTACGGCTGGTTGGGTGACGATTTGGCCGGTGGGCTTCAATCTGGATTCGTACAAATATATATTCAGTAATCATATTTTTCTGCAGACGGTGGTTGTCTCCTTCGAGCGTTTGTTCCTAGGCGTATCGATCAGTCTCATTCTCACTGTGCTGGCTGCTTATCCATTGTCAAAGTCGAACTTGAAATTCCGTTCGAGAACGATTTATTCTTGGTATTTTGTTATCACCATGATCTTCAATGGTGGATTAATCCCAACCTTTATGGTTGTCAAACAGACGGGTCTTATGGATTCTATTTGGGCGCTTGTTATTCCTTCTGCTGTAAATGTATTCAACATCGTGCTTATGCTCAATTTCTTCCGTACACAGCCGATTGAACTGGAGGAATCTGCTCAAATGGATGGAGCTGGCGTGTGGCGGACGTTATGGAGCATCTATTTGCCGATCTCGAAGCCTTCCTTGGCTACAATCGCGTTGTTTACCATTATTTTTCATTGGAATTCTTGGTTTGATGGCATGATTTATATGAATTCGCCTTCTAATTACCCGTTGCAAACGTATTTAAGAACGGTCATTGTCGCTAGAGATTTAACGAATATGAATGCGAGCGATCTCTCGTTAATTGCGAATATTTCCAATCGGACCGTGCTTGCGGCACAGCTGTTTGTTTCTATGCTGCCGGTCCTTTGTATTTATCCTTTTCTGCAAAAATATTTTGTTAAAGGTCTTGTTCTGGGAAGCGTGAAAGGCTAGCCAATTTTGTAACGATAGAGGTGCAGGATGAAACGTGATGAATTAAAGAACGCATTTCAAAATCCGGGTAATGAATACCGATCGGTACCTTTCTGGGCTTGGAACGATGAGCTGAAGCAGGAGGAATTGGACCGTCAGATTGAGGGGTTTCAGGCGCAGGGGATGGGCGGATTTATGATGCATGTTCGCGAGGGACTCGAGACACCTTATCTCAGTGTAACGTTTATGGATCGTGTTAAAGAGAGTGTCGCCAAAGCGAAGAAAATCGGTCTTAAGGCATGGCTGTATGATGAGGACCGATATTCCTCTGGTATGGGAGGAGGGATGGTTCCACGGCTTGGCGGTGACGCAGTGCGGGCCAAGGCGCTGACGCTTCGTATTTGCCAGGATTATCATCTAAGCTCTAACCTCCGTTTTGTATATCGGGCCGTTGTTAAGGGAAATCATCTTCACTCGTTGATACAGCTATCCATAGATGAGCCAAGCGAGTCTCTTGACGGTGCCAATGAGGTTTATCTTGTATTCGAACAGCGGATTGCTGCCAAAAATGACTGGTGCCATGGCGATACGTATACAGATTTGATGAATCCTGAAACGACCCGATTGTTTATTGAGGTCAATTATGAGCCCTATCGTCAAGCTGTGGGAGAAGAGTTCGGCAAGACGGTTCCTGGCATTTTTACGGATGAGCCTACGGTTAAAGGGTTTTCAGAACGCTTGAATGACCCGGAGCTTACTTGGATGACCTGGAGTGAAGTGATGGAGCAATCCTTTGAGCAGCGAAGGGGATATCCAATCGGGCAGCTGCTGCCTTATCTTTTTTTTCAAGGTGAGGGCTCCGCGCAGATCAGGCATGATTACTGGCTTACGATAACGGAAACGTTCAGCGAATCGTATACGAAGAAAATTAGCGATTGGTGCACAGAGCATGGCATCCAGTTTACGGGGCATTTCCATTCGGAGGCCAGTCTAATCGGTTCTACCTTAAATAGTGGTGCGGTAATGCCGCATTACAGATATCTGGACATTCCTGGTGTCGACACTTTAGGTGAGCAAACGGATGAGCATCTTACGATGAAGCAGGCATCCAGCGTTGCAAATCAGCTAGGAAAAAAGAGAGTCATTACGGAAACGTATGGCGTAACTGGCTGGGATCTCACCTTCGAGACCCGCAGATGGATTGGCGATTGGCAATTTGCGCTAGGTGTCAATGTGTTGACACATCATCTTTCCTGGTATTCGCTGCGCGGCTGTCGGAAGCGCGATTACCCACCATCCTTTAATTATCATACGAACTGGTGGGAGCACAACCGCGGCATGGAGGATTATTATGCCAGATTAAGTGCTGTGCTGTGTGAAGGCCAGCTTACTCGCGATCTATTAGTTATTCATCCCTCTACATCGGTGTGGACGAGGCTAGGGTATGACGTAAAGATGGCAGACTGGAAAAATAGTGCTGGCAACGAGCAAGAGCTTCAAAATTATGATCGGGATTTCAATCAATTTGTGAACCGGCTCGTGGAGCTTCATCATGATTATGATCTAGGCGATGAACTAATCATGAAGGAATTTGGCAAGGTGGAGGGAGACAAATTCATTGTGGGAGAAGCCAAGTACAGCTATGTCGTGCTGCCTTCGCTAACGAATTTATTATCTTCTACCTTGGAATTGCTGCTTGGGTTTATGAATAATGGTGGCAAAGTAGCTTCCTACGGTGAGCAGCCTTCGCTAATTGATGGCAAGACATCAGACAAGCTGGCTGCGCTGCTGCTGCACGAAAGATTTACGCAGGCAGCCGATTTGAAAGAACTGGAGAGGCTGCTCGATAAGGAGACAAAGCGTTCCCTGCGCATTCAGGAGCATCCTGGATCGGAAGCTCCAGCCTTTATTCATATGCATCGTTCACTTGAGGGGAAATCGATTGCGTTCATCGTTAATAACGATCGTGAAAGAGGCTCTGAGGTTAAAATTGAACTAGTAGGCGGCAGCTACTTGCAGGAGTGGGATGCTTGGACAGGCGAGATTACAACAATAGAAACCGAAGCGACAGAGCAAGGAGTCAGCTTTCGTGCTTCATTTGGTCCTGCGGACTCGAAGCTGTTTGTTTTATTTTCGCATAAGCCGGAAAATGAAGCTGAGAAGATAAAGGTGTTTCCAGCAGAAAAGACAGAACTTCATCTGGAGCCTATAGGCTCTGAGCGCACAGTACCCAATGCTTTGATATTGGATCAATGCCAGTATCGTTTTGGAGAAGAGGAATGGTCAGAGACGATGGAGGTTTGGAAGGCTCAGCGCCTGATGCGGGAACGACTGGGGATGCGGCAGGTGTTTCATTCCGGTAATTTGCAGCGCTATTTCTGGATTCATGAGCCGCATCCGGGGAATGGAACTCCTATCTCCCTACGGTTTACCTTTATCGTAAACGATTTGCCGAGCAGCGATGTGTTTTTTGTGTTTGAGGATGCGGAGCGCTTCAGCTTTACTCTTAACGGCAAGGAAGTGCCGGCAGAAGCCGAGGGTTATTATTTGGACGTCAGCATGAAGAAGCTTAAGCTGCCTGTACTGACTGTAGGCGTTAATACAATAGACATTCAAATTTCGTATCAGAATGATATGGAGCTTGAAAACGGGTATCTTATCGGCGACTTTGCGGTTAATGCGCATCGTGAGCTTATAAAGGAACCAGCGAATCTAGCGTATGGAGATTGGCGGAGCCAAGGTTATCCTTATTATTGCGGAAGCATGAAATACCTCTTCGAGATTGAATGGCAGCCGGAACATAGGACAGGATGCAAGCTGGAGCTTGGTCAGTACCAGGCTGCTCTGCTTGAAGTGAAGGTGAATGAATCCACAGGCAAAACGGTTCCTTGGCGAAGCGAAGCGTTCATAGAGCTGGATACCATACTGAAGCCAGGCTTGAATGCTATAGCCATCGAAGTCGTGGGAAGTCCTCGCAATCTGTTTGGGCCGCTCCATCAGGCTGATCCTCGCCCTAGCTGGATGGATTGGTGGTCATTTCATCCGGAGGAGGGCGACTATACGCCCGAGTACCAGGGCAAGCCCTATGGACTGATGGAACCGCCAAAATTAAAATAGGGTGTAAAGTAATTATCAGGAGAGTGAACATCATTCGGCCTATTCATTTGCAAATTAAAAACTATGACTCCCCTCTCGCGATCGATACGGATTGTCCGATCTTTGCTTGGCAGTTGGAAAGCAAAGATCACGGAGAACAGCAAGCATACTATCGTATAGTGGTTGCTGAATCGGAGGAGGCCTTGTTAGAGGAAACAGAATTATGCTGGGATAGCGGCAAAGTGAGCTCCACCGAGCAGTTGAATATCCATTACGCGGGGCAGCCGCTCCAGAGTCTTACTGTTTATTATTGGAAAGTAGCCGTTTGGAATCAGGGGGGCAAGCAGGCATGGAGCGAGCAGCAGCTGCTGTTGACAGGCTATTTGCATGAAACGCAATGGAAGGCAAAGTGGATCGGCAGCGGAAGAATGCAGCCTTTCTATGCCCGTCATGAATTTCAAATATTAAATAAAGTAAAACGGGCTTATGCTGTCGTTTCAGGGTTGGGTCATTTTAAGCTGTTTATGAATGGCAGCAAAGTAGGCAACCATGAAATGGACCCTGGCTGGACGAATTATCACAAGTCCGTGCAATATGTGTGCTTTGATGTAACAGATCACATCTGCCCGGGAACTAATGTCATTGGTTTATCGGTCGGCAATGGTTTTTATGCGGGAGACGCGGGCGGCAGGCATTTCTATACGATAGGGAAAGGTTATGAAGCATTCGGAGATAACCTGCTTGCCATTGGCGAATGGCATATTGAATATGAGGATGGCTCCAAAGCGCTTATCCTTACGGATGCAGAGAGCTGGAAGGTTAGAGATAGCGCTACGACGCTTGCGAATGTATACGGATCTGAAAATTTTGATGCAAGACGTTACCCAGTTGGCTGGTATGACGCTCCGTTTGATGCTGCAAAATGGGAACAAGCAGTGGTGTTGGAACCACCATCAGGCTCGCTGGTACGCCAAAATCAGCCTCCGATAACCGTGCAAAAAATATATGATGCCATTGGAATCGAGGAGCCGTTTGATCAGGTTTACGTCTACGATCTTGGACAAAACATGTCCGGTATGTTTGAGATCCATGTGAGTGGGCCGGCCGGCAGCAAAGTGACAATCAAGCCAGGCGAGCTGCGAAATAGGGATAATACGGTTGCGACGCCATGGGATATTGTTACTTATTCCGAATACACCCTTGCTGGTACAGGTAAGGTCGAGGTATGGAAGCCCGATTTTTCCTGCTACGGAGCCAGATGGGTGCAAATCGAAGGTTGCACGCGTGATGGCGTAGATCCTGCCAAGCCTATCATACATGATGTCAAAGGCTACTTTGTTACTTCGGCCGCAAAAAATGTGGGCGAGTTGGAGGTAGAAGACCCGCGAATCACACAGCTTGCCAAAATTATCATTAAAGCAATTGAGAGTAATTTGCAGAGCGTACATTCGGACTGTCCGACGATTGAGAAGTTGGGCTGGGTAGAGACGGCCAGTCTGATGGGACCCTCCATTATGTATGTAAAGCAGGTGGAAGAGCTCTGGCTGAAAATAACGCGCGACATGATGGAGGCTCAGACAGAGGAAGGGCTCATTCCAGATATCGCTCCTGAGTATTCGAGGTTTGAGGAAGGATTCCGTGATTCCATCGCATGGGGAAGCGCGGTCATCTTCGTGCCGGAGCTGCTGCTCGAGACGTACGGGAACAAGACCGCTATAGAAGAGGCGTATCCGGCTATGAAAGCTTATATGGCTTACTTGCATACGAAAGAGATTCATGGCGGATTCATTGGACATGGGTTAGGTGATTGGGGCATCGCACCGCAGACGGGCGGTGATTATGTTGAAAACGTGGAAACCGCCTTCTATTTCGAAGCCTTCCGTTTGATGGCAAAGTATGCATTAATGCTGGGATACAACGAGGAACATACTTATTATGCTGCAAAGGCGGAGCGAACTAAACAGCTTTATAATGATCGTCTGCTTAGACCAGTTCCAGGACAAAACCGCTACGCCTATTGTAAGCTGAACGGTGATTATGACCCGGAGAACCAGATCATGCAGGCGATGCCGCTTTATTTTGGCTTGGTTCCGGTCGAGAAGCTCAATGATATTGAAGCCGCTTTGCTTCAGGCAACAGCCAGCCATCAGCTTCGCTCGGGAGAGATTGGGCTTCGTTATTTATTCGGCGCATTAGCCAAAATAAATCGAAACGATATCGTATTCGATATGATGATGCAGCCGGAGCATCCGAGCTATATCCGGTTTGTGGAGCAGGGCGAGACGTCGTTACCGGAATTTTGGACAGATGATTCCAGATCGCGAAATCACGATATGATGGGCCACATCTTAGAGTGGCTATATAAGTATATGCTGGGTATTTCATCGTTAAAAGACGCTTACAAAGAAATTGGAATTGCCCCAATGTATTTAGACAAGGTGCGCTTTGTGCGAGGAAGCTATCATTCTGTACGAGGCCTCATCCAAGTGGAATTCTCGCATGGGAATGCTGGCGTGAGATTGCAGGTAAGCCTGCCTCCTAACACTTCAGGTCAAGTTAAGATTCCGCTTGCTTTCGAAGATGCCCAGGTATTCGAGGGGGGAAAGGAAATCGAGTTCGAAATGGTATGGGAGAATGGCCAGTCTTATGGGGTCATTCATATCAGCTCAGGCAGCTATCATTTCTATTCTCCAAAAGAGTAAGTATAAGGAGGCCTGCTTAAGAACGGAAATGACTCACGTTTATGAAGCAGGGATCAAAACATCTTATACCTGAATGTGTTGCGGATTTCAAATGTGTCTACTCTATTGATAGATGTACAAAAGACGACCAGCAAATACGTGGTCGTCTTTACCTGTATATAGGAGCTTAATTTGGCTCGCCCTTGCGAGCCAGGCGTTCATAAGCGAATTCCATCCGTCCTGACTCCGCCATCGCTTCCGCGCAAGTGTCGCCTTTCATGTTAAGTTCGTACTACGATCTAAGTCAATGAGTTTATGTCATGTTAAACGACATGAAAATGTTTTTGTTTTGTTTTTGCCATTGCAATTGAATGAACACTGGTAATGGGATAGACTGAAAAAAGGAGTTATCGGAAATTCATGCGGAGGAGCTTAAGAGGGCGGGATTGCTTGAAATACATAGTAGCGATAGATGATAGAAAGAAACTTTTGTGCTGGGGACATTGAAATATGAATAACAAAGTATTATTTGGGGTGTTAGGATTTATTTTGGTATTGCTTGTTGTGGCGAATGTAGCTTCGCAATTGAAGGGGGAACATCAACCCGAAGCTGAAAACGGCGTTCTTGATTTAAGTGCATGGGACGGCGTCGGCCAAGAGATCATAAAGCTGAAGGGGGAGTGGGATTTTTATCCGGGGCAGCTATGGCGTGAAACAGCAGAAGCGAACAAGGAATCCTTGCCCTCGCTAGCCCAAATTCCTGGCAACTGGAGTAGCAGGCTCTCGGATATGTACAAGGGTCAAGCCTTTGGCTATGGCACCTATCATCTCCGCATTCAATTTGGCGAGCAGCAGCCGGGTCTTCAAGCTTTTCAGGTTCCGCTCATTCGCAGTGCCCATCGATTGTTTGTCGATGGTGAAGAGATTGGAGCAAGCGGTGTTCCAGCTAAGGATTTAGCCCATTATATTGGGAAAATCAAGCCTTATATTGCCTATGAGCAAATCGGATCAGATCGGATAGATATTTTTGTTCAGGTTGCAAATTTCGACCACGCAACAAGCGGAGGAATCATTCAAGCGATTCAAATGGGACCACCGGATTTAATCGTTCAGGAGCAGCAGAAAATTGCCGCATTCGAATTTGGAACCATTGCTTTTTTTGTCGCCTTTGGCCTATATTTCGTTTTTTTGCATCTACAGGATCGAGGCAGCGGCTGGATTTATTTATCCTTTTTTTTCTTTAGCACAGCGCTATTGAATGCCGTTCAAGGGACGAGATGGCTGCTCACGATCTGGCCGGATATGTCTTACCGAATGTCGGTCAGTATATACTGGTTATGCTCAATCGCTATATTGGTAGGGATGTTCATGTTCATTGCTGTACGGCATAAGCAGCGCATCAGCCCCTTGTTCAAAAGAGGCTTGTTCGTTATGTCCTTCGCAATGGCCGCCTGTATACTCGTTTTGCCAGCAGCTATTTTTACGCGCTTGCTTTCCATATGGCTGGCGATCTCTATTATTGTACATATTTACGTCCTTGTTGTGCTTCTACGGAGCTTGCGCAACGGGGATGAACAAAACCGCTATGAGTTTTGGTCCTTTTGCCTGTTTTCGGCACAGGCCTTGCTCAATACGCTGTTGCTGTTTGGCTTTGGCGAGCTAACGATTTGGTATTTTATTCAAATGCTTGGGTTCAGCATTGCCATCTCGTATTTGTTTTTGCTCCAGTTTTTTCGGGCTTATCGGAAAAGTGAGGCGCTAACCGTGGAGCTTCAGCGGGTGAATCGGTTTAAATCCGAGTTTATGAAGGGTATTTCCGAGCAAATGATAACTCCTTTAAACGCTATGATCGGCGTTGCCGATGCAAGGCTGTCTGCGGATGAGAGCTTGTCCTCGGAGCAAATTCATGATTTACGGCTGCTTACCTCCGTAGGCTGGACGATGAGAAGATTGGTAGACGATATGATGGACTTTGCCCGCTTACGAGAAGGGGGAATTGCGCTTACGGTTCGGCCGCTTCATTTGCCATCCGTTGTAGGTGAAGTTATCGAACGCATCCGTTATTTGATTTTTAGCGATTCGATTCTATTAAATGATGCGATTCCACCGAACTTGCCGCCGATTATGGCGGATGAACAGCGCCTGCAGCAAATATTAACCGGACTGATACAGGCTGCATTGAAGATGACCGTTGAAGGTGCAATTACAACGAAGGCAAATGTGCGTCAAAATCGAATGGAGCTAGAAATCATTATGCAGGGAGCAGAGATAACAGCTGATACGGCCGTGACTCTCGTACAAATGCTGCATCTGGAGGATGAAGCGAATAAACCGCTGCCCTACGATGAGCATCTGGGTTTGTTCCTTGTTCATGCACTGATTAAGCTCCATCAAGGGGAAATCAGCGTTTCCGAAAGCTCACCTCATGAGGTTGCCATCCGCGTGCTGCTTCCGCTTGCTATAGAGATGCCGGCAGTAGAGAGTATCCAGAGCCTTACGGATAGCTTTAAGAATCTCAGCGCTAGCAGTACTGACTCTGCCGTTCTGTCCCTGCAAGCCAAAGGGCTGGAAAAGCAGCGATACAGAAGTAATAAGTTGTATAGGAATCAGGAGACAGAAATAGCGGAAATTTTGGTTATAAGCGATGATCCCATGAACATCAATGTTCTGGTTAAGCTGCTTGCCATGGATCGCTATCAGGCAACCGTTATCAAAAAAGGGAGTGAAGCGCTTGAGCGGCTTCACCGTATGAGGAATGCGGACCTCGTCATTGTAGAGCGTACTCTGCAGGATATGTCTGGTCTTGACGTTTGCCGGAATATCCGGGAGCATTTTACCAGCTTTGAGCTTCCGATTCTTCTCATGACGCCCGCTGGCTACTCCGATTATGCGATCGCAGCTAGCCAGGCGGGAGCGAATGATTTTCTTGTGAAGCCTGTCGAGTGGTCAGAGCTTCGGGTACGGATTTTAACGCTGGTTCAATTGAAGCGTTCGGTCGGAGCACGTATACAGATGGAGCTGGCCTTTTTACAGGCGCAAATCAAGCCTCATTTTTTATTTAATACGTTAAATTCGATTGCTGCTTTAAGTAAAAAACAGCCGGAGAAGATGACGGATTTATTGACGGAATTTGGGCATTATTTGCGGGAAAGCTTTCGGTTCGATAATTCAGAGCCGCTGGTTCCGTTCGAGCGGGAGCTGAAGCTGGTGAAATCATATCTGCACATTGAGAAGGTCCGTTTCGCCGACTGGCTGACGTATGATATTCAAGTGAGGACAGAAATGTCTTTCCGGATTCCCCCCTTGACGATTCAACCATTGGTTGAAAATGCAGTGCGACATGGCATTATGCGCAGAGCGGATGGTGGGCATATTGACATTCATGTCTGGCAGGAGGAGGGGGATATCCACATTATCGTCAGGGACAATGGCGTCGGCATGTCTGCGTCTTTGCCGGCTCATGCTGAGGGAGAACATGCCGCTGGAGGTATTGGCCTTGCCAATATAGATCGCAGAATGAGACAATTATTTGGTCACGGATTAACGATTTCCAGCCTCCTTGGACAAGGAACGGAAATTGTTGTCCGATTGCCGATTGAGAAGGTAGGTATACATGAAAGTCATATTGGTTGATGATGAGCCGCTCGCATTGAGCCATTTGGCCGAGGAGCTTGCGTGCTTCACGGGGCTTGAAATTGTCGGCTCCTATCGCAATCCGAAGCTCGCGCTGGACCATATAGCTAAGCTGGAGCCGGATGCTGTGTTTCTGGACATTGAAATGCCGGAGATGAGCGGTATCGCGCTGGCAGAGAGGATATTGCAGCAGCGCCCTCATACGCAAATTGTATTTGTAACGGTATATGATGAGTATGCAGTCAAGGCATTTGAGCTTAACGCTGTGGACTATCTATTGAAGCCCATTCAGCTAAAGCGTCTGGCCCAGACAACGGAACGTTTGCTGCAAAGCGTCAGCAATCAGCCTCCGCCGATTCCACGTCAGGACTGGACCCGGGTTCAATGCTTCCGGTCTCTGCAGTTTGAAAGGGCAAACCGAAGCTCAGTAACGCTGCGGTGGAAGACGTTAAAAGCACAGGAGCTGTTCAGCCTGCTTCTGCATTTGCGCGGAAAGCCTATCCGCAAACAGACGCTGGTCGATCAGCTATGGTCAGATATCGATTGGAAAAAAGGAATCACGCAATTATATACGGCGATCTATCAAATTCGCAAATTGCTTCAGGATGAACGGTTGAACATTCGCATTGAAAACGTTGATGAAGGCTATAGACTGGATTTGAACGGCATTCCGCTAGATATTGAAGAATGGGAATGTCAAATGGATACGGCTCCGCCCTTGACCAGTGAATCGCTGGAGCAGCATAAGCTGCTGTCCGCTCAGTACAGAGGGGACTATCTCGCGGAATATGCTTATTTATGGGCAGAGACCGAGAAGCAGCGGCTCCGGATGAAGTGGCTGTCCCATGCCAAGCAAATTGCGGCTTATCTTATTGATAACCATAATCTCTCGGCGGCCGCTGCCCATTATCTGGAAATGCAAAGTGTGCTGCCAACGGAGGAAAGTCTTTATTTTGAGCTGATGCGCATTTATGATGGTTTGGAGGATCGGCGTTCGGTCGAAGCCCAGTATGAGCTATTGCGAAATATGCTGCTTCAGGAGCTGGATATGGAGCCTCACGTCTCCATTCGGTTGTGGTTTGAGCAATGGAGAGGCATATAAACGGATTCTAATTGAATCATATCATTGCTAACCCCCCCTTTTTTTTACAAAGTGGGGGTTTTCTTTTACCATCTTTCAAAAATGTTTCAACCTATTGTCGTATAGTTAAGGTATAGACTTAATACCTTTGGTGCGGGATGGGAGAAACAGATGTTGAGAGAACTGAGAGACATTAAAGATATTAATTACGCATTATCTGCGTTAGAACAATCCTCAATCGTTTCGATAACGGACGTACAAGGAATCATTCATTATGCCAACGACTATTTCTGCACGATTTCACAATATACGAAAGATGAAATAATGGGCTCTACCCATCAGCTTTTGAATGCCGGCTTTCATTCGCAGACGTTTTTCAAAGAACTGTGGGAGACAGTCAGCAGCGGGCAGGTATGGAAAGGCGAAATGAAAAACCGTGCCAAGGATGGCAGTGAATATTGGGTCAATCTGACCATTCTGCCGTTCACTGATAATGAAGGCAATGTTTATAAATATATGGCAATTGGCAGCGACATCACGACACGCAAGCATAATGAACTGAAATTAATGCAAAACATGGAAAGCCTGCGAGATATCGAAAATGCGCTGGACGAATCCTCAATTGTTGCTATAACGGACAATAAGGGAGTCATTACGTATGTAAACGAGAAGTTTTGTGTCATTTCCAAGTATGATCGGGAGGAATTAATCGGAAAAACGCATCGGGTTATTAATTCAGGCTATCATCCGAAAGCTTTTTTCAAGGTGATGTGGGAGACGATTAAACAAGGCCATGTATGGAAAGGCGAGGTCAAAAACCGTGCCAAGGATGGCAGCGAATATTGGATGAATACGACGATTGTGCCTTTTCTCGGTGAAGACGGCTCTCCTCATCAGTTCATTTCCATTCGTACCGATATAACGGATCGGGTAAAGGCAGAAACCGCACTTGCTGAGCGCACCGAGCAGCTTGCCAAAGCCCATGACGAAGCCATTGAAGCAAGCTTGATTAAAAGCCAGTTTTTGGCCAATATGAGCCATGAGCTTCGTACGCCGCTGAACGCCATCATAGGCTATAGCGAGATGCTTCAGGAGGAAGCGGAGGAGCTTGGCGAGTCTGTATTCGTCGATGATCTGGCCAAAATCAGCAAGGCCGGCAACCATCTGCTCGCGCTGATTAACGATATTTTGGATATTTCGAAAATCGAAGCCGGTAAAATGGATTTATATCCGGAGACATGCAGTCTGCCGAGCTTGATGCAGGATGTTATAACGACGATACGCCCACTTGCTATCGGAAAGGGCAATAAGCTGCAAACGATTTGCGAGGAAAGCGGCGACATTACTGCTGACATTACGAAGCTGCGGCAAATTCTCTTTAATTTGCTCAGCAATGCCAACAAGTTTACGGAAGCAGGGTCTATTACCTTTGAGGTTCGCAGCGAAATGCGTAATCGCCGCCAAGGCTACAGCTTCCGTGTTCAGGATACGGGCATTGGCATGACTCCGGATCAACTTGATATGCTGTTTCAGCCCTTCACTCAAGCTGATGCCTCTACAACTCGCAAATATGGGGGCACGGGGCTGGGACTGGCGATCAGCCAGCGCTTTAGTCAAATTATGGGCGGAGATATCCAGGTGGAGAGCAGCTTCGGAGTAGGGACGACATTTACTTGCTGGCTGCCAAGTACGACAGAGGATGTTCTCGTCCATACACCTCAGCCTATAGCTGATTTGCCTCAGCAGCCGCTAGATGGAAATGGACAAACAAGCATTTTGCTTATTGATGATGAAGTGTTTAATCGGGAGCTGATGGAGCGTTATCTTGCCAAAACAGGGTGGGCGCTGGCATTCGCAGATAATGGTGCAGAGGGACTGAGGCTGGCCAAAAAATTGCGGCCAAAAGTCATATGCCTGGATATCCTCATGCCGAATATGGATGGGTGGAGCGTGCTAACCGCACTAAAAAATGATGCCGAACTGGCCGATATACCAGTGGTAATCTGGTCGATGACGAGCGATAGGCAGCAGGGCTATACGCTCGGCGTATCCGAGTATTTAACCAAGCCGGTGGAACGGGAACGGATGATCCGGGTAATGGACAAATATATAAAGCAAAGCGCCGATCATCAAATTCTCGTCATAGAAGACGATGCAACGACAAGCGAGCTGATGACTAAGCTTTTAGAGCGAGAAGGCTATGTCGTTGCGCAAGCCCGCAACGGAAGACTCGCGCTGGAGCATATGGCGAAGGAAATGCCGTCGCTTATTTTACTCGATCTCATGATGCCGGAAATGGATGGCTTTCAGTTTATTTCTGAGCTGCGCAAGCATGAGGAGTATGGCGAGATTCCGGTTGTCGTAGTGACAGCTAAAACCATCACGCAGGAAGAACGACAGAAGTTAAACGGCTATGCCAAAAATATTGTTCAAAAAGAAACGCTCGAATACCATACGCTGCTTGCGGAAATTCGCCGGTTGATGGCTGTTGCCAAAGAAAGCAAAACGGAGCCGACGCTGCAATCAACGAAGGAGTCAATCTGAAAAATGATTTTTTTAGGAGGAATAGCAATTGAATGAGGTTGTACCATTCGTTTCCCAAAGCACGCAGGTGCTGGAGGGAAGCGCAGTATTATCTGCATTAGAAAAATCACTGGCGATGATCGAATTTAATATGCAAGGTGAGGTGCTGTGGGCAAATGATCAGTTTGCCCAAGCGATGGGTTATGCGGCCCATGAATTGCCAGGGAAAAATCACCGGCAGTTTTGTAAACCAGATTTTGTGAATAGTGCCGAATACAAGCGTTTCTGGGACAATTTGCGACAAGGGACTGCCTTTCAAGAAAAAATTGTTCGGGTAGCAAAGGATGGCTCAAGCATTTGGCTTGAAGCGACTTATATGCCAGTTTGCAATGAAAATGGCGAATCAGTAGCCGTTGTAAAGGTAGCGACGGATATATCAGCGCGTGAGAAGGCCGTGTTTAAAATAACCGACGAATTGCGGCAGATGGCAGCAGATTTGCTGGAACGAACGGAGCAGGGCATAAATCGCAGTGAGCAAGTGGCTTCCGTTATCGAGCAAGTCGTAAGTGATAATGCCACTCAAATCGACTTTCTGCAAGCGCTTGAGCAGCAAACGCAAGCTGTAAGGGGAATTGTCCAGACGATTCGGGATTTTGCCTCGCAGACGAATTTGCTTGCCTTGAATGCAGCCATTGAAGCAGCGCATGCTGGGGAGCATGGCCGCGGGTTTAATATTGTGGCGATGGAAGTCAAAAAGCTCGCCCAGCATGTTCAAGCGGCTACCAGCGAAATTCAAAGTTCGCTTGAGGGCATTTCCAAGCAGGTTGATAGGGTTAGCGATAGCTCAAAAAGCTCTAGAGAAGCAATTATAAGCAGCAAGCATGAAATTATTCAGGCTGTGGGTGATTTTGCAGGGATAAGTGAAGCAGCAGGAAAGCTGGATGAACAGGCTAAAGTATTGAATCAGATGGTGTAGTGGGGGAGGTCATTATGCAATGAACACCGTTCTTCTAATTGAAGATAATGAGATGAATCGCGATATGCTTTCCCGGCGTCTGGAGCGTAAAGGCTACCTGATCATTACTGCTGAAAACGGCAGACAAGGGGTGGAGCTCGCTCAAGAAAGGCTTCCGGATTTAATATTGATGGATTTGAGCTTGCCTGTGCTGGATGGTTGGGAGGCAACCCGTCTGCTCAAAAGCTCCTCGCTGACAAAGCATATTCCGGTTATCGCTTTAACTGCCCATGCGATGACGAATGATGAAGAAAAGGCCTATCAAGCGGGATGCGACGATTTTGATACGAAACCGATTGTATTGGTGCGATTGCTTGACAAAATGAGGGCGGCCTTGCAGAAATAAGAAATAAAGAGCGTAAGTTTGTTTTTTTGCGCATAAAGAACGGAGAATAACGATGGAGGATATTTCACTCGCCAAAATATTGATCATTGACGACCAGGAGCTCAACATTACGCTTTTAGAACGGATTCTAGTTCGCTCAGGGTTTACTCAAATATACAGCATTATGGACCCTCTCCAGGTTCAGCATAAGCTGCTGGAATTTGATCCGGACATCGTTCTGCTGGACATGCATATGCCGGGTATGGATGGGCTGCAGGTATTAACACTCATACGTGAGCAGCTTTCGCCGGATTGCTACCTACCTGTTCTTATGCTTACAGCAGATGTTACTCATGAGGTCAAGAGGCGGTGCTTGGAAGCCGGGGTAAATGATTTTTTGACAAAGCCGTATGACCGGACGGAGGTCATTCTGCGCATTAATAATTTGCTCAAAACCCGCCAGCTTCATAATCAAATTCAGCAGCATAAAAACACGCTGGAAATGAGAGTGCTGGAGCGGACCGAGGAGCTGCAAAAGGCCAAGCTGGAAATTTTGCTGCTGCTTGGGCGCGCGGCGGAATATCGGGATGATATGACGGGAAGGCATACGCTGCGGGTCGGCAGACTGGCCGAGCTTATTGCCGGGCGATTGGGACTTTCGGAAGAGGACGCTGATCGCATCCGCAAAGCGGCGCCCCTGCATGATATCGGAAAAATCGGCATTCCCGATGAGATTTTGCTGAAGCCTGGGCGCTTTGAGCCCCATGAATTTGAGCAGATGAAGACACATACGATTATTGGCGCCAGCATTTTGGAGGGAAGCACGTTTTCCCTATTGAAGCTGGCGGGCATTATAGCGAAAGCGCATCACGAAAAATGGGATGGTACCGGCTATCCACTTGGGCTGAGCGGGGAAGCGATACCGTTGGAGGCGCGAATTGTTGCGCTTGCTGATTTTTATGATGCGCTCACGCATGAACGTCCCTACAAGAGAGCATGGACCTCTGAGGAGACGATAGAAGAGGTGGAAAAGCAAAGCGGAAAGCATTTTGACCCGCAAATTGCTGCTGTTTTGATTCAATTGTTCCATGAAGGCGCCTTGTCAACACTGGAAGAAGAGGTTTATTTATAGATTGGCCGCAAATAGAGGAGAGAGTGGGTTCATGGGGCTTTTTAGAAAGCCTTAATGAACAAGCTCAATAAACCGGCTAGCTGTGCTCGACAGCGGCAGATTCCTCATTTTCATAATGCCCACATGGGATGGCGGCAGCTGCACGTCTAATTGGATTTCGAAGAGCGAGCCTTCCTCCAGTTCCTTCGATACAAATTCCCTCGTGACATACGAAATGCCGAGTCCTCTCCGGGCAAATTCGATCAGCAGATCGACGCTTCCGACCTCGATTTCAGGCTTCAATATATAACCGTAGCTTTGAAAAAGCTCCGTAATCGCCATTCGCGCCCGGCTATTGCGGGAAAAAAGAATGACGGGATGCTGGAGCAGCTGATCCAGCGTCAAAATTTCATTTTTCAGCTCCGCATAACGCTCGCCTGCAACGAAACAATCCTTTAATTGAATGCTTTCACGCACCTCAAGCTGGGAATCGACAATCGGCATACGAACGACACCGAGGTCAATTTTGCCTTCCTTCAGGAAAGAAATAACCTCCGGCGTCGTGCCATGATTGAGATGCAATCTAATTTCGGGATACATATAATGAAAGTTTTCCAAATACGGCAGCAAATAATGCTTGAACAGCGAATCGCTGCCGCCAATCCGCAGTTCTCCGCTCTCCAAATTTTTCAGCGCAGCCATTTTCTCCTCCGCCAGTGTGATCAATATTTGCGACTGCTCGATGTAGGAATACAAAATCGTACCTTCCTGCGTCAGCGCAACCCCTTTGGAATTTCGATAAAACAAAGTGATGCCGAAGCTGTTCTCCAGCTGCTTAATGGCGTGGCTGACGCTCGGTTGAGTGAGGTACAGAGCATTAGCAGCTTTGGTCAAGCTTCCCGTTTTAGCGGCCCAATAAAAAACCTTGTACAATTCATAATTATTGATCATAGATGTGGTCTATACCTCCTCTTAAATATATTAATTACTTGTATGGCTCTTAAACGTATTATAGTGTAACTAAGAAAAAGAAACCATAGCTAACGAATTGGAAGGAGAACGGAAGATGGAGCCAACCACTTTTGTGTTGTTTGGAGCGACAGGGGATTTAGCAAAAAGAAAAATCTACCCCGCTTTGTATAATTTGTTCATCGAGCAGAAACTGCCGCAAGCATTCTCCTTGATTGGCCTTGGACGAAGAGAGCTGACGCATGAAATCTTTCAGGCGAATGTCGAGCAATCTCTCCGTGATTTTTCCAGACGGGAAATAAAGGACGAGGCGAGCGTGAAGGCTTTTTTACAAGCATTCCGTTACCAAGTTCTAAACATAGACCATAAGGAAGATTACCTGCAGCTGCTTCAAATGATTGAACAGCGGGAACAAGCTTTGAATCTTGCCCCGAATCGCTTGTTTTATTTATCGGTTGGGCCGGAGTTTTTCGAAACGATCGCTTCCAACATTCAGGCAAGCGGGCTTGGCTCGGCGCAGGGCTGGAAACGTCTCGTCATTGAGAAGCCTTTCGGCCATGATTTGCAATCTGCCCGCGATCTGAATGAAAGCCTTAGCCGGTCATTCGAGGAGAAGGAAGTTTTCCGGATTGATCATTACCTCGGCAAGCCAATGGTGCAAAGACTCGAAGCTTTGCAGCAGACGAATCCGGTTATTCAGGCGCTGTGGAATAATCATTATATTGCCAACGTGCAAATTACAGCGAATGAAACGGTGGGCGTAGAGGAAAGAGCCGGTTATTATGATCATGTCGGCGCACTTAGAGACATGTTCCAGAACCATTTGCTGCAATTGCTTATGATGACAGCTATCCAGCTGCCGCAGAAGAGCGATGCTGAAAAGGTTCGATTCAAGAAGAAACAGGTGATGGAAGCTCTTGAGCCGCTGCAAAAGCAAGACGTTGGCCTGAGCATCATTCGCGGACAATACAGCGCTGGCAGCATTCAAGACAAGCCGGTTGTCGGCTATAAGTCGGAGCCGGGAATTGCTGAAACGTCGATGAACGACACATTTATTGCTGCTAAATTGCAAATTGACGATTACTTTTGGCGGGGCGTTCCTTTCTATATTCGTACCGGCAAAAGAATGAAAGAAAAATCGACGCGAATCGTCATTGAATTTAAAGAGCCGCTCAAACAAGCGCCTTCCGAAAACGAAGAGGGTGTGGCGCCTAATCTGCTCGTCATTGAAATGAGCCCTAATGAAAGCATTACGCTTCAGCTCAATTCAAAGGATTCGCAGCAAAATGGCGAGTTCAAGCCGATTCAAATCGATTTTCACCCGAACCAGGAGGAGCTTCCTGAAGCTTATGAAAATTTGATTCACGACGCGTTGAACGGCAATCCTACGTTTTTTGCGCATTGGGATGAAGTTGAAATGTCATGGGCCTGGGTTCAGCCGATTTTGGAAGCATTTGAAGAAAATCAGGTTCCGCTTCATCATTATGCTGCTGGCACATACGGGCCTGCGGAATCCGATGCCTTGCTAGCGCAGGACGGCTACCACTGGTGGTTCGATTCCAAGCTGGAACAACAAACTAAAGCACAGAAGGGACAACAATATGCCTATCACACAAACCATTGATCAGTTAGCGATTGACACGATTCGTACTTTATCCATTGATGCAATTAACAGCGCCAATTCCGGTCATCCGGGTCTTCCTATGGGGGCAGCTCCAATGGCGTACACGTTATGGTCCAAATTTTTGAGCCACAATCCCGGTCATGCCAAATGGTTCAACCGCGATCGTTTCGTGCTTTCGGCGGGTCACGGCTCGGCGCTGCTTTACAGCCTGCTGCACTTATCCGGCTATGAAGTGTCGCTTGAAGATTTGAAGCAATTCCGCAAGCTGAACAGCAAGACGCCAGGCCATCCTGAGTTTGGACATACGGATGGTGTAGATGCGACTACTGGCCCTCTAGGCCAAGGGATTGCGATGGCAGTCGGAATGGCGATGGCAGAAGCACATCTAGCTGCGAAATTCAATCAAGACGGTTTCCCAATCATTGACCATTATACGTATTCGCTTGTAGGCGACGGCTGCTTGATGGAAGGGATTTCCTACGAGGCGATGTCCATGGCTGGCCATATGAAGCTGGACAAATTGATCGTATTGTATGATTCGAACGATATTTCCCTCGACGGAGAATTAAATCTTTCTTTTGGGGAGAATATTCAAAAAAGAGCGGAATCTGCGAATTGGCAATATCTCCGCGTAGAAGACGGCAATGACATTTCTACCATTGCTGAGGCGATTGCGGCTGCCAAGAACAACGATTCGCAGCCAACACTTATTGAAATCCGGACGATTATCGGTTACGGAAGCAAAGTAGCGGGCACGAATAAAGCGCATGGCAATCCGCTTGGCAAAGAAGAAGCCGTTGCAACGAAAGCCGCTTATGGCTGGCAGTATGAAGAAGAGTTCACTGTTCCGGCTGAAGTCAAAGCTCATTACGAGCAGCTGAAGCTTGAGGGTGCGGCTAAAGAAGCGGAATGGAATAAGCAGCTTGCTTCCTACACAGCGCAATATCCGGCACAGGGCAAGGAGCTGGCTCAAGTCATCGAAGGAACGGTCACGATTGATGCGGCTGACATTTTAACCTTTGATACCTCCAAAACGATTTCAACTCGCGTAGCGAGCGGTGAAGCGATCAATCATTATGTGAAGACCGTTCCTTCGATCTTCGGAGGCAGTGCAGATCTATCGCATTCCACGATGACGGACATTAAAGGCGAAGAGACATTCGCGGTTAAATCGTATGCAGGACGCAATATTTATTTCGGCGTTCGCGAGCATGCTATGGGCGCTGCAGGCAATGGCATGGCGCTGCATGGCGGCGTAAAACCATTCGTGAGCACCTTCTTCGTATTCAGCGATTATTTGCGCCCGTCGATTCGACTAGCTGCCTTGCAGAAGCTGCCAGTTACGTATGTATTCACGCACGATTCCATTGCTGTCGGAGAAGATGGTCCTACACATGAGCCGGTCGAGCATTTGGCGGCGCTTCGCACTATTCCAGGGCTTACGGTCATTCGCCCAACGGATGCGAATGAAACAGCAAGTGCATGGGCCTATGCTTTGCAGCAAAATGACGGTCCGGTTGCCCTTGTGTTGAGCAGACAAAATCTGCCGATCTATGAAGCAACGAAAGCGAACGTTGCAGAGGTAGCTAAAGGCGCTTATGTCCTGACAGAAACAAGCGAGAAGCCAGACGTTATTTTGATCGCTACAGGTTCAGAGGTATCGCTTGCCGTTAGTGCTAAAACCGAGCTGGAGAAGGAAAACCTATCCGTTCGCGTCGTGGCTATGCCGAGCAGAGAACTGTTTGAGCGCCAGCCAGCAGCTTACAAGCAAAGCGTTCTCCCTGATTCCGTGTCGAATCGCATCGCCATTGAAGCGGGCATTTCGCTTGGCTGGGAGCGTTATGCTGGACCAAGCGGCAAAGTGTTGTCCATTGATACGTTTGGCGCATCAGGCCCTGGCAACCAGGTAATGGATTACTTTGGCTTCTCAACTGAGAATGTTGTGAGTCTGGCAAAAGAATTAGTGAAATAATTGAAATGCTTGGCAATCGAATTTAAAATGAAAGTGCAAATCAAAATGAACCCAAAAAACGGAGGTAATTGACTATGAAATTTTTTATCGATACGGCTAATGTGGAAGATATCAAGAAAGCTTACAAAATCGGCGTATTATCCGGTGTTACTACTAACCCATCTTTGGTTGCTAAAGAAGGCGTGAAATTTGAAGATCGTATTGCTGAGATTTTGCAAATCGTGCCTGAGGTTGAATCCGTTTCTGCGGAAGTAACGCCTAATGCCATTACAGCTGAAGAAATGATCGCTGAAGCGGACGAGCTGATCAAAATCAACAACAACGACAAAAATATTACAATCAAGCTTCCGATGAACCTTGCTGGACTGGAAACTTGTCGTTACTTGACGAAAAAAGGCGTGAAAACGAACGTAACGCTTATTTTCACAGTCAACCAAGCGCTTCTAGCTGCTCGTGCTGGCGCAACTTATGTTTCTCCGTTCCTCGGCCGTCTGGACGATATTTCGGAGGATGGCGTTCTGCTAGTGTCGAAAATTGCTGAATTGTTCCGCACACACCAGCTGGATGCGCAAATTATTGCGGCTTCGGTTCGTCACCCGGATCACGTTACTCGCGTAGCGATGGCTGGCGCGCATATTGCAACTGTACCATTCGCGGTTATCGAGCAAATCTCGAAGCATCCGCTTACTGATCAAGGTATGGAGAAATTTGCTGCTGATTGGAAAAAAACTTCCCTGTAAGAAGGGGCTTATAATTTAACCCTCGAATGGCAGCTTTGCTGCCAGAGGATGGCGACAGCCGTTTACGCTTATATAAAAAGAGTTTGAATAGGACTGGGAGGCAGAAAACCGTGAGTAAACAGCAAATTGGTGTCGTAGGTCTTGCCGTTATGGGCAAAAACCTTGCTTTAAATATTGAAAGCAGAGGGTTCTCGGTTGCGCTATTCAACCGTTCCCCAGAAAAAACAAATGAGCTTCTGGAAGAAGCCAAAGGTAAAAATTTTGTAGGTGCATACAGCGTCGAAGAGTTTGTAAACTCGCTTGAAACACCGCGCAGAATTTTAATTATGGTCAAAGCAGGCGCGCCAACAGATGATACGATTAATCAGCTTGTGCCGTTTCTAGACCAAGGGGACATATTGATTGATGGCGGCAACGCTTATTTCCCTGATACGCAAAGAAGAAATGAAGAGCTTTCGGCTAAAGGCTTCCGCTTTATCGGTGCGGGCGTTTCCGGCGGCGAAGAGGGCGCACTTAAAGGTCCAGCGATTATGCCAGGCGGTCAAAAAGACGCTTATGAGCTCGTTGAGCCAATCCTGACAGCTATTTCTGCGAAAGTGAATGGCGATGCTTGCTCCACTTATATTGGTGAAGGCGGCGCTGGACACTATGTGAAAATGGTGCACAACGGCATCGAGTATGGCGATATGCAGCTGATTGGCGAGGCGTATCATTTGCTGAAAGATGTGCTTGGTGTAAGTACAACTGAGCTGCATAACATTTTCACCGAATGGAATAATGGCGAGTTGGACAGCTATTTGATCGAAATTACAGCTGACATTTTCTCGAAAACAGACCCAGCTACAGGCAAGCCGATGGTCGATGTAATTCTCGATTCTGCTGGCCAAAAGGGAACGGGCAAATGGACGAGCCAAAGCGCTCTAGATCTCGGCGTCCCATTGTCGATCATTACCGAATCCGTATTCTCGCGCTTCATCTCTGCGATGAAAGAGGAGCGCGTAGCGGCAAGCAAGAAGCTGAATGGCCCTGCGGTATCGAGCTATGACGGCGATGCGCAAGAGTTTATTGAAGCGGTCCGCAAAGCGCTATTCGCGAGCAAAATCGCTTCGTACGCCCAAGGCTTCGCGCAAATGCGCGCTGCTTCCGACCAGTACAACTGGAACCTGAACTATGGCAGCATCGCGATGATTTTCCGCGGCGGCTGCATTATCCGTGCAGGCTTCCTACAAAACATTAAAGATGCCTATGACCGTGATCCGGAGCTTAAAAACTTGTTCCTCGATGATTATTTCGGCGGAATCGTAGATAACTACCAAGAAGCTTGGAGAAAAGTGATTGCGATTGCCGTAACAAGAGGGATTCCGGTTCCTGCTTTCGCATCGGCACTGGCTTACTATGATAGCTATCGTACAGAAAGACTGCCAGCTAACCTGCTGCAAGCACAGCGTGATTATTTTGGAGCGCATACGTTTGAGCGTCTGGATCAACAAGGCAGCTTCCATTTTCAATGGATGGAAAATAACGAATAGGAAATACTTAGTTACAAATAAGTAAATAATTGGAAAATTAACAAGAAGGTTGGCCTCGCATTGTGAGGTCAGCTTTTTGTTGAATTTTGTAGGAATAACGGTGAGTCGCTAATCTGGCGATGCTGAGATGCTGACGATTCAAGAGTGTAGGCGCAGCACACATGCGATGGCAGTTAAGATCGCTGTTGCGGAGACTGAGCAGCCTCCTCTTTTTTTTGCAGACAGAGATTCCGCTATTTTGGATTTTGATGCGTTTTACGAGCTATTGAATAGATGATGGACTTTTTTCGAAAGGCCAGTTGCTGAAAATGTTCAGCAGCTGGTTTTTCGTGTTTGAATTGTCTAATTTTTAGGTGGTTTGATGACGCATTTTTATGGTATTATGTGGGTGGTATTTGTGGTATATTGGGAATAGTTCCGTTTTTTCCACCTAAGGGGAGATACCCCTAGACCATTTCCGACCCCACTAAAGCGTTTCATTGCCTTCACGCAGCCAGGTACATCAATCCAAATACCCGCCAATATCTGTTTAATATTGAGAGGGGTTTCATCATTTATACACCCTTCATAAGGCTCTAACAAGCAGAGTCGTCATTTCTTGTACAATTCCAATAAAAAACTGCGGTTATTCGCCAAAATCAGAAAGCGCCGACACCAGCAGCAATACATAAAAGTTACATGATTTGTAACTTAAATATAAATATAGACATAAAAATAAATATTGTAAAAAAACATAGAATTATGGTATAACTTTATTAACGGCGTTATTGGTTGCATCGACGGCCGCATCTTTGTTAAGCAACATTCCTCAAGAGATATAGTCGTCTACTCCTTTAGCGACACATTCAACTATGAATGAACTTCTCTCAACCCACCCACAACTTTTGTTTTCCTTTCTGACGCACTTTCATCCAGATGAGTTTGTACAATTGAAGACTGCTGTTTTAAGCTGCACTGCCTATGTTATTCCATTTAAGGAGTGAGTGCCGAGCGATGTCTATCCCAAGACAATGAAAGCGCTCTCTAACTTGACGGCTATTTATGCTGCCTCAGGAATGACATGCAATCTTTTATCCAATAAAGGAGCTGAAACAATGGAAAACGTACAGCTATCGATCGAAAATCAAATTAAAAACATGATTGTTACTAAGTTTGGACTGGACATCTCGCCAGAGGATATCAACGATGATGATCCGCTATTTGATGTGAATGAACAGGGTGAAGGGCTCGACCTGGATTCTGTTGACGCTTTGGAGCTGGCGGTTGGACTGAAGGAGCTTTTTGGCGTTAAGCCGCAAAGCAGTGATATGTCTGTTTTCAAGAGCGTTGGCTCGATTGCAAACATCATCCGCAGCACGATCGGGGATTAATCAATGAGCAGACCGCAAGCCGTAGTAACCGGAATTGGAATCATCGCGCCAGGCGGCTCAAACAGAGAAGCTTTCTTCCAGTCAATTGTGAATGGCGCCAGCGGACTTCGGGCTCACGAGAAGCTGAAAAAGCTTGGCGTAAGCGGCGAGGTAGCTGGCAGCGTTGACAAGCTGTATCGAGAAATGGAAGAGGATGAACGGGCCGTTCAAATGACTTATGCCGCACTTGATGAAGCTTTGGCGGACAGCGGACTGACGAAAGAGGATATTGGCAAGCTGGAAGCAAGAGCGGGCTTGTCCCTTTCAGAATCTGTCCCAGGCCATATTAAAACGATGAGATATATTCAAAATAATCGGGAGCAGAAGTGGAATGACCCCGATGGGCTTATCGAAATTCCATCTATGCTTTCAAATATTGTTTCGTATGTAGACATAAGGGGCCAAGCCTACACAACCATGTCGGCCTGTGCCGCTGGAACTGCGGGAGCAGGAATCGCTCTAGACGCTATTCGCAACGGAATGGCTGATTTAATGGTCGTTGTTGGAGCAGAGCCCTTATCGGATAACTACATTGCCGGGTTTCACAGCCTTCAGTCCATGAGTCTGGGTGGCTGTGTGCCGTTTGATAAGGACAGGGACGGCATGTCGCTTGGCGAAGGAGCCGCCGTTTTTATCGTGGAGACGCTGAATGGAGCGAAGGCAAGAGGAGCCCACATCTACGGCGAGCTGCTGGGATACGGCTTAAGCAATGATGCCTATCATATTACAAGTCCCGATCCTGAAGGAGAAGGGGCTGTACGGACGATGCGGATGGCTTTGGAGGATGCGGGCTTGCAGCCGGGAGACATTGATTATGTCAATGCCCATGGAACAGCAACCGAGCTGAATGACCTAATGGAAATGAGAGCGTTGTCCAAGGTTTTTGGAACCGAGGAGAAGCCGTCCCAGGTTATGATTTCTTCAACGAAGGCGGTTACGGGCCACTGCTTGGGAGCTGCGGGAAGCGTGGAGCTGGCGGCAACCTTGCTTGCCATAGATCGTGGCATTGTGCCTCCAACTGCATTTCTGAAGAAACAGCCTGAACCTTTTCAGCACCTTCAGATTGTTAAAGGGAACTATGAGGAACGGTCAATCAAATACGCGATGTCCAACTCATACGCCTTCTTCGGCCATTCTGCAAGTATAGTTGTCGGAAAGGTCTAAGGCATCATACACCATATGCTGGGAGCTGTCAGGGATGGAAACCATTGATATTGCAAAAGGCCTGCCTCATCGTTACCCGTTTGTCATGGTAGACCGAATTACTGAGGCCCTTTACATGAAGCGTTCCAAAGGCTACAAAAATATAAGCTTTAATGAGCAGTGGGCAGTTGGACATTTCCCCGATGAACCTATTTATCCAGGCGTTCTCATGATTGAGACGATGGCGCAGGTCGGCGGATTTATTTTTTACAACGAGGAGAGCCCTGCGGCCCACAAATTTTATTTAAGCGCGGTTAACCAGATCAAGTTCATGCATCCGGTTGTGCCGGGGGATACATTTGCGGTAGAAGCAGAATTAGTTGAGTCCTTCCACATCTTTCACCAGATTAAATGTACGGCTGCAGTCGGCGATAAAATAGTCGCTTCTGGACTGCTGACCTTAAGCTATTCCAATTAAATAAAAGTGGTATTTAATTCCGCAGTGCATAATTCATAAATTTGGGAGAATCCATATGCATAAAATATTTGTTACGGCTGTTGGAGCGATAAGCTGTGCAGGGTCCGGTGCAGATGAATTTTGGGAAGGCATAAACGCACAGGCGGCAGTGAGGCCAGATGAGCTTAAGCTGCCGGTGGATATTCCGCAAAATATTGAAAATCGGGTTGCCAGACGGATGGATCGGTTTTCACGGTTGACCATGAGCGCCTCGAAACAAGTGCTTGATGAAGAGTTGATCGTGCAGGAGCAATTGGATCATAACCGGATTGGCACTGTTTTTACGACAGGATATGGTCCATTGGTATCTAACCTTGCCCTCAGCAATCAAATTGTCTCAGGTGGCGTTGATATGGTGAGTCCCACCGTATTCGCAAGTACGGTATACAACTCGGGAATCGGCCATGTTTGCTTGAGTTTAAAGCTGAAGGGTGCGAGCACTATACTAACGGGCAGTAATGCGGTTGCCTATGCATCTGATCTGCTCAAAAGCGGTAAGGCAGATGCGATATTATGCGGCGGGGTAGAGGAATATTGCCAAGAGCTGCTCGAATCCTTTCAGCAGCAGGCCTACGTCACAAAGGATGAAAACTATTTGTGCAGACCTCTAGACCGTAATAGAAGCGGAACGAGAATGACCGAGGGCGCCGCTGCATTGCTGCTTGAAACAGAGAGCGTGTTAGTCTGCAGTCCGGAACGTATCGTTTGCGAGGTTGTCGGATATGCAAGCTTAATAGGGAAAGGCTACCTGGGCAAAGACCGTGCCGATGCGGATTCAAAGCTATTCGCTCGTGTGATGGATATGGCGCTCAAGCATGCCTCGATTTCTCCAAGTGTTATTGATGGCATTTTGATGGCTGCCGGAGGCGGACGTTATACCGACAAGGCGGAAGCCGGGGCCATTCATGAAGTTTTTGGTCAGCGTGCCGCTTCCATACCGGTTTCTTCGATTAAGGGAGCAACGGGCGAAACGCTTGGGGCTTCGTTTATGTTGAATGTCGCGGCAGGGGCCCTCGCCATTGCCAAAGGAAGCATGCCTTTAACTGCAGGCTGCACCGAGCCGGATGCCGCTTTAGAGCTGGATATCGTCCATCAGGAGCCGCGTTTAGGCGATTATGAATATTTATTAGTAAATGGATATGATGTCAACGGATGCTTGCACAGCGTCATCCTTGGAACAGTCCGGAGGTGAACCTTTGAAATTTGCCAATAAAGTCGTCTTTATTACCGGAGGAGCAAGAGGGATCGGGTGCGCCATCGTACAGGCTTTTGCTAGTGAAGGGGCTACTGTTCTCTTTACCTACAACAGCAGTGAGGACGAAGCTGCGAAGCTGGAAGCTTCCCTGCAGGAAAATGGGGGCAAGGCGAAAGCGTTCGCGCTGGACGTATCCGATCATATGAATACGCTTGCTGTAATCGAGGAGGCTGTTCAGGAGTTTGGAAAGATTGATGTGCTGGTCAACAATGCGGGCGTAACGGAAGATGGTTTTCTGATGCTGATGGAGGAATCCTCCTGGGATAAGGTCATCAATACAAATTTGAAGGGCGCCTACAATTGCTGCAAAGCGGTGCTGCCTTCGATGATCAGCAAGAGGTGCGGAGTCATCGTGAATATTTCCTCCGTTTCCGCTTTAGCTGGTGCATCAAGTCAGACGAATTATAGCGCGTCCAAGGCTGGTCTTATTGGCTTGACTCGATCACTATCAAGGGAAGTTTCCGGAAAAAACATCCGTGTGAATGCCATTGCACCAGGATATATCGTTACGGATATGCTCGGGAAAGTTCCCGATCGCGTGCGCCGTCATTTTGTTGATAAAATTGCCTGCGGCCGGTTAGGCGAGGCTGATGAAATTGCAAAGGTAGCCCTATTCCTAGCTTCTGACGATGCAAGCTACATATATGGACAGACGATTATTGTCGATGGAGGAATGATTTAAGGCAGCCTTGAAAGTGAAAACGAACGATTTTAGGGAGGTTAAATGATGAGTGGGGAAGTAAAAGTAGCGGATTTTAATGCGAGGTTTAATGAAATTTTGCAAAAAAATATTGAGCTGTTGACGATTGATGAGAGTGTATTGCAATCGGATTTAGAAACGGTAGGCCTTAACTCGATTTCCTTTGTTAAATTAATCGTAGCCTTGGAAAATGAATTTGATGTCGAGTTTGAAAATGAAATTTTAATTATCGATCATTTTGCTACCTTGGGGCAGTTTAAGGAAAGCGTACAAAAGCTAGTAGAAGGGCAAGATCATTAATTTTCTCCGCTCGCGGGGCTCAGTGCGGCAATCTTACCCTATAGTGGAGGGCACTTATGCAAATAGCAAGCCGTAACTCTGCATTCTTTTCGATGCGCCGGTTGTTTGTCTTCCTTAAGCCCTATCGGTTTTGGGTAGCGCTCAAGCTGATAAGCACGGTCATTATAGCGGCAAATGATATTTTGCTCATCTATATTATTAATCTTTTATTTTCGTCCACCCAGACTGGTGATATGGATGGCGTGATGCAGGCTGTAAAATTAATCCTCCTTTTTATAGTGACAGGCATCATTGTGAATTTCTTCAGCGTTTATTCTTCGGGACGCTATAGCGCCTTTGTAACCCGAGATTTGAAAAATAAAGTGAGCGAGCATATTAATAAACTGCCTATTTCGTATATGGAAGCTCGCCACTCCGGCGACTTTAGCTCCAGAATGACGAACAGCATCAATCAAATTGAAGGGTTTATTTACAATGATTTTGCCGCTCTTATTTTTCATATTGTCCGGGTCGTTGCCTGTATTGCGGTTATGTTTTATATGAATTGGCAGCTTACGCTGTTTTGCTTCGGCATGCTGCTGTTCATGACCTTTTTGAGTGAAAAAATCAGCCGCCCGTTAAATCAATATGCGGCAGATGTGCAGCAAAGCATGGCTCAAATGAGCACGGTTGTTCAAGATACAATTGGCGGCATCTATATGATCAAGTCTTACAATCTGGTACAGGTTGTGTATCAAAAGTGCCAGCTGCTGCTTGACAAGCTGCTTGAGCATTTTCTGAGAATCGAGAAACGCGTTGCTGCTATTGGGGCACTCAGTGTATTTGTCCGAACGGCTCCGCTGGTTGTGTTCTTTCTGTTCGGCGGATATTTGGTTAGCGAAGGACAGCTTTTAATAGGCGCTTTAATCGCGTTTGTGCAGTTCATTAATTATCTCGTGTCCGGGATGGGAGAAATTCCAAATCAGATTAGCCGATTCAAAATAACAGCTGGCGTTGTCGATCATCTCTTTGAATTGCTGGATGCTGAAACAGAACGGATGGATGGCAAGCAGCCGGAAAACCTTTCGGCATCAGCTCCTGCACTTGAATTTAAACAGGTTACTTTTTCCTATGACGATCATTCGAAGGTGCTTGACGAGGTCAGCTTTACATTGCCGCAAGGTAAAACGGTCGCCTTGGTTGGGCCAAGCGGTTCAGGCAAATCGACCATCTTTAAACTTATAACCGGTTTTTATGATTATAAGGGTGGGCAAATCAAGCTTTACAACGAGCCGCTCACCGATTGGAAGCTATCATCCGCAAGGGCGCTCATTTCACATGTTTCGCAGGATACATTCCTTTTTCCAGGCTCCATCGCCGAAAATATTGCGTGCACGGATGACGGCTACCGCATAGAAGACGTAGAAACCGCAGCTAAGCTTGCCAATATCCATGAATTTATTCGGGTACTTCCACAAGGATACGATACGCTTGTCGGTGAACGGGGAGTAAAGCTGTCCGGCGGACAAAAGCAGCGGATAGCGATTGCCAGGGCCATATTAAAGGATGCTCCCATTTTGCTGCTGGATGAGGCGACTTCGGCGCTTGATTCCGAATCCGAACAGCTTGTTCAACAATCCATTAACCGGATTATGCGAAACAAAACGGTTCTGGTAGTCGCACATCGCCTTTCTACGGTCATGAATGCAGACCACATTTTGGTGCTGAACGAGGGGCGTATTGAAGAAAGCGGCACACATGAAGAGCTGCTTGCAAAAAACGGCACTTATCATCGTCTTTACAACAATCAGGCAAGCAATCGTGGAGACCAGCCGTACGGGCTTGGTCAAGAGGGGGCATAGTTGCTTGAAAAAAAGCAATAAACAACAAATTGCGAGACTTGCCCAATTGCTTGGTCGGCGCAAACTAGCTTTTATTCTCAGTTTTCTGGGCTTCGGTCTCATGAGCTCAAGCGTATCAATTATTACAGCCATGCTGGTCTCTACTTTTCTCGATGCGATAACAGAGAAAAATATGGCTGCCGTTATGACGCTCAGCATCCAGTTCATGCTCATCGTCATTGCTATGTGCATACTAACGCCCCTTTTCCAATATTGGTACGGTAAAACGGTCAAGACGATCATGAACAGCATGCGGCTTCGCGTTTTTCATCATATGGAGAAGCTTCCGGTTACTTATTACGAGAACAGCCATAGTGGTGACAGCCTGTCCAGAATTACAAATGATCTGCAGACGATGGAAAATGCCTTCTCTGGAGAAGCGCTTACGCTTCTTTCCTTAATGGCTACCGGGACAATATCAGCCGTTATTATGTTTTATCTGGACTGGAGATTTGCCGTTGCCATGATTTTTTTAGGATTGCTGTCTACGTATGTGAACTCAAGATACGCAAAGCCGTTTAGAACGATTGGCACCGAAATTCAGGAGCAGTCCGGCGTTCAGCTCGAGCGGTTAACGAATCTCGTTGCTGGCACTCAGGTGAGCAGAACGTTTCAGATGGTCGATGGGATGAACCGCAAGTACAAGGAGACGACGACTCGGCTTGCAAACTTGTTTTTACTGCGAGCGAAAAAAAGCGCCTATTTAACAAGCACCAATTATTTTCTGCTGTGGATCAATAATGGCGGTGCTTTTATTATTGGAGCTTTTATGCTGATTAACGGCCAGCTGACAATCGGCAGCTTGCTAGGGGTTATTTTACTGCTGGAGAACGTAACGAATCTCTTCCGCAATTTAGGCGTTTTCTGGGCCAACTTGCAATCCTCGCTGGCGGGGGCTGACCGGGTGTTTGATCTGCTGGATGTAGCAGAAGAACCTGAGCGATATGCAGCTGTCTCGAAGGAGGCTGCGGTCGCAAGCTCAAACGAAGATGAAATGCTTGATTTCAAAAACGTATCGTTTGCCTACCACAAAGACGAAAATGTGCTAAACCGCTTGAATCTTCAGGTGGACAAAGGACAGCATGTCGCGCTTGTAGGGCCCAGCGGGGGCGGCAAAAGCACGATAATGAAGCTGCTGCTTGGTTTTTATCCATTCTCCGACGGCGATATACGAATTGCGGGCAAAAGCTTTGCGGAATATTCACTTGAGGAGCTTAGGGATAGGATGGCTTACGTTTCTCAGGATCCCTATCTGTTTGAAGGAACGATCGAGCAAAATATTCGCTACGGAAAAATGGACGCGACGGCTGAGGAGGTTATAGAGGCAGCGCGTGCAGCCTTTGCCCATGATTTTATTACGGAGCAGACAGATGGCTATAACACCGCGGTTGGCGAAAGAGGTGTGAGGCTGTCCGGTGGTCAAAAGCAGCGAATAGCCATTGCCAGAGCCATATTGAAAAATGCGCCTATTTTGCTGCTCGACGAGGCAACCTCAGCACTTGACAGCGATTCAGAGCTGGCGGTCCAGCAAGGAATCGAGCGGCTGATGGAAGGGAAAACGACGATTGCCATCGCCCACCGGCTATCCACCATTGAGCAAGCGGACACGATTGTAGTCGTTGACCACGGGAGGATTATGGAGCAGGGCAAGCATGACGAGCTTCTGGCAGCTGGTGGCGCATACAGCCGCCTCCATCATACACAGAAGCGAACGCAAGAGTGGCTTCCACAAGCGATGCAGCAGGAAGCTTAAGTATTATAGGCTGGCGGCAACGCTGCCGCTCGATAGATTTTAAAGAAATAAGGAAGGGTGAAATGATGAGGATACTTGGCATTAGCGGCGGAATCGATTTCCCTCATGAGGATGGATATGTAACAACGATATTGAATTCAGAGGTTCATGATGCTTCAGCTGTATTAATTGAGAATGGGCAAGTGGTTGCCGCCTATGAGGAAGAACGTCTCAATCGAATTAAGCACTCAGGAAAGCTGCCGATTTTATCGATTCGCCGTTGTCTGGAGCTGGGTGGAATACGTTTGGACGATGTGGATAAAATCGTCTTTTACTGCGAGGAAACCCAGTTTAAATATGAAACGACTACTCACCGGCATCAGTATCGACAATTTCCGTACAGCGATCCAAAGGCGTGGGTGGTCGAACGACTAAAGCAATTTTTTGATACGGATTTTAATAAAGAGAATGTAGTGTTTGAGAACCACCACTATTGTCATGCGGCGAGCGCCTATTATATGTCCGGCTTTGATGAAGCGCTTGTCGTTACAATAGATGGCGCTTCCTTGGAAGGGAAAGCTGGAATAGTGCTTGATGCTGAAGGGACTTCGCTCAAGGCGCTCAGCCATATTTCCAACGATGACAGCTTAGGGGCCTTTTACACGCAAATTATCGAATTTCTCGGCTATACCACTCATGATGAATATAAAGTAATGGGGCTCGCTCCATATGGAGATCCTGCTAAATTCAGAAGGCTGTTCAAGAAAGCGTTCACCTTGCTGCCAGAAGGGAAATTCCGGCTTAATAGAAGCTTCTATTATGTGCTGATGGATTCAATGCCGAACCCGCGGTTGAAGGGTGAACTGTTTACCCAGGAGCATAAGGACATCGCGGCTGCGCTTCAGGAAGCGCTCGAAAATGTTGTCATGCATATGCTCGCCCATTTTCAGCAGGCTACTGGGCGAAAAAAGCTGTGCATGGCTGGTGGCGTAGCGCACAACTGTACGCTAAACGGAAAAATTTTGTATTCCGGCTTATTCGACGAGGTGTTCGTGCAGCCTGCGGCACATGATGCGGGCAATGCGCTTGGAGGAGCACTGCTGCAGTCCCGCAAGCTGGCTCCAAGCTTGCAGACAGAAACGCTGCGGCATCTTTACTGGGGGAGCGATATTCAGAACAATGATCGCATACTGGAAATTTTGAAGCAATGGGATCGGTTCGTTACCTACCGCAAAGCAGATCATGTTGTCGAAGTTGCGGCTAAGCTAATTGCGGAGGGAGCAGTTATCGGTTGGGTGCAGGGACGCTCGGAGTTTGGCCCCCGGGCGCTAGGCAACCGCAGCATATTGGCTGATCCGCGTCCAGTGGAAAACAAAAGCATTATTAATGCCATGGTGAAAAAACGGGAGGGCTACCGGCCGTTTGCCCCTTCCATATTGGAAGAATATGCGGACGATTATTATGTGCTGCCGCAGACAAAAGCCCCTTACTCCTACATGAATTTCGTGCTGAAGACAAGGGAGGACAAGCAGGAGCTGCTCGGCGCGGTCACTCACGTTGACGGCACGGCGCGCATTCAAACGGTATCTCGTGAAACGAATGAGAGGTACTGGCACTTAATTGATGAATTCCGCAAGCTGACGGGTGTGCCGGTGCTTCTGAATACATCGTTTAACAACAATGCGGAGCCGATTGTAGATTCAGAAGAGGACGCCATTGTCAGCTTCCTGACCACCAATATTAACACCTTGATTATCGGAGACTACGTCATTGATAAAAAAACGGTCGGCAAGGAAGAATTTATGAAGTTTGTGCCGAAACGGCCGCTTAGCTCGGAGCTGAAGAAGTCAGTCGGCTATACAGCCGAAGGAAGCAAGAAAACCAGTTACGGAATACGCCTCCACTTTGGAGATAAATATAAGACTGCGTTATCGGAAGAGATGTACCGGCTGCTAGAGCTATCCGACGGGGATAAGACGCTGGCAGAGCTGGTTGAGCTTGCAGACTGCGGAAATAAGACCGAAGAGGATATCGTAGATGAATTGATAGACTTATGGTCTTTGCGGCTGATTCATTTGCGTCCATTTGAAACCATTGCTTTAGCTACCGTTTGAAGGATGCAGTAAAAGGCGGAGCAGGAAAATCTAGTAAAGAGAATAGATAGGAGGATGATCATGCTAGTATTAGGTCTTAATGGCGGCATAGAATTGCCGCATGAGGATTTGAAGGTGTTTGGCTACGGCGGAATTGCGCACGACTCTGCTGCTGTTCTTATTAAAGACGGGGTGGTAATTGCCGCCTCAGAGGAAGAAAGGCTGAACCGGGTGAAGCATACCGGCAAGGCTCCGCTGCAAACGATCCATTTATGCTTGAAGCGGCTCGGCATTACGTTCGCAGATATTGATAAGGTTGTTATAACGACAAGAGAGCAGGAGACCAACCTGCTTGTGCGGGATGAGTTTTTCTATCGCGACTCCTTGCATAAAAATACGAGAGAGCTGCTGGTTGATTTCTTTTACCAGATTGACGGCACGAAATACGACCCGAATAATATCGTTTTTGTCGACCACCACATTTGCCATGCAGCCAGCGCGCATTTCATGTCCGGCTTTGACCGCAGCTTGACGGTTACGATTGATGGGGAATCGCAGGAGGGCTACGCCGGCTATATTATTAGTGCTGAAGGAACGAGCTTCAAAATCCTTGACCGCATCTCGAATGAAAACAGCTTGGGCTCCTTCTATATTTCGGTTATCCGCATGCTGGGCTATCACCAGCACGATGAATACAAGGTAATGGGACTCGCGCCGTATGGCGATCCAAGCAAATTCAGACGGATGCTAAGAAAAGCATATGTCCTGCTTCCCGAAGGCAAGTTCAAAATTAATTTGGCCTGGTCAACTGCACTTTTCGATTTTATGACGCCAAGAAAGAAGGGCGGTCCTATTACTCAGGAGCATATGGATTTGGCCGCTTCCCTGCAGGAGGCGCTGGAAACGATTGTCATGCATATGCTAACGCATTATCAGCAGGCAACCGGACATACGAAGCTTGCCATGGCAGGCGGTGTAGCGCATAACTGCTCCATGAATGGAAAAGTACTTTATGCGGGGCTTTTCGATGAGGTTTTCGTACAGCCGGCTGCACATGATGCAGGCAATGCGCTGGGCGGTGCCTTGTTCGTATCCAATAAATTTGCGCCTGACAAGTCGCTGGAGAAGCTGCAGCATCTGTATTGGGGAAGCGAAATTCAAGGCAATGAGGGCTTGGAGCAAATTTTAAAACGGTGGGAACGTTTCGTCAGCTTCCGCAAGGTGGACAATATCGCCGAGGAGACAGCCAAGCGAATTGCGGATGGGGCCGTCTTTGGTTGGGTTCAGGGGCGCTCCGAATTTGGTCCGCGCGCGCTAGGCAACCGCAGCATTCTTGCTGATCCAAGGCCAGCGGAGAACAAGAGCATTATTAACGAGATGGTGAAGAAACGGGAGGGCTACCGGCCGTTTGCGCCATCGATTTTAGAAGAGCATGTGGGCGACTACTATGAGATGCCGCGTACGAAAGCGCCTTACTCGTATATGAATTTTGTACTCATGACAAAAGAGGATAAGCAGCCGCTGCTTGGAGCCGTTACACATGTCGATGGCACCGCTCGCATTCAGACGGTATCAAAAGAAACGAATGAACGGTATTGGGAGCTAATTAATGAATTCCGGAAATTGACCGGGGTGCCGATTTTGCTGAACACGTCGTTCAACAACAATGTTGAGCCAATCGTAGATTCGGAGGAGGATGCGATCGCAAGCTTCCTGACGACGAATATCCACTACTTGGCTATCGGCGATTATATGGTAGACAAAAAGGAAGTAGACAAGGCTGATTATTTGCATATGGTGCCGACGAGGCTGGTCAATTCAGAATTAAAAAAATCGATTGGCTATTCCGCCGAGGGCACGAAACGCACACTCCATGAAGTAAGGCTTCATTTTGGAGATAAATACAAAAAAGTGATACCGGAGGAAGTGTTCCTCATGCTGGAGCTTTCAGACGGCCAAAAATCGCTGGACGAGCTTGCCGATGAACTCGGCGGCACTGCCCTGACAAAACCGGAAATAGCAGAGCATTTTATCGAGCTTTGGTCGCTTCGGCTCGTTCATCTCAGACCATCCGAGCGCGTGGCAGCCCTATCGGCTAAGCATTAAGGAGCCGGGATGAAGAAGCTGAAGCTGCTTGCCTTTCCTTTTGCCGGTGCCTCGTCCATGTACTACTACAAGTGGAAAAAACATATGCCCGACCATATCGACTTTGTGCCTGTGAAGCTTGCAGGCAGAGGTGCCCGGCCAAGAGATCCTTTGTACAACACCTTTGATGAGGCGATTGAGGACGTGTATGAGCAAATCGACAAGATTATTGACGATGGCCCTTATGCTTTTTTTGGCCACAGCATGGGTAGTATGCTTGCTTTTGAATTGTCGCATAAGCTGAGGGAACAAAAACGTCATGACCCTACGATGATATTCGTGTCTGGCAGATGGGCTCCCCATATTACAAGACCGGATTTAGTGAATCCAAGTACGCCAGACGAGCAGCTTAAAGAGCGGCTGCTGGAGCTTGGAGGAACATCTCCGGAGCTGTTTGAAAACCCGCTGCTTGCGGATGCATTCCTTCCAATATTGCGGGCCGATTTTTATGCGATGGAATCCTATGTTTATGACGGCAGCAGAGAGCCATTGTCAACAGCCATTAATGCGATGACAGGCGTGAAAGACTGGGATGTCAATAAGCGGGATTTTGCCGAATGGGGCAAGCACACGACTGGCGAATTTTCAGTTCATAAATTTATGGGCGGACATTTTTATATTAACGACAGCTTTGACACGGTCATTCAG
The DNA here is from genome assembly GCF_055814915.1 of Paenibacillus sp. R-74696. NCBI lineage: Bacteria > Bacillati > Bacillota > Bacilli > Caryophanales > Paenibacillaceae > Paenibacillus > Paenibacillus sp. R-74696. The sequence continues at coordinate 109,105 of NZ_JBPULM010000017.1, forward strand.
CATATCAATCGCACCTTGCTTAGCAGCGTACGCTAAGCGAGCGAATTGACCTTTGCGCTGAACCTATAAAACGAATGGGGGTGAGCCAGCGGTTATGTACAAGCAGCAGCTCATGCATCATATTTTCGCAGCAAACCGTGAAATAGTTGATCGGGGAATCACATTTATCAACGAGGCAGACGAGGAAGAGTTTGTCTCCTACCGCCAGCTTTACGAGCGTTCGCTATGTCTGCTCCAGGATTTGCGTCATCACGGGGTGCAGGCGGGCCACGAGCTGTTGTTGCAAATACAGGATAACCGGTTGTTTCTTGAAGTTTTCTGGGCTTGCATACTGGGGCGGATTATCGCCGTCCCAGTAACCGTGGCAACCAATGATGAAACGAAGCTGAAGGTGAATAAGGTGTGGGGCAAACTAAGCACCCCGCATATTATTGGCAGCGAAGCAACGATGAACGGTTTGGCTTCATTTGCAGAGGAGTACCCGGAATGTGGTTCAAGTGTGGACGTCATGAAAGCCCAATTCATAAACACGGCGTCCTTAAAAGGGGAGAGCAGTGCGGATCTTGTGGAGGCTGAACCAGAGGATATTGCATTTATTCAGTTCTCTTCTGGATCGACGGGCGACCCGAAAGGTGTGGTGCTAACCCATAGCAACGTTATGGCGAACGTCGCAGCCATGCAGAAAGTATGGAATTTAGATGCAGGTGGGCGGGTATTAAGCTGGATGCCGCTCACGCATGACATGGGTTTAATTGCGATGCATCTTCTGCATGCCTATACACAATCCTCGCAGTTTATTATGCGGACGAAGCTGTTTATTCTTAACCCGCTTCTGTGGATAGAGAAGGCCAATAGGCACCGTATTAATATGCTGTACAGTCCCAATTTCGGCTATAAATATTTTTTGGCCTTTTACGATCAAGAGCATGACTACGGCTGGGATTTATCCGGCCTTTCCTGCCTTTGCAACGGGGCAGAGCCCATATCAACGGAAATTAGCGAGCGTTTTATGGAGCAGCTGGCAAAGTATAATCTCCCGCAGACGGCCATGAGACCGGCATACGGGCTTGCCGAAGGAACGGTTGGCGTTTGCTTCACCCCTCAACATGAGCCGTTCAAGTCTGTGGCTGTGGACCGGAGATTTCTCCAAGTAGGAGAGACCGTGCGTTTGCTCGAGCGAGGGGAGCCAAACAGTCTGCTTTATGTAGATGTAGGTGGTTCCATTGAAAGCTGCGAAGTTATGATTGCGGATGAACAGGGCAGTCCACTTCCTATGTCTACGGTCGGTTACATTTTAATTAAAGGGCCGAGCGTCACCCGAGGCTACTATAACGAACCAGAAGCAGCTGAAAGGCTGGCAGATGGCTGGCTGAATACAGCGGATATCGGATTTTTGCTTCATGGGCGGCTAGTCGTTGTTGGAAGGGCAAAGGACATATTGTTCGTCAACGGGCAAAATGTTTTCTCCCATGACATTGAAAGAGTGGCGGAGGAAATAGACGGGGTCGAGCTATGGAATGTCGCAGCCTGCGGAACGAAAGGGAAGCTCGCGGATACGGAGGAAGCATGCCTGTTCCTGTTGTACAGAGGTAAAAATCTGGAGGCGTTCTGCGAGCTTGCCAGCCGGGTCAAGCAGCATATTCACCGGAAGATGGGCATCTTTGTCGACCATGTTATCCCTGTCAAATCCATACCCAAAACAACGAGCGGAAAAATACAGCGCTATAAGCTGGGTGAGCAATACACGAGCGGGCAGTTTGACTCGCTTATTCGTGACATGGAGAGCATCAAAAGCAAGCAGGCTGCCTCCGAAAATACAGAGCAGCTGCTGCTCAGGCTCTGCCAAGACTTGCTGGGGCGGGAGCTTGGTATCCACGACCATTTTAATGAAAGCGGAGGCAACTCGCTGATTCTCACCCAGCTCTCCGATGAACTGGAAAAATGGCATGGCTGCAGCGTATCCGTGCCTGATCTGTACAAATATCCGACGATTGCTAAGCTGACTGCGTTTATCGACCGCGGCGGAAGTCTAAGCCTACCATCCGTCAGCATGGATGAAGCCTACTTTAACAAGGAGGGCAGTCAGGGCGTTTCAGCCTTTGAGGCTGAGCTGGATACCGTAACATGCAGCGTGCTTCAAGCTATGGCTGATGAGGCGAAGACGGACCTCAAGCATGTCCTGTTGTCCGGTTTTCTTTATTTGCTGAAGCTGGCATCCGGTGAGGACACGATTCATGTTCAAGTGGCGGCTGATGAAAATCAGTTCCGCTTGCTGACCATCGATTTTGCAGAGGTAGATTCCTTGGAGACGCTGATTGAGCTCGCTGTAACGAAGCTGGAAAACCGCAGCGGCAATGAGGTTGGAGATGAATCCGTCTATGCCGCTAAGGATTTGGATCGCATCCAGCAAAGTGAAGAGCTACGGATTTTGCCGCTCTTCGTTATTCAGGCAGATGCCGCCTCCACGCAAGGTCAATGGCTTGAAGTGTTTGATCTTGTGATCGAGCTCGCAGAATACGATGAGCAAGTCGAGGTGCTGTGCGGCTTTAACTCCCGAAAACTGAAGGAGCACAAAATAAAGGAGCTTTTTACCCAATACATGCTGTTGCTCGCTGATATCGTGGAGAATAGCGATAAGGTTTCGGTCTAGCGAACCGCTGAAGAACAGGGGGATGAAGTTGAAGACGAAATCGCCGGATTTGACGCAATTGCGTCTAAGAAGCCAGGACGAACTGCCAACGGCAGCCATAAAGGAAGCCAATCACCACGATATTGCCATCATCGGCATTTATACGCGTTTTCCAAATGCCCGCAACACAGAGGCGTTCTGGCAAAATATTAAAAATGGGGTAAGCTGCGTCACGAAATTTCCGGAAAAGCGCCGGGAGGATGCTGATCGGTATGTCAAATATTCGGGACAAGCGGAACTTCCCTACTCTAACGGCGCTTATCTCGAGGATATTGACGCATTTGACTATTCTTTCTTCAACATTCCGCCGAAGGAAGCGCTGCTGATGAATCCTCGTCAGCGTGTATTTCTAGAGGCAGCATGGAATGTGTTTGAAGATGCAGGTTACGGGCCGCAGCAGCTTTCTGGCAGCAACATCGGGGTTTATGCCGGCCATATTGGAGACGTTGAAAGCTATGTATACCGGGAGATGATTGAAGCCGTTGATCCCACCTTGGTATCGGCAGCGATGCCGGGAAATTTATCTTCTATTATTCCAAGTCGGATTTCCTATTTGCTTAACTTTAAAGGGCCAAGCATGACCGTGGACACCGCATGCTCTTCCTCGCTGATAGCTGTCGATCTGGCCTGCCAGGCGCTTCGCCGGGGAGACTGTGAAATGGCGCTGGCTGGTGCGGTCCGCATTAACCTGCTTCCGCAAAACAAAAATCACGCGAAGCTGGGCATCGAGTCTACGGACGATGAGACCCGTGCTTTCGACGATGAAGCCGACGGATCGGGAATGGGGGAAGGCGCAGCGATTGTTCTGCTCAAGCCCCTCAGCAAAGCTAAGCGGGATGGCGATTCGATCTATTGCGTCATCAAGGGCAGCGCGGTGAATCAGGATGGCGCTTCCATGGGGATTACGGCTCCGAATCCTTCCGCCCAAACGGCCGTTCTAAGTAAGGCTTGGAAGGAGGCGGGCATTGACCCAGCAACGCTTGCCTATATCGAAACACATGGCACGGGGACTAAGCTTGGCGACCCGATTGAAATTGAAGGAATCAGCAAGGCGTTCGAAAAATATACGGACAAGAAGCAGTTTTGTGCCATCGGATCAGTGAAGACGAATATTGGCCATCTCTATGATTGTGCAGGAATAGCCGGGCTCATTAAAGCGGCACTGGCGCTCAAGCATCAGCTGCTTCCGCCAAGCATTCACTTTAAGACGCCGAATAAACAAATTCCGTTTATCGATTCGCCGGTATACATAAACACGTCCCAGAAGCCGTGGGCGCAAGGAGAGGCTCCAAGGCGCTGCGGTGTCAGCTCATTCGGCTTGTCGGGTACCAACTGTCATATGGTGCTGGAGGAATATACCGCTCAGGCCGCGACCACCGAACTTGCGGCAGCCGCCCCGGAGCAATCGTATATGATTCCGCTATCGGCGAAAAGCGAGGAAGCGCTGCATACGCTGCTTCTCCATATGGGCGAATATTTTGAAGGAGAACAACGGGCCAGCCTTAAGGATATTAGCTATACGCTGGCGGCAGGGCGCGATCATCATCCGCTTCGTCTCGCTTTTATTACCACAGATATCGCGGATCTTAAGCAGAAGCTGCATCAGCTAATCGCATGTCGGCAGCATTTAACGAGCTTGGTTGTTCCCTGGCTTTCTTATGGTACATCGAAGCCGGCAGGCGATCATGCTCATTTCGCACAGCTGGCCGAGCAGCTTGTCAAACAGTTGAAAACTGCTGCCGTACTTGAGCGCCCAGAACTGCTCCAGCAAATCGCAGAGCTGTATACAGCTGGAGCGGCCATTGGATGGTCCGCTATGTACAGAGGAAGCAGAGCCAAAAGGGCGCATATCCCTGTTTATCCATTTGAGCGGAAGCGCAGCTGGCTGCAAATTCCAGAGTCTGCACCTGCTGAGCGTGCAAACGCACTCTTTTACACGATGAAGTGGATGGAGGAGGCGGCAGATCATCGCACCCGCACCATGCGGGGGGAAACGGTCCTTATTATGGGCGAATGGCATCAGCTCTCGCAGCAGCTTGAGGAGGAAGGCGTTCATTGCATACATGTTAAGCGGGGGACACACTATCAGGTGCTTAGCCCGGAGTCTTACATCATCAGCGAGAAAGAGGAAGATTACGACAAACTGACGGAAGCCATTAAACATGTGAAGTTCACAAAAATACTGCATTTGCTATGCTACAACGGACCGAATGAAATGATGTCGGTGGAGCAGCTAAGTGAAAGACAAAGCTTAGGCGTATACAGCTTGTTCCATTTGACTAAAGCGCTCCTGAGAGCAGGCGTTGGGCATAAGCATGAAATCATTATCGCAGCCGACTATGTGAACCGGATTACCGGAGAGGAAGCGTGCCTGAAGCCAGAAAACTCGCCATTGTTCGGCTTAGGTAAAGTCATTGGCATTGAATACCCGCATATTACTTGCAGAGCGATAGATGTAGATGCTTCGACTGCTGCACGCGATGTCATTTCGGAGATGGGTCTTAACAAAACGACCTATCAAATCGCCTATCGGAACGGCAAGCGTTTTGCAGAAATAATGGAAGAGACGGATGTTGAGCAAATGCAAGGCAAGCCCGTTTCCATGAAAGAGGAAGGCGTGTATGTCATCACAGGCGGCGCTGGAAACCTCGGGCTGCTTACGGCGAAACATTTGGCGTCCAAAGGAAAAATAAATCTGGCGCTGTTAAACCGTACCCCGCTGCCGAAGCAGGAGGACTGGCCCTCGTATTTGGAACAGGATGGCGAATCACGGCTGCATGACACCATTAAGAAGCTGCAAGAAATTGCTGCTACTGGAGCACAGGTAGAGTGCATCCCGCTTAACGTCACCTCCTTGGATGAAATGAGCGTCACAATGGAGAGGCTGCGGCAAAAGTATGGAAAAATAAATGGCGTCATCCATGCGGCTGGCGTAGCGGGCAGAGGTTTTCTCATTCGCAAGGACACCGCCGTATTCGAAGAGGTGCTAAATCCGAAGGTAATGGGTACCTGGATTTTAGATAAAGTCACCGAGCAGGATGAGCTCGACTTCTTCGTTTTATTTTCGTCAGGCGTTGCCCTTGTTGGCGAGATGGGGCAAGGCGATTATACAGCTGCCAACTGCTATCTGGATGCTTTTGCTGATTATCGGAGGAAGCTCGGCAAGCCGGCCCTTTCCATCAACTGGGTCGTATGGGATGGGGCGCGAATGGGAGAAGGAACGAGCGAAACGATCGACAGCATTTTCAAAACGCTGCCCCGAGCATTAGCGCTCCATGGATTCGATCAAGCCGTCAGCAAGAATCTGGCCCGTGTATTAATCGGTGAAGTGAATACGTCTAATCCGAGCGGCTTGGAGCTGTTCAGCAAAGATGTATTCCACTTACCGGAAAAGCTGCGAGCTATCATGTTTAGTGACAGCAGCAGGGAGCAGGCAGTTCTAGGCAAGGCGCTGCCGATGCAGGAAGCTAAGGTGAAGCTTCTAGGCAGTAAGAACGGCTCATATTCCGAAGTGGAGCAGACGCTGGCGAGCTTGTACCGCGAGGTGCTCGGTTATGAGGAGCTGAGCATCCACGATACTTTCTTCGAGCTAGGCGGAGATTCGGTGCAGCTGCATCGCCTGCATAAGCTGGTAGATCAGCGGTACACGGGACAAACCTCAATAGCCGATTTGTTCGCTTACGCTTCAATAGCCAAGCTGGCGTCATTTTTGACTAAGGAAGACAGCAAAGCGATCAAGCAAAATACCGCTGCTAGGCATGTTCCTGCCTCGCATGATGATGACATAGCTATTATCGGAATGTCTGCGCTGTTTCCAGGAGCAGATTCCGTTGACCAATACTGGACTAACATCAGCAATGCCGTAGATTGCACGGGACCTATCCCGCAAGAGCGGCGCATTTACGCAGAGGACTATCTGGCAGCTACAGGAAAGTCTCCTGACGAACATCCCGGCTATATGGACTGCGCTTTTGTGGAAGGTATTGACGAGTTTGATTACCGGTTTTTCCGAATATCGCCGAAGGAAGCTAATTTGACCGACCCTTGCCAGAGGGTGTTTATGCAGAAGGCGTGGCATGCCATTGAGGATGCGGGGTATGGCGGTGATAAGCTGCGCGGCAGCCGAACAGGCATTTATGTCGGGTTTGCCAACATTATTCGCGATTCGTATCAGAAGATGCTGACCGATGTTGATCCTGTCATGATGTCGGAAGCGATTGTCGGCAACGTATCAGCGATGCTTCCAAGCCGCATTTCCCATTTGCTCGATTTGAAGGGGCCGACTATGGTCGTGGATACTGCCTGCTCCTCCTCATTAGTTGCTGTGCATTTGGCGAGCAATGCGATCAGGGGCGGCGACTGCGACATGGCGATTGTCGGCGGCGTAAAGCTGTTTCTCATTCCGCTTGACCATGAGCACAACAAAATCGGCATTGAATCCACGGATGGGAAAACGCGCACATTCGACGCCTATGCGGATGGTTCAGGCAGCGGGGAAGGAACAGCGGCCATCATACTCAAGCCGCTTAGCAAAGCCAAGGCGGATGGCGACCATATCCATGCCGTTATTAAAGGGAGCGCCATCAATCAGGATGGCGCATCAATGGGCATTACCGCGCCAAATCCGGCCGCACAGACTGACGTTATAACGCGGGCGTGGGAGAAGGCGGGCATTCATCCGGAGTCGATCGCCTTTTTTGAAGCACATGGCACAGGTACTGCACTTGGCGATCCGATTGAAATCAGCGGCTTGAAGCAGGCAATCGAGTCTTATACGGACAAGAAGCAGTTTTGTGCAATCGGTTCGGTAAAGTCGAACATCGGCCATCTAAACGAAGGGGCCGGAATGGCCTCCATTATTAAATCGGTAATGTCGCTCAAGCATCGGGTAATACCGCCGACGCTCTACTTCCAAACGCCAAATCCAAAAATCGACCTGCATGATTCTCCGCTGTTCATCAACGCCCAATCAAGAAAATGGGAAAATGAAGAGCAGCCCATGAGATGCGCGGTCAGCTCTTTTGGCCTAAGCGGCACGAACTGTCACATGATTATTGAGGAGTACACACCGGAGGTTGCTGAATCTGAAGAGGAAGAGAAGCGGCAATCACCGCCTCAAATATTGACTTTATCAGCGGCCAGCAGAGAATCGCTTAGAAGGTTGACCCGACATTATGCCGACCGCTTTATGAATGGCGCTGCCGGGACACTTGCTGACATATGTTATACGGCGAATACAGGGAGAGGACATTACTCTCACCGCCTTGCCCTTATTGTCTCTGATGGGGCTGAACTGACCGGCAAGCTGAAGCATTTGGCCGAGCGGGAGACATTCAGCTCGCTTTCAGCGGAAGGTGTTTATTACGGCGAATACCGGGCTGTAAGCGACGAGCGCAGTATTCGCAGCCCAGGCGACATTACAGAGGCGAGAAAAAGCGAGCTCGGACGAGAAGGCGAGCAAGCCGTCTTGGCGTTGGAAAATGCACCGGTGGCATCTCGTACCGAAGCGCTGGAGCAGCTTTGCCAGCTTTATGTGCAGGGTGCAGATATCCCGTGGGAGCAGCTCTATGCTGAACAGCCGCACGCCAAAGTTCAACTGCCGGTCTATCCGTTCGAGCGGACGAAATGCTGGGCGGACTTCCCTAAATATGCGAAGCAAGCCTTGCCCCATGCTGCTTCTGCTGACACTGCTGTCGTAACGGATAAGCTGCCATCTGCCTTTACGATGAGCTGGAAGCAGCAGGAACGATTAGTGGTTTCAGCGGCCAAGCCCGCTGGTGGTGTCACAGTCATCGTCAAGGACAGCGAAGGCTTTGCTGACCGTTTGGCAAGCGCATTAAGAAATCAGGGCAGGCAGGTACTTATAGCGCAGACTCCTGATTGGTCCATTACCGAGGAGATGACTGCGGTAGAAGGGAGAATGCTAGATTGCTATAGCCAGCTTTTGCAGGAGGCAGCGGAGCAAGGAATTGCTCAAATCATCCATTGCGGCAGCCTGACGAGAAGCAGTATATCCAGCATAGAAGAGCTGAGAGCAAGCCAGCATAGAGGCGCAATGAGCTTGTTCCTGATAATGAAGGCATGGGCAGCATGCGGTTTTGAGCAAGCTGCGGAAATGATCGTGCTGACTGAAAATGCCTGCCGCATTACAGGGGCAGAACGGCAGCTTCGGCCCGAAAATGCTCCACTGCTTGGGCTAGCCAAAGCACTCTCCAAAGAGCATTCGAATATAAGCTGCCGCAGCATCGACATGGACGAAGAGCTGAAGCTGGAGGATGTTTTATCAGAATTATCGATAAATTCAGACACCAGACTTGTTGCTTTTCGAAACGGTACTCGTTATGTCGAGATATTTGAACCATGCAGCAGTCTAAATACGCCTAGCGGCGAGGAACTGAATGTTCAAGCAGGAGGCGTCTATCTCATAACGGGCGGCACGGGCGGAATAGGACTTGAGACGGCAAAATGGCTAAGCATCAAATGCCGCATAAAGCTGGTCCTAGTCAATCGTTCCGAACTGCCTGATCGGCGGACGTGGGATAACATTTTGCTGCAAAACGAGGATCACAAGCTGTGCGAGAAAATAGCAGGCATTCGGGAGATCGAAGCTAGTGGCTCAGAAGTGATTTTATATCGCTCTGATGTATCCCATTACGATGAAACCGCAGCGATGCTGGAAGATATCCGGCTAACGCACGGGGAAATCAAAGGAATCGTACATGGCGCAGGTATAGCACGTACCGAGTCCATAATGGAGAAGAGCTTGGATACGTTTGAGCAAGTCATCAGTGCCAAAATCTACGGCACATGGCTGCTGGATCAGCTAACTCAGCAGGATCGTCTTGATTTCTTCCTTATGTATTCTTCTATTGCGACGATGTTCGAGACGGGCTATCAAAGCGACTATCTGGCGGCAAACGCCTATCTTGATGCCTATAGTACAGTGCCATCAAGCGATGGAAGACGAAGATTGACGATTAATTGGACGACATGGCAAGGCAAGGGTATGGCTTCTGATCAAAATTTTCAGGCGGATACGATTTTTAAAACGATACAGTCTGCCCGTGCGATGGAACTGCTGGACCTTGTTTGGTGCACGCCGCAAAGCAGAGTGCTGATCGGGGAACTGAATTTGGAGAGCAGAATGGCGTTGTGGCTGCATAACTATGCGATTCAATTGTCAGATGACATTACGACAAGCCTTGAGGCGTTGAACGAACGTCTTGCGCAAGCGCCGGAAAGATCATCTAAGTCTGCCGGATATGCAGCTGTTACGCTGATCGGAAGCGAGCATGATGCGTTCAGCGATACCGAGCGGCAGGTTGCTCAAGCTTGCAAAGGCGTGCTCGGATTTACCGAAATTGACATCCATGAAAGCTTTTTCGAAATGGGTGCTGACTCGCTAATGATTCGGCAGATTTATCAGAAGCTTTCGCAGCTGTACACCGAAGAAGTTGTCATTACCGATATGTTCGAGTACCCGACGGTTCATAAGCTGGCTAAGCATATCGAACGCCGGCAAGCAGGGATGGACACGGCAGCTGCCCCGATTAACAATCGGACGGTACTGCAGGATGACGAATTAAACCGGATGTTTGACGAGCTTGATAATGGGGCGCTCGATCTTGAACAGGTGCTCTCCAAGCTTGGCTCCAAAGAGAGGTGAGAATATGGACAAGGCGTACAAATATTTGGTGCAGGGTGTTCAGGACAAAAAGATCGACAGGCAGGTAGCCATTGACTTGATTAAGCTGCTCGAAACAGAAGCAGTAACGGATGCCGGCGATATTGCAATTATCGGCATGGCTGCCAAACTCCCGTCTGCGAGCACGATAGAGGAATTTTGGGAAGTTGTCGAAAGCGGCGTTGATTGCATTACCGGCTTTCCAGATACGCGCAGCAGCGATATTAGCCGCTACCTTCGATTCAAGGGGGTGCCCGAGGAGGAAATTCGTTATAACAAAAGCGCTTATTTGCCGGAAATCGATAAATTTGATTATAAGTTTTTTAAGTTGTCCCCTCGTGAAGCAAGCTTGATGGACCCGTGCCAGAGAATGTTTCTGGAGACAAGCTGGCAGGCCGTTGAGGATGCGGGCTACGGAGGAAGCAGGCTGGAGGGATCAAAGACAGGCGTGTTCGTCGGCTATGCCAGCAATTATAGGGACATGTACGCCAAGATGATTGAGGACATTGATCCCACTGCGCTTTCGATTGGTTTGGTCGGAAACTTGAACGCGGTCATCTCCGGCAGAATTTCTTATTTGCTCGATTTGAAGGGGACAAGCATGGTCATTGATACGGCTTGCTCCTCCTCGCTTGTTGCGATAGATTCAGCCTGCCAGGCGCTGCGCAGCCGCACTTGCGAAATGGCGATTGCTGGCGGCATCAACATTAATACGGTGCCGCTCAGCAAGGACTATATGCAGACTGGCATAGAATCGACCGACGGGGTGTCGCGGACGTTCGACAACCATTCGAACGGTTCTGGGGTAGGGGAAGGCATTGGCGCAATCGTTCTGAAGCCGCTAAAGGACGCCTTAAGAGATAAGGATGTCATCTATGCGGTCATTAAAGGGAGCGCCACCAATCAGGACGGCAGATCCGCAGGACTTACTGCGCCAAACCCGCAAGCACAGACAGATGTTATTTTGCAGGCGTGGGAAAACGCCGGCATCGACCCGGAAACGATTGCTTATATTGAGACTCACGGCACCGGCACCAATTTGGGTGATCCGATTGAAATTCAAGGTATTCATTCGGCTTTCCGCAGGCATACGAGCAAAAAACAATTTTGCGCGGTCAGCTCCGTGAAAACGAATATTGGACATTTAAGCGAGGCTGCTGGCATCGTAAGCGTCATAAAAGCCGTGATGGCTTTGCGGACAAAGCAGCTGCCGCCTTCGATCCATTTTAACCATCCGAATCGGTCGATTCCGTTTGAAGACTCGCCGGTGTACGTAAGCGCAAAGCTGCGTGCTTGGGAAACGGATGGAGGACCGCGAAGATGCGGGGTAAGCGCCTTCGGCATCAGTGGAACGAACTGCCACGTTGTACTGGAGGAGGCTCCAGCACAAGCAGTCTCGGAGCAAAAGCCTGTGGCACCACGTTTGTTCACATTATCTGCCAAGTCGGAACAAGTACTGCTTGAATTAATTAGCCTCTATTCGGACTATTTGGCGCATAACGACCAGCTGAATTTAGATGAGGTTTGCTATACCGCAAATTCTGGCAGAGGCCATTACTCGCATCGGTTAGCGCTGCTTCCGTCGAGCATAGCGGATTTGCGGGACAAGCTCTTCAGTGCTCGTCTTGATGAAAGCGAAGGAGCGATATATTACGGGGCTCACCGGCTCATTGATTCCTCTAAGGAGGCGCTTGAAGCAAACGACTTGAAGGTAAAGGAGCAGGAACGGCTAAGCGCAGAGGCGGCGGCTATAATAGCTGCTTACTGGACTGAGCCGGATGCGCCGAGCAGCCTAATCGAGCAAGTAGCAGGGCTGTATGTCAAAGGCGCCGATGTGGATTGGGATTTGCTGGCTGGAGAAGTGAAGCCGTCAAAGACAACGCTTCCTGCGTACCCTTTCGAGCGGAGCAGATGCTGGATCGATGCCCCGCTGCAGCAGCAAGTACAGTCCCTAGCAGAAGAAGAGCGTGGTCTATTTTACGGGTTTAACTGGAGAGCCGAGCAGCTGTCAGAGGATGCGGAGCGCGCACAAATGGCCGATGTGCTCATTATCGAGGACGAATTCCGTCCACCGTTTGTGCAGGCGACGATCGACAAGCTGCGGGAGCAAGGGCGAAATGTCATCGTAGCTTCCCTTGGGAGTAGCTTTGAGAGGATTGAAGCTAACCACTATACGCTTACGAGCAGTGAAGGCGATTACGACAAGCTGATGGCTGACCTGCTGGGGCGTCCCGTTACCCATATTTTGCATATGTGCGGACTATCCGAGAGGCTTGCTGCCGAAACGCTGGAGCAGCTGGAGCAAAGCCAGCAGTACGGGATATACAGCCTGCTCTATTTAACAAGATCGCTCATGAGGCACGACCCAAGGTCAAAACGGCATATGCTGTTGTTTACGAAGCTGCTGCATGCGGCAACGGGGCAGGAAGCTGAATTAAGTCCTGAATGGGCAACGCTCGTTGGCTTAGGGAAGGTTATTCCACAGGAGTTTGCGCAAATCGCATGCAAAGCGGTTGATATTGACGACTTCACGCAAGTGGAGGCCATCTGGCCGGAATTGGAGCATTTTACGAAGCAATATCACGTGTCTTACCGCGAAGGCTGTCGGTATACGGAGGAGTACGGCCCGATAGATCCGCTCAAGCTGGAGGAAGTTAGGACGGAAATTCGCGATACCGGGGTTTACCTCATAACGGGCGGTACCGGAGGCATTGGGCTTGAAAACGCCAAGTATTTGGCCTCCAAGACAAATGTGAATGTTGCCCTTGTGAACCGTTCCCAGCTTCCTCCGAAGGAGGAGTGGGAAGCCGTTATTGCAGGCGGCGAGGACGAGGATACGATTCGTAAAATACAGAAGCTCCAGGAAATTGAAGCGCTGGGCGGCCGTATTACGCTCCATAGCATAGATATAGCGGACTATGCAGCGATGGCGGCTCTCATCGACGGGCTAAGGGAAGAGTTTGGACGAATTAACGGCATTATTCACGGTGCTGGTATAGCTGGTGCGGGCTATTTGTTCAAGAAGGATTTGAACATCTTCAAAAACGTGCTGCAGCCGAAAGTGGCGGGAACCTGGATATTGGATAGGCTTACCCGGCAAGATCAGCTCGACTTCTTCATTATGCACTCATCAGGCGTTTCGATGGTTGGAGAAGCTGGGCAGGGGGACTACGTTTCAGGAAACGCATATTTGGACGCTTTTGCTGCCTATAGGAGAAAGCAGGAGCGCCATGCGCTGGCGTTAAACTGGGTTTCCTGGAAGGAGGCGGGCATGTCCGTCCGCTTCGGCATCAACGTCGATTCCTTCTATAAGGCGCTCCCTACTGTGCAAGCCATTGAAAGCATGGATACGGCGCTGCAGCGGAATATGACGAGGGTGCTCATCGGAGAAATGAACGAAAGTCCAGAATATTTGTCCTTGCTGATGGCATTTCCATTTGATTTAACGGAAGAGCTGAATGATCGGGTCAGCCGCTTGTTAAACGGAAATTTCGAGCAGGAAGGGCATAAGATCATCTCCAATGGAAATTATGATGCCGCTATGCTCGACCAAGGCAGGCTGATTATTTTACCGAAAGGCAACAGCCCCGTGAGCAACAGCTCCAAGCCTTCGAAAGCCGCGCTTCGAGGCAAGCAGGGAGACGGCTATAATGCGGTCGAGCAGGAGGTAGCCAATATTTTCAGCACCATTCTTGGCTATCCGGAAATCGACATCCATGATACTTTGTTCGAGCTCGGCGGGGACTCGCTGCTGCTGATGAGAATCCATAAATTGATTGAGACGGAGTATCCGGGCAAGGTGACGATCACCGACATGTTCGAATTCCCTTCCGTTCAGCGGCTGGCGCAGCATATTAACAAAGAAGAGCAAGAGCAGCCAGTGGCTGCAGCAGCCAGTGACGTTCGTCAGGAAGCAAGGGACATATTCGAGAAGCTTGCGGAAGGCAATATGAGTCTGGAAGAAGCCATTCACGTTATTGAAGATCTGTAGGAAAAGAGGAGAATCGTGCAGAACAATATTTTTACATTTATCGTGAATCAGACGACAAGCGGCAACATCGACAAGGAAACGGCTGTTGAGATGATTGCCATGCTGAAGCAGGGCGGAGCAAAGGTGCAGGATGACATCGCCATAATCGGGATGTCTGCCAGGCTGCCGGGAGCCCAGGATATCCATGAATACTGGAACAATATTGAAAATGGAATAGATACGGTCAAGCAAATTCCGCAAAACCGTAAAAATGACACCGACGACTATATCAAGTTCAAGCAGCTTGATCAGGATAAAATCATTTATCCCGAATATGGTTATTTGGAGGATATTGACGGCTTTGATTATGAGTTTTTCCGCATGTCGCCAAGGGAAGCAAGCTTAACTGATCCGCATCAGCGTATTTTTCTGGAGCAGGCGTGGAAGGCAATTGAGGATGCCGGCTACGGTGGCGATAGACTGACAGGCAGTAAAACCGGCGTTTATCTCGGCTATACGCAAAGCCCGAAGGATCTGTATTGCAAAATGATTATGGATATTGATCCGACCTTGATACCGATTGCAACGGTGGGCAATATGCAGGCGATGGCGGCGACCCGCATCTCCTATTTGTTAAATTTGAAAGGGCCTGCACTTGTGGTAGATACGGCTTGCTCGTCGGCATTAGTAGCCATTGAGCTTGCCTGCCAAGCCATCAAGACAGGGCAATGCGATCAAGCTATCGCCGGCGGGATTAAGTTGAATATTATTCCAGTCGATGATGAAAACATTCGCATCGGCATTGAGTCGGGCGATTGGAGAACCCGGGCGTTTGATGATACGGCCGACGGCTCGGGCGTTGGCGAAGGTGCAGGCGCATTGCTGCTTAAGCCTCTCAAGAAGGCGCTTAAGGACGGAGATCATATTTATGCCGTCATTAAAGGCAACGCTGCCAATCATGACGGCCAGACAGCAGGCATAACCGTGCCGAATCCGGCGTCACAAACCTCGGTCATCCAGCAGGCGTGGGAAGAATCGGGCATCGACCCGGAGACGCTTGATTATATTGAAACACACGGAACAGGCACGATTCTCGGTGATCCGATTGAAATTAGAGGCATTGAAGGCGCCTTTAAAAAATATACGAATAAGAAGCAGTTTTGCGCAATCAGCTCCGTCAAGACGAATATCGGACATTTAAGCGAGGCTGCAGGCATCGCGAGTATTGTCAAAATGGCGTTGTCGCTGAAATATAAGAAGCTGCCGCCAACGATCTATTTTCAAAAGCCGCATTCCTCTATCGCCTTCACGGATTCACCTTTGTATGTCAATACGAAGCTTCGTGATTGGGAAACGGACGGGCATCCAAGACGAGGCGGAGTTAGCGGATTTGGCATGAGCGGCACGAACTGCCATCTTGTGCTGGAGGAAGCGCCAGAGCAAGCGAATGCAGAACCTTCGTCTGCGGGGCCAGAGGTGTTTACGCTCTCGGCGAGAAGCAGCAAAGCGCTGCGGGAACTGCTGCAGCTGTACGATGAATATTTGCAGCAAAGCGGCGGTAATTTAGCGCTCTCTAATATATGCTTCACGGCCAATACTGGTCGCAGTACCTACGCATACCGCCTTGCGCTAATGGCTGCTGATTTGGACGATTTGCATGTGAAAATCCGTGCTTGCTTGGAAGCTGATCTGGAGTCTTTTACGGCCCCATGGGCCTTCTATGGATTCCACCGTGTAGCCCGTGCCAACGCAGCGCCGAAACCAGGTGAAATCGATGAACAGGAGAAGCGCCATCTTGGCGGTGAGGCAGCGCAGCATTTAGAGAGCTGGATTGCATCTGGAAAATCGGATGAGCAGTCGCTTCACTCGCTTTGCTCCACTTATGCAAGCGGCGGCGATGTCAACTGGACCGAGCTTTATGAGGGAGAACGGAGACTGCGCGTCAGCCTGCCGACCTATGCGCTGCAAAATGCGCGCTGCTGGCTGGAGTTTCCCGAGCTGGAAGCGTCAGAGGAAACGAAGGAGGATGGTCTTTACTTCGCGCCTGTATGGACGGAAGAGGAGCGTTCTGCCAAATCCGGAGAAGCTTTGACTGGGGCTGTCCTACTCATTGGTGGAACAGGCGACAGCAAGCAAATGGCTGAAGCCCTAGAGGCAGCGTACGCAGGGGATCAGAGGGATACGATTAAGGTTTCGCTAGGCGAGGAATACATCCAGCATCATTCTGGCGCTTATACGATCCGCAACACGCAAGGCGATTATATTAGGCTTTTCGAAGACATTGGAGCGTGGTCACTTCAGCAAATTGTCCATATGCTCAATTTGGATAGCAGCGGGCCAATCGACAGCGTAGAGCAGTTGGATGAGAGTCAAAAACGAGGACTATACAGCCTCTTCTATCTGTATAAGGCTTGGCTGCAGACAAACGGAAAGCAGCAGCTTGACGTTGTTCTCCTAACAGACAGTGCCCAAGAAGTGAGCGGTGTGGAGACGCTCATTCGTCCGGAACACGCGACCGCTATTGGCTTCGGCAAGGTTGTGAGCAAGGAGCACCCGCAGTTCAACGTTCGAAGCATTGATAGGGATCAGGAATCAGATGCGGGGCAGCTGAAGGAAGAGATTATACATGGCGCAGGTTCATCGCCTTATGCTGTCGCTTTCCGCGCAGGCACCCGCTACATCGAGCAATTTGCTCAAATGGAGCTTGATCGCATGGCCGATGAGCCTGTAGCGATTAAGGAGCAGGGCGTTTATCTCATTACGGGGGGAACGGGAGGAATCGGTCTTGAGGTTGCCAAGTCGCTAGCCGCACGTGCAGCTTCTGTCAATCTGGTCCTCGTAAACCGGTCGGCGATGCCTGATCGGGAGCAATGGGATGCGATTGCTCAGACAGGGACGGATCTGCCATCGATTCACAAGATTAACGCCATTCGCGAGTTGGAAGCAGCTGGAGCACAGATTAAGCTGTGTCAGGCAAATATTTCCGATGAGTCGGAGCTTAGAGCGATGCTTTCGGAAGTTCGCAGCGAGTATGGAAAAATTGACGGTATCGTGCACGGCGCTGGCGTCGCCATCGACCAGCTGCTGAAGGACAAGCAGGAAAACGTCATACGCGAGGTGCTCCTGCCTAAAGTGAACGGAACGTGGCTGCTTAATAAATGGACGGAGGAGGATCAACTTGATTTCTTCGTCATGTTCTCATCCGTGGCCACCATTTATTACGGTTCGACCCAAAGCGATTATGTAGCGGCTAACGCTTATATGGATTCATTTACTCATTATCGAAGCAGGCAGGGCAAGAAGTCGCTGACGATTAACTGGACAACCTGGAAGGAAACCGGAATGGCGAAAAATAGCGGCGTTGCGGTAAGTACCATATTCCAGACGCTGCCAACAGCGAGCGGTATTGAAGGGTTTACTGCCTTGCTGAACAAGCAAAGCCGCAGAGCACTAATCGGCAGCTTCAACTACGACCGGCTGGGCATTATATTGCTTGAGAAAGCGACGGTTAGACTGTCAGAGCCGCTGCAGCACAGATTGGATTATTATAAGCAGCAGCTTGCCAGCTCTGGCTCCAGCAATAAGGCTGCGAAGCCGAAGGCGGCAGCAAAGAACGGCGAGGTGCAGCTGACCGGCCGTGATGGAGCAGCGTATAACGAAACCGAAAAGACGATTGCCGCGGTTTGCCAAAATGCGCTCGGTTATGCCGAAATCGACATTAACGACAACTTTTTCGAGCTTGGTGCCGACTCGATATTGCTGATGCGCATCCACGCTGAACTGGATAAGCGCTATACAGGCTTATTAACGGTTGCGGATATGTTTGAGCATACGACGATTTCCAAGCTGGCGGAATATATCGTAGAACAGGATGCTGAGAGCAGCATGCCTCAGCAGACGATCGCTGCGCGTGAAGCCTTGTCAACGGATAGCGATATTGCCGTAATCGGCATGTCTTTCCAGTTCCCTAAGGCGAGCACGAACGAGGAATTCTGGGGAGCGCTGCAAGCTGGCGTCGATAACGGCAGCGGCTATCCGGATGTACGAAGAAAAGATATGGAAAAATACGTTGCCTTCAAGGGCTGGCCGCTCAATGCGGTCGACTATGAGCAGGGCAGTTATTTGGACGAAATAGACAAGTTCGACTATCGCTTTTTCCGAATGTCACCGAAGGAAGCGAGCACGACTGACCCGAACCATCGTCTGTTTTTGCAGACGGCATGGCATGCCATTGAAGATGCGGGCTACGGAGGCAAAAAGATCTACGGCACGAAAACAGGGGTTTACCTCGGCTTCGCTTCCAATATGGTCTATTTCCATCGCTTCATTAGCGAGGTTGAGCCGCAGTCGGAAGGTGCTTCGCTAGTCGGCAATACCGCTTCGGTAGCAACAGGAAGGGTATCCTATCTGTTTGATTTGAAGGGCCCGAGCGTCGTTATCGATACAGCCTGTTCTTCCTCCTTGACCTCCGTGCATTTGGCCTGCAAATCGATACGCATGGGCGACTGTGAAATGGCGATTGCCGGCGGGGTACGGCTGAATATGATGCCTATTTTCCGCAAAGGCTCGCCAAGAGGCATCGGCATGGAGTCGGGTGACGGCAAAACAAGGGCGTTTGATGAGCTCTCCGAAGGCACGGGAACAGGCGAAGGGGTAGGAGCGATTCTGCTCAAGCCGCTTCAGAAGGCGATCGAGGATCGGGACAATATTTATGCTGTCATCAAGGGAAGCGCATCGAATCAAGATGGAAGCTCCGCTGGCTTGACCGCACCAAACCCAGCTGCTCAGGAGGAAGTCATTATTCAGGCATGGGAAGATGCCGCTATTGATCCTGAGACAGTTACGTACATTGAAACGCATGGAACGGGCACCCAACTGGGAGATCCGATTGAAATTCAGGGTATTGGGCGCGCATTTAAACGCTATACCCAGAAGAAACAATTTTGCGCGGTCGGATCATCAAAAACGAATTTGACGCATTTATCGGAGGCTGCGGGCATCGCGGGCGTCATTAAGGCGGTTTTGACGCTCAAAAACAAGGAGCTGCCGCCAAACCTTTATTTTAACCGCCCGAACCGAAAAATCGACTTTATGAACTCACCAGTATACGTCAATGCAACCCGTAAATTATGGGAGACGGAAGGCCATCCGCGCAGATGCGGTGTGAGCGGCTTCGGCATGAGCGGAACGAACTGCCATGTCGTTATGGAAGAGTATTTGGGAGCTGAAACCCTACTTCTGCAGGGCGAGGAGAGGCTTAGCCTCAATCCGCAGCTGTTTACACTCTCCGCACTGACGGAAACTGCGCTTCGACGCCTAGTCAGCCAATATAAATCGCAGCGTTTTGGCGACGGTTCAGCTGCTGCCTTCCGCAATGCTTGTTATACTGCCAACACTGGACGTGGCCACTACGCGCACAGGCTGATTCTTATCGTTAACGATGTGGAGGATTTCAACCGGAAGCTTAGTGAGGTGGACGAATACGGGTTCGACAACCTAAAACAGCCTTGGTTGTACTATGGCTACCACAAAATCGTATCGGAAACGAAAGCGAAAAAATCCGAGGGCGAAATTTCGGAAAGCCAGCGGATAAGCATGACGAAGCAGTTCGGACAATTAGTCGACGATTATGTAGATGGGGAACGCTCTGATGACACCAGCCTGCCGCACATTTGCGAGCTTTATGTACAAGGTGTAGAAACCGATTGGGAGCCATTCTATTTCGGTGAAGAGCTGCACCGGATCAGCCTCCCGACCTATCCGTTCGAACGTGAACGCTGCTGGGTTGAGATTCCCGAATACGAGCAAGCTGTGACAGAAGTAACGGCTGGCGGCTTGTATTACGGGGGACAGTGGGTAAGGCAGGAGCAGCTAATGGCCGAGCAGACTACACAGGCTGGACCTGTTCTCATCTTTATGGACGAGAAGGGCTTAGGACAATCGCTCGCTGATGAGTGGAACCGGAAGGGAACCGAGACCGTTCAAGTTTATTTGCGAAAGCAGTATGCCAAGCTGGATGATGGCAGCTATCACGTAAGTGGTACGGTGGAAGATTATGTGAAGCTGCTGAGGGATAATAAGGGCAGAACCTGGAGCAAAATGATCCACCTGTTCAGCATCGTGCCGGAAGGCATGGCGGTAGACTGGAACGGCTTTAATGAGACGCAGTACAGAGGCGTCTACAGCCTGTTTTACTTATCCAAAGCGGTAGCCCAGGTCGGGTTAAGCGCTGTAACCGATACGGTTATTATATCGGATCATGTAGATGTTGTAAGCGGCCGCGAATCCCGTGTCAATCCATGGAATGCACCGCTCCTGGCACTTGGAAAATCCGCAAGGCAAGAGCTGCCGAGCATGCTGTGCCGCGCTATTGATATTGATGAAGCGACGAGTTTGGAGACGGTCATGCGCGAAATATTGGCAGCACCGTCGTATTATATGGTCGCTTTCCGCGACAATGAGCGGTATGCCGAAATTTTCAAAGAATACCGCGTACAAGAAGCAAACGAGCAGCCGATCGAGGTTAGGGAAGAAGGGATATATCTCATTACGGGCGGCACAGGCGGCATGGGGATCGAGACGGCCAGATATTTGGCAGCGAGAAAGCAAGTCAATATTGCGCTCATTAACCGTACGCCTTTGCCAGACAAAGGGACATGGGATGATATTATCGACCGCAACAGCAGAACCGACCGGAAGGCTATTCAGAGAATGAAAGCCGTTCGCGAGATTGAAGCAATGGGTGCTCATGTCGAATGCTACAGTCTCGATATCGCCAATTTACAACAAATGGAAGATTTGGTTGGCGGGCTGCGAGAACGTTTTGGACGCATTAACGGTATCGTCCATGGCGCCGGCGTAGGCGGCGATGGCTTCCTTTATTTGAAGGAAGAGCACGTGTTCAACGAGGTTGTTCATCCGAAGGTGTTTGGGACATGGATTCTCGACAAGCTGACCGAGCAGGATCGACCAGATTTCTTCCTGATGTTCTCCTCCATGAGCTCGCGTTTTGCAGTGCCAGGGCAGGGAGATTACTGCGCAGCTAATACGTTTTTGGATGCATTTGCCAAACACAAAACGTTGAACCAGCAAAAAGCGCTGTCTATCAACTGGGTCGCCTGGAAGGAAACCGGCATGGCCGTAGAGTTTGGCGTCAATGCAGACGGAGCCTTCAAGGCGCTGCCTACAGCAGTGGCCATGCGCGGTCTGGACGAAGCTTTGAACCGGAGCGTATCGAACGTTCTTATCGGGGAGCTGAACTATGGCTCGGATCTGCTGTGGGAGCTTGGTCTCGTTCCGCAGCTGCTGGATGCGCCGATAGACGCTGCTATAACGGGGTCCCAGAAGCGCTGGGAGGCAAGGCAGCTGGCTTCGCAAAGACGTTTCGAAGGAGAAATCAAGCTTACGGGAAAAGACGGGGAATACACCGATCTGGAAACGAAGCTGGCGGAAATCTACTGCGAGGTACTTGGCTTTAATGAAATCGATATGGACGATAATTTCTTCGAGCTTGGCGGCGACTCGATTTTACTTGGCAGAGTTCATGCTTCTTTGGAAAAGCATTATCCGGGCAAGGTTAGATTGCTGGATCTGTTCGAATACACCTCCGTCAGCAAGCTGCAGCAGTACATGCGGGAGGATGAAGAGGAGCAGGATGCAGCAGGCACAGAAGCTCTGGAACATCTTGCGTATGACCGCGAAATGTCGCAAGTATTGCAGCAGGTAAGTGCTGGCGCCAGCTTGGAGGAGGATACGAAGCGGTTAATGGAGGAACTGGACAAGGGTACGCTCTCCATTGAACAGGCGATTGACCAGTTGACGAAGACCGGACAAGACAGCAGCGAAGCAAGGAAAAAGTAATTGGCGCAGCAACTTTGGACGCCCGGAGGGTAAAAGGCTATGGATAAGCTGTACCACTATATTCTCAAGAGAGCTACCGAAGGAAAAATCGAAAAAGAAGATGCGATTCGCATGGTCACACTGCTTAGGCAGGCACAGGCAGAGCAAGAGGATAACCGCAAGGAGGACATCGCCATTATTGGGATGGCCTCCCATATAGCAGGAACCGACTCCTCAGAGGAGTTCTGGCGGCAAATCGCCTCCGGCGTTGATTTAATAGGCGCCTTTCCGCAAGAGAGAAGCGCAGACATTGACGGCTATCTGACCAACATGCTGGATGAAATGGGCTGGGAATTAAAATATTCCCCTGGTGCTTATATGCACGATATCGCTTCCTTCGATTATGGCTTTTTCCGCATAACGCCGAATGAGGCTGCACTGATGGATCCGTCCCAGCGTATATTTTTGCAAACGGCCTGGGAAGCCATTGAGGATGCGGGTTATGGCGGGAATAAGCTTGTAGGAAGTCATACAGGCGTATACGTGGGCTACTCCAGCAGCTCAAGCTATCATTCCATGATACTGGAAACCGAGCCGGAATCAGCGGCAACCGCATTGACAGGCAACATTGCCGCCATGCTTCCGACGAGAATTTCCTACATGCTTGATTTGAAGGGGCCGACGCTTATTTTGGATACGGCCTGCTCCTCCTCATCGGTTGCCATTCATCTAGCCAGCAAGGCCATTCATAATGGCGACTGCAAAATGGCGATTGCGGGCGGCATCAGGCTCAATCTTCTGCCTATCGACAACTCCGGCCTGAAGCTGGGTGTTGAGGCGGTGGATGGACGGACGCGGACGTTTGACGCAGAAGCCGAGGGCGCTGGCTGGGGAGAAGGCAGTGCTGCTGTTTTGCTAAAGCCGCTAAGTCAGGCTGTAAAGGATGGGGACCGAATTTACGCGGTTATTAAGGGCAGCGCCATTAATCAGGATGGCACTTCAATCGGCATAACCGCACCCAATTCGGCTGCCCAAGCAGAGGTTCTGCTTAAAGCGTGGAAGGACGCTGGCATTGATCCCGAGACGCTTTCCTACATTGAAGTGCATGGCACAGCCACGAGGCTTGGCGATCCGCTCGAAATTGAAGGGCTGTATAGGGCCTTCAAAAAGCATACGAACCGGAAGCAGTTTTGCGCAGTCAGCACGGTTAAGACCAACGTAGGCCACTTGTACGAATGCGCTGGCATTGCCGGCGTTATCAAGGGCGCTTTGTCGTTAAAGCATCGCAAAATACCGGCTACAGCCCATTTCAACCGTCCGAATGGGGCGATTAGCTTTAGTGATTCACCGGTCTACGTCAACACCCAATTGAGGGAGTGGGAAGCTGCCGAGCATCCGCGCAGATGCGGCATCAGCGCCTTTGGCCTGAGCGGAACCAATTGCCATATCGTTCTGGAGGAGTATATTCCACCGCAGCAGCCGGAGCAGGCCGAGGATGTCTACGCTGGCATGCCCCATATCCTTGCGATATCGGCCAAAAACATGGCGCCGCTGCTTGGAATTGTATCTCGCTACGAGCAGTTCTTAAACCGAGAGGCACAAATCCCGCTTCGGGATTTATGCTATACGGCTAGCACCGGCAGAGGCCATTATGCGCACCGCATTGCCATCATTTTCGAGAATGCCGCTGACTTAAGGCGCAAAATTGCTCTTATGGCGAGCAATGCTCTTGAAGAAAGCATTCACAATGATATGCACTACGGCAGACATAAGGTCGTCTCGGGAAATAAGCAGGTATTGGCTGAAAATGAAATTAAGAAGCCGCAGCATGCGGAACTGACACGCACCGCCTCCGAGAAGGTTCGGCAGTTCATCGGCACTGGCAAAACGGATAAGCAGCTGCTTCAAGATATTGGCAGCCTATATGTCCGCGGTGCGGATGTCAATTGGGAGGAGCTGTATCAGGGCGAAGGCCGCCGCAAAACGTATGCGCCGACCTACGCCTTTGAGAAACAGCGCTGCTGGCTAGAGCTTAATATGCCGCAGCGGAGCGGCAAAGACGGGACTGAAGATACGCTGCTCTACGCCATGCAGTGGCGCAAGTGCAGCAGAATCCCTGTGCCTTCTGGCATTGAAGGAGCAGCCGTCATATTTATGGATCGGGCGGGAGTCGGACACTCAATAGCAGCATCTTTGCGGGAAAGCGGCAGGGTGGTTATCGAGGTGGAGCTTGCGGAGGACGATATGCCCTTTGGCTGCACGGCCAGCTCAAGCGCCGAAGGCTACCGAATTGACGGAACAAAGGCAAGCTATGTCCAGCTTATGCAGGCATTGAAGGATGAGCCGTTTGGCCAAATCATTCACCTGTTAGCGCTGAACACACAGGACGTCAGCGATACGCTGGAGATGCTGAAGCGGCGGCAGACAAGCGGTGCCTATAGCCTGTTTTATTTAACAAAAGCGCTGGCACAGGCGGAAATCCAGCAGCCAATTGCGCTGCATATCCTCACTAGTAATGCTGTAGAGGCTACAGGCGCTGAGAAGCTGCTTATACCCGATCATGCTCCTATATACGGCATGGGCAAGGTTATCGCCAAGGAGCTGCCCGATGTTGCCTGCAAATTTATCGATATAGAGGAATTGGCGGTGCACGAACAGCTTATGGGAGAGCTTCAGGCGATTGATGTGTATGGAGTTGCGCTTCGAAATGGCGACAGATACACCGAAATATTTGCCGAGCTGCCAGGCGAGCAGCTAGAAACTAGCCAAGGCTTGAACTTGCAGGAGCAAGGAGTATACCTGATTACTGGCGGACTAGGCGGCATTGGGCTGGAAATGGCGAAATGGTTTGCAGCTCAGAGCAAGGTCAATTTAGCTTTAATTAGCCGAACTCCGCTGCCGCCGCGAGCGGAATGGCAGGCTGTTCTTGAGGGCAGCAGCGCTTCGGACAAGCTGAGAAAGCGGCTTCTTACGGTGAAGGAGCTGGAGCTGCTGGGAGCGACGGTAGAATGCATCGGTGCCGATGCAGCCGATTATGGCGCTATGGAGCAGGTTATCGCTGATTTGAAAAGCAAGTATGGGCAAATACGGGGTATTGTGCACGGTGCAGGCGTCTCAAACGACGGACCGCTTGCCGACAGAGGCGATGATATGTTCGAGGCCATCTATGCACCGAAGGTGTATGGTACTTGGGTGCTCGATAAGCTTACGCAAGACCAGCAGTTAGATTTTTTCATCATGTTCTCGTCGGTCGCGACCATATTCAGCGCCTTTGGGCAAGGGGATTATGCGGCAGCTAACGCCTATTTGGATGCTTATGCGTCTTATCGTAAAAGAAGAGGCGGACGTACGATTACGGTAAACTGGACGACGTGGAAGGAAACCGGAATGGCCTTTGACGGCGGACACGTATTCGATACGATTTTCAAGACGCTGCCGACCGAGCAAGGGCTTGAAGGTTTTGCAAAACTGCTGAAGAGCGGTGTGAGCAGAGCGTTAGTTGGGCAAATCCACTATGACGGGGCAGGAGCGATGCTGCTTGAGCGCTCCGGTGTAGCTTGCTCCGATTCGATTCGGAAGCGGATTGCGGCGAAGAAAGACAGCAAACGCAAGCCAAGCGGCCACAGTGGACAAAAGAAGGAACGCAGTGCGGACGGTGTCGTCCTGCTTGGCCGGGAGGCTGGCAGCTACTCGGAGCTCGAGCAGAAGCTTGCCTTATGCTGCAAGCTTGTCCTCGGCTATGAGGAGATTGACATCTATGACAACTTCTTTGAAATGGGCGCGGATTCACTCGTATTAATGAAGCTCCAGGGCGAGATCGAGACGCACACGTTCGAATTGGTGTCCATCAGCGATTTATTCGAACATACGACCATCGTTCAACTGGCGGAGCACTTGCAAAAGCAAACCGCCAGCCTTGGACCTGTCCGCTCCGGCCAGTATCCTCCTATGCAGAAGGCGGGTGCAAAGCCGTATTATCCAGCTTCCCACGCCCAGAAGCGCATGTTCCTTGGCTTTAAACGGGAACCGCAGCTGACAAGCGCCAATCAGTTTAGAGTTTCAGTGCTGAACATCCGAGTGGAGCCTGAGCGGATGGAGCTGGCTGTACGTCGCATGATTGACAGGCATGAGGTGCTGCGAACAGCCGTTACGAGCATGGAAGGGGAAATTGTCCAAGTGATCAGCGGACAAGTCCCATTTGAGATGGGTTATTGGGAAGCAGGAGAGGCCGAGGCTAAAGACATCATTAATCGGTTCAAACAGCCATTTAATTTGAATGAACCGCCGTTTTTCCGGCTGGGCCTTGTGAAGGTAGAGGAGGCAAAATATTACCTGCTGTACGATGCCCACCACATTATTACGGATGGCGTATCGATGGAAATATTCATGAGGGAGCTTGTGCAGCTGTACAAGGGCGAAACGCCGCCTGCCCTGCCTTATCAATACAAGGACTATGTGGAGTGGCAGCTCGCCTTCGCGCAGACGGAGCAAATGAAGCGCCAGCAGCATTACTGGGAAGAGACGTTTGCGGGCGAAATCCCCGTGCTGCGCCTGCCGACAGATCAGCCAAGACCCGAGCATTTTGTTTTTGAAGGCGGTTTAGTGATGAGCTCGGCTGACCGCGAACTGACGGAGAAGCTGAAACAGCTGGCAAGCTTAACAGGAACGACGATGTATATGCTGCTGCTCGCCGCTTATGCCGTGCTGCTGTCCAAATATTCTGCGCAAGACGACCTTGTCATCGGATCACCGGTTACAGGACGGCCAAAGCGGGAAATGGACAAAATTCTCGGCATGTTTATCAATATGATGGCGATGCGGGTTAATCCCCGCAAGGAGCTGACTTTCTTAAGCTGCCTGGAGCATATTAAAGCAAGCGCTATACAGGCTTTCGACAATCAGGATTACCCGCTGGACGAGCTGATCCAGCAGTTGAACGTGAAGAGAAGCGCGAACCGCCACCCGCTGTTCGATACGGTGTTTATTTATCAAAATGTGGCTGTTGATGAAAGAGTGATTGGCCATTCTATCGATGAAATTTACAATCTGACCGATTATGAACTGACGCTGGAGGCGATGGAGCAGGGCGGAATGCTTCGACTTCGGCTGGAGTACAATTCGCGGCTTTATTATATGCAAACAGCGGAGCGGATGTTGGAGGATTACGTGAGCATTCTTGATGCGATCGCTAAGAAGCCCGATATCCTTTTGCAAAATATTGAACTGTCCAGCAGCAAAACCGATGTGCCGTTATATGAGGATGATGAGGAAATCTCCTTTAATTTATAGGCGCCTGTGCCATCAAGCATGTAGAAAAGAAGGGAGGGAATGAATATGGATTCCTATTCGGAAAATATGCTGCTCTCGAGTGGCAAGTGGCAGGAGGAACGGGAGTATTGGCTCAGCAAGCTCGATCCTTCAGCTGAGCCGACAGCCTTTGAGGGCGATCTGAAAAATGCTGGCTTGCGTCAGGGAGCGGTCGATTTAATCAAGGGCCCGATTCCGCCTGCTTTGACTGAAAGGCTGCTGACCGTTTGCAGGAACTCCCAGCAAGGCCTGTATGCGTTTTTGCTGTCAGGTGCGCTCTATATGCTTCATCGATATACAGGTGAGGAGATCGTGACCGCCGGAATGCCCTCCGGACAACAAACGGCAGAAAGCACGGCTCCCAACCGGTTGATCGCCCTGCAGGTTCCTATTGATGAAGCGTTGTCCTTCAAGGAATATTTACAGCGCGTTGGCCAAACGGTGCAGGAGGCGAGGAAGTACAAGCACATTCCTTTTCCAGCTATCATCAGGCTGCTTAAGCAGGACCCCGAAGCCGTTGTCCATGCTTTTAAAACAGTCGTTGCGCTGAATACGCTGCATGCACCCATATACATGCAGGACTCGAAAGCATCGGTTACCTTTTATTTCATAAATGAAGGCAATCGCCTTCAATTGGAGCTGCTTTATGAACGTTCCATGTATTCGCAGCGATACATGGAACGGCTTTTCAACCACTTTGTGGGCTTTCTCGGCGAGGTGCTTCACAGTACCGATAAGCTGCTGAACCAGATAAGCATGCTTTCACAGGAGGAAATGGACGAGTTTGATCGGTTTAATCTGGCGCCTGTACCTTATCCAAAGGATAAAACGGTACATGAGCTCTTTGACAGTCAAGCCATGCATACGGCAGATTGGACCGCCTTGCGTTTTGACGGGAATGAGCTTTCTTACGGGGAGCTTAAAAATCGCTCGGACCGGCTAGCTTGCCTGCTTCGCAGCAAGGGGATTGGCAGGCAGCGGGTTGCCGCTGTCATGACGAATCGCTCTTTGGAAATGATGGTTGCTATTTTGGCGGTGCTCAAGGCTGGGGGTGCCTATCTGCCCATTGACCCAACTTATCCGCCGGACCGGATCAAGCATATGCTGGCCGACAGCGGGGCGGGCGTACTGCTTACACAGGATGGACTAATCAGCCATGTTGATTTTCAAGGGGAAACCGTAAATCTCGATGACAGACGGGTATATGGAGAATTCGATCCGTTGCTGTCTAATGTGAACGACCCGGAGGATGCTGCTTACTTAATTTATACATCGGGCTCTACTGGCCTGCCGAAAGGTGTGCTGGTTCCGCACAAGGCAGTTGTTAATTTTATTACAGGCATTACAACCCGAATCCCTGCCTTCACCGGAGGAAAAACAATTGCTGCCGTTACCACGCTTTGCTTCGATATATTCGTGCTGGAGACGCTCCTGCCGCTGACGCAAGGTCTGGTTGTCGTCATTGCGGGCGAAGAGGAGCAGCAAAATCCAGCCTTACTCCAGCGGTGGCTGACGCATAATCGGATCGAGCTGCTGCAGGCGACGCCTTCCCGGATTCAACTGCTGCTGAACGATAACGGGGCGGAAGCAGGCATGGATCAAATAACGACGCTTATGGTAGGCGGGGAAGCTTTCCCGGATGAGCTGCTTCACCAGCTTCGAGAAAGGTGCAGAGGGGCAAGTATTTATAATATGTACGGTCCAACAGAGACGACGGTGTGGTCCTCTGTCAAGGATGTGACGAGTGCGAGCAGCATAACGCTGGGGGCACCCATCGCCAATACGCAAATGTATATTGTTGATTCGCTTCTGCGTTTGCTGCCGGAAGGCGTGGCTGGGGAGCTGTGCATCGCCGGAGATGGCGTAGCTATCGGCTACTGGAACCGGGAGGAGCTGACTGCCGATAGATTCGTTCCGTGCCCTTATGGAAGCGGAAGCGGTGGGAAAATGTACCGGACAGGCGATCTGGCAAGGCGGCTGCCTGGCGGGGAAATCGAATTTCTGGGGCGTATCGATCATCAGGTGAAAATCAGGGGTTTTAGAGTCGAGCTGGGCGAGATAGAGTCTGCACTTTTGAGCATGGAGCAGATTAAAGCCGCCGTTTGCATGGCGCAGGAGGACAGCGCGGGGAGCCCCATTCTTTGCGCCTACTACGTATCCTCGGCCGTTCTGCTCGCGGATGTCATAAGAAGCGCAATAGCTTCCCGGCTTCCCGATTATATGCTGCCTTCGTTCTATATTCCGCTGAGCGAGCTTCCGTATACGCCAAACGGAAAAATAGACCGAAAGCAGCTGCCCAGTCCTTATGAAGCGGTCAGTGGATTATTCATCGGCGAGCCGCCAGCAGATGAACAGGAGGAGAAGCTGCTGCTCATTTGGAAGGCTGTGCTGGAGCTAGAGACGATTGGCGTAACCGATGATTTCTTTAATGTCGGCGGACATTCGCTCAAAGCATTGAAGCTGGAGGTTGAGCTGGAGAAAGCGGGATTGTCCTTTGAAAGCGAGGATATTTACCGTTACCCGACAATTAGGGGTTTCCTGAGGAGAATGAACGGTGAAGCAGCAGCGCCTTTTGCTCAAAGGAGCCAAGCGGCAGCTGGATCTGATACATTCGCTAGTGCAGCAATGATGACGCTGAGGCATGATGAGCGTATCAAACCGTTTAACGATTTATTTTACAAGGAATGTTTCTATCATTCGCTGTTTCCGATTCTATCCTACTACCAGCAAAGTCTGCTGCCTATTCTAGCAAATGATACGGTCATCTATCGCTATGACGAGGACACGGTCCACTTTCAGGTAGATTATGCAGCGGCAAAGCCATTAGAGCAGCTTTTGCTTGGAATGGGCATAGGGATGGAAACGAGAGAGGTCGGCCATTCCGTAATCGAGGAACTCAAACGAGCGGTTCTCAGCCATAAGCCGGTCATTGTGCGAATTGACTGCTATTACGCCTCAGACCGGACGGAAACGTACCAGAAGAGGCATTGGCCGCATTCCTGGCTCGTATTCGGCTTTGATGACAGCACGCAGAGGTTCGGCGTTATTGAGCATGACCATATCGAAAGGCTGACCTATGAGAAGAGATGGGTGAGTTACGAGGATACGCTGCAGGGGCATCTTGGTTTTATGGACCATTTTGGCAGCGAAACGCCTGTTTATTATGAATTTTCAGCTGTCACTTCTGATGGTGTAGGGTCTACACCTGATAGCTTGCTAGAAACGACTGCTTCCGCCGCTGCACATAGGCAGCAGCTTCTGGAAGGCAGCCTGCATGCGCTGTGCAGATTTCTGGAAAAGGTTAAACAAGCTCTACAGGCTGGGCAGCTAATTAAAGATTATGGCGAAAGCTTGCTTGATACGCTTAATCAAATGGTAAATGCCAAGCTCGTGGACCAATATCGCTATGAGCAATTAGCCGGTGGGTATTTGGAGCTTCAGAGCGCGGTTGTGAATAGCCTGGAAGCTTGGAAGCAAATCCGGTCCCTAGTGGCCAAAGCGGTTTTTTCCGCCAAATTAAGTGCACAGGCTGCGGTTGAACTGAACGTGCAGCTCGACGCGGCACTTGCTCTGGAGCGGGAATACGCGGCAAAGCTCGTAGTCATTCATCCTCAGACCCTTGAGCTGGAAGGCAGCCAATCGACTTACTAGGCAGCATTTTGCTAGCAAGCGGACTGGTATGGGGCGAAAGCTGGCCTATCAAAATCCAATGAAGAAAGAAGTGGAGATCGCTGTGAAAATCGGGGTAATCGGAGCAGGTGTAATGGGAAGAGGGGTTGCCCAAGCACTCGCCCAATCAGGCTTAGCGGTTGTATTGGTCGATATTGAGCATGCGAAGCTTGAACAAGCTAGGGAGGAAATTGCCACCCAGCTGCGATTTCGCGGGCTGTTCGGCTCCTCAGGAAACTTGGAGGCAACAGATTCAATTATGGACCGCATCGCATTTACGACGGAGCATCATAGCCTCAGCGACGTCAGCTTTGTCATCGAGAACGCAACGGAAAATTGGGACGTCAAGAGCGGCATTTATGAGCTTATTGATGGCATCTGCCAGCCAGAATGCATTTTTATGATTAATACGTCCTGTATCTCCATTACAAAGCTGGCGGCTGTTACGAAGCGCGCACCGCAAGTGATCGGCACTCATTTCATGAATCCGGTGCCCACCAAAAAAACGGTCGAGGTCATTCGCGGCTTTCACACCTCTGAGGAATGTATCCGTGCGGTTGACGGGCTTATGGGCGCCATGGGCAAGGAAATGATCGTCGTTAACGACTATCCGGGCTTTGTATCCAATCGGATTTCCCATTTGTTTATGAATGAAGCTGCTTATGTCGTGCAGGATCAGGTGGCTTCGGCGGAGGAAGTCGATGAAATTTTCAAAAAAT
This sequence comes from Paenibacillus sp. R-74696, assembly GCF_055814915.1. Taxonomy (NCBI): domain Bacteria; kingdom Bacillati; phylum Bacillota; class Bacilli; order Caryophanales; family Paenibacillaceae; genus Paenibacillus; species Paenibacillus sp. R-74696. Next base: position 140,982 of record NZ_JBPULM010000017.1, read on the forward strand.
GCTACGGACATGCGATGGGTCCGCTCGAAACGGCTGACTTGATCGGCCTGGACACGGTCGTGCATTCCTTGAATGTGCTTTATGAAAGCTATCAGGACTCGAAGTTCCGCTGCTGTCCGCTGCTTAGGAAAATGGTCGACGCGGGGCTGCATGGCCGCAAAAGCGGTCAAGGATTTTATACGTATTAATGCTTAGTCATGAATGGATTTAATAATAGATTCACCCAAATCGGGATGAGGAGAGTGTCAATAATGGAAGAAAAGAAAGTGAAAATTAAAAAGTTTTTATCGCGGTTTTTTCGCAAGCATGAGCTTGGTGACGATGAGGATATTTTCGCCCTAGGATTTGTAAATTCACTGTTCGCGATGCAGCTGGTTATGTTTCTGGAGAAGGAGTTTGCGCTTACTATTGATAGCCGTGACATGGATTTGGACAACTTCCGCACCATTAATCGGATGGTCAGTCTGATTCAAGAGAAAGCAGCAGTCGATCAGCAGTCTTCACAAGTTTCGGGAGGTTAAGGATGAAAATTGAACTGACTGAGGTACAGGAAAATTGGCAAAATGAGTTCAGTGCTTTTGTTGATAACGAAATGGTGCCGCTAGCTGATCTAAATGACCGCGAGGAGCGTATCCATCCGGATATGCTCCGGAAAATGACAGAAGCCGGCTATCTGGGATCCATGCTGCCTAAAAAATACGGCGGTATGGAGCTGGACAACGTGACCCTAGGCATTCTCAACGAAGAGGCAGGGCGCGGCTGCTCCTCAGCAAGAAGCTTGTTGACCGTTCACGGAATGGTATCCCTTGCGATTTTACGCTGGGGAACGGAGCAGCAGAAGTGCGAGTGGCTTCCCAAGCTGGCGACGGGCAGCGCTTTGGCAGCATTTGGCCTAACGGAGCCGAACGCTGGTAGCGATGCCAAGAGCATCGCAACAACGGCAGTGTTAGACGGGAATGAATACGTATTAAATGGCCGCAAAAAATGGATTACGATCGCACAAATTGCTGACTTGTTTCTCATCTTTGCCAAATGCGAGGGCCAGCCAGCGGCATTTCTCGTAGAGCGGGAGCGGCTTGGGGTAACGGTACTACCCATGTCCGGCCTGCTTGGTGCAAGAGGCTCTATGATCGCCGAAGTTGTGCTTTCCGACTGCCGAATTCCGCAAGAAAATTTGCTGGGCAAGCTCGGCATGGGACTGACGCATATTGCGCTGCCCTGTCTCGATTACGGCAGATATACGATAGCCTGCGGCTGTGTTGGTTTGGCGCAGGCCTGCCTGGAGGCTTCGTTAGATTACGGCAGCACAAGAGTCCAATTTGGACGGCCACTCCAGGATAATCAATTGATTCAGAAGATGATTGCTGAAATGGCCGTACAGGTGAAGGCGGCTAGAATGCTTTGCTATAAAGTTGGATATTTACGGGATAGCGGCGATCCCGACAGCATTATGGAAACGTGGACGGCTAAATATTTTGCTTCGACTATGCTGACCAAAATTACTAACGATGCGGTGCAAATACATGGAGCTAACGGCTGCCATAGCGGGTACCCGGTGGAACGCTATTTCCGCGATGCCAAAATTAATGAAATCATCGAGGGAACGTCGCAGATGCATGAAATGCTAATTGCTGAGCAGCAGTTCGTGACAAGCCGCCGAGCAGGGCGGACAATGGCTCAAACAGCCAATTCATAAGGAGATGAATGCCTGTGGCGTACAATGTTGAGGAGAAGAAGGATACCGCAAAGCGTAAAATTAAATGCGTCGTGTGGGATTTGGACCATACGATTTGGAACGGTATCTTAATGGAAGATACGACTGTTGAGCTGCGAAGCGATATTGTGAACGTCATTAAAACGCTGGATGAGCGTGGTATCCTGCAGTCGATTGCCAGCCGCAATGAGCATGATGTGGCGATGGAGAAAATGAGAGAGCTCGGGATTGAGCAATATTTCATCTATCCGCAAATCAGCTGGAACCGCAAATCAGCTGCGATCAAGACGATTGTCGAATCGATTAATATCGGGATGGACACGATTGCTTTTATCGACGATCAGCCGTTTGAGCGGGAAGAGGTCAGCTTCAACCATCCTGACGTCCTGTGCATAGATGCTGCCGAGACAGAAGGGCTGCTCGAGAGGCCGGAATTTAATCCAACCTTTATTACGGAGGACTCCCGGAACCGCAGAAGCCTCTATATGAGCGATATCGTACGCAATGAAGTTGAATCCAGCTTCGATGGCTCGCAGGAGGAGTTCCTCGCCTCACTGGGTATGGTGTTTACGGTTTCTTCGGTTGAGGGAGACGATTTGAAGCGGGCGGAGGAGCTGACGGTAAGAACTCATCAGCTGAATGCAACCGGCTACACCTACTCCTATGAGGAATTGGATGAATTTCGTCATTCACCGAACCACAAGCTGCTTATATCCGAATTGGAGGATAAATACGGCACGTACGGCAAAATCGGTTTAACGCTGCTTGAATGCAAGGACAACATTTGGACACTGAAGCTGTTGTTAATGTCATGCCGTGTTATGTCTAGAGGAGTAGGCAGTATCATGCTGCAATACGTCGCCAAGATGGCGCATGATGCGGGAGCGGTACTACGCGCCGAGTTCGTGCCTACAGACCGTAATCGCATGATGCTGCTTACGTATAAATTTGCCGGCTTCAAGGAAGTGGAGGAGCAGGACGGACTGCTCATTTTCGAGCATGATGCCGCTCATTTGCAAAGTGCCCCAGACTATCTCACCTTAATCAGCCGTGTTTAATGAATTTATAAATAAATAAGACAGCTTCACGATAAATATCAGCTAGAGCGTTTAGCTGAAGCAGGATAGCAGGTTGAATTGTCGTGCATGCCTGTTTGTTAGAAAAAATACGGCTAATATGATATTGGAGGAAGTAATAATGGAAAAAATGGCGTTTCTGTTCCCAGGTCAAGGCTCTCACTTTGTCGGCATGTCGAAAGGTCTTTATGATCAATATGCAATTGTGAAGCAAACGTTTGAGGAAGCAAACGACGTGCTTGGCTATGATTTGGCTAAGCTCTGTTTTGAAGGCTCGCTTGCCGAGCTGTCCAAAGCGAAAAATGCCCAGCCGGCTATTCTCGTATCAAGCGTAGCCAGCTTCCGCGTTTATATGCAGGAGATCGGTATTGTCCCGCAATTTCTTGCCGGACACAGCCTTGGTGAATATGCCGCATTTACTTGCGCGGGAGCCATTCGTTTTGCCGATGCGGTGAAGCTGCTGCACGAACGGGGAAAACTGACCGACGAGGTTGCAGCAAGCGATGTTGGAGCGATGTCCATTATTGATGGGGTCGAGCGCAAGCTGGTTGTGGATGAATGCAAAGCGATGGAGCTGGAGGGCCGCCAGGTTTGGGTATCCTGCTATAATACGCCGAATCAAACCGCGATTTCCGGTGAAAGCGATGCGGTTATGGAGCTGGAGGACAGGCTCGCGAATCATGGCGGACTGGCAACGCCGCTGCTTGCCAGCGCTCCGTTCCACTGCAGCTTCATGCAGCCGATGGCCGACCAATTATTGGACAAATTGTCGGGGCTGGAATACGGTTTCTTCAAATATCCGGTCATTACGAACCGCAATGCCGAGCCGATGGCGCATTCGGAGAAAGTGGCGCAAAATCTTGCGCTGCATATAACTAGCCCGGTACAATGGGAGCGTACGATGCAATATTTTAAACATAAAGGTGTTACGCTTACGGTCGAAATGGGACCTAAAAACGTATTGACCAATATGGTGAAGGCGAACGTGGACGGTATTGAAGCGCTCTGCTATGGCACGAAGGAGGATCGCAAAAAAATCGAGCAAATTTTAGCAGCTTATCCGGGCCTCAGAAAGCATATTCCAACTATTATTACGCGCAGCTTGGCGGTGGCAGTAGCTACCCTCAACCAAAACTGGGATAATGAGGAGTATCAGGAGAAGGTTGTGAAGTCGTATCGCAAAATTCAGGAGATTCAGGATCGTCTTGAGGAGACGGGTGAGAAGCCAACTTTGGAACAAATGAGAACAGCACTCGATTTGCTGAAAATCATTTTGGATACGAAGAAGGTTTCGGTAGAAGAGCAGACTCGCTGGCTCCATCAAATTATTGACGAGACGGGTATGTATTATGAATTAAACGACTATCTTGCTCCTTCGCGTCTAGCAGAAAAAATTTCCAGATAGGAGTTTATCCATGATAGAGGTTTATATGCTGCGGCTGGACGAGAGGAAAGCTGCGGCGCTGCATGAAGTTATGTTGAATTACGTTTCACCAAGCAAGCGGGAAGCGGCCGGGCGATTCCGCCGGCCGATTGATGCCTATCGTTCGGTGACGGGTGAGATTTTGGCACGACTTGCTATTACCAAGCGATGGAAGCTATCAAATGCTGAGCTTTCTTTTTACAAAAATGAGTTTGGCAAGCCGTTGCTAGATCATTCTTCCATCGACTTCCATTTTAATGTGTCACATTCCGGTGACTGGGTAGTCTGCGCCTTTGGCGACTGCCTGGTTGGAATTGACATTGAGCTCATGAAGCCACAGGACTTGTCCATTGCAGAGCGGTTCTTCGCTCCGGTTGAATATAATAGGCTGATGAGTCTGGCTGGCAGTCGTCAGCTCACGTATTTTTACCAGCTGTGGACGTTGAAAGAAAGCTATATCAAGGCAGTGGGCAAAGGAATGTCGATCCCGCTTGATTCATTCTCTTTCTTAATCAAGGAGGACGGCGAAGTGGAGGCAAGCCTTGAAGAAGGGGCTTCTGCTGCTTATTTTATGCAAACCTTTGCAGATGAAGAGCATGCGATGGCACTGTGTACCTACCAGGAGACGGTGCCCATTTTTAAGCAGTTGGATTACGAGGAGTTGGAAAGCATGCTTTCTACGCTTCAGTAACAGCTAGCTGCTGAGAGAAATTTTAACCTTGTTCGGAGGAGATAATTCCGATGCTGATGAAAGATCATGTCATAGTCGTATCAGGCGTAGCCAATGAGAAGAGTTTAGCGTGGGGAGTTGCCAAAGCGCTTCATCGGGAAGGGGCTAGGCTTGTTTTCACCTATCGAAAGGATAAGTCCTTGCGCAAAATGACAAAGCTGCTTCAGGAGTATGGCATTGAAGCGGCAGCTGTTGTCCCGTGCGATATATTGGATGATGCGAGCATTGCCGAAGCATTCAACGTCATTGCGAAGCAGGTTGGAACGATTCATGGACTCGTACATTCCATTGCCTATGCGGATCAGCTTCAAGGAGAGTATATAGATACGACGAGAGAAGGCTACCTGCTGGCGCAAAACGCCAGCAGCTTTTCATTAGTGGCTATGGCTAAGCAGGCGCGCGGTTTAATGAAAGAGGGTGGCGCGATTGTGACGCAAACCTACATAGGATCTGGTCGTGTCGTGAAAAATTATAATGTCATGGGTGTGGCGAAGGCTGCGCTCGAAGCGAGCGTGCGCTACTTGGCTGAAGATCTAGGCAAGCATGGCATTCGTGTAAATGCAGTGTCAGCAGGCCCCGTACTCACATCGGCCGCTTCAGCGATTGCTGATTTTCAAGATAAGCTGATAGCCATGGAGCAGCAGGCGCCGCTGCGGCGCAATGTTGATCAGGATGAGATAGGTGATGCGACAATATTTTTGCTAAGTCGTCTTTCGCGAGGCATTACTGGTGAAGTTCTCCATGTCGATGCAGGCTGTCATATTTTTTAGGCTAGCAGCCTGAAAGGGTCATTACAGAGTGGAAGGAGGCAGGTCATGTCAAGAAAAGCGCTTTACCTTCAGGAACCGGAAGTTAGCACGTATACCCCATACGGAATCTTGTTTTCCATCATAAGCGAACCGTTATGGCGGTGGGTATTCAATAATTTTATTCAAATCAGATATGCTTATTTATGGGAAATGTTCGCTTTTGACAATCACCATATCCTGCTCAAAGTCTGTCCCGGCATATCCTATAATCAGCTTCCTCAGGACATAGTCATTGCCAAATGGGGAAAATCATTAAAGGATGTCATTATCGAGTCGATAGATCGTGGCTATTATGTACATATTTTCGTAGACCGGTATTATATATCCTTGACGGATTCGTATAAAAATGGTCATCATATGCATGAGCTATTAATTTACGGATATGATTTGGACAAGGATATGGCGCTTGTCGCAGACAACTTTGTGGAGCAGTTTGTAAAGGCGGAATGCCCCTTTTCGGAGCTGGAGGAGGGTTATTGGTGTGTGTCCGATGAATACGATTTCTATACAGAAATTCGCTTTTTGAAGCGCAACACAGACTTTGAATGCGATATTAATATGGAACAAATTGCTGCCGGCATGCAAAATTATTTATACTCCAAACCTACGTTTGATTTGGTGGTGGAGCAGCAGTTCGAATTCGGATTTCAAGCGCTGCAGCGGCTTCTTACAGATCCACAGAATATGGATACCTCATCATCTGAATATAGAAAATTTGACCTGCGTGCGTATCACCTGCTGTATGAGCACAAACTTTTAATGGAAAAGCGTATTGCCTATTTGATGGATCATGGGTACATGCTATACGACCAGCGACTGCTAGACACTAGCGCGGATTTGAAGCATCGCTACTTGTCCTTGCGAAATTTAGTGATTAAATACAGATTTAAAGAGGACGAGAAGCTGTCTTGCAGCATCTATGCCAAGCTGCAGGACAATCTGGAGCGGGAGCAAGCCTTTATTTTAAGCTGCTTGGAGAAGATGAAGGCTTAGGCTGTCCCCCTATCAAAAACGCCCAAGGCATCGACCTTGGCGTTTTTTTGCAGTACTATTTTGTACATATGAGACCACGTAACGTTATTCAAAAAAAGGGGGTTATATGCTCATGCTAGCAGCAGTTATTCATAAATACGGCAAGCCTGATGTTTTCAAAATCGAAACGGTTTCTGAGCCTGTGCCGCGAGCGGATGAAGTGAAAATCCGAGTGATCGCGTCTTCCGTCAATCCCATCGATTACCGGACACGCTCGGGCAGCCTGTTTTTTATATCGGGTTGGCGTTTCCCACGGATTCTGGGCGCTGATTTCTCAGGTATCATAACCGAATGCGGATCACAGGTGAAGAACTTCAAAGTAGGAGACGAGGTTTGTGGTTTTACAAATGCGGCTAGGGAGGCTGGTGCTCATGGGGAGTTTATGTGCTGCAAAGCTGACATCATAGCTTTAAAACCGAAGCAATTGACGTTCCAGCAGGCCGCGGCATTTCCACTGGCGGGACTTACTGCTCTTCAGGCGTTGTATAACGATGGAAAAATGGTCGCGGGCATGCATGTTCTCATTACGGGTGCCACAGGAGGTGTAGGACACTTTGCTGTGCAAATCGCAAAGGCAGCGGGCTGTCATGTAATTGGAGTTTGTCATTCCCGGAATACAGAGCTCGCATTACAGCTTGGCTGTAATACCATCATTGCTTATGACAAGCAGGATTATCGCAAAGTAGAGCAGCGCTATGACTTGATTTTTGACGCAGCAGCAAAGTTCGGCTATTGGTCAAATCGACGTGTTCTGAAGCCTAAGGGAATCTACGTTTCCACTGTCCCTTCAATCGCAACGCTGATCTCTATGTTCACAACCGGAATGTCAACAGGCCGCAAAGGTAGAATAGTTATGGCGAAGTCAAGACCTGATGACCTTGAGATGCTTGGCAAGCTATGCGAGCAGGGGCGGGTCATTCCTGTCATTGAGCATAGTTTTCCCCTTGCTCAAATAGTCGATGCTCATATACTGATCGAAGCTCATAAGGTACGAGGGAAAATTGTGATTAATACTGGAGACTAGCAAAGCTCGTCGATTCAGGCCATACTGTCGTTGTGGAGCATAGTCTCAAATCGACTTTAATGAATAAGGAGACCTATACAGTGAAGTATGAACTACATAAAGCATTTTGGCTTAATGAACCCAAGAAGTATGCCGTGGAACAAAATAAGGTTGCGATTACCACGGAGCCGGGAACCGATTTTTGGCAGCGCACCTATTACGGTTTTCAAAATGATTCTGCCCCCGCTTTATTGCTGAAAACAGCCGAGCCTTACTTCTCATTTGTTGTGAAAACGGAGTTTAACAGTAAACATCGTTATGACCAGTGCGGGGTTATCCTTTATCAAAATAGTGAAAACTGGTTCAAAGCCTCTATCGAATTTGAAAATGATGAATATCAACGGTTAGGGAGTGTTGTCACCAACCATGGGTTTTCGGATTGGGCAACAACGGATATTCCGGCAAATGTAAAGACGATGTACTATCGATTAAGCCGTCGTGAAAGTGATTATTGCATTGAAAGTTCATATGACGGAATCAGTTATAAACAAATGCGAATATTCCATTTGTTCGAAGGTGGAGACGAAATACAATTTGGCGTCTACGCCTGCAGCCCGGAACAATCTTCTTTTAAGGCTGTATTTAGTGAGTTTGAAATGACAGAATGCAAGTGGAAGATTCATCAATAAAAGGAATAAGGCTGCCGAACTTACTTGGAAAACACCCCGAAATCCATAAGGATTCCGGGGTGTTTTTTTATGACTCGGTCGAGCTTATTAGGCAGCCAAAGCTCTATTTCCTTTGCCCATAGGGTGATACAATCACTTTATACATTTCAAAGCGAAAGAACCCAGGGGGAGCTTATGAATAAACGCAAACAACTACTGCTTGATACAGCACTTGTGCTATTTGAGGAATATGGTATAGCAAATACGTCTATTCAAATGATTTTGGAGCGATCAGGCGTATCCAAAGGCACATTTTACAAATTTTTCGGTTCCAAGGATGATTGTATCCTGGCGATTTTGGAACAATGTACGCACGAGGACATGATCATTCGAAAAGATTTGGAAACTCGCAACTACACCTCGGATTTCGACCTGCTCGTGGATCAACTTGTCATTCCAATAACGATTCCGGAAAAGCAGCTTGTATTGGAATTATTTTGGACAGGCTTATATTCAGGGGAAATCGATTTGCAAAATCTGACCCGAATTCAGTTGGATTGGTTATCAGGACGACTGACCCAATTATATGGTGAAGAATTACAAGACTATACCTATGAAGGAGCTATCTTTTGTTTGGGCATGATCCATCAAATTTCCAATACATGGCGGAATTTTCGCCTCGAACAGCCGGATTGGAAAAGTCTCGTGCCCAAGGTGTTGAATTATGTCGAAATTTTGTTGAAAGCGATGCAAGAGAGGCATGAACATATGATTGATCCTGACAGCCTTGCGTTGATCAACCCATTATCTAAATCGACCGTGCTTGATAAAAACAGCTTAGTGGCTGAACTTCAAACGTTCAACCGTTCCATAAATCAATCGCAAGCAACCATCAAAGCCAAAGAACTTACAGAAGGGCTTCTATCATTGATTATGGATGCTGAGCTCAATAAAACAATGGTGGAAGTGGTATTAGCGGCCTTTCAAATCGAATTTGAATCCAGCTCCTATCAGAATGAAGCAAGAAAAATAGCCAAAGAATGCTGGTGCTATATGGAGCAAAGCAAGCCACATCCGAGATAAGCTAAACGGACGAGCGAAAAAATGAACGAGTCGTATAATCAACCCCTTTTAAATAGCCAAATCCCAAATAGTTCTTACGAATTATTCCAATTAAATGAACGAATGGTATAATTGTTATGCTAGAGCTAATCCGGAAGGTGGCATCTTTATGTATAAAGAAGTGATTGCGGTTCATGAAATTTCGCGGTTTCAGTCTAGATCGGAAGAGTTTTTTCCGCTCGAATGGTATCGGAAAATGCTGTCCGAACATCCTGTATATTATCATGAAGGTACCGATACCTGGAATGTCTTCAGGTATGATGATGTCAAGCAGGTGCTGAGCAAGCATGAATATTTTTCGAGCGAAGGGTCCAGAACAACCATTTTAGTTGGGGCAAAAAACCGGGAGGGAACCCCTCCGGATAAGCTGAATATTACAGACGTAGACCCTCCACGCCATCTAAAAAGCCGTTCCTTGCTATCTGCTGCTTTTACACCCCGCAGCTTAAAAAACTGGGAGCCTCGAATCAACGACATTGCGAACCGGCTTGTGGAGGACATAAAACCAAACACGACGATTGATCTCGTTCAGGCACTGGCAACTCCGCTGCCCGCTATGGTAATGGCTGATTTGCTTGGAATCCCGCTTACGGACAGCGGTCTCTTTAAAAGCTGGGTAGACATTTTGTTCCAGCCAGCGAGCGAGGAGAACGCGGATGAGATTGAACTGAAAAAGCAGGCAGCTGCCCAGGAATATTACCAATTTTTATACCCTATGGTCGTCGATAAACGGACAAATCCTGGCGATGATATCATTACGGATCTATTGAAGGTGGAGGTAGATGGCGAAAAGTTTACCGAAGACGAAGTGGTCCGGACATCGATGCTTTTGTTAGGAGCAGGAATAGAAACAACGAGCCATACGATTTCTAGTATGTTTTATTCCTTTTTGAATGAAGGCAAACCGTTGTATGATCAATTAAGGAAAGACCCAAGTCTAGTTCCTCTAGTTGTTGAAGAAATGCTTCGCTTCCGGTTCCACTGCTCCAAACGACATCGTACGGTTAAGCAGGATAACAATCTGTTAGGCGTCGATTTGAAAAAAGGTGACGTTGTCATCGCGTGGATGAGCGCGGCGAATATGGACGAGCGTATGTTTGAAAATCCGTTTGAGCTCAATATTCATCGTGCCAATAACAAAAAGCACTTAACCTTTGGCAATGGCCCTCACTTTTGTCTAGGTGCCCCATTGGCGAGGATGGAGCTGAGCATTGCCCTAAGGGCATTTGTGGAGAAGGTTTCGGGAATTGAAGCTGTTGAATCCTTTGACCTGGAGCGTCATCTTACAACTTCCGCCGTAGGGCAGTCGTTAACTCATTTGCCGATGAAGATCCTTCAGTCATAGAAAAACAAACACTGCTCCTGAGCGGAAGGCTCGGGTACTTTCAGCTAACATCAGCAATAGGAGGCTCCATGCCATTAATCAAAAAGGCTAGAATGTTAGCCAAAGGTTAGCCTAGGGGATAGAGACACAAGAGACACAGTCAGGAACATGGCTGAGCCTCTTGTGTCTCTTTTATTAACAAAAGGCAGCTGATTGGTTCGTGAAAGCGCTACATCAATGCCAGAGGAAACACCGTGCTGCGCTACAATGGCCGTTTGCGCGCTTCCGACGGGGTTACGCCTTTGTACTGCTTGTACAGCTTTGTAAAATAATTCGGATTGTCGCAGCCTACTGCTGCTGCAATTTCGGCAATGGTAGATGCCGTTTGCAGCAGCAGCCTTTGTGCCTCGTTTACGCGACAAACATTGACATATTCGATGAAGGTGCGCCCAGTCAGCTTTTTGAACTGCTTGCAGAAATGGAAGGGGTTCAGATTAACCTGCCGCGCCGCTGCTTCTACCGTTATTTTGGTTTGAAAATCGGATTCCAACCGTTTGATCAGCTGCTTGAAGCGGTCGCGGTTAGCCAAATGAGAGGCTGCTGCGCCTCTGCCACTGTTTGGCGGCTGGCTGTCGTAACGGCGGGCAAGCAGTGTTAGCACGCTGTACAGCTTCGCTTTGACGAGCAGTTGATAGCCGGTCTGCTTGTCGTCAAGCTCTCCCACCAGCTCATCCAGCAGCTTCACGATAGCGCCGCCATGCTGCTCATGCTCTAGCGGTTTGACAGGAAATCTCAGCGTTCCTTCCAGGTAAGGCGCAACAAGCTGCGCATGCACGGGATCATGAACCCACTCATTGAACAACGAGGCATTAAAGACGATACAATCATAACGAATATCGCCCTCGCTAAGCGCATAGCCAACATGCAGGCCGCCTCCCGGAATAACGATCAGCTCTCCCTGCGATATCTCATAAGGTCTGCTGTCGATATGCAGCAGCGCACTGCCTTCCCGCATCAGAATAATCTCGAAATGCTCATGCCAGTGCAAATACAGCATGCTGTCACCCGGTTTAATGCCAAGTGCTTGGTTATGAAATAATTGAATGGGATAAGCCTTATGCTCCAGTCGCGTATTTTCCCAAAGTTCCTTTGGATACGTCATAATATCATTCACCACCACAAGATTAGACTACTTTTGCTCAAGATTGTTTAGAGTCATCTCGTAATTCTCTCGTTATAATGAAGGTGCTAAGCATACTATAAGCCAATATTGGAGTGATATTCAAGTGAGTGAACAAATGCGAATAGGTACCTTGGTAGGCGGCGGGAATGCCGATGTGATTATACCGCAAATCGTGGGACATGGTTTTGAATCTTTTAATTTGACGTTCTGGCAGACTACGGGCGAAACCGATTTGACGGAATTGGCTAAACGTGTAAGAGCGTTATCCGATCAGCATGGGTTTGTGGTGTCGGCTCTTAGCGTCTTCGGCAATCCGCTTACAGGTGCAGGCGACAATGCGGATACTTTAGCTAGCTGGGAGCGCTTAATCGACCATGCGCCGCTCTTTGGCGCTAATATTGTATCTGGGTTTACTGGGCGATTGACGGACCAGCCGATTGATGAATCCATCCCGCGTTTTAAGGAAGTGTTCGGGGAACTAACGAGGCGTGCGGCGGACAAAGGCGTGCGAATTGCATTTGAAAACTGCGATATGGGTGGCACTTGGACACAGGGAGACTGGAATATTGCGCATAATCCTGCAGCGTGGGAGCTTATGTTCAACGCAGTGCCGGAAGATAATATCGGCCTGGAGTGGGAGCCTTGCCACCAGATGGTCAGCCTGATTGATCCTATCCCGCAGCTTCGCAAATGGGCAAGCAAAGTATTCCATGTTCATGGCAAAGATGCGACGATCGCTTGGGATATTGTGAAGGAGCACGGTGTGCATGGTCCACAGCCATTTGTGTGGCATCGGACGCCGGGCTTTGGCGACAGCAACTGGAGCGATATTATAACGATTTTGCGTCAAAATGGCTATCAAGGCACAATCGACATCGAAGGCTGGCATGATCCTGTGTACAAGGACGAGCTGGAAATGACAGGTCAGGTTCATGCCTTAAATTATTTGAAGCGCTGCCGAGGTGGCGATTTTGTTCCAAATCCAAGCGTATAAAACGAGCTGAAGAGAAGCGGGAGGAATAACACGATGCCAGCAAAATATCGGGTGGTTGTCGCAGGCTGCGGCGGAATGGCGAACAGATGGGTGGACTATGCCTTAGGCAGGAAGGATACGGAAATCGTTGGTCTGGTCGATATCAAACAGGAATTTGCCCAAGCGATGGCTGAGCGTAAAGGATTGAGCTGTCCGACTTTTACCAGCTTGCAGACTGCACTTATGGAGACGGGGGCGAACCTTGTTTTTGATATTACAATCCCATCTAGTCACTATTCAATCGGCAAAACAGCGCTAGAGCAGGGCTGTCATGTATTTGGCGAGAAGCCCTTGGCGGAATCAATGGAAGAGTGCCTGTCTATTGTGAAGCTGGCGGAGCGCACGGGCCATACACATGCCGTTATGCAAAATCGCCGTTACGATGGGCGCATTCGCGCTTTGCGCAAGCTGCTGACGGATGGCCACATTGGGCGAACCGGCTTTATCGGTGCGGATTTTTTTATCGGCGCGCACTTTGGCGGATTTCGTGATGCGATGAGCAGTCCGCTGCTGCTCGATATGGCGATTCATACGTTCGACCAGGCTCGGTATGTATCGGGAGCGAATCCGGTATCGGTCTACTGCCATGAATTTAACCCTCCTGGCTCCTGGTATGAAGGAAATGCCGCAGCGCTCTGTATTTTTGAAATGTCAGACGGCTCACTATTTAATTATCGCGGCTCATGGTGCGCGGAGGGTGCGATTACGTCATGGGAAGCTCAGTGGCGTATAACAGGAGAATATGGTACAGCCATCTGGGACGGAAACGGTGAGCCCTATGCAGAAATTGTTGCTCCAAGCGATCAGACGGGCAAATTTATTCGCGATTATGTGCGCATAGAGGGCGGACTTGTGCAGCTGAATAATGAGTTCCACGAAGGCTGTCTTGATGAAATGTTTGCAGCGCTTGATGAAGGGCGCAAGCCGGAAACCGACAGCAGCGATAATATTTACAGCATGGCCATGGTGCTTGCATCGCTGGAGAGCGCGCGGCTTGGGCAGAAGGTCCTTATTGCTGATATGATGAAATAATAATGGCAAATATGAGCGAATGTTAAGAGGCTCATTGGCTAAATTTTCAGGTCAAAAACCGGCTTCCAACCTTTGGAGACCGGTTTTTGTTCAAATATAAGCATGCATATGCCATTGAAAATATTTCTAAGCTGGACGGGTTAAATGACCCCATTCGTGGTTTCTGCAAAAGCAGAAAATAAGTATTCTTTACTTTCGTTTGCCATTTTACGTATATGATTTAAATCGACATGCTGCAGCTGGCCGTGACGTTTGACCGGACGTCCGGCAACAAATACGGAATCAACGTTGGACGGGTTTGCAAATTGTACAATGGCCCCCACCGGATCGGAGGCAGGGAACAGATTCAAATCTGTCATCCGAACCATAATGAAATCGGCTTCTTTTCCAGGCGTTAGGGTTCCGACTTTACGGTCTAATCCTAAAGCTTTGGCTCCAGCTATCGTTGCAAAATGCAAGACTTGCTGTGCCTTTAAACTTAATTCACCGGGCATGTTTTTGGATGCCAAAAGATTCTGGTTCGTTCTTGCCCGCTCCGCCTGCAGCATAAATTTCATTTGTGTAAACATGTCTCCGCTGGTTGAAGTCACCACATCTACGCCAAGGGTGGGCGTTCCGCCATTTTCAATAAACAGCCCGGTGGCTGGATAGCCATGCCCCATCATCATTTCCACCTCAGGAGTAATCGATATCGACGCACCTGAATCTGCAAGCATTTTGTACTCGTCATAGCCCATCGTATTAGCGTGAACCATATTTAAATCGGAACCAAGCAGGCCGGCCTTATATAGCTTTTCAATAGAGCGGTCATCCGGGCCCCAGCTGCCAAAGCCGACATGCATGGAACAGATCGCATCGAGTTCTCTTGCAAGCCGTATTTCCTGAACGGTAGCGTCCCAATGGCTGAATTCCGGTCCTCTTATGGCTAATCCCATCGTTAGCAGTTGATCATCGGAGGAAAAATGCTGCCTTTTTACGCGGTAGACGTCATCGGAAACGATCTTTTTGCTGCTGCGGTCCCAATATTCAGTCTCGCCGGAGGCTCCATACGCTAATACGGCGCGAATGCCAGCATTTTGCAAGCCCTGAATTAATCCGTCTGCATGCTCGGGAGAATAAATCATCGTCCAATCCAAAAGGGTAGTTACGCCGGCATTCAGCGCTTCCAAAGCACCTAGCAAATTGGCAGCATAGCTGTCTGCTGGGCGCAATTTGCTGCCAAATCCGCCATAATAAATATTTTGCAAATAGGTCGGCAGTGACCAGTCCGTTCCTATCGTGCGGACTAAAGACTCCCAAACATGCCGATGGGTATCCACAAAGCCTGGCATGACAATCATATCCGTTGCATCGATGATTTCGCAGTCTGAAGCTTCGAGCTCTTCTTGAATCGAGACAATGATAGAGTCCTCAACTAACATATCAGCTTTCTTAAAATCTCCTAGAGCTTTATCCATTGTTAAAAAATAGCCGTTCTTAATTAAGTAGCGATTACTCAACCTATTCATCTCCTTTACATAATGTGTTTACAAATATAGATTACATATTTTTACACAATTTGTAAACCGGCAGGTGAAGAAGCTAATAGATTAAGAGATTCAGGAAAATTGACCAGAAAAAACACACATGATACAATATATACTGAACGTTCAGTCAGTAAAATGTCGAATTTTGTTTTTGAAATGTGCAGCAAATTCAGGAGGTGAGTGCTCTTATGAATAGAAATCAAGAAATAACTATCGTCGAATATGAACCCCGATATGCGGGCTCTATTGCTGCGATGTGGAATACAAGCAATGAGAGTTGGGGTGGGGACAACTCGCTCCAGACGGAGGAAAGCATTCTTAAAGAACATCATAACAGTACATTTCTTCATGTATTTTTGGCGATAGCTGGCGAGGAGGTTGTTGGGTATTGCAGCTTCTCCCATTACAAGGAGGATGCAGGTGCCCTGTACATTCCTTTACTAAATGTCCGCCCTGATTATCACGGTCACAAAGTCGGCAAGCGACTTATTTTGCGTGCATTAGAGGAAACCTTGAAGCTTGGCTGGCCTAGACTCGACCTCTATACGTGGCCAGGCAATACCAAAGCTGTCCCTGCGTATAAGAAGAGCGGGTTTTTCTGGGAGAAAAGGGATGACACTACCCATCTAATGAACTTGATTCCATCCGTATTGCAGACCGGCGCTGTGAAGGATTATTTTGAAGAAATCAACTGGTACACGGATAGCATACGCGAAATTGCGGTCAGTCCCGATGGACGCCAAGAACAAGGTTTTGATTATTTTACTTATGAGTGGAAAAAGGGCTCCTTGCATCTAAGGATGGAATATGAGCGGACGGGACGCGGGTTAAGACTAATTGAAACAGATGACTATCTCATTAAGGCCACGATTCCAAATCACCATAAGCTGCCTTTCGGCGCAAGCTATCCGATCGTATATGAAGCCGTTAATAAAAGCGGGAAGAGTCTAGCTTTGGAAATCAAGAGCGTTGGCAATGCTGCAATTAGCTTTGAGCTGCATGAATCCAGAGTGGTTGAGTCACAGGAACGAATAGAAGGTAGCTTTTTAGTCCAAGCCACCCAAGAGGATCAGAACTTATTTCAGACACATCCGGTTGTTGAAGCGGAGCTGCTCATTAATGGATTGCCAGCTACCTTCAAAATCGGCATTGAGCCAAAATTTCCAGCGAAGCTAAAGCTTCAAGCACCAACTGGTCCCATTTATGCCGGCGAACCTATTGCGATTGATTTAACAGTAGAAAATGAGTACGAGACAGAGGCTGAGTTTGCTTGCGAGCTGGCCGATGATGCTGTTCTTTCCTTCAGCCAGCCCTCCGTCCGTATCAAGGTACCCGCCAGAGGCCGGAAGACCATTACCATTGAAGCTCGATTGCTGACCTATGGCATTTGGCATCATCGTCTCGCTATTCACAAGGTGGTCGGCACTGGCGAATTACTTGTATCGCAGCAGGAGGTCAGTCTTGTGTTCCCGGGAATACATGCTGCTTTCGGAGGCGAAACCGATCAGGACTGGGTAATCTTTAACGGACAATACTCCGCTCGTTTAAATAAATCAAGCAATATGCTGTCCATTAATGAGGGAGCTCGCGGGGTAATGAATCTGCATTATCCCAAATTTGGCTTACCCTATAGTGGAGCATTTGCAAAAAATCCTGTCACGCGTGTGACATGTCGGCAAGACGATGCTATGGTGCTCGAAGCCGAATATGATTTGACTGCAGTTGACCTGCAGCTAACCCTTGTCGTCAAATTGTACAGCAATGGCATCATTACCCGTCATCATGTTGTACAGCGCAAAGCTTCCTCCGCCTCGGATGAGCCCTTATTTTTGAAGGAAAGCTTTCATTTCAATCTGGAGGACAGTATTATTCCTTATGAAGGCCAATATGTGGATTTAAGCAAAGGACCTGACGCCTATAACTCCGATTATTGGGAGAAAAATAGGTTTACGGAAAATTGGATTTTTGCTAATAACGGACAGTCATCACGGGGGATTACTTGGCCGGCACAATTAGAAATCATTTCAGAGGGCTGGCTTTACGGACTTGAGCATCCTCTAGGTGTCATACCTGCTGGGGGTATTGTAAAGACTGAGCCTATCCGCATTGCGCTGGGAACGTGGAGAAATTGGCGCGATTTCCGTTCTTTTGCCCAGAACAATGGAGCGTCACAGGATCTCAGGGCTGCCGAGCAGCTGGAAACGATTGTGAATCAGGGAAATCCCTTTCTCCAAGGAGCGTTCGAGGTTCGGATTGTTGAGCGGAAAAATACATTTTTGGACGGTGAAATTGAAATAACTGCTGCATTGGATAGTGTAGATACGGTGAATTGCTTAATATCCAGCGAGCAGCAGCTCACCGAAACAGCTGCGTCGCTAACTAGAAAATCCAGTCCTGAGGCCGACATTTTATCACTGCGTTTGGATATGGAGACCTATGAAATAGGACGAAGCCGCCTTATTTTCCCGCTATCGAATCATCCTATATCCCAACAAACGGAGCCTGCAGATGAGGGTGAAGTACTGACGGCGGGTAATGGGGTTTTGCAAATTCAGGCAAGCAGCGGCTTTGCACCAGCCTTATTCTCACTAAAGCATAGCGGCGTGGAATGGCTCGATTCCTCCTTTCCTCATCCAGGTCCCAAGTCTTGGTGGAATCCTTGGATTGGCGGCATTGCAGCTGAAGTATCCGGCATGTCCGCAGCGAGCTTCATGGAAGAGCCGCGTGAGGCAGCCTTTGCAGCGATTACAGATAATCTGGGAAATAGCTGGTCAGGTATCCGAATGAGTGTGACGATCAGCAGCCATGCAAAACTCAGAGGACTTGTGCTCCATCACTATTTCTTAATGCTGCCAGGGGTACCTGTACTTGCAACTGTCACTCGGGTGGAGCAAAATACAGGTGCGCCTTTGCACCCGCTAACCCTTTCCAGTTCGACCTTCTACCGGGCCAGCAGCGATATCAAGGATAGCAGGGGGCATGTCAAAAATAGCAATGGTGAAAATATTACCTATAAGGCTGGCAGGGTTCAGTATAGCGCGGGCAGTCCAAACGGAATCTTCCAGTATAGCTCCCGTGAGCGAAAGCAGAGGCTGACCTTCATGGCCCACCCAGAGCTTGATTCAAGCGAGCTGCATATGAATACCCATGTAGTGGCATCCTTAGCAACAGAAAAACTATTTTTGCAAGACGGAAAGCAGCAATTCAGCAAACCGCAGTTCTATATCATTTCTGATCTGCTTGCCCCGGAGGAAGCTTATCAGGATTTGCTCAACATTCGTTTTGACCAGTTGACTTAAGAGAGGAAACTTTAATGAAAATTATAGATGCACATGTCCATTATTCCAATATTGCAGCCTTTAAAGAGACGGCACAAACTTTGGCAGCTATTGATTACACAGCAAGCGGTTTGCTAAAGGAGTTTAGAAATGCTGGAGTCATCGCGGGTGTGGGGATGGGCGTTACGGAAACGGTTGAAGGGGCATTCCCGGATTCCGCAGCCCTTAATCCCATGCTGCTTGATTTGAGCGACCAGCTTCCTGATAATCTGTTTACTTGTGTCGGTATTAATCCATTAACCCTGCATCTGGATGGTCAGCTCGAAGCGCTGGAACAATCGTTGCGCTCGAAAAATGTCGTTGGTATTAAGCTGTATGCGGGTTATTACCACTACAATGTCGGTGATGAAATTTATGACCCGGTATATAAGCTCGCTTCCACTTACGAGCTTCCCATCGTCATTCATGGAGGACTGACTTATTCGGACAAAGGCTTGCTCAAATATTCGCATCCGCTGTCTATGGAAGAAACCTTTTTGAAGCACCGTAATCTAACCTTTATGCTTTGTCATCTCGGTGATCCTTGGGTCATGGAAACAGCCGCATTGCTGGAAAAAAATCCGAATCTCTACGCAGATCTATCAGGCTGGATAGTAGGCGATGCCGCGAAGGTGGAACGGTTGCTGCTGGAGCAAACGTATACGGATCATTTCCGACGTGCCATTGTGTTTGCCGAAAAATATGACCGGCTTGTGTTCGGTACCGATTGGCCGCTTGTTCCGCTGGATGCCTATATCCAGTTTGTAAAGCATCTGATTCCTGAGGCTCACTGGGAGGATGTTTTTTATAACAATGCACTGCGGGTATTTCCAAAGCTGAAACAGCTGCTTGTAGAAGAATAGGGTAGAGAAGAGTCCCTGTGCAGGGGAAGTCGTTAAAAGTCGCCAATGTGGCGGCTTTTTTTATTTTAACGTTTCGCGAGTTTTCCTATTGACTTGGAGTGAACTCCAGAGTGTAAGCTACTCCTTGTAGTATTAACCAATATAAACAGAGCGAGGGAGCAGAAAAAATATGTGTAAAACGAATGTCCTAAGTGTTCCAAGCGCAAGAGCGCCTTTTGAAAAAACGGTTATGGAGCGGAGAGAACTACGACCGAATGATATTTTAATCGATATTAAATATTGCGGCATTTGCCACTCCGACATTCATAATGCCTTCGATGAATGGGGTAACGGCATGTTTCCGATGGTACCTGGTCACGAAATGGCCGGTGTGGTAACCGCAGTAGGAACAGAAGTGATAAAGTTCGCTGTTGGCGATCGGGTTGGAGTTGGATGCTTCGTTGACTCCTGTGGACAATGTGAGTACTGTCTCAGCGGAGAGGAGCAATATTGTACAAAAGGCGTTATCAATTCTTATAATTCTTTAGATTACGATGGCAATCAAACCTACGGCGGTTACAGCCAGAAAATCGTTGTTAAAGAAGATTTTGTTGTCCGCATTCCAGATGCCTTGGATTTGGACGTTGCAAGTCCGCTATTATGTGCGGGGATAACTACGTACTCCCCTTTGAAGCATTGGAACATCGGCCCAGGCAAGAAGGTTGCTATTGTAGGGATGGGGGGCCTTGGTCACCTAGCTGTCCAATATGCTCATGCGTTAGGGGCAGAAGTTACAGTACTGAGCCAATCGTTGAATAAGAAAGAGGAAGCGCTTAGCTTTGGAGCAGATCATTACTTTGCAACTAGCGATCCCGCTACATTCACGGCGTTAGCTAATCGTTTTGACCTTATTTTAAATACAGTGTCTGCCAATCTCAATGTTGATGCCTATTTATCGATGCTTCGGTTAGATGGAACGCTCGTAAACGTGGGCGCACCTAGCGAGCCAGATCAATACCATGTGTTTTCCTTGATTATGCAGCGTCGCAGCATCGCGGGCTCACTCGTTGGCGGCATTAGAGAAACCCAGGAGATGCTCGATTTTTCCGCTGAGCATGGCATTGCCCCTAAAATCGAGGTTATCGATGCCGATCAAGTTGATGAAGCTTTTGAGCGTATCATCCGCAGTGATGTACGTTATCGATTCGTAATCGACATATCTACTTTATAGTAGGAGGAGCAGGAAGTTGGAGCTCGATCATTTTCAAGCACGCATACAAAAAGCAAAACAGGCTATAGCAGAGGCTGAATATATTCTATTAGGTGGAGGCGGGGGTATTTCGGCTGCTGCTAGCATACTGTATAGCGGGAAAAGGTTTACGGACAATTTTGCACCAAGTATTCGTCATCTTTCTTTAAACGATATGTATGCGTCTGGCTTATCTACGTTCCCTGCACAAGAGGACAAATGGGGCTTTTGGGCAAAATTACTCCGTCATACTCGGTATGAAGCTGGTCCTGCCAGTCTTTACAAGGATTTATATAGCTTGATAAATGAGAAGCAATATTTCGTGCTGACCATGACTGTCGACAGCCAATTCGAGCTGGCAGGTTTTTCATCTGACAAAATATTTGAGGTTCAAGGCAATTACGGGAAACTACAGTGTGCAATTGGCTGCCATGACAGGGTCTATTCTAGTGAAATACCGATAATGGAAATGGCCGAGAGTGTTGTTGATTATAAAATACCGCTGGAACTCATCCCTAAATGTCCTATATGTGGCGGTGAGATGCTTCCAAACATAAGAAATAACAAAAACTTTGTCCAGGATAAGAAGTTTTTTGAATTAGAAGCATTATATAAAGGATTCGTGCTGGACTCTATGAGTCAGAAACGGCTTTATATCGGATTAGGCGTTGATCGTGAATCTTTGGTAATCTTGAAGCAAGACGATCCAATAGGCTCTGAACAAAATCACCGGAACATGATTTCATTCCCGGAAAGCATTCATGAAACGGTATCGGAACTATCGGAATAAATGATTGAAAGATATTTTTCATGACTTATGTTATATTTCTGAAATAAGACTATTAATGCAAAACGGCAGCCCTTGAATGGGCTGCCGTTTCTTCGATAAAGGTCGTCAATGTCAACAAATATGAATTAGTTAATGGCTATCATTCATTCACGTGGGATTCCAGAAGCCGGGATTCGAATGCTAACCTGGGTCCCGATGCCAAGTGCACTGAAAATCTTCACGCCATAGCCTTCACCAAACAGCAGCCCCAAACGAGAGTTGACATTGGCAATTCCATAGCCAGAGGAATGCTCGCTGCTGCTGTGACTGTTTCCCAGAATATGAGCAGCTTTCCCCGCAGGCATCCCCATACCATCATCAATAACTTCCAGCACAATGTCTTCGCCGTCCTGATAACCGCGAATAATAATATTCAGTCTGGCTTCATCATCCCAAATCGCATGGTTAATGCAATTTTCTACGAAGGGCTGCAGTGTAAGCTTGACAATCTGCTTTGGCAGCAGGCTGTCATCAACCTGATAATGCATATGCAGCAGCCCTTCAAATCGGGTCTGTTGAATAGCCATATAATGCTTCGTTAACGTAATTTCTTCGTTAATTGAAATGAGATGCTTTCCTTTGTTGAGGGATATCCGATAAAATTTTGCCAGATCGGTAACCATTCTATGAATACGGGCATCCTCATGTTTAATCGCCAGCGAAGAGATGGAGGCTAGCGTATTGTAAAGAAAGTGTGGGTTGATCTGCGCTTGCAATACGTTCATCTCAATTTCCTGCTTGGCAATCTCCTTCTTGTACACCTCGTTGATCAGGTTGTTAATTCGCAACGACATGTTGTGGAAAGCCTGGTTCAGCTGTCCGATTTCATCATTGCCCATTTCCAGCTGCGCTCCGGTAAATTCGGCACGTTCGACCCGGCGGATCATTCTAAGCAGATAGATGACTCTGCGAGTAAACAGCCTGGCCGTAATATAAATGAGCAAAATGGCAAGCAGTAGGCAGATGAGGGCCACAGGCATTAAGCGTGCAGCGGCGGCTTTGGCCAAGCTGGCAAAATCGTTGTACGGAACAATCGTAACCGTCTTCCAGCCGGAATTCAGCGTATCGTATACGACAAGTACCCGTTCCCCGTTGTAAGTACTGTCAAACTTTCCTGAAGCGGCTTCGGGAAAAGGATCAGGCAGCAGAGCATGAATGGATGAGCCCAATACCGATTTGTTTTTGCTGGACAAAATGTTGCCCTCGTTATTCACGATATAGATGGTTTTGTTCTCATCTTCCTGGACAATCAGCGAGTAAATATCCGCCTCAGCAATGTTCATGGATAATATCCCGTAAGGATAATTGAGACTGTAATTGTTGAGCAGGCGGGCTAGTGTCAGTGTGGGAGGATGGCCCTCGCCAGAAAATTCTTGCAGGAAGACGGCATTTCCATAACTACCCTCCAGCGCTTGGAAAAGACCGTCCTTGCTCACATTCTCGTCCAGCGCTTTAATGAGCACATTGTCCTTGGGTAGGGAGTGATTGGCCGTGTAGATAGTAATGCCCGATAGCTCAGGATTGCTGATCCTTACTGAGCTTATGAGATTATCGAAATAAGTGTACGCTTCTAAATATAAACGGTTGTCATTGTATTCATGGGTCAAATAGCCGCGCAAGTTTCCGTCTAAAAATAGGGTGTTGGATATTTTAACATAATAGTCTAGTTTATTTTGGAGATTACTGTTGATCCGCGTGGTCGTGGAGATCATCGAGGCATAGGCCTGATCCTTCAATTCGTTGCGTACCGTTGTGTAAGAATAATAAATTAGTAGGGACAACGGCAGGATGGACGCCACAAAAAAGACGGCAAACAGCTTCCTCCCCAAATTCATGTTCAGAAATAGGGTGCCTATCCATTTCCACAGCGTATACAAACCATTCACCAACTTTACCATATCATTTTTTTGCGGTACTCATTAGGTGTACAGCCCTTGTGCTTTAGGAACACAGAGCAGAAATACGATACATTCTCGTATCCAACCGCGCGTGCTATCTCATGCACCTTCAACCCCTTGTTTGCCAGCAGTTTTGTGGCCTCCTGCATCCGGTACCTTGTAATGGCTTCTAGGATCGTCTCTCCAGAGGCTTCTTTGTACAGCGTCCGCACATAGTTTGGTGAGAGATAGACTTCCTTGGCGATTTCTTCGACCGTTAAGGGGGTGGAGAAGCGAGTCTGAATCAGCTCCGTTATCGTTTGCAGCAGCTTATAGGCCTGAGAGTCCGTACGGCTCTGAATCATAGCGATAATCTGGCGGCAAACCTCAAGCACATACTGCTCCAGATCATCCATAGAAGGAAGCAGTGAGAGCTGCTCCCAATGATTGATGAACAGCATGCTGCCAGACGCATTCACGAGCAGTGATGAGAACTCATGCTCCACTTCTCTCAGCAAGCCAAGCAGGTGGGAGATGACCCCATTTTTACGAACCTGCTCTTGTCTCAGTCTGCCCAGAAATTCCACAATAACTGCTTTCATTGCAGGCTCATCGGCAAGCGTAAGCGCGCGGCATAGTTCTGCCGCATAGACTTCTGACTTGATCTGCACCGCCGTAGTAACTATGGCATCACTGGGAGTAATCACTTTGCCTGTGCCCAAATAGAACTTCCACTCATTGCATTGTTTAGCCTGCCTATATAGACCGGGCAATTCCTCCACGGATTGGCCTTCCTCCGATAAAGCGATCGTCAGCCGGCAAGTATCCAAGGAGGCAGACAAGGCGCGAAGCACTTTTTCCCAATAAGGCTTGTCCATTTCAGCAGCAAATGGCTTGCTTTGTGACATCAGAATCAGTCCAATAGCCCGCTCCTCGAGTTCGATCCCCATCGTATAGTCAAAATCTTCTGCCACCATGGATTGCAATGCTGCAATCAAAGAGGATCTTGGATCATGTTGATTGCCCAGGTTTCCATACGTTTGATCAAGCGTGATATGGGCCACTGCGTAAGCAGCAAGAGAAGGCAAGGGCAGCGATAGCTTAAACAGTTGATCGGCCAAGTCCCGGCGGGCGTCCACATCTTTTTCCAACAGCCATTTAGCCATAAGACGTTCTTTGGCCGTGTCCAGATTGCGGCGGATTAGTTCATCCTCCTCACATTTTTTCTTGACTATTTCCATCAGATCACGCAGCTCTTCCATATCTAAAGGTTTCAAGAGATAACCCGCAGCCTCGACGGATAATGCTTCTTTAATATATTGGAATTCATTATGTCCGCTCAGAAATACAATTTTAATGTCCTTATTCAATTGTCTCGCTCGCCGAGCAAATTCGAGCCCGTCCATAATCGGCATCCGGACATCGGTGAGCACAATATCGGGTATGAAGGTTTCTAGTCTAAATAGAGCCTCTTTCCCGTTTTTAGCTGTGCCTATAACCCGGATATTCATCTCTTTCCAAGGCACATAGTGCTCCAGCAATTCCATCTCGATTCGTTCATCTTCCACGAGCAGCAGCGAATACATGTAATAGCCCCCTTACGTCTTTCTATTCTAGGTGCTAGGACGGAATTGAACAATAAAGGCAGGGGTAGCTTTGGCGGTTTGGGTTATGTTTTGTTAAATATTGAAACAGTGTGGATGCAACTAAGGCGTTTTGCGTTATTAATCATTCAATTGTTGTATAGATGGATAGATGATAGCACTCTTATAATTTAGCTATAGTCGGTGTCCGGCAGAGATTACAGCAAGAGAAGCGGGAAAGGACGGATTGAACATATGGGAATGGAGCTAGCTTCGTCACCAATCAGCAAACAAAAAAAGAACAAGAGGGCCAGAGGAGAGACCTGGCGCCGAATGAAATCGGCAAAATATTTATATCTGATGCTCTTACCCGCGCTCTTCTGGGTCATTGCCATCAGCTATGCTCCCATGTTCGGGCTCTATATGGCATTTATCAATTATCAGCCCGGCGGAGATTTTTGGACGCAGTTTTTCACAAGCAAATTTGTTGGTTTGGATTGGTTTGAATATTTCTACAACAGTGGTGATTTCCTTCGACTTATGCGCAACACACTGCTCTCCAGCACACTGACGATATTGATTAGCTTTCCGGCTCCCATTATTATCGCGTTGGCGCTGAATGAGGTGAAGAATCGGTTTGTTAAAAAGACCGTACAATCCGTGGCCTATTTGCCGTATTTCGTCTCGTGGGTTATTGCGGCCAACATTTTTATTACGCTGCTTTCCTCGGACGGAATGGTCAACGGCATTTTGAAAAGCTTGGGACTGATCGACCAGAGCATTTTGTTTTTTCAAGAGAAAAATTATTTCTGGAGCATTATCGCAAGCGCTAACACATGGAAGTCTATGGGCTACAATTCCATCATTTATTTAGCAGCCATTGCCGGCATTAATCCTGAACAGTATGAGGCATCAACGGTCGATGGGGCAAACAAATGGAAGCAGATGCTGCATATCACGCTGCCAAGCCTAAAGCCGACTGCCATTATTCTGCTTATTTTAGCCGTTGCTAACGTAATGAATACCGGGTTTGACCAATATTATCTGATGCAGAATGAGTCTGTTATGGCTACAGCCGATGTCATTGACACCTATACGTACCGCTATGGGCTTAGCCAAGGGATGTTCTCCTATGCCGCAGCAGTGGGGCTGTTCAAATCAATCATTTCGATTCTTTTACTGACCACCATAAACCGGGTCTTTAAGAGAGCGTTGTTCTAAGATCATACGTTAGAAGGGGTGAGGCGCTTGAGAAGAGCGTTCGACTGGGATGATTTTATTTTCAAAGGTCTGGTGTATTTGATATTATTGGCTTTATTCTTCGTTACCTTCCTGCCCTTCCTGAACATTTTAGCGATTTCCCTGAATGATGCCACGGATTCCGTGAGGGGAGGGATCTCCTTCTGGCCGAGACAATTCAGCCTGCAAAGTTATGCAACCGTGCTCGGTGATTCGCAAATCTGGAGTGCCCTGCGCGTGACAGTAGCCAGAACACTGGTCGGTGTACCGCTGTCCCTGTTCACGATCACGATGCTGGCATACGTATTGTCGCGCAAGGATATTCCGGGAGGAAAAGCACTGACCTTTATTTTCCTGTTTACTATGTATTTCTCTGGCGGCTTGATTCCGTATTATATGGTGCTCAAGTCGCTAGGGTTGCTGGATACATTCTGGGTATTTATTGTTCCCAGCCTAGTTAATGTATTCTATATGATTATAGTTCGCACGTATATCAACGAATTGCCGCGGGAGCTAGAAGAATCGGCAAAGATCGATGGAGCAAACGATCTGCAAATCTTTTTCAAAGTGTATTTGCCGCTCTGTTTGCCGGTTTTGGCTACCGTGGGTATGTTTCTGGCGATTGACCAATGGAATGCATGGTTCGATTCCTATGCCTTTACCAGCAGTATCGAATTAAAGACGCTGCAAGCGAAGCTGGTGCAAATTCTCAACCAAGCGGACACGAGTCAAATGACCAGCGGAGCAAATGCCTCCAACAGACAGGCTATTTCACCACAAAGCATTCGCATGGCGATTACGATCATTGCCACTTTGCCAATATTATTAGTATATCCGTTAGTACAGCGCTTTTTCGCCGAAGGCATGACACTGGGTTCCGTTAAAATGTAACCATAGAACACTACTTACATGGGGGGATTGACAATGAAAAAAGTGAGCAAAACCATTAAGCTAGGCTTGACCCTTAGCGTGGTGGCTACCCTGCTGGCAAGCTGCGCAAGCGGCAACGATTCGGCCGCAACGACGAATACAAATGCCAATGCCGAAAGCAGCGGTACAGCTCCGATTACCTTGAAGTTTTTTGACAAAAACTTCGACCAGGCATTTACTACGCCAGTAGCGCAGGAAATCACCAAGAAAACGGGCGTCACCATTGAAATGATACCGACTACTGGCAACGCCGAAGAAAAGCTGAACCTGATGCTGGCCAGCAACGATTTTCCCGACATCGTTCTGATCTCGCGGACCGACGACCTTATCAATAAATATATTGCTGCAGAGGCGCTGATTCCTTTAGATGAGCTGATTGACAAATACGGCCCGAATATTAAGAAAATGTACGGGGATACCATTAGCAAATCAAGAAGTGCGGATGGCAAGACGTATTATCTGAACAATTGGTATTCGCTTGAGAAGGAGCCGGTTAACGGTATTCAGATACGGAAGGACCTGTTAATCGAGCTGGGTGAGAAGGAACGTGCCGATAATCCGACTACACCGTTCACCTCGGAGGAATATTATACGCTATTGAAAAAATTCAAAGAGAAATACCCGACCATCGATGGGAAAACAGCCATTGGAGCTACTTGGGACTACAGCAATTATGGTACGCTGCTGTCTACTTACAAAGGGATGTTCGGAATGAAAACGTATTTCAATGACAACGGCACCTTAAAGCAGGATGTAAGAGATCCACAGTATAAAGAGATGATGACTTATCTGAATAAGCTGTATCGTGAAGGGCTTGTTGACCCAGAGTTTGTCGTAAATAAAGAAGAAACCTGGAAGCAAAAGACCGCTAACGGCAATGTGTTCTCTACGGAAGGGAGCAGTTGGCAGCTAGACACATCAAACTCTATTTTGAGAAAATCGTCTGACGGAACTGAGAATGCAGATCGCCAGTTCTTCTCTTACAAAGTTGTAGCTCCGGGAGTGGATGCAGATAAGACTACTTATGGGGGAAGAAGCTCGCTTGGCTGGGATGCGATTGGGATTACCAAAAGCAATCCGGACCCTGTGCGGACGATTAAGTTTTTTGACTATTTAGCTAGTGAAGAAGGGCAATATTTGCTGATGTGGGGCGTTGAAGGAAAAGATTGGGAAATGAAGGATGGCAAGCACACGCCTATCGGTGACATTGTAGAGCGCTTCCAGAGTGAGTGGGATAAGACGGTTGAAGCTACCGGCATTAGAAGATATACCTGGTTCATCAACAATGGCGGCGGCAGTGACGGAACGCCATTTGATATGGCAACCAAATATAACAGGGATTCCAGAAACCTTCATTCCAAAGAGGCTCTAGGGGACAGCATCTGGGATACCTCCGAGTATGAGAACCTGGGCCCGGATGCTGGGACACCGGAAGCGCTGATTGCCCAGAAATATGAAGACATCAAGAAAAGCAGCATCGCCAAAATCATTATGGCTAAATCGGAAGGTGAGGCCGTCTCTCAATACGATAGCATGTTGAAGGAAATGGATGCTATCGGCATGGACAAGCTGGAAGCTATCGCTAATGAGAAATATGAAGCACGGATGAAGTTGTGGGAATAAGCGTAAATCAAGGGAGGAGCCGCAGTGGCTTCTCCCTTTTTGCTTAGCATTTTAATTATGAAAGATTCATTTCCAACAGTTTGGCTACTTGTTCTTCCATGATATGAGGAGGATAAGGCATTTCGTTGATAAACCACCATTCCATAATTCCTACATAAGCTGGCGCAAAAAATTGAACAAGGATATCTACATCTATTCCGCGAGCTTTCCCCTCCGTCATTTCCCATCCATGCTTGATATCCTCTATTACAAACGCAAGGAAGCGGCTGCGAAAGAAGGGTGCACCTTTACTCACTAACAAGGCTGAAAAAAATAAATAGTTACGTGAAAAGTAATCAAACCAACTCATGCCCTCGCCAGCAGCATTTGATTCCGTTTCCGATTCACACAGTTCCCGCAGCTCGTTAATATGTTCCTCAATAAGCTTATCCAATAAATCAAATTTATCCATGTAGTGAAGATATATCGTTCTGCGGCTAACATTGGCTTTGTCAGAAATATCCTGAATCGTGATTTGATCAAAATTTTTCTCGGACATCAATACAATAACCGCTTTTTTTATCGCTTCTTGAGATTTTAGTATTCTCCGATCTACCTTAGACACTAAAAAGTCACCTAACTTTCTTGAAATAGTATTCAATTTTCTGCTAACTGTGCATTAATGCACGATTTATCGTCTTTTAGCAATTGCGGTCAGCCTCTATCATCTACAATAATACACATAAGCGCAATAATTCATCAATGTGCATTTTTAATGTTCATTTTTCTTGGGGGAATGATTAAGGTCAAATTAAGACGCCAATGTTACAGGACGTATAAAAACAGAAGTGAAGGAGATAGGGAGTATGATCAAGCAAAATCAATTATTTATTTATATATTAATTTTTGGAGTTTTCGGCATCTTAACAACTGAAATGGGAGTCGTCGGGATATTGCCACAAATCGCCGATTATTTTGATGTCAGTGTTTCCAAGGCAGGGTTGTTAGTAAGCCTATTTGCACTTGCTGTTGCGATCGCTGGCCCCACAATGCCGTTATTATTTTCCAGTATAAACCGCAAGAAAGTCATGCTGATTGTGCTCGGCATTTTTGTTGTGTGTAATTTAGCAGCCCTATTTGCACCAACCTTTACAATTGCCCTAATTGCTCGTATTATTCCGGGCTTTTTCCATCCCATTTATTGTTCATTGGCTTTGACAGCAGCTGCTAGCTCCGTCAGCAAGGAAGAAGCTCCAAAAGCAATTTCTAAAGTCATGCTGGGAGTGACCGCAGGAATGGTACTTGGTGTACCGATCACAAATTATATTGCTAATGAAACTTCTGTAGAAATGGCGCTGTTATTTTTTGCTGTCATAAACGCTCTGGCATTTATCACTACCTGGATATTTGTACCATCTATGCCCGTTACGGTGAAGCTTTCATATGGAGCTCAATTAAGCGTATTAAAAAAACCGATTACTTGGTTAGCTATTGCTGCTGTTGTATTTATAGGCTCAGCAGGGGCTAGTGTGAATAGTTACATTGCAGAATATCTTGAATCCATTACGCATATTTCAGGGAAAACGTTAAGCTTGGTGTTATTTTTATATGGCTTGGCCAGCTTGATTGGAAACGTTGCGGGAGGAAGGCTGCTCTCTAAAAATGCAATGAAAACAGTCGTATTTTTTCCAATTATATTAGGCTGCTTTTATCTATTATCATTTGTAACGGGTACGTCAACTGGACCTATGATCATAACCATTTTATTTTGGGGCTTATTTTTTGCAATAGGCAATTTGATCAGTCAATATTGGATTGTCTCTTCGGCTCCAGAAGCTCCTGATTTCTCGAATGGATTGTTTCTTTCGTGTGGTAATTTAGGAATAACGATAGGTACAGCAGTCGGTGGATTGTTCATTTCAGGCATGGGTACAGCGTACATCGTTTTAGCAGGCGTATTATTCTTAGTATTGAGTTTGGTATCTATTTTACTGAGAATCTACCTATATAATCCGGCAAAACTTCCATTTGCAGAACAATAAAATCGACATTATTTTGCCCCGAAAATCGAAAATAAGCTCAAGACCATTAAGGTTCTTGAGCTAGCGCAGTTGCGGGCTGCATTTTTACATACAGCTCATTCTTGCCCATGCTTACCTCGACCTCATTCGTTAATTCTTCAATATTCGTTAATTCTTCAATAAGCAAGTCAAGAAACCGACCGCGAAAATAGGGGCACCTTTACTCGCGAGCATCATGGAAAAGAATGAATAATGAAGTTCAAAGTATTCGGTCCACATTAGCGTGGATTCGGTAAACTCCAAATCGGATGCTGTTTTGCACATTTCGCTTAAAACGGTTATGTGTCCTTCAATGAGTTTGTCCAGCAGATCAATTACGGCTTTTTTTAAGGCTTCCTGTGTTTTGAGTATTCTTCAATCCACTTTAGCCGACTAGGGTCACCAATCTTTCACTAATAATAGACAATGATATAGCGGTTGTTCATTAATGGATCAAGATGCTCTATATTGATGTTTGAAAAATCATTATTGACTTGGAGTCCACTCCAGACGATACACTGCTTTATATGATCCGAAAAAAGAGAACGGACTATATAAAACAGACGAGTGAACGCTTGCATAAAAGTAGTTTGCTCTAGAGGAGGAAAGAACAGTGGAACGGCTATGGACGAAATCGTTTACGCTCATGACTATAGGCAACCTATTCTTATTTAACGCCTTTTATATGCTTTATCCGACGATGCCGTTATTCATTACACAGATGGGCGGCAATGAATCGCAGGTCGGGCTGGCGATGGGAGCATTTATGCTGTCCGCCGTTTTTTTTCGGCCGCTCGTTGGCGGGCTGTTAGACCGTTTCGGCAGGCGCCCGTTTCTCATCTGGGGGCTGATTCTGTTCATCGTGGCAATGTACATGTATAACTGGGTCGGGGGAATCATCGTTCTGATGGGACTCCGAATTTTGCATGGGATGAGCTGGGCCGTTTCCACCACCGCTACAATGACTGCGATTACGGATATGATCCCGCCGGCCCGCCGCGGAGAGGGAATGGGATGGTTTAGTACGTCCATGACCTTGGCTATGGCCATCGGGCCGATGTTCGGCATCTGGGTGACAGAGAACCAATCGTACAGCGCTTTGTTTTTAATCGCGGTCATCCTCTCTGCGGCAGCGCTGCTCCTGATGCTAGGTGCAAAAATGCCATTTCGGCCGCAACCGGGCGTGCGAAAAATCGAGTTATTCGAAAAATCGGTTTTGCCGATTGCGGCATCGGTTTTTTTTCTGTTCATCGCTTATGGGGGCATTACGACCTTTGTTCCACTGTTTGCTAAGTCAATCCAGGTCAATTCCGGCGCGTTCTTTCTGGCCTTTGCCGCATCACTGGCACTCAGTCGTCCCATTTCGGGAAAACTTTCGGATCGATACGGCGAGATATCGGTCATTGTACCAGCCCTTGTAATTACTATCGCTGCCGTGCTTGTCTTGAGTCTCTCGACCGGCTTGATCGGTGTGCTTTTATCAGCGGTTCTATATGGAATCGGCTTCGGTTCTGCGCAGCCAGCTCTTCAAGCGGCAACCATACGTCTCGCTCATCCGGACCGT
The DNA here is from genome assembly GCF_055814915.1 of Paenibacillus sp. R-74696. Lineage (NCBI taxonomy): Bacteria > Bacillati > Bacillota > Bacilli > Caryophanales > Paenibacillaceae > Paenibacillus > Paenibacillus sp. R-74696. The sequence continues at coordinate 173,749 of NZ_JBPULM010000017.1, forward strand.
ATAGGAGTTGCCAATGCCTCCATATCGACGGCTAATGATCTTGGCATTGGACTAGGCGCGATCATGCTAGGCTGGGTTTCCCAGTATATGAGCTACCAGGCATTGTTCACGGTCAGCGCCGTGTCAGTAGTATTTTCCTTATTGCTTTTCACATTTTTTGTGAAACGATTGTTGAAAAACAATCAACGGCACCCTCTTAATAAGGAGCCACTTATTTCGAAATAAGTGTATGTGATTTGGTAAAACAAAGAAAGGCAAGGCAAGGCAAGGCAGGGCAGGGCGGCCATCAATAAAACAAATGAAAAGAGGAGAAAAAATGAATTCGAAATATAATCAAATTTTCCAGCCCTTCACGTTTAAAAATAGCATTACAATCTATTTGCTTATCGAAAAATTCAATCGATGGAGCAATTGACGCTCGGGATCGTTCATGATAATTTATATAAATCACTTAAACCAATAATTCCAATGAGATAAAGGGGTTTTTGTAAATGTCTTCTATCGTGCTTGCTGCTGCTGAAGATGTACGAAGCAAGGATTCCGAGCAATTAATTAGGGAGCTTAGCGAAGAACTGGGTTTGTTGTATGGCGGTGATGGGACGGCAGGATTCAAGCCATCCGACGTGGAGGCACCAAGATCAGCCTTTATTGTTGCCCGTCTGGACGGTTACCCTGTAGGCTGTGGGGCAATCAGGCTCCTTGATGAAACATCGGTTGAGGTCAAGCGCATGTACACACGCTCAGATTTCCGCCGCAAGGGTGTTGCTCAGGCGATACTCGCCGAAGCGGAGCGTCTTGCCCGCGAATTTTCCTACAGCAATCTAAAACTGCAAACAGGTCCCAAGCAGCCGGAAGCGGCAGCGCTTTATGAAAGAGTAGGGTACTATCGAATACCGGTTTTTCACGGGGAGTGGGATGAGGTACTAGCGTTTCAAAAAGATTTGGTGCTCAAGCAGGCTTGATCTCAAATAGCCTTGCATCCGGCCAAGCTATTTTGAAGCGTGAAGCGCAGCCAGCTCGGCAGGATGATCGTACCTTTCCGCCTAAAGTAATTGAACCGAAATCTCCTATATAAATGGAATGATAAAATTCGCTGAATCAGGAGATTCGGTTCAATGATTGGCAAATAACCAAATCTAAATGTACGAATTTGTGTTTTCCTACTCTTTTACAACTGAGGCATTCACAGCGCTTTCCATCTGATCATTATAGGCACGAAATAATCCTAGGCGCCAGAAAGCGGCACCTTTCAAATCATAACGCTTGGCAAGACCCAGCTTGTCGTTGATGGAAGAGGGCGTTTCACTGCTTAGGCTTATGCCGAGTAGGAGCTTTTGCTTAGGAACACCAGCATCGAGCGCAAGCTGAATCGCCTGATCTACTAGACTATTGGGTTCGGGTACCTGTGACTTGGTGCCGACAGGATTATACTGATAAGCCATTATGATGAGATCATCTGCGAGGGAAGCCAGAGTCTTGTAATCGTAGCCTTTATAGGCACTATTTAAGGGTGGGACTGCTAACGATAGAGCGATGTCACTTGGCAGGGAAGCCTTCAACTGTTTAACGTAATCGTTCAGCAGCTTCTGCTGTTGCACAGCATCCAATTTATAACCCAATCCTTCAAAATCAAGAACAATTCCTCCGAATCCGTTCTCTGCAACGGAAGCCGTTATGCCCTGAATGGACTTCTCGCGCATGCTGCTATCACTCAAAACCTTCGTTAGTTCACCATTTCCGTCTAATGCATATACCATAAGGTACGGTTTAATGCTCTGATTCGCTGCATCCGCTACAAGGGATTGAGGGGTAACGTCACCTGCCGCGTCAGGAAGCCGATACTCGTCACCCTGAAGTGTAAACTGACCTTCGCGATCGATGCGACTCCAGCCAAAAGCTACCGAGTTCATAGATGAAACCAAATCCCGCTCCTGAAAGGATTGCAATGCATAGAAGGCTCTCAAATGCATTTCGCGCTGTGGGGATAGAAGAGAAACTGTACGTGTTGTCTGATTCCAGGCTACAGCGACACCGAATTGGCCGCTGAATGAACTGAGAGGGATGAGCACACGCCCTTCAAGCTGGATCGGTGCTGCCGCGAGCTTCACTTTTTTTCCATTTACAGTAGCTGTTGTGCTGCCCACTTGAAGAAGGACCTCCGTGACTTGTCCTTTAACACTGCCTGTCGCTTTAACCGTTTGCGAACGGCTGTTCCATGTGATATGGATTCCAAGGGCTTCTCCAACCGTCCGGAAGGGGACGTAGGTAACCCCTTTGTCTATCCGCGGGGCTGTATCAAATTGCAGTAGAACATGATCCAGCGTGACAGATATAGCGGGTGCTGCATAGACATCACCGATATTTGGGTTGGTTCCGAGCAAGGCTAAGGCAAGAAGGGTGGCGGCAACTGTTTTACCAACTCGTTTACAGAGCATATTATGTTTTCCTCCATCTCATTAATTGGGAATCTAGCATACATTAGTATAGCAAAATTTTAATATAGTTCCAATTACATGAAGTGATATACAGTAGCAACGCTGATTATCCGATATATTCAAAGAGAGGCTATTACTAGCGCGACTTAACTGCAAAGCTATGCACTGTGTTAATCCTGAATAATAGAAAGGGTGGATCAAATGAAATGGATAGGAACATGCCTGTTGCTGGTAGCCGTGCTCTTCTCGAGCATTGGGGCGACTGCTGCAGGCAAGCCCACCTCGTCTTTGGGCTATTACCACACGTCGGGCAACCGTATCGTCGATGAGCAGGGCCAACCGGCTAATTTCAACGGGGTGAACTGGTTCGGATTTGAGACGGAAAATTTTTCTCCCCACGGCTTGTGGACACGATCAATGGATGGCATGCTGGACCAGCTTGCAAAAGAAGGGTACAATTTGCTGCGAATTCCGTATACGAACGAAATGCTGCTTCCCGGTAAAAAACCAAGCGGGATCGACTATGTGAAAAATCCCGACTTGAAGGGGCTGACGCCGCTTCAGCTGCTGGACAAGCTCATTCAGAAGGCGGAAAAGCGCGGTATGAAAATCATTCTTGACCGTCACCGCCCAACCTCCGCGGGGCAGGCGGAGCGATGGTACACCCAATCGGTGCCGGAAAAGACCTGGATTAAAGATTGGTCGATGCTGGCAAAGCGCTACCTGGCTAACGACACGGTGATTGGAGCCGATTTGCATAATGAGCCGCACGGTTCCGTATGCTGGGGCTGCGGCGATTCAGCCAGTGACTGGCGGTTGGCTGCGGAACGGGCGGGCAATGCGATTCTCGCTGTCAATCCGGACTGGCTGATCGTGGTGGAAGGGGTAGACGCAAATGTAAAGGGACAGAGCGGCTCCTATTGGTGGGGCGGCAATTTGAAGGGCGTCCGCAAATATCCAGTCCGGCTGAAAGTGCCCAACCAGCTCGTTTACTCTCCGCATGATTACGGCCCGGGTGTTTCGTCGCAGCCGTGGTTCACCGATCAGAAATTTCCTGCCAACCTGCCTAGTGTATGGGAGGCTAATTGGGGCTACATCCACAAGGAGAAAATCGCGCCGATACTGCTCGGGGAGTTCGGCGGCCGCAGCGTCGATTCGGCTTCGAAGGAGGGCAAGTGGCAAAATGCGCTTGTCGACTACATCGGGAAGAATGATCTGTATTGGACTTACTGGAGCCTCAATCCGAACAGCGGAGATACCGGCGGATTGCTGTTAGACGATTGGCAAACATGGAACAAGCCGAAGCAAAAAATGCTGGCCAGAATCATGAAGCCTTTGAACGGCGGCAATTCGGAAGCTCCAAAGCAGACAGCAGGTTCGACGCCAACAAAGCAGACAGCAACTTCGATAGCGTCTACGAGCAGCGGAACGGATTTTCCCTTACTGCATGATCTGCAAGCATGGTAGTTTGTACTGATAGAAGTAGAGGTACAGCAAAAGAGCCGAACGGTCTAAAAGCCGGATCGGCTTTCTTGTTGTTCGGCTAGCGAAGAGGGGAATTAATATATTTCTTGGGACATTGCACTGAAATAGTCAATAACAACTTTACGAAACTCTAAAGCTGCTTTCGAAATGTACCTGCTTTTGTGCGACAATAAAGCAATTTCCCTCATCAGATGATGATCTTCTACTTGGAGATATTTAATGTGATCTCGTGGGTTTCTTGCTGTTCTTGGTATAAATGCGATGCCGATTTCTGCTTCCACAAGTGCGGTTAATCTTGCGGGTTCATTTCCTTCGTAGACATACTTAGGTGCAAAACCGACGGATTGGCATTTGGAATCCACCAGATCACGAACACCGTACCCTTTCTGCACGCCTACAAACCATTCATCCTTAAGCTCTGCTAACGATATGCTGCATCGCTCCGCAAATCGATGACTAGCTGGAACGGCTACAATGATCGGATCAGCAAACAGGATCTGACATTCTATATCATCGCCTTCAATCGGAGGGGAGGACAGACAAAAATCGACCTCTCCTCGATGAAGAAGCGTGGACATGTCCCGTAAGGTGGCCATTTGTACATGAAATTTTATGTGCGGCTTGTTTTTCCGAAATTCCCGCAGGATGCTTGGCAATGTGCTTGCCGTGGTCACCGCGAGTTCCAAAGTGCCCTGTTCGGGACTTGCGAGGTCACTGATTTCCCGTTTTCCTTGCTCCAATTCAAATAAGGCTTTTTCGGTTCGGCGAAGAAAGGTTCTTCCGAATTCGTTTAGTCGCAGCTTTCTCCCCATTCGATCAAATAAAGGAGCCCCTAGATCATCCTCTAGCCGTTGTATTGTTTTGCTGAGTGAGGATTGCGTAACATGCAGTTTTCCTGCGGCTTCCGTAACATGCTCGCATCGGGCGACTGTCAGAAAATATTGTAGTTGAAGCAGCTCCATTTCACATGGCCCCTTATTCCTTCTGGTTCATTAAATCATAACATAAAATGCGTTGGAAAGAATGAAGCGTTTCATGTAAGATGACAGCAAGACAAGGAGATGTGATTAAAATGAACGATCGAAATAAATGGTTATTGGTATCTGTGGGATTGGGAATCATGCTGAACCCACTAAATTCCTCGATGATTTCTGTTGCCATTGCAAGGCTGCAACAGGTGTATCTGCTTGATTTTACAGACGTGTCATGGATTATTTTTTCGTTCTATATAGCGAGTGCCGTCGCTCAACCTGTCATGGGCAAGTGCAGTGATTTGTTCGGCCGCAGGAAGATATTCCTTACCGGTCTTGTTGTTGTCTTTGTCTCCTCCATGTTAGCCCCGTTATCGCCGAGCTTTTCGTGGCTCATTGTATTTCGAATCGTTCAATCTATTGGCACAAGCATGATGGTCGCGGTCGGAATGGCGATTGTAAGAATTTACGTTACCGAGAAGCAAGCAGCTGCCTTGTCCGTCCTGGCGATATTTCTGTCCGGAGCAGCAGCGATTGGCCCCTTTATTGGTGGTATATTAATTCATTGGTGGAACTGGCCTAGCATCTTCCTTGTTAATATTCCGCTTGTATTAGCAAGCTTTTTATTTGCCTGGAGAGCAATCCCTAAGGACGAGCTAAGCGAAGCTACTTCTGGCGAAAGGTCCGTTCGGAATTGGCTAGGTTTGATTGATGCCCCAGGTATCTTGTTGTTTACGGTAGCTTTGGTTGGTTTGCTGATTGGGCTGCTTTCGTTCAAGTCATCCGGACATCTTTCAACATGGAATCTGCTGGCAGGAGGAATCGGTTGTATTGCGCTCGTGACATTTATAAGACACGAACTAAAAACGGCATCACCTTTTATCCCTTTGCGAGCCTTCGCTAAATATCCGGCAATGACTTGGGTGAATGTGCAATTCATGCTCATCAATATTCTTTTTTACTCCCTGTTTTTTGGCATACCGACTTATTTGCAGCAGGTACGTCATATCAATGAATTTGATACCGGAATTCTCATGCTAGCCCTTGGCTTGTGTTCACTTGTTATTGCTCCTTTTGCTGGACGTTGGATTGACAAATCAGGTTCACGGCCAGCTTTAATCGTATCTGCAGGGTTCATGACATTCGGGTCTATATGGATCATGCTATTGGATGAAAATTCACCGGTCGTTAGTGTAATCCTGATTTTGGCTTTATTTGGAATAAGCAATGGGCTCAGTGGTGTCGGCATGCAGGCGGCCTTGTTCAAGAGCACGCCAAAAGAAATGATCGGTGTCGCATCGGGGATTTTTAATACTTCGAGATATCTGGGCACTATTTTATCATCATTGTTGATTGGAATCGTCATGGGAGATGCGTTCAGTGCTATTGGCTTCCAAATGCTCGGATTCATCCTTACGATACTGGCCACCATCTTGATCGTCATGAACTTACGAGGTCAGCGTTTATCGGAATCGCAAGCGGTTTAAACAACATGATGCGTTATATAAACAAATAGAGTTACGTCAATAAAACAAAAGCTGCAATCAAATTGTGCAGCTTTTGTTTTTTACGTTATTTTAGTTGTTTTGATTTGTCTATCTAAGAGTTCCAACTTTTAAGTGCAATCGTATTACGAATCCATATCTGAATTCGCATCAAGGTCGAGCTGTTTCAAAACCGGTACAGTTAATTCTCTTCGGAGCAACGCGATCTCATGTTTATAGGGCGGATTCTTATATTTAATCTTGCCTAAGGAGGGAGTCTCCAGCAGCTTGGGCAAATCAATCAGTTGAGGATGGTGTACGATGTAGTCCAGTGCCGATAATCCAATGTATCCATGACCAATGTTCTCATGTCTATCTTTGCGAGAACCACGTTCATTTTTGGAATCATTAATATGAAGAACTTTTAATCGTTCTAGACCGATGATCCGCTCAAATTCCTCTAACACACCATCAAAATCATGGACGATATCATAACCGGCATCATGCACGTGGCAAGTGTCCAGACATATAGATAAACGTTCATTGTGCGTAACTCCATCGATAATCCGAGCCAGTTCTTCAAAGCTTTTGCCACACTCGGTTCCTTTTCCCGCCATTGTTTCAAGGGAAATTTGAACGTGTTTTTTGGGGGACAATACTTCGTTCAGTCCTTCTATTATTTTTTTGAGCCCCAAATCCACTCCTACGCCTACATGACTCCCTGGATGCATAACAATCTGATCCGAGCCTAGAGCTGCTGTCCGTTCTATCTCATCACACATAAAAGACAGGCTGTGTTCAAATACTTTACTGTTAATCGTATTGGCCAAATTGACTAAGAAAGGGGCATGAACAACGATATGGCTAATGCCATGCTTCTTCATATGTGCGTGACCCGCTGAAATATTATAGTCGGTTATAGGCTTTCGCTTACTGTTTTGAGGGGCTCCTGTATATATCAAAAATGTATTAGCACCATATGACGCAGCTTCTTCACTTGCTCTAAGCAGCATTGTTTTGCCACCCATGGATACATGACTGCCAATTAGCATGCAGAAGACCTCCGTTTAATGATCTTGCAGAGTAAGTTAAACGAAGTCTGCCCTTGATTATTTAGGAATATTCGAGGAAATGGCTTATGCTGATATTCAATAATACGGAGTTTAAAAATGTTGTTGACACGACACCAAATGGTGACCTATTATTTAAGTGACACTAAATGGTGTCGAATTGAAAATTCTCGCCTCGTGGGCGCTACGTTCGAAGAGCTGCATAATTTAAGAAGGTTGTGAAATTATCGGCTGTCCCTTGGTAATAATTTTTAGGAGAGGGTGTTGTGAGCGAGAACAACCCGATGCGGGATGTGTTTGACGCGATTGCAGATCCAACTAGACGCCGATTGATTCAGCTGTTAGCAGAAACAGAGGAGATACCGCTGCATGAGTTAACGGCACAGTTTCAAATGGGCCGAACAGCAGTATCCAAGCATTTGACAATCCTTAAAGAGGCCGGGCTGGTGCTTGATCGAAAAGTCGGCAGAGAAACGCGATTTAGGCTAAACGCCTCTCCACTCAGAGAAATTCAAGATTGGGTAGGCTTCTACAGCAAATTTTGGAGTGCGAACATGCTGCGCTTGAACCAACTATTTGAGGAGGAAGAAGAATGAGTTTAACATTATCTTTGGATTTTCAGTACACGACATCAATCGAGAAGGCTTGGTCCGCTTTAACTGATCCAAGCAAGCTTGCCAAATGGATCATGGAAAATGATTTTAAGCCCGTCGTTGGACACCGTTTTCAGTTCCGCACGCAGCCGTCCGAATGGTGGGATGGCATTATTATCGGAGAAGTACTGATCGTGGAAGAACCAAGCCGTTTGTCCTATACTTGGGCCAGCGGAGGGGAGCAGCACACGGTTACCTGGACGCTGCAGGATTTAGGGGAAGGAAAGGTTAATCTTCATCTTGAGCAAACCGGATTCTCCAATACTCAAGGACTTGAAGGCGCTAGGTATGGCTGGACCAATTGGTTCGGCGGGTTTGAACAGGTATTGGAGCAATAACCGTATTCGGTGTTAAAACAGCTTAATTCCCCATGCTGAAATAGTGGGGACGATCATTGAACCATGCTTGAACTGAATAAACACATAAAAAGGCTGCATAGGCTGCATGTATATTGCAGCCTTTTTACGTCTATTTCTGAGATGTTCTTGTCGTTTCGGGTCAAGTTCGCACTAAGTGCATATATTTAAAGTTAGTCTGTGATTGCCCAAATGTCTAAGCCTTATTATAGCGAATTGGAAGGATGTTAAGCATGAGCGAATCTAAACAGGATTATATCGTAATCTCGGGTGCGAGGGAAAACAATCTTAAGAACGTATCCTTGCGTATTCCCAAGCGAAAGATCACGATCTTCACCGGGGTATCCGGATCAGGCAAGTCATCGATCGTCTTCGATACGATTGCCGCAGAATCCACGCGATTGCTGAATGAGAACTTCAGCATGTTCGTACGCAACTTTCTGCCCCGCGTCCCGCAGCCGGATACGGACGCGATCGAGAATCTGAGCATGGCTGTTATTGTGGATCAGAAGCGGCTTGGCGGCGGTTCCCATTCTACAATGGGCACGATTACCGACATCTCTCCCATTCTCCGTCTTCTGTTCTCCAGAGTGGGTCAGCCCTATGTTGGACAAGCGAACATGTTCTCGTTTAACGATCCGCAAGGGATGTGTCCCGAGTGCAATGGGATGGGTCGCAGGCTGGGCGTCGACATGAGCAAAGCGGTGGATATGTCAAAGTCGTTGAATGAAGGGGCAATTCTGCTGCCGGGCTATGCGGTGGACGCTTGGGATTGGAACCTGATCGTGCAGACGGGCTTCTTCGATCCAGGCAAGAAGCTGAACGATTATTCGGCTGAGGAACTGGAGCAGCTCCTGTACAGCAAGGCAGGGAAAGTGGAGATGCAGTTCGCCGGTAAGGCGATGAACATTACACTCGAAGGCATCATTGAGAAGTTCATGAACAAGTACATTAAGCAGGATGTGAAGACGAAGTCCGAGCGGACACAACGAGCTGTTGCGCCGTTTATCTCCGAAGGTCCCTGCTCCAGCTGCCACGGAGCGAGACTGAGTCAGGCTGCGCTCAGCTGCAGGATCAATGGATTCAATATTGCGGAGATGTCCTCCTTGGAGGTCGGGCAGCTCATTCGTGTCATTCGCGAGATTGATGATCCTGTCGCTGCGCCAGTCACCAAGTCGCTGACGGAGCGGCTGCAGCATTTGGTGGATATCGGACTTGACTACTTGACGCTGAACCGCGAGACGGATACTTTGTCCGGCGGCGAGTCGCAGCGCGTGAAGATGGTGAAGCACCTGAGCGGAAGTCTGGTGGATGTCACTTACATTTTCGATGAGCCCAGTGTTGGCTTGCACCCCCGTGATGTGCATCGGTTAAATGAATTGCTCCAGAAGCTGCGCGACAAGGGCAATACTGTGATTGTGGTGGAGCATGATCCCGATGTGATTAAGTTGGCGGATCATATCGTAGATGTTGGGCCTCACGCCGGCAGCCGCGGCGGAACCATCGTATATGAAGGAAGCTTCCAAGGCCTGCTGGAGTCAGGGACACTGACAGGCACCCATATGAAGCGGCCGCTCCAACTGAAGCATGATTGCAGGCAACCATCCGGGAAGTTGTCCATCAAGGATGCGACACTGCACAACCTGCGGAGCGTGAGTACAGATATTCCAACCGGAGTGCTGACAGTAGTTACGGGTGTCGCCGGCTCGGGTAAGAGCACACTAATAAACGAAGTATTCCTCAGCCAGCATCCAGATGCAATCGTGATTGACCAATCGGCGGTGGGAGTGTCAACACGCTCGAATCCCGCAACCTACACGGGCATTATGGATGATGTGCGCAAGGCGTTTGCTTCCGCGAACAAGGTGGGCCAAGGCTTATTCAGCTTCAACTCCAAGGGGGCTTGCGAGAACTGCCAAGGGCTAGGTGTTGTGTATACAGACCTTGCCTTCCTCGATAGCGTGAAGCTGCCATGTGAAGTATGCGGAGGTAGACGCTTCAAAGAAGAGGTGCTCGCGTACAAGCTGGATGGCAAGTCCATTGCAGAAGTACTGGAGATGACTGTAGAGCAGGCATTGGCATTTTTTCAGCTCAAAGAGGTAGTACGCAAGCTCCAAGCGATGAGTGATGTGGGTCTCAACTATATTACACTCGGCCAGCCGCTCAGCACGCTATCGGGCGGGGAATGCCAGCGGATTAAGCTGGCAAGCGAGCTGCATAAGAAGGGCAGTATCTACGTGATGGACGAGCCGACAACAGGCCTACATATGTCAGATATCGGCCATCTTCTGGAAATTATGAACCGCCTCGTGGATGCCGGCAATACGGTGATTGTCATTGAACACAACCTCGATGTAATCAGCCAAGCGGATTGGATCATCGATATGGGACCAGACGGAGGAAGCAAGGGCGGCCAGGTAGTGTTCGAGGGCGCACCTGGGCAGATTATCCATGCGGAGCAGTCGATTACGGGAAAATACTTGATGTAAGGCATCAAATCCATATTCGAATAAATTTTGATAGGCTCAACCAAGGCTGCCAGCAGAACGGGCAGTCTTTTTCTTGAGTAACGATTTTTTTGAATAATTCGTTTGACTGATGTAAGCAACAGTCCTGTACTTGACAAAAGTTTTATATAAAACTAAAATAAAGCTCATGAATGAAACATACATTTTATCTTTAGTTGGTCGCATCCATCGTCAGGGTAATCGGTTCATAGAAAGTGAGCTGCGAGAAAGAAATATAAAGGATATTGCGCCATCGCATGGCGATATCTTATTTAGACTTTATCAGCAAGAAAGCCTTACTATGCAGGAGTTATCCAAGCTGATCGACCGAGACAAGTCAACGGTAACCGTGTTGGTTGATAAAATGGTGAAGAAGGGATACATCCGAAAAGAGAAGGATCTAAAGGATACTCGTGTATATCGGCTTACACTTACAGAGAAAGGATATGATCTTAGAAAAATTTTTGAAGAAATATCAGAATCCCTCATAGACAAAATTTATAGCAGGTTTGCCATTGAGGAAAAAAAACAAATCATGGAACTTCTTCGAAAGATCGAGTTCTAATTTTTTTAGTCATATAGTTTTATATAAAACTAAAAACCTGATAAAGTTTTCTATGAGCACTTTTGTGTTTCATAGGAACGCTTACCATCCCCGTAAAACGTCGCACATATTATGCGATGATCTTTTGAAAGTAGAGGGGGGAATCACATTGAGCGTCAATTTGTGGATGCAAATATCGGTTTATTTTTCCAAGCACTCAAACGACTATTGGTTCTCTGTAAAATCGCATTTGGAGATTAGTTGTATGGCACTATTGTTGTCTGCATTTATTGGGATGACTTGTGGACACCTTTGTGTGAAGCATAAGCAATACGAGAGATGGGTTGTATCGCTATTTCAAATTTTGCGAATTGTTCCGAGTTTGGCCATTCTCCTGCTATTAATCCCAGTTATGGGGACAGGGACTGGGCCAGCATTGGTCGCTTTAGTTTTATTGGCCACTCCGCCCATTCTCATGAACACTGTTGCAGGATTAGAGAAAGTTCCTCCGTATTTGCTGGAAGCAGCTTATGGAGCAGGCATGTCCGATCGGCAAGTATTATGGAAAGTCAAATTTCCTCTAGCCGCGCCCATCATTCTTGCTGGAATGAAGACGGCAACGATCGAAATCATTGCCAGTGCAACATTGGCTGCCAAAATCGGTGCGGGCGGACTTGGGGGGATTATTTTCACAGGCCTAGGCCTAAATCGAATGGATTTGCTGTTGGTTGGCGGTATTACGGTTGCTATGCTTTCGGTTGCAGCTGGATTGTCACTTGATCTGACGGACAGGTTTTTGTTCAAATATAAAATCGTTAGAAAGTAGGGAATGAAAATGAGAAAGAGAAAGGAAAAGAAAATGAAGCCATTCACTGTTATCCTATCTATTTTAGTATTGGCACTTTTGATAGCAGCATGCGGAGGCAACAGCGCAAACCAAGGCAACAGCACAACGATTCGCATTGGAGCAAAGGATTTCACGGAGAACTTAATTGTTGGAGAACTGTACGCACTCGCATTGGAAGACGCCGGGTTTCAAGTGGAAAGAGTCCCTAATATTGCAGGTTCCGTTATTCATACCTCACTCGTGAATAATGAAATCGATATGTATCCTGAATATACGGGCACGGGTTTATTAGCTGTATTAAAGATGGACCTCATCACCGATCCTGCTGAAGTTTATAAGACGGTGAAGGATGAATACAACAAACAATTTCAAATTACCTGGCTAAACTATTCCCAAGCAAGCGATGGGGCGGGACTTGTTATTCGCACGGATGTTTCCAAAAAGCTTGGAATTACAACCATTTCAGATTTGCAAAAGCATGCAACCGAGCTTAGATTTGCCTCGCAAGGTGAGGTTGACCAACGAGAGGATGGAATTCCGGCATTGGAGAAAGTATATGGAAAAATGAATTGGAAATCATCGAAAGTATATGATAATAGCTTGAAATACACGGTGCTCCGCAACAATGAAGCGGATGTTGCGCCAGCTTATACAACGGAAGGCCAACTAGTGAATAAGGATGAATTCACCTTGCTAGAAGACGACAAACGTGTGTGGCCACCGTACAATTTAGCTCCCGTTATTCGGAACACGGTATTAACCGCTAATTCTAACCTTTCAGAGATCATCAATAAGATAAGTGCAGCACTAGATACAGAAACCATTACAGCGCTCAATGCCCAAGTAGATGTGGATAAAGAGGAATACGAAGACGTTGCCAAAGTGTTTTACGATTCGATTAAATAAGTGGTTTCATGGAGGAGAATATGTCTCTTACAGCGATTGAGTTCAATAACGTAAGTAAAAAATACTCCCAAGCCGGAGATTATGCGGTCGATCATGTGAGTTTGTCCATCCAAGAAGGGGAGTTTGTCACGATCTTGGGCTCTTCAGGTTCCGGAAAATCAACCCTATTGAAAATGATAAATCGGTTGTATGCACCAAATGAGGGGACGATAAAGCTCTTTGGCGAAGACATTGCAACGGTTGATCCTGTAATGGTTAGACGTCGTATTGGTTATGTCATTCAACAGGTGGGGTTATTTCCACACATGACCATAGCTCAGAATATAGCGGTAATACCAAAGCTTTTGAAATGGAATAAATCTCAAATTAATACAAGAGTAGATGACTTGTTATCGCTTGTTGGGCTAGAGCCACAGCAGTTTAGAAATCGTTATCCGTCTGAGTTGTCAGGTGGCCAGCAACAGAGAATCGGATTGGCTCGGGCTTTGGCGACAGATCCCAAGATTATGCTGTTGGATGAGCCCTTTGGCGCAATCGATGCGATCAACCGGTTGAATTTGCAGGACGAGCTTTTGAGGATACATGGCGGACTAAAGAAAACCTTTCTCTTGGTAACGCATGATATCAATGAAGCTTTTAAGCTCGGAACTAGAGTTATGATCATGAACAAAGGTCGAATATGTCAATTTGATACACCAAGCCATATTGTAAAAAAACCTGCCGATGATTTTGTATCGTCACTCATTCATTCCTCGAGAGAGCAAGAGCGGTTCTGGGAGGGCTTAGATTGATTGAATATGCCATACGCCATTCTGATAAATGGGTTAAGGCACTGCTGGAACATTTGGAAATGTTAGTGGCGACCATGATCATTTCAGTTCTACTAGCTGCGATCTTAACGATGACAGCCATGTTTTCAAAAATCATTTCAAAAATACTGCTTCATGTATTCTCAGTCATTTATTCCATCCCTAGTCTAGCGCTTTTCGCCATTATGATTCCGGTAACTGGATTGGGTATAGGGACAGCTATTATTGTTTTAATTATATACAATCAATATTTATTATTGCGCAATTTTATCGCGGGTTTAAATGATATGGACCCATCAATTGTAGAAGCAGCTACTGGCATCGGAATGAGTAATATGCAAGTTCTGTTTCAGGTCAGACTGCCGTTATCCCTAAAAACACTATTTACCGGAATCAGACTTGCAGTCATATCTACGATCGGCATGGCCACAATTGCGGCATTCATCAATGCGGGCGGATTAGGCAGCATTTTGTTCGATGGACTTCGTACGATGAATGTTAACAAAATTTTGTGGGGCAGCTTGTTGTCTGCTGGATTGGCGATCGGTGCCAATGCTTTATTGATTCAAATGGAGAAGAAAATATATAAATTCAGGTAGGACTGACTTTGAAAGGAGCCTTTTAATGATGAAAGCAGTCGTTCTTGAAAAAGCGTGCGCACCTCAGGATCTGGTTGTACGTGAAATTCCAAAGCCCGATGTGCTTCCAGGCTGGGTACGAGTCAAAATAAAAGCCTTTGGCATTAACCGTTCGGAAATGTATACAAGGCAAGGCCATTCTCCATCCGTTACGCTGCCACGAGTGATTGGAATCGAATGTGCGGGGGAAATAGAAGATCCTTCCGATAGCGATTATCAGAAAGGGCAACGTATTGTGTCTTTGATGGGAGGACTGGGACGTGAATTTGATGGCAGCTATGCTGAATATGCACTTATCCCCTCAGCCCAAGTATACCCTGTTCATCATGAGATGGACTGGACCCAGCTTGCCGCAATCCCGGAAATGTATTATACAGCTTATGCTTCGCTGTTTGATTGTCTAAGACTCAACGATGGTGAAACACTGCTGATTCGCGGAGGAACCAGTTCTGTAGGTCTGGCCGCATTGCAGCTTGCTAAGTCCGCGGGTGCAACTGTTATATCAACGACCAGAGACAGAAATAAAGTCGATTTTGTAAAACAATTTGGTGCAGATTATGTACTGCTTGATGACGAATATTTAACGGACAAGCTATTCGCCATTGCGCCAAGGGGTGTTAATAAAATTTTCGAGCTAGTGGGAACGGCTACATTGAAACATTCACTGTCGCTCGTTTCAGAGCATGGCGTTTTATGCATGTCGAGGATACTAGGAAATGAGTGGGAAATGGAGCGTTTTGAACCATTGGTTGATATTCCGACAGGCATTTATTTTACGGCTTTTACAAGCGAACTTATTAAAGAAAACTTGCTTGTAGATCTGTTTAACTATATCGAGAAGCACAAGATCAAAGCGCCGATTGCCAAAATATTTTCATTGGATCAAATCCATGAGGCGCATCTTTTAATGGAAAGTAATCGTGCAAGCGGAAAGATTGTTATTATTAATCCGTGATTGACTTAAGAGCAAGCTATATCTGGAAAACACCAAGGGGAGATCGAAATGATAGACAGTTACTGGGCACGTATAGACAAAGCAAAAGCGGCGCTGGAGGAAGCAGATATCATTTTATTGGGCGGAGGGGCAGGTTTATCGGCTGCTGCGGGCATTGCATATAGCGGGAAGCCATTTACCGATCATTTCGGTCCTTTTATTGATAAGTATGGTTTCACTGATCTTTACACGTCCAGCTTTTATCCGTTTGCAACAGAGGAGGAGAAATGGGCGTATTGGGCCAAGCACATCAGTCTAAGCCGCTATGAAGCGGGTGCTACTCAGCTTTACAAGGATTTGTTTCGATTGGTTCAAGACAAGACGTATTTTGTCATCACAACCAATGTCGAAAGCCAGTTTGATAAGGGAGGTTTTCCCCCTGATCACGTATTTGAGATTCAAGGCAATTACAGCTACCTGCAGTGCGCTAAAGGCTGCCATAACAAACTCTACTATAATGAACAAATAGTTAAGGAAATGATTCAGAAGACAGTGGATTGTCAAATACCATCTGAGCTCGTACCTAAATGTCCTGTCTGTGGCGGAAAGATGGATCCTAATTTGAGAATGAACCGGTATTTTGTGCAGGATGAAAAGTGGCATGATCGGGATACGTCCTACAAAAACTTTTTGCTTAATGCTGAAGAAAAGAAGGTCGTCTTGTTGGAATTGGGTGTCGGGTTTAATACACCGGGCATCATTCGTTATCCATTTGAAAAAATGACTTATCATAATGAGAAGGCCATTTTAATTCGGCTAAATAAAGACCATCCTGAGGGCATGGAGGAAATTAAAGATAAAACGATTTCATTTACCGAAGATATGCAAGAGATTGTATTAACGGTTATGAAATAAAGTACACGTTAAGGAGGGATATAAAAGGATGCAGCTAACGTTTATGGAATATGCTTCTCTCATCCATTTGAACGACAATTATATAACAGCGCAAAATGTTTTCAATCGAAAAGAGGAACTATTAAACGATTTATTGGAAATGCTGCTGAAGGAACAACAGCAGCAACGGAAAACGGTGATTCCCTCTGAATATATGGGAAAACGCAATTTACTAAAGGGACTTCTATCGGTCAGAGAACCAG
Organism: Paenibacillus sp. R-74696; assembly: GCF_055814915.1. Taxonomy (NCBI): domain Bacteria; kingdom Bacillati; phylum Bacillota; class Bacilli; order Caryophanales; family Paenibacillaceae; genus Paenibacillus; species Paenibacillus sp. R-74696. Next base: position 190,545 of record NZ_JBPULM010000017.1, read on the forward strand.
CGCCATTAGCAGCGGACTTTTTAAGTAAGCTAGACGCACTCTTGCAAACCGAATTAAAAGAAAAAGGGACCATTGATGCGGATCAATTAGATTCCGTTTCTACTTTAGTTCCCCAGTGCAGCTTTAGCCAATCTGATAAGCTCAGCTTATGGAAAGGCGACATTACATGCCTAGGTGCAGATGCGATCGTCAATGCAGCCAATAAATATATGCTAGGCTGTTTTCAACCCTACCATGCTTGTATTGATAATGCCATTCACACCGCAGCAGGCCCGCAGTTAAGGGAAGATTGCAAAATAATAATGTCCATTCAAGGCGAGTCAGAAGCTACAGGTGGAGCGAAAATCACAAGAGGTTATAATCTGCCCGCAAGGTTTGTTTTGCACACAGTTGGCCCGATTGTAGCGAAAGGAATAGAATTGCAAGAACAGCATAAGGAAGATTTAGCTGCTTGTTATCGATCTTGTTTGGAGCTGGCCAGTGAAATAGATGAAATACGAACGATCGCTTTTTGCTCGATTTCGACGGGGGTATTTGGGTTTCCTAAGCCGGAAGCGTCCAGAATAGCTGTTCATACTGTCAGTGAGTGGTTGAATACGCATACCCATCATTTTGAGAAAATCATCTTTAATGTTTTCAGCGACGACGATTATACGGAATACCTCCAAGCTTTTCAATACTGAGCTTAAAAAGAGAGGGATGTAAATTCGAATGGCCATAGAAGCAGAAAACTAACAGTTGGTTAAACGAACGACCAAGCTCCATTCCTTGATCAACAAGTGCAACGCATGTCCCAGATGAGGTGAAGATGATCGTGAGGAAAAGACCCTTGAAAATGCTCGGAGGCTAGCATTTGTCAGCTCCGAGCTTCCGAAAGGTGAAGAAGCTGAAGTAAAGCTGATTGGTAAAGATCAGTATGAAGTTGAAATTAAGTTAGGGGAGACTTATTCGATAACATACCGCTCTTAGCTTGTTAATCTATCTTTGGAGTAGCGAAAACCAAACATATGGTTTCTAATCACAATGGTTACCAAACTTAGTATTAATGATAAAATTCCCACGAACACGACGTAGGGTGTACCCATTTCTGAAATAATTAGCCCACCTACAGCTGCGCCAATTGTTGTTCCAACGTTGCAAGCTGATATAAATAAACCATTGGCGAAATCAGGCGCTTCGGGAGCTGACGATGCTATCAAATATTGGTTAATATTTGCCATGATTCCGCCAGCTAATATTCCCCAAATTAAAGTTACAATCGTCGTAGGTATAGTAAACTGCCCTGTGAATAATAAAAGGCTATAAACGCCACCTAATAACAAAGGAAAAGAGAGGATCGTTTTTGAGGCGCTATGAGTAAGCAACTTTCCCGCGACAATGTTTCCAATAATATTGGCCCCGCCGAAGATAAATAACATGAAGCTTAGACTGTTTCCAGATATATTCGTTACTGTTTTTAGATATTCGGCAAAGTAACTATAAACCCCGAATATTGCTGCGTTTAATAGAACGACAGCTGCGATAGAAATCCATATAATTGGTTTTTTCAATATGCCAAGTTGTTCACTATAAGAGAGCTTTTCTTTAACCGGCATGGATGGTACAAAAATCATTGTAGCAATGAAAACAATAATATTGACAAGAGCAAAGAAAGTCATCGCCATTTCGTACGAAACGACATTATTAATAAAGCTGACGATCGGTACGCCGGCCACCATACCAGCAGATACTCCAATAAATACTTTAGAAATAGCTTTCGGAGCTTCTTCTTTGCTTACAGAGGAAGCAGCGACCGTAAATGCCAAAGAACAGTAGATGGGGTGAAAGAAGGCTGGAACAATTCGAGCAATTAATAAAGTGGTAAAGCTAGTTGTAAATATGGATACAAGGTTACCTAGTATGAAAACTAGCAGTACAAGTAACATGACCTTCTTGCGATTAATTCCGGAAAACAATAACGGCATCGTTGGTCCCGATACAGCAATGGTAAGGGCAAAAAGACTAACCAGTAAACCCGCTTTGGATACGCTGACATTAAACTGCTCAGCAATGGTGGGAAGTAACCCAATAACCCCCATCTCGGTATTTATAATGCCGAAAACGCCTGTGGTTAATATGAAAATCAACAAATGATTTCTTTTAGACATAAATACTCCTATCTGAGCCTCAATAGATGCATTAAGCTTGTTTCGTAGGGTAAATGGTAAATTCGTTAATGTTTACATCCTCGGGCTGGTCAATTGCAAAAGCGACAACTCGAGCAATAGCAGCGGGTGTAATACCGAATTGTTCATACAAGGGACTTAAGAATTTCAATGCCTCTTGGTCTGTGACACTGCCGAGCAACTCTGTGTTAATTGCAGCGGGGTACAAGGTTGCTGTACGGATATTTGTACCTTCCTGCGCAGACTCCATGCGAATTACTTCCATTAAGTTACGAACCGCAAATTTCGTCGCACCGTAGACACCTGCAGTGGGAAAAGATTTGATGCCTGCTACACTAGAAGTTGTAATAATTTGACCCGATTTTTGTTTGATAAATTCTGGAAGTATGGAAGCTATACCATACAAGACACCCTTTAAATTAATATCAACTGTTTTCTCCCAGTCATCTATTCTCAATGCGGAAATAGGAGAACTTGGCATAATACCAGCATTCAAGAAAATCACATCAACTTTTCCGAATTCTGACTTTGCCAGCTCCACCAGAGATTGATTATCCTCTTGACTTGTCACATCTGTTACACGATAAGCTGCATGTCCACCCTTAGATTTAATTTCCTCAACTAATTTTACTAAACGATCTGCACGTCTTGCGCCAAGTACAACCTTTGCGCCTTTCTCTGCTAACAACTTTGCGGTAGCTTCCCCGATTCCTGAACTTGCACCTGTAATAATTACTACTTTATTTTCAATAGACATTTTGTATATCATCCTTTTCAAATTTACTCAGCTTAATAAGCTTAGTACTGTGATTGAGTTTGGGTGGTATCCACGAGACTTGGGCTGCACTGATGGCAAAACCACCACTTTGATTCCAAATCGATTATGGTATGAAATTGAACTTCTTGTTACCCTATCACTTATCTCGAAAACATAGTTAGGCATAATGTTTAACAACCTTTCGTGTATAATATGAAAGACGATTGATGCTTTATCGACATCTGTCTATAATTTATAATCTAAGCAAAAACAATACAAGGCATAGAAATCGTTGATTTAATCTGTTTTGATGTTTAAACAACAAACGAATAAAAATTGTCGACTTTTTCAAGGAAGGTATGGTGTTAATCAGATGGCAAAAGTGGATCGAAGAATTGTTAGAACGCAAGAAGCCATAAAAAAAGCATTTCTAGAATGGATGTCAGAGAAAAATTTCGATAGCATCACCATCCAGGATATTGCTGACAAGGCAAATATCAATCGTGCAACTGTTTATCTTCATTACTTGGATAAATTTGATTTGTTGGATAAAATCATCGAACAACATATTCAGAACATGGCTAATCTTTGTGAGTTGGAAGCTAATATGGACTGGATTGAATCGACAGTACACTGCATGGAATATCTTGAAAAAAATTATTTATTCTTTTCGACGATGCTGGCGAGTGGAGGAGCACCTTATTTTCGTAGTCGGTTTGTTCAACATCATATCGAAGAGTTCAAAAAAGACGTGGACATAACAAAAGGCAAAAATCTCGGTCAAAATGAAGTTGTGGTTGTTGAATTTGTTGCCAATGCTTATGTGGGTGTAGTGGAATGGTGGTTAAAAAACGGGATGCCGTGCCCTCCACGGGAAATGGCAGAAAAGGTGGGGGATTTATTAGAAAGAATTATATAAAATATTTTCAAAAATAAACCATAAATCTAGGCTTGACTTCGGGTGAGTGCACACTCATAATGGAAGCGAAGATGGCCTGCTACGTTATGTCAACAGAGAAGGGGATAAATTTGGATTTAAAAAACAAAATAATTGAAGCTACCGAGCAAGTATTATTAACGAACGGACTAGCAAAGACCACGACTAAGGAAATTGCTCGAGCAGCCGGTTGCTCCGAAGGATCATTATATAATCATTTTACTAACAAGGAAGATATATTTCTCCATGTTCTACAGGGGAAACTGATAAACCTAATGGAAGCTTTATTATTGCTGCAAAGCCTTGCTGGTAAAGAAACGGTGCGAAAAAATTTGACACAGGTGGCACTTGCGGCTTTAGAGGATTATTATAGCTCGATGCCCTTTATCTGTTCTATTTTCTCCGAGCCAAAAATATTGCTTCGCTATCGAGAAGGTTTTAGTCAACAAAATGAAAATCCATATGGAGCAAATGAAGCGGTGGAAGCTTATTTATTGAAAGAAAAAAATATGGGTAGAATAAGCGATGACCTGCATCCAAGAGCAGTAGCAGATTTATTGCTCGGAGGTTGTTTTCAACGTACGTTTCAATTGAGTTTTTTGGGTGAAGAGGATTCTCAAGAAGATCAGAATGAATTTGTGAATGGTATTTTGGATACGTTACTTCCAGGGCTGGCATAAGATATGAGCTGTCGAACCATCATACTGACTAAACAAACCCTCGCTGATGTGGAGGGTTCTTTGAGGTTGGCGTATGGTAAAAATCCCTTGAGGCGCGCGAAGGTTGCCATTTCTGAATTGACACAAGGTTGAAAGTCGTTTATGATGATTTCTATGAGTGAGCGCTCACTCAATATTATTTCATTCGTTAATGAGTGAGTACTCACTCAAAATTGGTATTTACTAATAAGGAGGAAGTTATTATGTCGTTAGAGATTTTGCAAGCAAAATTAGATTTAAGAGAAGTGGTCGACGCTTATTCAAATTTGGGAGATGTCAAAAAAACATCTGAACAAGTACAGTTATTTACGCCGGATGGTCGTTATAAGGTTTATATGGGTGATCAATTAGTATCGGATGTTACAGGAAGAAAACAATTAGAAGAGGATTTCACTGGCCACGCTTCGATTGTAAAACGTTATTTTTCCATTAACGGACAACACAATGTGAAAGTGGATGGGGATACGGCAGCAGGCATTTCGTACTCTCAAATGAAAATGGTGCGGGATGAAAATGGCAAAGAAGTAATCACTGACTACAGTGTTATATATGATGATAGATATGTGCGACAAAACGAAACCTGGTTCATCAAGGAACGTACTGCACATTTTATTATTATCGAAGCCAGAGTATTACAGAGCTAATTTCATAAATAGACGAATATTATCGAAAACTAAAGCGCTTAGTTCTTCGCATCGGAAGGACAGGCGCTTGAGAGCGGGTCATTTCTCGGCCTTTACTCCACAATTCATATAATTCCTGCTCTGCAAAAACTTGCTTTAGTTTAAGAATGGCCTCGCAAAATGGATGATGGGATTGCAGTTCATCCGATTATTCTGCGGGGCCATTTTTAATAAATTTTCCAGGAGAAATTCCGTTCACCTTCGTAAAGCTGCGAATAAAATTCGCATAGTCACCAAAGCCCGATTGATAACAGGCCTCCGTAATACTCATACCCTCAGTTAAATAATATTTCGATAGCTCCACGCGGCGAGTGAGAATGTACGCTCGAATGGTGAGTCCGGTGTGCTTCTTAAATTGCCGACTAATATAGGTGCTATTCATGTACAATACCTCTGACAAATGTTCAAGCGTCAGTTCCCTCGCAAGGTTGACTTCAATATAATTCATTGTGCTGCGAACCAGTTCAGGCATAATGTCTGTTGGAACAAAGGTGGTATTTTGAAATGCGAGATTCGTAATGACAAGCAACTGAGCGATCCGGACATTAGCTTCAATATCGGCTCCATAAGCACTCGATGAGAGACTCTGCTCAAGCTCGCGAGTTAATTGCAGCACCTGTTGCAGCTGTCCCTCTTCCAGATGTACAATATTGCCCTTGCCCATGGGGCGATAATCGAAGCATGCTGACAAGTTGGTGGTTGAGGTAGACAAGCGGTTCAGATATGACTTTTTTAGATTAATGGTTATTCGCTCATATTCGTTTTGGTCTAGGGCAAAGGAACGGTGCATTTCCTCTGGGCTGAGAACGAGCAGATCGCCAGGCTCCAGATGGTAACAACGGTTTTCAATATAAAAATTCACATTACCGCGAAGGAACAAATACAGCTCATACGCATTATGCCGATGATAGAACGTGCCCATGTTGTACGTGGTAACGCGGTGAAGATACAAGAGCTCAGTCTGAATAGGGTCGAACAGGTATTCCGAAGATTCATTCATACCAAACAGATGACCTCCTTGTCGTTTCGCGCAATAAATAAAGCAATTTATGCAATGAAATTGCATACACGAACCTATAAAATGTAATCATCCTAGCATGTTGGATCTAAATTTACAAGCGTTTTCGAAGTTAGCATCTATAACGCGATTGGAGGATATTATGGAACTGATTTTCACTGCACGAAGCCGATTACAAAAGAATATGGAATATACGGGATTGAGTGGACATGGTCTGAAGGCTGACGTTGAACTAGCAAGCGGGACAGGAAGTGCAAGAGACCCTTGGCAGGCTAATGTGAAAATTCACAACTGTGGGGAAAACGCATGGTTCGGAGTCATTCATGTGGAATTGCCGTTTGGCAAGCAAAATCCGCGATTTTTCCTGCCGGCATTTATGTATGGACGCAACCGAGGAGAGGCACCGCAAAATGTCCCCAATCAGTTTCCGAGATTGCGGGAAGGGAATCCGACTCTCCCTTCGTCGCCTTGGTGGATGGTCCGCAGCGATCGGTTGTCGCATCCAGCCGCACTGGTCTATGATGAGGGGCACGTATACGGCCTGTGTGCAAGCCCGTACTGGATCAGCAGCGGCGGCAGAAAGCAGCAGTGGCAGCCAGGGCTGAATGGGACGTTTGTACAATATGGGGGATATACTTGCTCCATTGACAAAGGTACGGTTGGATATACATTGGGATATGAGAATGCGCCGTTACTATTCATTAAATCAAGACTTGTTCACGAGCGGGCTCCCCTGGGTGATAATGTTTTCGAACTGGCCGTTGGAGAGACTGTTGAGCTGACTCTTGCTCTGTACGCTTACGAGTCGTCATCAGAGCTTGGCATTAATACAGCGCTTGAAGCAATCTATGATCGGTATCATGAGCAGCCGCGAGAAGGAAGTGACATTCAGACAACCGTATCGGATCTATCCAAAGCGATTTATGAATACGCATGGCTGCCAGGGGATCGTCATTATTCCACATTTGTATATGAGGATGCTGAAAGCGGAGGCTACAGGTACAACAAAATTATTTCTATCAGCTGGACGAATGGCATGACTGTTGCTGCACCGATGCTGATGGCTGCTCTTCGGCTTAATGACGAACCCATGCGGCAGCAGGCGTTGTCCTGCATTACGAATATTATTGAACATTCCATGAATCCTGAATCCGGTCTTCCTTATGATGCTTATCAAGACGGCATATGGAGCATAAAGGGCTGGTGGTTCGACGGAATGCGGACGCCGGGACATTCTGCGTATCTGGTCGCTCAAGCCATGTTCTACATCCTGAAGGGCTACGATTATGAGCTGCGAATTCGGAATTGCCAACACAATGATTGGCTTGTATATGTCAAGCAGGTGCTTGATCGCATGGAACGTACTAAAAATACGGATGGAGAGTATCCGATTATTTTGTCAGAGCGGACAGGAGCAGGTCTCGAATATGATGGATTCAGTGGCGTCTGGTGTCTCGCTGCTCTGGCATACTACAGTTGGCTAACCAAAGATTTATCTTCGATCGATGGGCTTAGACGGAGTGAAGCCCATTATTACGATACGTACGTCAAACATATGGAATGTTATGGTGCACCGCTGGATGCGGATAAATCGATCGATTCGGAAGGGATTCTGGCTTATATTAAAGCAGTTCGGTTTTTGCACGCGCTGACCGGAGATGATCTTTTCCTTGATCACATGAGGGACGCGATCGGTTATGAGTTCAGCTTCAAGTTTTGTTACAACTCACCCGTCAAGATTCCGCCGCTCAGTACATTGGGGTGGTCCAGTTCTGGGGGGAGTGTTACTTCAGTAGCCAATCCACATATTCACCCTATGTCCAGCAATCTAGTGGATGAGCTGTTTTATTACGTACAGCAGCGGGAGGAAGCTTATGTTCTTCAGCGCATGATGGACACAATCGGCTGGGGCTGTCAGACATACAATCGCTATGATCAGGAATACGGCTATGGAAAAAAAGGATGGATGTCCGAACGGTTCTGCCATTCGGAAGGACTTGTCACCGAAAAGTACGCAGATGGTACTCCAGCCAGCACCTGGTTCTGTCTGATGCCTTGGGCTGGCGGTTCGGTCATCGAGGGACTTGCTGGCGACTACTGGGAATATTCACAGACTTATTGAGAACTTACGTAAAAACATAGCAATAATTGCGGTACTTCCTGCTTGAAATCATCAGTAAAAGGAAGCATGCCCTTATCATTTCCGTGAGATTTTAAAATAAATCGTGCATCACCCTCATATGAACTTCCATTTATAATTGTTACTATAACAGTGTAGAAAGACAATACGGATTGAATTAGGAGGGTTAAAGATGTTGAAATGGAAGCGTTCTCTTACAGTCTTAGCGATGGCGGCTTTGCTGGGAACGGCGGCGGCATGCAGCGGCGGAGTGAATAACAATGCAGAATCCACTGCAGAACCTGCTGGTACTAATGCTGCGTCAACGGCTTCACCTAGCAATGAACCTGTTAAGCTGCGTATTATGTGGTGGGGGTCCCAGCCACGCCATGAGGCGACCTTGGCTGCGCTGGAATTGTACACAAAGAACAATCCTAATGTTACGTTTGAGCCGGAATACTCAGGCATGGATGGGTATCTGGATAAATTATCGACACAGGCTGCCGCTAATAACGCACCGGATGTCGTTCAGCTTGATCCAGGCTGGATGCCGGACTGGATGTCGCGCAACCAATTGGTTGCGCTGGCTCCTGAGGTTGATATAAGCAAATTCGACGAGAAATTGCTGGCAGGAGGTCAACTTGACGGTAAGCAATACGCTGTTCCATTGGGTTCAGTTGCATTCGGTATGGTGTATGACAAAGCTGCTATGGATAAACTCGGTATTGCAAATCCGGTCAATGGCTGGTCATGGGATGATTTCTTCACCTTGGCCAAAGAGTCCAAGTCCAAGCTGCCAAGCGGACAATATTTCACCTTGGACTATGCAGGTAACTACTTTATGTATTCAGCCTACCAATATGCTAAAGGTAAAGGCCAGGTTATCACTAATGATGGGCATTTCAATGCAGATCAAGCAACCTATTTGGAATGGACCAAGAAATTTGAAGAGCTGCGCAAGGAGGGACTGGTTCCTCCAGCTGACGTAAATGCATCCGACAAGGAAAACGATCCGCAAATGGACTTGATGGCTGCGGGTAAGGTTTTGTTCCGGTACAGCTTTTCCAATAATTTAGGCACTTGGGACAGTATTAAACCAGGGGCTTATGCACTTGTAACTATGCCGCGTGCAGAAGAAGCAGGCGGATGGTTGAAGCCATCGATGTATCTGTCTGTCTCCAAAAACTCCAAGCATGCTGAAGAAGCCAAAAAATTCATTAATTGGTTTGTGAATGATCAGGAAGCAGCTAACATTTTGCAGACATTCCGCGGGCTGCCAGCTAATAAGGAAATAGCGACCTCCCTAGAAGCAAGCATGAGTGATCTGGATAAGATTGGTTTAGGTCTCCTCCGTGCTACAGAGCCGGATGGTCAAACCTGGTCGGCTGGAGCAGGCGGCTGGACAAACTTTATCGATAAAGACTGGGTGCTTGTCAGGGATCAGCTCAGTTTTGAAAAAGTTACGCCTGAGAAAGCCTATGAGCAGCTGAAAGAAGCCGCGCAATCTTACGAAAAATAATGCAAGAACGAAGGCCCGGAGCAGTCTTGCTTCGGGCCTTGCATTTATTTCGGTAGGGAAGTGTAGCTCTTCTTTTTTATCGTTATATTTTGAAAGAATTCGAGCATTCCCCTCCTTTAGCGGGACATATACGGCCTATATACTTAAACTATAAAAATTAAGCACAAGAGGTGACCACAGATGAACCGTTCTACAGCCACTATAGCCCAAACTGCTGCGAAAACGAAAAAAAGCTCATACTTCAAAAGCAGATGGAACGCTCCGCTCGCAGGATATTTGTTTATTTCCCCCTGGCTGATCGGGTTTCTAGCGCTTACGGCGTACCCGTTATTTTTATCACTGTACTATTCATTTACCGATTACACGTTGATGCAGCCGATGAAGTGGATCGGGACCCGCAATTATGAGCGTATCTTTACAGCAGATCCCAAATTCATTCAATCCGCTAAGGTAACCTTTACTTATGTGCTGGCGTCCGTGCCTTTGAAGCTAATAGCCGCTCTCTTTGTAGCTATGATCCTAAGTAAGGCTGTAAGAGGTATCAGCATCTACCGCACAGCGATTTATTTTCCGTCACTCATTGGAGGAAGTATCGGGGTATCACTGCTCTGGCGCAATATTTTTGGTGTAGACGGGGTCTTTAACAAACTGATTGCTGTCTTTGGCTTTGAAGGAAAGGGCTGGATTACCAATCCCGATACGGCGCTTGGCACGCTGATTCTGCTGACGGTCTGGCAGTTCGGATCTACCATGGTTATTTTTCTGGCAGGACTCAAGCAAATTCCGAATGATCTGTACGAGGCTTCTTCTGTAGATGGGGCAAGCAAAGTATCCCAATTTTTTAAAATCACGCTGCCGATGCTTTCACCGATTATTTATTTCAACCTAATCATGGCAGTCATTGGCGCTTTCCAAATGTTCACCTCCGCATTCGTGATCACGAACGGCGGGCCGATGAATGCCACTTATGTATATGCGATGTACTTGTATGAAAGGGCATTCAGCCGTTACGAGCTGGGATATGCTTCGGCACTTGCCTGGATAATGCTATTGGCCATTATTGCAGCTACCGTCCTGATTTCCCACACCTCGAAGTATTGGGTATTCTATGAAACAGACACTGGAGGGAGAAAACGCAAATGACAACAACACTAAAATGGAAGTCGGCGCTTCGTCATCTGTTCATGATTCTCTTCAGCTTCGTTATGGTTTATCCGGTTATCTGGTGGATCGGTGCTTCACTGAAACACAGCACAGAGCTTACCTCGCCGTCCATTTTTCCTGCTGCTGCGCAATGGAGCAACTTTACTAAAGGCTGGAACGCGGTTCCTGGACATACGTTTACTGATTTCTATCTTAATACCTTCGGACTTGAACTTGCTGTAATTGTCACAACATTGTTATCCTGTACACTGGTTGCCTTCGGTTTTGCAAGATTGGATTTTCCGTTGAAAAACTTTTGGTTCTCCATCCTCATGCTGACATTAATGATGCCTGGACAAGTGCTGATCATTCCTCAATATACCCTGTTTTATCAGCTGGGTTGGGTGAATACGTATCTCCCGTTCATCATACCCCATCTGCTGGCTGGAGGGGCAGGCGGCAGCTTCTTCGTCTTCCTGCTGATCCAATTTATACGCGGTGTTCCCAGAGAACTAGATGAATCTGCCAAAATTGACGGGTGCTCCTGGTTCGGAATCTTCTGGAGAGTGGTCATGCCTCTTGCTTTTCCGGCAATTGTTACCGTGACCATCTTCTGCTTCCTGTGGAATTGGGACGATTTCCTGGGTCATCTCCTGTATATCAACACAGTAGACAAATATACGGTCGGCCTGGCGCTTCGAATGATCAATGATTCTCAGTCTGCTCAGGAGTGGGGGCAGCTGCTTGCCATGTCACTAGTGTCTATTCTTCCGGCAACCATCCTCTTTATGTTTCTCCAGAAGTATTTTGTGGAAGGGATTGCAACGACTGGAATTAAAGGATAAGATGTAAAAAACATCTCTCCATCAACGGTAAAGCGTCGAATGCCCTTCGCAGCTTTACCGTTTATTGTGTCTGAACCGGACTTGAAGGGAGGTTGAGCATTTGTTCAATCCTTTTAAAAAATATAGAATTGACCGTCTGTTTTTTCATAGCTTTGCCATTGTGCTTATTGCAGTAATCGGTGTTACCGCATGGACAAGCTACAGTAATTCTTCCAAGGCGCTCGTACAGACCACCTCCCACTACCAGCAACAGCTTCTTGATGAATTGAATAATGAAATTAACACCAAGCTGGTCATGATCGAACAGATATCACTGTCCAGTTCCCGCGATAGCGAGCTGATCAATTATCTTCTGAACAGACAAGACGAATTTGAGAGATACCGCAGACGTGCTGAAGTGGAAAGCGCTCTTGCAAATTTGACTTATGCTATTCCTCTAATCCAAGGAATTGACCTGTATATGGATAATCCAATCCTAAGTGAACGGCAAAACTATATTCAATTCCGAAATTTTATGGATTTGGATACAAAGGGAAGAGCCGAATGTTTGGCGAAGAGCGATTATTGCTGGTCCAAAGAGTATATGTTCCCCAGTACGCAGGGCGAGATTCCTGTACTTAGCTTTTACAGAAAAATAGTCTTTGAGAATGACTATTTGGGAGTTCTAGTTGTTCACATCAAAGCCAACGAAATACGAAAACTGTTAACAGGCAATTCAGATGGATCAAACAGGATCATGGTGGATAGCGAAGGTCAGCAAATTATGAAAATAGGTGATGCGCTGGACCAGAACGATTGGTCTAGGTGGATTGATGTGAAAAGTAATAAATCCGGTTATGTCCATATTCCGGCAAAAGATGGCTCGCATGATACACTGCTCGTCTACTCCAGAATGGATAATTCCATCTGGACGCTTATTGAATTTACATCCTGGAAACAAATCACGGCAAGCAGCCTGAAGCTGGCAGAATGGATCGGCTTGATCGGTATTGCAGCAGTCTTGCTGGTCGTGCTCCTGACCCACTTTTTAAGCAGACAGTTTACTAAGCCTATCAAAAGGCTTGTAACTGCGATGCGAGTGTACTCCGTAGGAGGCGACAATGTAGAACTTCCGATGGATTATGAGAATGAATTCGGTTATTTATTCTCTGGTTACCGAAAGCAGAACGAGAGGATTGAAGAACTGTATCTCTCTCTGGAGCGCCGTTACGAACAGCAGCGGAAAGCCGAAATTGAGGCACTTCAGGCCAATATTAATCCCCATTTCCTTTATAATATGCTGGATCAACTGAACTGGATGGCGATTGAGGCAAGGCAGAATGAACTTAGCCGTATTTTGGAGCTGATGGGTCGTATGTTTCGGATCGGTCTGTCCAACGGGAACAGTTTTATCCCTATAGCTGATGAACTGCTGCATATAAATTGTTATTTGGAAATCCAGCAGCTGCGCTGGGGAGAAGGACTTGAATACAGGATTGAGGCTTCCTCCAAGCTTCAGACATTATATATTCCAAAGCTTACACTGCAGCCATTCGTGGAGAATTCTATCGTTCATGGCTTCAACAAACAGAGAAGCGGCTATGTGTCAATCGTAATGGAGAGAATGGGTAATAATTTGCACATTGTCATTGATGATAACGGTTCGGGACTGAAGCAGTCTGAAGACAGGCCGCATAACCGTCATACAGGAGGCTATGGTATACGCAATGTGAGAGAGAGGATTGCCGGATATTTCGGTGTGAGTTATGGAATCGTTCTGGGAGAACGTGAAGAAGGCGGAACAAGAGTGGAAATCACGCTCCCGTTGCTGACAGAGCCTCCAAGCAAAAATGACTGATCCCGATATGATTAAAGTAAGCGCTTCCTTAGGCGAAGTGCGCGATGGGCGTGCTTTCGTACTTAAGGAGTGTAGGAGGTAAGCGTAATGTGGAAAATCGCAATCATCGATGATGAGCGGCAAGTCCTTAATGGAATGAAAAGGGCGATTCCCTGGGATGAACTGGGAGCAGAGTGGGCTGGAGAGGCTATGAACGGAGAGGACGGCCTGGAGGTAATTCGCCGTACCCTACCGGACATTGTAATCACTGATCTTTATATGCCCGTGATGAGTGGGCTGGATATGATGGAGCAGCTGAGGAAGGAAGGATTTAAAGGCAAAATCATTATTCTCAGCGGTTATTCGGATTTTGAGCATGCGAGACAAGCTTTAAGGTTTCAAGTGACCGAATATGTATCCAAGCCAATCAGTCTGCCAACGTTAAAATCCATTTTGAGCAATGTCTTACAGGAACTTGAGGAAGAGGAGGAGAGGCGAAATAGGCAATGGGAGCTTGAGTTTAAAATGACGCTGTATGAGCCTTTTGTTGAAAAGGAGTGGGTCCGCTCCGCAGCTGTAGGCACCCTTGACCATGCCTATAGAGACAGCACGCGTCTTCCGCCGTCTTATCTTTTTTGGCAGGATTGCAAGCATGTCACAGTTGGCATCGAGCTGATTCGGGATGAACGAGCCGGATGTCTATCGGTCTCCGATTGGAACCTGTTCCGGTTTGCAGTCAGCAATATTGCTTGTGAAGTAGCCCGTAAGCTGTTCCCTGATCTGGAATATGCAGAGCTGCACAGTACTCGAGCATTACTGATTATTCACCCGGATGCAGGAAATCTCGAACAGTTAGAGAACAAGCTGAAAGAGCTGGGGATCAGGCTGATTGACAGTATTGGCAGTTATCTAAAGCTGTTTACACGTATAGGAATCGGGGGAGTGAAGGATTCATGGACCTCCCTCTCAGACTCAACAGAGGAAGCTTTCCGCGCGATGGATCAAAGGGCATTGCGTGCCGCCTCCTCACATGAAGTGTATAGATACCAGGAGAACAGCAGCAGCGAACCGGGAAATGTCGCCCTCTTTCCAGTCAAATTCTCGTATAAGCTGGCAACAGCAATGAAGGCATCGCAGGAAGTGGAAGCCCATCAGCTTGTGCTGGAATATATAATGGAAATGAAAAATCAAGAGGGGATAACACAGGGATACGTACAAATGCTTGGGAGCGAGCTGTGGGGAATTATAACCTACTCGCTGTATGAATCCGGCTTGGTACTGGATGACCTGTTCACCAATGACCAGATTGCCAAGGAAATCAATAGCCTGATCGTACCGGACCAGCTGGCAAGCTGGCTGATGGACAAAATCACCAAGATCTGCAGCAGCAGACAATGGAAAGGAAGCAGCAAGCACCGGCAGGTTGTCGAATTCATGACCAGTTACATTCATGAGCACTATGCGGAAGAGCTGACACTCGCCGAGCTGTCGGATAAGGTATACATTTCACGGAACCACTTGTCTATTATTTTTAAAAATATGACCGGAGAAACCTTTAACAATTACCTGACCCGAGTTCGGATCGAGAAGGCGCGCGAGCTTCTTATGGAGCGGAATATGCTGGTGTATGAAGTGGCGGAGCGGGTCGGTTATAAGAACATTCCCTACTTCAGCACACTGTTCAAAAAAATAACCGGTATGAATCCTACAGAACTTATAAAAAACTAAGGATTGAACTTCCCAAAGCTAAGCTCTTTTGTGGAGAGATTGGAGTGAACAGACCACTCTCTCTATAAAAGGGCTTTTTGCTGTTTGCGAGAGTAAATTCGGCATTAATCAGAAGTTTTCTTTTCGTAAAAAAACAAATCATTATAGTGTTATTTTAAAATGATTCGTGCATCGCTCTCATACAAATTTCAATTTTGAATTGGTAAGCTATAACCAAGCAAAAAAATGTAAGCGTATACAGTATTGAATTTAGGAAGGGGGAAATTCACACTTCACTACCGAACGTGCTGATTGAGAATGAGTGCTCTGTAGATCAAATGCGCACGATTATTTTACAACGAGTTAAATGATAAAAGGAGGAACACGTATAATGATTAAAAAAATCCGGAGAAAGACACTTGCGGTTTCAATAGCTGGCGCGCTTCTGCTGTCTGTTATGACTCCAGTGCCATTTTCCACCCCAATTCAGGCAGCACCGGCAGTTGCAGCTCCGGCACAGGTAACCGCCGATTGGTACAAGACCTACCAGACAATGGATGGGGTAGGTGCCGCTTATGCGTACACGGATTCCATTCATATGATGCAGTTGGCTACGGCTGGTCATCAAGACACCGTCAGGCATCTGCTGGATCTGACCTTCAGTGAACAAGAAGGCACGGGCCATGACATTGTTCGGGTCATCATTGGTGATAATGGAGGCCTTGCCACTACAGGCGCCACAGCAGCCAGCCCAGGGTTCAATCCTCTAACAGGTTTGCTTGCAGATGTCAGCAACCCAGGTTTCGATATTGAAGGAAATGCTATTCCCATGAGGGGATCGGCGGGTCAGTATGGTTATAAAATAGAAGCTGAAAACCGCTATGCAGACGGCAATACCGACAGTATCTGGCCTGTTGAACCTGAACACGCTCCAGGCACGCTGGTACCGGTGCAAGATTTCGTCTGGGATTATCCGTCATGGAATCAGCCAATTGGCAATGACGATGGAGGACCAACCAATCTCCTTAGCGCACCGGGGGAAAATCCTGTTGTAATTAAAAGCTCGCCGCGTACCCGCAAAGAGCTGTTCGATTTCGATCAGGTGTGGACGATGCGTCAGGCGTTGCAGTATGGTGTTAAGCAATTTTACGCTTGTACGTGGACCGTACCTTACTGGATGAGCCAATCTTCGACCAATTCTCCAAGCAAAATTGTTCGTGGCGATACAGCTACTATTGATGGTAAAGTGGTGAAAATTTACTATCAGGCCTACGCGGACTACCTCGTCAATTATATTCGGGGAATGTGGGAGCAATGGGGAATTCCGATCACTCACATTAACCCCTTTAACGAGGTTGATCTTGCAGGTGGAACAGCTTCATATGTAACAGAGCTAATTAATGGTTATATCGGTCCTACCTTGAAAAAATCGATGCAGCCAGGCGGGGCCCTTTATGATATCCAAAACCCAGACGGAAAGCTCATTGACTTTATTCCTCAGCTTGCCGCCGTGGATGGAACCAATCTCAGCGCCTCACTAAGCAGAGGCGGCGAAGTGTTCTCTCAAACCGACCCTGATAATGCATTGGACAAAAACCCGTATCTCGACTTATTTACTACCCATTTGTATGGTACGGTCGGCATAGGGACGGATGAGAACAAGCTATACCATACAGGTGACTTCTCCCAAAGTCCTCTGGATTATTCAAAGGATGGAAGCAAGTATCCCGAATACCTGACCAAGTATAAACTGTGGCAGGCAGAGTTTATGAATCAGGATACCGCTGACGGATCAGCCGGTGCATATACGCAGCGGTACGGTAATCAGAATATCAATGACGCTGTGCGCTGGTCTAATCTACTGACCAATATGTTCAGCAGCAACCCCGGCTTTAACGGCTTCGTCTGGTGGAGCATGTGGGATAGTAACGGAGCGGACGGCTCTGACCTGATTCGCTTCGTCACTACCAACTCTCAACAGGAGCCGGGACGTATCAGTACGTTAACTGGTGAATATCGTATATTCAAGCGCTTCTACGGCTACGGGCATTTCTCCCGGTTTATGAATCCCGGCGATGTTCGTTTTGATGTTACACGTGTTCCCGCAGCCGATATTAATGTTATTGGGTTCAAGAACCAAAATACCAATGATTACTCGATCACCGTTTCCAATGCTAAAAATGATGACAGCCTTCAGCCGCTTGAATTCAGCCTGAAGGATTTCCCGACAGGCACTACAAGTGTAACCGTGTTCCGTACTTCAGGAAGCGAAAATCAGAAGAAGCTGGGAACGATTCCGGTAACGAACGGCAAGTTCGTAATCGACATCCCGTCCGCCAGCATTGTTACTATCGTTCCGTCTCAGGGCACTTTTGCCACCTATAAGGGCCTTGAAGGCGAACGCGATATTTTCTCCACTCTTGAGGCGGAGGGAAATGATAACGGCGTATCTGGCGACAGTACAGGAAATGCCGGCCGCGCAGGCGAGGCAGTATCGCTCGGGGACGGTGAGTATCTGGCCTATAAAAACCTGAACTTTGCAGATGGCTCCGCCAACGGCGGTGTTGTCCGCAGACACTTGTTATATTTGACCGCCCAGACGAAGTCGGCTCAAGGAGGAAAGCTTACCGCTTATGTACTTCCGGTAGGAACCGCTGTTAGCAGCAGTGCGGATGTCCTGTCCAAAGGTACGCGTGTAGCGGAAATTTCGGTACCAGCCAATGACGCATACAGTAAATTCCAGTCTATGGTCGATACGGGTGATCTTAGCGCCTATGGCCATAAGGATCTGTATATTGCTGCCGAATCGAACGGATCTAATGGTGCGATCACCGTTGACCGCTTTCTGTTCGGAGCCAACGATTCCGACTGGAGTCTTGCCGCTAATAACTCGACAGCATCCATACCAGGGAACATACTGCAAAATGGAGATTTTGATACAGCAACGTCCTCCAATACAGATCATTGGTTCACAGGACGCTACAACAATGGAACCTTTGAATCGGCTATCAATGGACCTGCGTTAACGGCGGATACCATTCAGAGCTACTCCGGTCTTTCCCGTTATCTGAAAAACAACGCTACCTCGAAGGTTGCTGGATCCGGGAAAATTTCGGGCCGCATTGCTGCCGCGCAGCAGTATGACGGGATGTGGCAGGATGTTACTGGAAAGCTGAACAAGGGAGAGAGCTATAACTTTAAGGGCTATTTCCTCTCTATGATGAGTCGGTCTGAGAGCTATGATGTCGCAGCGGAAAATCCGGGTGACGTGGAAGTTGCACTTGTGTATTACGACAAGAACGGTAATCAGCTGGGCATGAACGGGATTAATGGGCGCGATATGCCTGAGCCTTACGCAGCCCGTGAGGCTGGTGATCCTGCTTATTGGAGCAACGGCAAGTTTATCGGGCGCATACTTGAAGGCGGGCCGCTCACCCTAAGCTCCTTCCAGCCCGTTGACGTGAAGGTTGCAGACTGGCATGAGACGCCTAACCAGCCGTTTACTTATGATGAACCGGCAGGTACTGCGAAGGTGATAATAGCGGTGTATGCAAAGGATGCCAACATCCTGTATGCGGATCAGCTGTCGCTGACTCCTGAGCTTGTAGCTTCATACAGTATTTTTATTGACGGCGTTCAGCCAGCTAATTTTGATGCTACCAGACATGATTACGCCTATACGGTATCCGGCAGCGCCATACCGAAAGTAACGGCAGTTTCTAACGATCCTGCTGAACTCATTAGCATTTCGCAGGCGGACAGCACACAAGGTACCGCAGTTGTCCGGTTTATAAAAGGAGAAAACGTTAAGTCGTATAAAATCTCCTTCAGTACGAACGAAATCATTGATTTTGCCAATGGGCTTCCGGCAGGTTGGGAGGTCATGAATCCGGCGGAGCCGCAAAACGCATTAAGCTATAGCGCTGAGGGAGCGACGATCAAGACGTTGAAAGGCGATACGGATTATCCCAACAGCCATAATATGCTGCAGTTTCCGGGTTCAGCTGAAGGCAGCTGGACGCTGACGGCGAAGCTTACCGTAGATAAGCCGCTTAATGATTCTTCAATGGGTGAAAATTCCCAAGTGGGGCTTGGCATCAGCCGAACATCTAGCGGCGAGTTTTACAGAATAAATGCGCGTAAAGTAAGCACCAATATCAAAGTGAATAATTCAGGCAAAACAGGCAGTACCGCATTTACCAACAATACCAATCAGACCAATTTAAGCGGTACAAACTATTTTCTCCGGATTGTAAAGGAAGGAAATATAGTTCAAGGGTATTTTTCGACGAATAGCGGCACAACCTGGACGACTATGGGCAGTTCGTCAACTTATACCCCGGAATTCTTTAAGGATGCAAAAGTTCAATTGTATGGAACCAATGTCAGTGCCTCGACCGATTTCAAGGTGACCTTCTCGAGCGTGACACTGATTAAGACATTAGGGGAATCCGGCGAACGGAGTGAGGATCAACTCGCTGTAGAAGAAGCAGCCTCGCTAATAGGCAACCGGATTACGGTTCCGAATTCAGCTGGTGATGACGCAGTTGCGCTGAAGATCAAAGCACAAGAATACCTAAATAACAATGAAGAGCTGAAGGCGCTTGGAGTAACCACAGCACTTTCCTACCAGAATGGTGGCTTTACGCTAATCATAACGAAAGGTAGCGCAAGCGTATCGATTAACTCGCTTACCATTGTGGCCGGTATGAAATCCACAAGGGATTTTGAAGATCAAACGGTACAAGGCTTCAAGCCAAAGGGCAGTGCTGGCGTGACACTTACGGCTACCAACGAAGCCAACCATACTCAGGGAGGAGCTTATTCCCTCAAAGTAACCGGCAGAACCGCCAATTCGGACGGCCCGTCCGTTAATTTGAAGGACGCTGTCAAGATCGGCAATGAGTACAAAGCTACTGTATGGGTTAAGCTGATTGACCCGGCAAGCGCTCAGCTGAAGCTGACAGCACTGGTCAATGCCCCAACGCCTTATTACATTAGTCTTTCAACCCAGAACGTCAGTAAAAACGGAGAATGGGTCAAGCTGGAAGGCACCTACCGTTATCTGCACAATGATGTCACACTATATGTAGAAAGCCCTAACAGTGCTGCAGCATCGTATTATATTGATGACTTCAGCTTCGAAGATACAGCGCTGCAGAATATTGTAGCTCTTAAAGATGTCTATAAGAGTGATTTCCTGCTTGGAAATGTACCGGGCAATAATGAAATTACCCCGGGCAACGGACAGAATGCCTTCTTTAACTATCATTTTAATAGTGTAACCTTTGGCAATGAGATGAAGCCGGATGCGCTGCAGAAGAACAAGGGTACCTTTACATTTACGAGGTCTGATGAAATGACAGCAAAGTCTCAGGCTATGGGAATGAAAGTACACGGACATGTACTGGTATGGCACAGTCAGAGCCCAGCGTGGTTTACACAGCAAGTAGACGCAGCGGGCAATGCATTGAAGGATCAGGCAGGCAACCCAATCTATCTCAGCCGCGATGAGGCGCTCGCGAATATGAGAACCCACATCCAAACGGTAATGGAACACTTTGGGGATAAGGTAATCTCGTGGGATGTCGTCAATGAAGCCATGCAGGATGGGCCACCAGCTGTTGCTGACTGGAAGGATGCGCTCCGGCAGTCCCCCTGGTACTACTCCGTAGGTCCTGACTTTGTGGAGCAAGCATTTATTGCGGCAAGGGAAGTGCTGGTTAAACACCCAGAATGGAACGATATCAAGCTGTATTACAATGATTTCAATGACGAGTTTCCAGAGAAGCGGGACGCCATCTACGACATGGTTAAGGAAATCAATGACCGTTATGCGCTGACTCATCCCGGTGAACTTCTGGTTGACGGAATCGGACTGCAGTCGCATTACGATATGAGAACGAAGCCTGCCAATGTGGAAGCAGCAATTGTCAAATACGCTTCCCTGGGTGTTGAAATCTCCATAAGCGAACTTGATGTTCTCGCTGGAATGAATTCCTCCCTTTCTCCAGAGTGGGCGGAGAAGCAGGCTAGTTTGTATGCCCAATTGTTCCAGATCTATAAGAAGCATGCCGATAAGATTGCGCGTGTCACCATTTGGGGATATACAGACAGCACCAGTTGGAGAGCCAGCCAGAATCCTTTGCCTTTCGTCAGTTCTCTGGCACCGAAGCCGGCCTATTATGCCATTATCAATCCGGAGAAATATCTGGCCGAGCATCCGCTTTATATTACACCTGAAACCAAGAGCTCTACTGCGCTGTATGGTACGCCGGACATCGATGGAACCATTGATGACATCTGGAGGGACGCGCCTGAGATCCAAATCGACAACCACCTGATGATATCGTCCACAGCATCCGGAACAGCCAAAACGCTGTGGGACGAGGAACATCTGTATGTGCTGTTCCAGGTGAAGGATACGCAGCTGAGCAAAGACAACGCGGATAAGACAAAGCAGGATTCGGTTGAAGCCTATGTGGACGAGGATCGCATCAATGCCTGGCCGTACCGCGAAGATGATGGACAATACCGGGTCAACTTTGCCGGCGAGCAGTCCTTCAAGTTCCTTAGTAATTCGACACCGGCGGTTTCTCCCGGATTTGAATCGGCGGCATTAACAGCCGGAACGGAATATACGGTGGAAATGAAGATTCCGTTCAAAACCATTACCCCGGTAAACGGGACACAAATCCGGTTTGATGCACAAGTAAACAATGCAACGGGAGCCAATCTGGTCGGCGTGGCAACCTGGAATGATCTGCTTGGCAGAGCCACAAAGTCGACAGAGGTGTTCGGAAGCCTCACCCTCATCGGCAAAGGAGACCAGGCTCCACCGACTTGGGCAGGGGGCAGCAAGCTGGAAGCTAATGATGTAACCAGCACCGGAGTCACCTTGTCATGGCCGGCGGCTGCGGATAACCTAGGAGTCATCGGTTACCGGATCTACAACGGCGTCGATGAAGTACCAGTTACCGTAACTGGTGGTAAATCCATTGAAACCGTAACGGTAGATGTATATCATCAGCTGTTGTCCGGATTAATGCCAAATACACAGTATACCTTCAAGGTGGAAGCAGGAGATGCTGCCGGCAACTGGAGCACAGACGGACCTTCCGTTTTGGTAACTACACTGCCGACGTCCGACACCACGCCACCGGTTTGGGCAGAAGGAAGTATGCTCGAAGCCTCCAATGTCACGAGTAAGGGGTTGACCTTGACGTGGTCGGCGACGGCAGCGGATGACAGCGGCATTGCCGGTTACCGGATCACAAATGGAGTTGATAACAAGTCTGTTACGGTTACGGATGCCGTGTATACGGAGACTGTAACCGGGTCTGTATACAGTCATCAAGTAACGGGATTAAAACCGGATACGCAATATACGTTTAAGGTAGAGGCCGGGGATACAGGCGGGAATTGGAGTACTGGTGGACCATCTGTTTCAGCAACCACACTGCCGGCTTCAGACACTACCCCTCCGTCATGGTCGGAGGGAAGCAAGCTCGAAGCCTCTCAAATAACGGCTTCCGGACTCGCCTTGACATGGACGGGGTCTGCAGATAATACAGCAGTCACGGCTTACAAGATTTACAGCGGACAGGAGGAGATCGCGACGCTGCCTGGAACGGTGCATAGGTACGAGGTGTCCGGACTTGCTGCGGGCACAGGGTATGCGTTCTCGGTGCAGGCAGGTGATGCGGCAGGAAACTGGAGTATGGACGGTCCAAACACCCGTGTAACCACGCTTAGCAACAGCGGGGGTTCAGCGGTGCCGACACCAGCAGCAACTCCGACTCCTACGCCAACAGGAACAGCAACACCTACGCCGACACCGGTGCCCGCAAGTAATTTTAAAGATCTGGACAGCAAATACAGCTGGGCTTCTGAAGCGATTGATGCGCTGTATGCAAAGGGGATTATTAAAGGAACCTCCGAAACAACCTTTAGTCCGGAGAAAAACATTACGAGAGCCGACTTTGTGCTGCTGCTGGTGCGGGCTCTGGGCCTCGACGCAGAAGCCGATACCCATTTCGCAGATGTAAGTCAAGGAGCATACTACTATGAAGCCCTCAGTATTGCTAAGAAACTGGAGATTATTCAAGGAATGGACGGCAACAACTTCAATCCGAAGGGGGAAATCTCAAGGCAGGATATGATGGTTATGGCAGCCAGAGCGTTGAAGGCGGTGAATAGGTTAACCGCCAGCGGCAGCGCTGAAGACTTAAGCGGCTATACAGATGGAACGAAGGTTGCCAAATACGCCATCGATAGTATAGCAGCCCTGGTCAAGGAAGGGATTATCCACGGAGATGGAAAATCCCTTCATCCAACCGGAACAGCTACGCGAGCGGAAGCGGCAGTAATCATCTACAGAATTTACGGAGAGTAAGCTTTAAGTAAAATCCTTCCTAAATTATAGGAAAAAGTAAAATGGAAGCGAGAGAAGGAAGCTGTTGAGGCTTCCTTCTCTCTTTTTTTTCTGGCTTCGGGAGAAGAATACTTTTGGAATGTTACAGCTTGCAAATGGATAGGATTGTGAACGTTCAGGTTAGTTTTATACAATTATTTATTTATTTTTTTGTGAGGTTTAACTTAGAATAGGAGAGAGTCATTTGGCGAATTGCCCGTTCCGCCGCAAACGGGACTGTTCAAGCTTGAAGCGTAGCCGTTTATCAAGTAGAGAAATTTATCCTTAGGAGGTATTATAAGTGAATGCTATCATAACTAATCCTATCATGTGGTCAGATGTTCCGGATGTTGACGTAATCCGGGTGGGGTCTGAGTTCTATATGACTAGCACCAGTATGCATTCAATGCCGGGCTGCCCGATTATGAAATCGGTTAACTTGAAAGATTGGGAAATTGTAAATTATGTATATGATACCTTTGAGGATAACGATGCCCATCGGCTGCTGAACGGAGAAGGTATTTATGGCAAAGGCTCTTGGGCGGCATCGCTTCGTTACAAGGATGGGGTGTTCTACATTTGTTTTTCATCCAATGACATGAATCGGTTTTATATCTACCGCACAACTGATATTGAACATGGAATGTGGGAGCGTTCGGAAATACCAGGTCTTTACCATGACCCGGGTCTTCTGCTGGATGACGATGGCCGCAATTATATCATCTACGGCAATGGTGATATTCGTATTAAAGAGCTTACGGAAGATCTTACGGCTATGAAGCCGGGTGGAGTCGATCAACTGCTGCTCGAAGGCGAACGGACTGACATAGGTCTGCGGATCGAAGGGTGTCATGCGTATAAGCTGAACGGCTATTACTACTTGTTCTTTATTGAATGGCCGAGAACCGGAAATAAGCGCAGACGTCAGATATGTTACCGTTCGCGTGAGCTTCTGGGTCCCTATGAGCGAAAGATAGTTCTGGATGACGACATGGGCTATTATAATAACGGTTTAGCACAGGGCGGTATTGTCGATACGCCAGATCACGAATGGTATGCAGTACTGTTCCAGGATCGTGATGCGGTTGGTCGGGTTCCCTGCGTGCTTCCCATGAGGTGGGAGGACGATTGGCCTGTAATCGGGGATAACGGTACAGCACCTAATGTAGTTATGACGAAGCTTCCCGTTGCTGAACCGAAGCCGCTTGTTATCAGTGATGATTTCGACTATGCTGCTGACCGGCTTGCTCTGAACTGGCAGTGGAATCATAATCCTGATAACAGGCTTTGGTCTGTTACAGAGCGGTCTAGCTATTTGCGGCTCAAAACCGGTCAAATCGCAGAGGGCATTTTGCAGGCTCGAAATACGCTGACGCAGCGGACGGAGGGACCGGCCTGCAGCGTGGAGACAGCGCTGGAGATCTCTGGAATGCAGCCCGGCGACCGGGCAGGAATGGTGGCGCTGCAGAATGGTTTTGGCACTGTTGGGATTGCAGCGGGTGAGCAAGGACAGTTCAGTATTGATATGTGTATCAACGGCGGTGACGGATACGAGGATACGGTGGAAAGCGTTGTGTTCACTGGTGAAAGGGTTTATCTTAAAATTTATTTTAATTTTGAGGACAGCATCGACCAGGCAAGGTTCTTTTATTCGGAAGATGGGATCGCGTGGAAGCTGATCGGCCAGACGCTGCAAATGAAATACACGCTGGATCATTTTATGGGGTACAGGATTGGCCTATTTAACTATGCGACCATTCAGTCGGGCGGTTATGCTGATTTTGATTATTTTCATTATAATAGGCAGAATTAGGACGAAATGAGCAGTTGTATAGAGCCTGGCTAAGCTACAATTTTTGGAGCAAAGGGAATTCATAGGGAAACCCTTTGCTTTTCTCAAGTAATGAATATATGCTCCGATTTATTCAACCCCATCTCTTGCTTTGTGATTTATCCAGGAATCGGGATCTTTGATCATTAAAAATGGTTATGAATGCAGAAAGTGTTATGAATGAACTTGAGTATGGGAGTGAGATCCTTATGTATGGAATCATTATTGTCGACGATGAATTATTTGTCCGCAAGGGATTGATTGAAATGATTGATTGGGAAAGCAGCGGTTTTGAGGTGATAGGTGAGGCAGACAACGGAGAAGACGCTCTGGATCTAATCTGCAAGCTGCAGCCGCATCTTGTCATTACTGATATTCGTATGCCAAGCCTAGACGGAATCGGACTGATTCAAGCCGTAACAGAGGCGCAGCTTGAAACCGAATTTATTATTATCAGCGGGTATAACGACTTCCGGTACGCCCAGCAGGCGGTTCGGTATGGGGTGCTGGATTATGTGCTCAAGCCTATTAATGAGAATGAAATTGTGAAAGCGCTTCATAAATATCGTGACAAGTTTTCTGCACAGAAACAGCTAAAAGAGAGACTTATTACACATGAGGGAGAGAAACTGATTGAGACGCTCATCCGCGGTGAAGCCAAGGACAATGTTCTCGAGGCTTGGGAAAAGCATTGGACGGGGATGGGAGCGAAGGAATTCATGTACGTACTGCTCGAAATCAATAATGTGTTTCCTTGGGGAGACAGGCTCATGCCTCCTAAGGCAGAACTCAAAAAGGCAATTCAGCAATCGGTTCAGCAGCTTTGTTCGGAAACTCCGATTGTGTACGAGCATCGCCGCGCATTTGGATTTATTATACCTGATCTCTATTTAAGCGGACATAATGGAGATGCCCGGAGCTTCATGGCAGATTGTCTGCTCCAGCTCGATAATCGCTTCTCATTAGACATTCAAGCCTATGTGGGCAGAACGGTAAGCTCCTTCATGCTGTTGAAGCATTCTTACGTCAGTGCCAAGGAGACCGTGCAATATAAATACTTCAGACACACCCAGCGAATCTTGCTGCATTCGGACATTGCCGATATGGATCTCAATTATGTCCATATCAGGGACGAGATGTACCGGACAATCATCGAAGCCATTGAAGAGAACAACGAGCATCAGCTTGTTTTGGTTATCGACCGAATGTTTACGGAGTTTGCAGAGAAGGTTGTATCACAGGAAGCTATAAAAGCGGCCACTATTCAATGTGTTCACAGTGTGCTGAATACGGTCAGAAGTATGGAAGGAGATGAAAAGAGGCTGGCAAGTCTTGTGCCGATCATGAACTGGCAGGATCATAACATCACATTTAGCGAGCTTCGGGCATTATTTGAAACCTTTGCGCTGGAGGCTGCCGGGTTCATTCAGAGTCTCTATCAAAGCTATGGAAGTGGCGGGATTTATAAAATTAAGTGTTATGTAGATAAAAACTTTCATGAAAATCTAAATCTGAAGAGTATTGCTAATCAATTTTATATGAATTCTGCCTATCTCGGACAAATATTCAAAAAAAACTATGGTATGTATTTCAACGACTACTTGCTCCAGCTGCGTATTACTGAGGCGAAGAAGCTTCTAAGACAGACCGACTTGCGGATTTATGAAATTGCCGAACAGGTGGGCTTTAAAAATGCTGATTATTTCGTGACTCAATTTGAAAAGCTGGGACAGATGACCCCTACGGAATATAGAAATCGGATCGGCAAGCGCTAAAGCGAGGAGGGGGAAGGGGAATCTATGAATCTACTGAATAATATCCGGCTGCGAAACAAAATGTTTCTGGTATATTTTCTTGGTGTCATTGCTCCTATCATTCTGACGAATGCGATTTTTTATAATATTATTACCGAGAATGTAAAAGAACAAAGAATCAATGATATTGACCGTGCCGTGGAGCAAATTAAAAATGAATTCCAGTTAATGGTTGACCAAGGTGTAGGGTTGTCTTCCTTTTTTTATGCGGATTACAAAACCAATGAAGTGTTAAACATGAATTTCACGCATACGGAAGACTATGTAGAAGCCTATGATCTCTATTTAAGATCCATTCTGAACAATTACTCCCCGTTCTCTTCTTCTCTGCAAAACAAAACGATATATGTAGACAATCCCACGCTTTTGAATTCAGGAAATATCGGCATATTATCCGACGAGGTTCGTGAAGAAGCATGGTATCAGCTTTGGCTGAAGGATGCGTCACCACAGCCTGTATTTGTTCGCATCGAAGACCCAGAGGGCCAGTTTCAATCTTTTTCGCTGCTGCGGAGAATGGATTATTTTGCGGATCGAATGGACAAGGAAAAGCTGATCAAACTCGACTTCAAAACGATTGATATCACAGAAATTTTTTCTAATTTGAATGTGAAGGGAGATATGTACCTGCTAGGTCCAGGAGACCAGATTGAATATACAACCAACCCGGCAATTGACTGGCAGGCTAATACCAAGCATCTGTACAGCTCCTTAAAATCAGATAATCTCATTCAATTTGAAAAGGGATATGGCAGCATCAGTTATCTGCGCGGCTGGAAGATCGTGGGTACCATCAATGAGCATGAGATTATTAAGGAGGAGCTGAAGTCCCGCTATTTCATTCTTTGGTCCGGTTGCGTAATGATGATTTTTCCTACCGTAATTATCTTATTTATTACAAGGTCCATTAACGTACGGATTATCGAAATCCTGAAGCATATGAAGAAAGTCAAAACACAAAACTTCCAGATGATCATGTATGGGGAAGCCCGTGATGAAATCGGTCAGCTGACGCTCGAATTCAACAATATGATTATGCAGATTAAGACATTAATTAACGATGTGTATATCACGGCCATCCAGAAAAAATCACTTGAGCTGGAACGGCGGAAGGCACAGCTGAATGCTCTTCAAAGTCAGATTAATCCCCATTTCCTGTTTAATGCGCTGGAAACGATACGGATGCGGAGTTTGCTTAAGCATGAGAAGGAGACAGCCAAAATGATTCAAAGTATGGCGATGATTTTTCGCAGCTCTTTAACCTGGAATAAGGAATGGGTAACAGTGGAGGAGGAATTGGGTTTTATCATGTGCTTTTTAGACATACAGAAATACCGTTTTGAAGACAAGCTGCAATACCGCATCGATGTAGAGCCAGAAGCCCGTGCTTGCGTAGTTCCGAAGATGGTATTTCTTCCCTTTGTGGAGAATGCCAGTATTCATGGGATTGAACCGCTGAAAAAAGGCGGAGGAATTGACATACGGATTGGAATTGAGGAGGATTTTGTCGTTTTTTCGGTCAAGGACAATGGAATTGGCATGAACGGGGAGCAGGTCAGCAGGCTGTATGATTACCTCAAGTCGGAGGAAATTATTGGTGACCGGATTGGGATACAGAATGTCATCTACAGGGGCAAAATGCTTTATGGCGACCGAATGGTATTTGAAGTACACAGCGGGCCTGGTGAAGGAACGCGGATTGTGCTGAAAATTCCATCGAATCCATAGTTTTCAAAGAATAAACCATAATTTAATGGGTAACGATGGGATGAAAACGCTTTTATACTAAGGGAGTAGCACACCATTCATATAAAAGGGGGAGTAAAAGCAATGAGCAAAACCAGAAGAATGTGGCTTCTCTGTTTAACAGCCGTTTTATCGTTATCTATGATTACAGCTTGCTCTGGCAACAATAATTCCAAGGGGAGTACAGGAACGGCGGAGCCGAGTGGGAGTTCGACTGCCGAGGCCAAGCAGGATAAAGTAACATTTAAAATTTTCAACGGGGTAGCCGGCTCGAAGGATGGTAATACCAATCAAACGACGCTCGGTAAGCTCCTAGAGGATCAAACCGGTGTGAATTTCAAGCTGGAGTTTGTGGTTGGCGACTTAAATACAAAGATTGGAACGATGATCGCTGCTAACGATTATCCTGATGTGCTAATCCCGGATGCAGCAATAGAAGAAGTACTGAATGCAGGTGCCTTTATTCCGCTCGATGATCTCATTGAGCAATATGGCCCGAATATCAAGCGGGTTTATGGAAAATCACTGAATCAAATGAAATCTAAAGATGGGAAAATTTATTTCCTCCCTATTGCCGCTCAAGTGAATGATTTTATTCCTGAGCCGGAAGCCGGAGCAGCCTTCTGGGTGCAGCGTCGTGTACTTGAGGAAGCCGGATATCCTAAGATCAAAACGTTGGATCAGTATGTCGAGCTAATTACGAATTACCGAGAAAAGCATAAGGACGAAAATCTAACAGGATTAGTGTCACTTACACATGACTGGAGATTCTTTGCTACCTCCAATCCGCCTATGCATCTTATGGGCTATCCGAATGACGGCAACGTTATGGTTGATACCAACACTTGGGAAGCAAAAACATATGCAGGCTCAGACGCTACCAAGAAATGGCTGAAACAATTAAATACGCTCAATGCAAATGGACTTTTTGACAAAGCTTCCTTTGTTGACAACTACGACCAGTATCTCGCTAAATTGACCTCCCATAAGGTACTCGGCTTCTTCGATTATCGTTGGCAGGTAGATAATGCGCTTAATGTCTTGAAGGATTCGGCAAGAAAAGATCCTTCCCAGGACGGATATAATTACTTCCCGCTGCCGATTACCTATGATGAAAATACCCCGGATGCTTATCTCGATCCTCCAGGCGGACTAGTAACCAACCGCGGAATTGGGATTACGGTTAGCGCCAAGGACCCCGTTCGAATCATTCAATACTTTGACAATATGCTGACGGAAGAAAATCAGACGCTGTTGTCATGGGGAATCAAGGGCGAAACCTATGAAGTAAATGAAGAGGGCCGCTTCTATCGTACACAAGAGCAAATTGACAAAATTGATGAGCCGTTCAGAGAAAGCTTTGGCTTCAAGTATTACAGCTGGAACTGGCCAATGTATAATGCTACCTCTACACTTGCTGACGGCAATGCCCGAAATGTTGCCAGCCAGCCAGAGGTTTTCCAAATGACACTGACGGAGAAGGATAAACTCATTCTGGAGAAATATGGTGTTCAAACCTATAGCCAGTTGTATGCTGAGCCGGTCAGCCGTCCTTACTTCCCTGCGTGGGGATTTGCCAAGGAGCAAAATTCACCGGAACAGCTGTGGGAAGCAAGCAAGGATGAAATGACGAAGAAGTACTTCCCGAAAATGGTAATGGCAGCTCCCGATAAGTTTGATGCCATATGGGAGGAGTATATGAAGGAGTTCGGTAAGCTAGACACTGCTGGCTATGAAAAATGGACAACGGAGCAAGTGAAGCTGAAGGTTGAGATGGCGAACCAGTAATCCTGTTTAGGAGAAAGGCCGGACCGCATCGGTTGAGGCTGGCCTTTCTCAATGTTTGCTTTACCCGTATGGTTTTGGAAGGAGAGAATAAAGGTGGACAAAAATACGGTATTGGCCATGTCACAGTCAAAGGCAAACAAACATCCGAGCCGGATCAGTGTTTTCTTTCAAAAGCTGTTTCAACAGCGTGCCCTCGCTATCATGTCCGTTCCCTTTTTAATATGGCTAATTATATTTAAATATTTACCGCTATGGGGCTGGACCATCGCTTTTCAGGATTATAAGCCGGCTAAGAAATTTATGGATCAAGCCTGGATTGGGTTCGAGCATTTTAAATTTTTGTTCGGGGATGATCGGTTTCTCAGGGTTCTTCGCAATACGCTGGCGATGAGCTCGATTAATCTAATTTTTGGCTTCGTTACAGCGATTACACTTGCTTTGCTGCTTAATGAAATACGCAATATTGCCTTTAAACGTGTAGTTCAGACAGTCAGCTATTTACCCCACTTTATATCCTGGGTGGTAGCCGCGAGTATTATCCAAACGACTCTGTCGCCGGATGGAACGATCAATCAATTGTTGGTAGGGTTAGGTTTTATTGAACGCGGTAGTGAGATATTGTTCTTAGGCATTCCTGAGTATTTCTGGACCATATTCGGAGCCAGCTCTATCTGGAAAGACATAGGATGGAATACCATTGTTTATCTGGCGGCGATGACCACGATTGATCCTACACAATATGAAGCTGCAGAGATTGACGGTGCGAACCGTTTCAAAAAGATGATCTACATTACGCTGCCTGGTATTAAATCTGTTGTGATCATACTGCTAATTATGAATATCGGATATCTGCTGGAGTCGGGATTCGAACCACAATATTTGCTAGGCAATGGCATGAATGTGGACTATTCCGAAAACATCGATATTTTCGTGTTGAAATACGGGATTGCCCAGAGCAATTTCTCTCTTTCCATTGCAGCAGGCATGTTCAAGACCGTGGTCAGCTTCATTCTCTTGTTCATAGCGAATAACGCTGCGAAACGCATGGGCGAAGCCAGGCTGTATTAGAAAAGGAGGAGCACGAATGGAAACCGTAGCTGTCAAAAAGAATAAACGGAACAAGCATCAAATGAACTCTTCCATCGGTGACCGCTTGTTCATCATTTGCAACTACAGCTTTATGATATTTTTGATGATCATTACTCTCTACCCATTTCTGAATGTACTTGCGGTTTCTCTCAACAGCGCACAGGACTCAATAAAAGGTGGAATATACCTGCTGCCAAGAGAGTGGACACTCGCTAACTATAGCTACATTTTTAGAGAGGCGACCATTTTTCATGCGACTTTCATATCAGTCCTGCGCACAGTCATAGGAACTGTCGTCACAGTCTTCTGCTCAGCCATGGTGGCTTTTACGCTTAGCAGACAGGAATATGTGCTGCGCAAATTCATCACCGTGGCCTTCATTATGACCATGTATTTTAACGGGGGATTGATTCCTAATTATCTCCTTATGAGAGACATGGGGCTGGTGGGCAGCTTCTGGGTGTATATTCTTCCGGGTATCATTGGCGTTTTCAACCTGATCATTATCCGTTCCTTTATTGAGAATCTTCCGGAAAGTATTCTTGAGTCAGCAAAAATTGACGGGGCAGGGGATTATAGAACCTTTTTCAGTATTATTTTGCCGTTAACGGTACCCGTGCTTGCAACGGTAGCTTTATTTTCCGGGGTATACCAATGGAATATGTGGTTTGACGTATTTCTTTATAATTCATCAGACAGCAATTTAAGCACCTTGCAATATGAACTGCAGAAAATTTTACAGAACTCCAATACGACCACCGGAACATCCAGCATGGATGGAATGATTCAAGGGGCCACCGGAGGACAGCAAAATATGGTTACGCCTATGGCAGTTCGTGCTACGATGACGATTGTTGCCTCGGTGCCGATTATTATGGTGTATCCGTTCCTGCAGAAATATTTTGTTAAAGGCATGATGGTAGGCGGAGTAAAAGGGTAAGTACGAGCTTATATCCAGAGAGGAGCGAATGCATGTTAAGAGAAGTGCATGTTGAGAATGGTATCGTTCAAGGTCTGCCAGCGGCTGATCCGCGTATTACCAGCTTCAAGGGAATTCCGTTTGCAGCCCCGCCTGTTGGAGAGAACCGCTGGCGTGCTCCTCAGCCTGTGCAAAGCTGGGATGGGAAACGGAAAGCGTATGATTTTGCCCCCATTTCAATGCAAGCACCGACCGTCATTGATATCAATAATATTTATTCCCGGGAATGGGCAGTTGATCCAAACCTTCCGATGGATGAAGACTGTCTTTACCTTAATGTGTGGACACCTGCCAAACAGACCGATGAGAAGTTTCCTGTTTTTGTATGGTATTTTGGCGGAGGGTTCCAGGTCGGACATACGGCGGAAATGGAGTTTGACGGCGAACGTATTGCCCGCAGAGGGATTGTCGTTGTGACCGTGAATTACCGCTTGAATGCCTTTGGCTTTCTAAGCCATCCTGAAATTACTGCCGAATCGCCCGATGCTCCCGCGAATTTTGGACATCTTGATCAGCAGGCGGGTACGCAGTGGGTGAAACGAAACATTGCTGCTTTTGGCGGAGATCCTGATCAAATCACAATAGGGGGACAGTCAGCTGGCGGCGGCAGTGTGCTGAGCCAGCTGACCTCGCCGCAAAATGAGGGGCTGTTCCAGCGGGCCGTGATTATGAGCGGTGTCTTTACTCCGCTCTACCCAAACAACCCAGTGCCTCCAAGAAACCGATCCCTTAAGGCGGCTGAGGAGGAAGGAGCGTCCTTCTTTGAATTTATAGGTGTGTCGACTCTGGAAGAGGCTCGCAAACTGGATGCCGTATATATTCGCGATAAAATGCTAGATTATGGGGGATTATGGGGAACAGTTGTGGACCAAGTGTACTGTAAAGGCAATCCCTACGACCTTTTTCTGAAGGGGCAGCAACATAAGGTACCGATTATGCTGGGAAATACCGCCTCCGAATTTTTCAGCGTACCCGCTGTCAGCAGCGTGGATGAATTCAGAGCTATGGCTGTTGAAATGTTCGGCGAGGAAGCGAAGGAATACCTTAAGCTATTTGCTGATCATTCAGAAAATCTGAAGGAAATGATAAGTCAGGCTTCCGTTAACCATATTGAATACGCGGCTCGTGTTTCCGTTAAGGCCAACTGTGATTCCGGCAGCAGCGTCCCTATGTACTATTACACCTTTGATGCCGATATTCCAGGCTGGGACAATCCGGGAACCTTTCATTCGGTGGATCTGTGGTTTCACTTCGAGACACTGGCCAAATGCTGGCGGCCCTTTGTGGGCAAGCATTATGATCTTGCCCGTCAGATGTGCAATTATCTTGCCTATTTCATTGGCACGGGAGATCCAAATGGTAAAGATTCCACCGGAGAGGATATGCCTCTATGGAAACCGTGTACAGCGGAAGCACCTTACGGCATGAAATTTGCGGAAAAGGCGGAGTTTGTGGAGGAGCTTCCAGGTGAGGTTATGCAATTTCTGGTCAGTCAATATTTCAAACGTTAAGCAAGAGCAATTTTTTGGCACTGCACCTTGCTCCGAAATCCGATTTTTAGTAAAGAAGCTGGCGCTTGATATCCAAGGCACCAGCTTTTTTGCTGAGAAAACATATTCAATTTATGTTTCTTGGTTTCTTACTCGATCAAACAAAAATCGGCTGGCTAATTAATTTGAACCAACTGCCAT
Organism: Paenibacillus sp. R-74696; assembly: GCF_055814915.1. Taxonomy (NCBI): domain Bacteria; kingdom Bacillati; phylum Bacillota; class Bacilli; order Caryophanales; family Paenibacillaceae; genus Paenibacillus; species Paenibacillus sp. R-74696. The sequence continues at coordinate 225,324 of NZ_JBPULM010000017.1, forward strand.
TGCTGATTCAGATCGCCGCGGTATAAATTTTGTTGGATCTTCGCACCATTTGCCGTGGAGGATCCCAGAACTTCAACTGCTTTGTTGCTATTCACATTAAGCATGCTCCAGTAACCGTTACTCAGCTTGATTAATCGAAACTGTTGTGCTGTATTGGAGAGATCCTGCATAAGCTGAATCGCTTCCCCGTTGTTTTTCGTTCCGTTACGAACATCCATGACTTTATTGTCAGATGAGCTCACGCTCCGCAGCTTGTAATAGTTGTTATAGGTTCCTTGATCCGTAACGACCCAGCGCTGCGCTGCCGTGTTATTGTCCGTCGACTGTTGAAGCTGCAGGGCGTTCGTATTTTGCCCGCCCGGCACCTCGAGTGTTTTCCCCGATGCACGGTTCACAAGCTTGTACGTGGCACCATTCGTCACTCCATTCCAAACACCATTCCAAGGATTGAACTGGGCGCGTTCATAATACCATTCAAAAATAAAACGGGCCATCCCATCGCGGGCTGTATTGCCATCATACAGCAAGCCAGCTGTCGGGTCTGCGAACGAGCTTCTTGTGCCGGAATTCAGCAAAAATCCGTTCATATGGACGGCAATGCTCACATTGCCTGCAGCTGTGAAGATCGCTTTCGTATTTTTGCCGAATCCCTCGTTTGAACCGTTAAACAGCTCCCAATAGGAGGAGTCTCCGGGTTGTGTCTTAAACCAGGTGGTTTCCGTAATATTGATTGGATAATTATCAGCGCAAGGCTTAATATTGGTATCCCACTGCTGCTGTAAAGGCGCATAATTGTCATTGGCGCCATAGCCTGGATACCAATGGACCGAATAACCAACATTGTTCAGTGGATCCGTCAGTGGATACGCTGCGCATAATTGATAGTATTGATCCCAGCCGAGCCCAGCCGCCCAGACAACGTTATCCGCGCCTTTACTGCGGATTGTAGAAATCATTGAGTTTTGGAAATTTTTGAGCGAGTTCCAGTGAGCAACGAAATTGGACTGGGAAGGATGTCCGCCCCAAACACCGTTAACATCGGATAATACAGGCTCATTGATTAGCTCGAACATGACGTTATCCGCGCTCTTAATGCCGGGCTGGTCAGCTAGGTAGCCCCAGATCTGATTGAATTTAGCTAGGTTGTCCGGCGTTGTCGCTTGGTTGTTATTCAACGTGTAATCGAGACCGAGTGTAACATATAGGCCTTTGGTCTTAGCATAGTTGATATAAGGAATGATTACGTTCTGGGTGACGGCCTGCAAACCAGCAAAGTTATAGGTGCCCGCTGCAACGTCTCCCATGTCTTCCCGGTCTATGAATAGACGGACCTGATTCATATACCATCCATGGCTGTTGCCGTATTTAGCGGAAGTGCTCGTAAAGGTATCGGTAATATCCTTCAAATATGCCAGAATAGCAGCATGCCGATTCCCGCCGTTCTGATTCAGATAGTAGTTGCTGTTCTGGTAGGTCCAGTAGGCACCGGAAGGCTGATGCCACCCGCTAAGCAATACGGGCTGACCGTCAGTGTTTACCAACTGGTTACCATTAACATGGAGCTTGGACATTGGCATGCCAACCCAGGCTTCTGCCGGATTTCCGCTTAGCAGCATCGGTGACATCAATAGTGCGAGAAGCAGCATAATCTTGACTCCTAAACTAACTTTCTTCTTACTCATTCGATACATCTCCCTTATTTTTTTGATTTATGTGAATCATGGTAGTAATTAAGTAGGGTGGAGCGGCCAATACCTTTCTCTTTGGGGGCGTGTTTTCCAATGGAACTAAATGTATGCGCTCGCAAAATGAGTTTACTACTAGACAATGGTCGACGGCAACCTGTCGAATTATGGGGTATGCCCTGCTTAACTCTACTTTGAGGGGGTGAGAAAGAAGTATGAATCGACAGGTTGTTAGTAATGAATGGAAGTACTACACTGTTGGCAGTGAAGTACTTCCATTAAGGAAAGGAAGATAATGAACATGGCTAAATATCATTTAATATTGAATAACGCACCAGCAGGGTATGACCAATATGGGGAAACAATCGCCCGCGGGAAAATAGACACGGTTGAATATTTCTCAAGAACGGTAGGCACCTCACGCAAAATGATGATTTACACCCCACCCGGATATACAGAGAATCAAAGGTATAACGTACTTTATCTATTGCACGGTATCGGTGGGGACGAAACGGAATGGCACCATCATGGCAATCCGCAAGTTATTCTTGATAATTTGTATGCAGCGCGCAAGCTTGCGCCGATGATCGTCGTCATGCCAAACGGTCGGGCAATGCCCAATGATCGAGCGGAGGGAAATCTATTCGATACCGACAAGCTGAAGGCTTTCGAGGATTTTGAATATGATTTGTTACATGAAATCATTCCATTTATAGAATCAAACTATTCGGTTCTGGCCGAAAGAGAGAATCGTGCACTTGCCGGTTTATCTATGGGCGGAGGGCAGTCGCTCAATATCGGGTTGGGGAATCTCGACCATTTTGCATGGATTGGCGGTTTCTCTTCTGCTCCTAACACAAAGGCACCTGAACGGCTAGTACCTAATCCTGAGGCAACAACCTCGAAACTTAAGCTGCTCTGGCTTTCATGCGGAGTGCTGGATAATCTTAAACATGTCAGCGACCAGACACATGCTTATTTGTCCCAGTATAATGTGCCTCATATTTGGTACGAGGAGAGCGGAGGCCACGATTGGCCAGTATGGAAAAATGATTTGTATCATTTTTCTCAGCTCATTTTTCAAAAATTTCAAGTTTAAGCTGACAGTCGTCATAACCTGGACGTCCAATTGGTGGGAACAAGCACCTTCTCCGACAACGGTACAAAAAGCTTTGGATCGGATCGAAGCAAAGTTTCCGCCAATTTATAGTACGTGGCTTGGCAGTCGATCAGAGGATCACTGCCTTTTTTATTGGAATAAAGATATAGAAGAGAGATGAAAAAATACCCATTCGGTTAGCCTGTGAAATGAAGCTTAAGCTCAGAAATAAAGAAACAATGTGTATATTGCGGGATCTATAAAAGCGATCATTCAAACGATGGATATGAATACAGGCTTATTTAATCATTTATATTGGGAGAACACTCTATATTAATAATAATGAATAGAAAAAGTAACTTTTGAATAAAAGAGGTCATCTGCGATAGAGAGAACCTAGATCTTCCTCCTCTATAATAAATCTATCCTGTTAATTAGAGTGAGGTTAAAGACTATGGCTATTCCATCCCCTGTAAATTCTATGTCTAAGCAAACGCATTCACAGCGACAGAGGGGCATCACCCTTCTGCTGCGAAATATTGTGAAACATCGAGTGCTGCTGCTTATGCTGCTGCCGACAAGCCTTATTTTTTTTGTTAACTGCTATATCCCGATGTTTGGGGTGTTCATTGCTTTCAAGAATATTAACTATATTGATGGAATTATGGGCAGCCCTTGGACGGGGCTGGACAATTTCCGATTCCTATTCGCGACCTCAGATGCATGGCGAGTAACCATTAATACGGTTTCCTACAATGTTGCCTTTATTGTATCCGGGCTAATTCTCTCGGTTGCAGTCGCCATTGCCGTTAATGAAGTACGTGCCAAGCTTGCTTCGCGAGTCTATCAGACCATTATGATCATGCCGAATTTCTTGTCTATGGTCGTTGTCAGCTATATCGTGTACGCTTTTCTGCATCCGGAATACGGCTTTTTGGTGAAATATATTTTGCCCTTGTTCGGCTACTCTTCCGTCAATGCTTATATGCACCCTCAGGCATGGCCTTATATTTTATGGATAACGAAAATGTGGCACTCTGTTGGTATAGGCAGCGTCATCTATCTGGCGGCAATAACCGGGATCAGTGAGGAGTTGTATGAAGCTGCGAAAATGGATGGCGCTAGCAAATGGCAGCAGATCACCCGAATCACGATTCCGCTCCTTACTCCTGTGATGGTCATCCTGACGATTCTGAATTTAGGAGGCATTTTCCGCTCGGATTTTGGCTTGTTCTATCACGTTACGTTGGACTCTGGCGCGTTGCGTTCTACGACAGATGTCATTGATACTTATGTTTACAGAGGCTTGATTCAGCTCAATGATTTGGGAATGTCCTCTGCGGCGAATTTTTACCAATCGGTTGTTGGATTTTTCCTTGTCATTGGAGCCAATAGTCTGGCTCGAAAACTTAATCGCGATACAGCACTTTTCTAGAACGGAGAATCGAAATGAACCCAAAAGCAAGCGTTAAAACGTCCCAGAAGGACTCCAAGCTAGCCGAGGCTATACTTCACATTATATTCATCGCTTTTAGTCTCGCATGTATTATGCCTATCGTGCTGATTGTCGCTATTTCGTTTTCAGAAGAAAAACAGCTAACGTTACAAGGCTACAAGTTCTGGCCTGACAAACTGGATGTATCCGCCTATCAGTATCTATTTACCAATTCCACAACACTCGTAAAAGCCTATGGGGTTAGCCTTAGCGTTACCATCATTGGAACGATAATTGCAGTATTATTAATTGCCTTATACGCCTATCCCATTTTCCGCAAGGATTTCCCTTTCAAAAAAGCATTTAATTTTTATCTTCTGATTACGATGCTTTTTTCAGGAGGGCTGGTCCCGTTCTATCTGCTATACGTCAACTTTTTGGAGCTGAAGGACTCGTTCGCCGCGCTCATTCTTCCTGGCCTTTCGAACGCGTTTTATATCTTCATTACTCGTACCTTCTTTCAGCAGACCATTCCGGAAGAGATGATTGAATCGGGTAAATTAGACGGAGCATCGGAGTGGCGAATTTTCTTCCAGCTGGTTCTTCCTATTTCTCTTCCAGTCCTCGCAACTGTGGGTTTGTTCACGACGCTGATGTATTGGAACGATTGGTTCAATTCTATGTTATTCATTAATGATACTGATAAATTTTCCTTGCAGTATGTCATGATTCAAATGATTCGCCAAGCGGAGTTTTTTAAAAATCAATTGGCGGGAAGCGGCGTAGCTCTTATGGTGCAAGAAGCGGTTCCAACGGAAAGTCTTCGCATGGCGATGGTAGTCGTCTCTATTGGTCCTATTCTATTCGTCTACCCATTCTTCCAGAAGTATTTCACCAAGGGACTCACAATCGGAGCTATTAAAGGTTAAATGGTCTAACTCTGGCTTCACGGCTAGTTAGAATATATGATTATATGAATGGGGAGGCAACGAAATGAAGAAAATGAAAGGGTGGGGTACTGCGCTTGCTTGGCTAACCGTGACCATGCTGGCAATCTCCGGCTGCAGCAGCAACTCAAGCTCAACCAATACGCCTAGCGTAGATCCGGCGTCAAACAGCAAGTCATCCGGAGACAGCGAATCCGGCAATCCCGATATCTCGAAGTACCGCAAGCTCAAAGTGTATACCGTAGGTAATTTCCCTCAGAACGACTCGAAGGAAGTTATAGCAGAAATCAACAAATATTTAAAAGAGAAAATTAATGCCGAGATCGACTTTCAAGGACTACCCTGGTCCACCTGGTCGGAAAAGATGGCGCTGGCCTACCAGTCCGGTGAACAAGTGGACCTGACCTTTGCTCCGAACTGGGCTGATTTTGCCAATAATGTATCTAAAGGGGCTTTCCTCCCGCTCGATGATCTGTTGGCCCAATACGGACAAGGAATTACAGAGACGCTGGATCCCCGTTTTCTTGACGGCGGCAAAGTAGATGATAAAATCTATGCCATTCCAACCAATAAAGAAATTGGTGAAAGCCACACCATTATGTTTAGGAAAGATCTACTAGATAAATATGGATTTGATGTCAACTCGATCAGTACGCTGGAGGATCTGGAGCCATGGCTTCAAACGATTAAGGATAAGGAGCCCGGCATTGCTCCAATCTGGCTCTCTGGCAGCGGCTCCGATACACTTGGTTATTTCGACAAAACAAGGCCGAGTGTGGAGGAAAACTTTCGTTACGAGCTCGTAGCGGGTGCGCCTGCCGGAATCGTGCTGGACACGAAAACAGACAAGATGATCATCAGCTCTATGGAGTCCGATATGGCTATTTATCGAATGAGACTCTACAGTGACTGGTTTAAGAAGGGGTACATTAATCAAGATGCTGCAACAACCAAAACGAGTGCCGAAGACGCGCTGAAGGCCGGGAAAACGTGGATGAAGTTTGGGTCCGATAAACCGGATTCCGACAAAGAGGATTCCATCGCTACAGGCATTGCGCTCGTCAAGCTTAAAGGGAACGATCCCGAGATTAGCACAGCTAGCGTTAGCAACTCCATGATGGCAATAGGGCGTACATCCATCGATCCTGAGCGGACGATGATGCTGCTGAATCTTTTGCATACCGATAAGAAACTAATCAATCTGATTGACTTCGGTGTGGAAAATCGGCAATATGTCAAGGTAGAAGGTAAGGATAATTTCATTAAGCTGCCGGATGGCGTGGCTACCCGTACGGATACGGGATGGGCTCCGGGCATCGAGTGGATGTTCGGCAATCAGACACTCACTTATTTGTGGGAAGGAGAAAGCGCTGACAAATGGGAGAAGTTCAAGGCTTATAATGAGAAATCCCATAAGGTGAAGTCATTCGGCTTTAACTTTAATACGGTTCCCGTCAAAACGGAAGTGTCCGTCGTCAGCAATATTATTAAGGAATATCGCCCATTGCTTGAAACGGGAAGCTTGGACGCAGACAAGGTATTGGCTGAATACAACGGAAAGTTACAAGCCAACGGTATCGAGAACATCCGCGCCGAAGTTCAAAAGCAGTACGATGAATGGAAAGCGAAGCAAAAATAAGCAGGCAAAGGGGGAGACTGATGAGGTCTTTCCCCTTTTGTGCCTCACAGGCGTTAATAGGATAGGAAAAGGAGAGAAACTGTGAAATTATCTTTACAATTTAAAGTAAGCGCTCTCGTTCTGCTTCTAGTGACGCCTATTTTTCTTTTTTTATACTACACTAATATTTATTCTACAAACATTGTTCGGGAGAAAGTCGCAAAATCTGCATCGGATACACTGACCCTTCACTTAGGTGCTCTTGATGAATTGCTAGAGCAGACGAGCACTTATTTACTTCGCACATCAAACGAGAGCATGCTGCTGGAGCTATACTCGGAAAGTGATCCGGAAAGTGTTAATTATTATTTATCCATACGAAAATTAATGGATCAATGGTATAGCGATGTCAGCTACTACTCCAGTATTCGCAGCGTGTTTGTGTATCACCTTGATAGGGATGAACTCTTCCTCAGCAGCCAAAAAGAGTATTACAAGGAGAAGGACGCCATTCGATCCGGACTGTCTTCCCAGCTGAAGTCCTTCAAGCTTCCGACTTCCTTGAAGTGGGAAATCGTTACCGTCGGAGGTGAGCCGGTCTTGTTTAAGGTGCTGCCTGATAAAAGTGGGAGGCTGCTCATCGGTGTACTAGTCAGCATTGACTCATTAGCACAGCCTTTAACCCAATTGGAGTCTGTGAGTAGTGACGAAAAGATCGGCATTATATCCAAAGATGGCAATCTGCTATGGGGGCAATTCTCGAAGGAGGACCTTGCCTTGCTCCGCAGTAAGTTGAATGATCAATCGAATCATGCTAGTGCATCCTTGCGCCTCAATGATGGGAGCAGCTACCTGTTTGTAGACAAACCGTCCAATTTCTCGGATCTCAACGTATTCATTCTATTGGATGAAGAATCACTTTTGGATGAGCTGCCCATGTTCCAACGCGTGATTAAAGCGATTCCTATCGCGGTTGTTGTGATATTGGTTATTATGTTCTTTCTACTAAACCGGCTCGTGTTTAAGCCTATTCAACAGTTGACCAGCGGGATGCGCATACTTGGAAAGGGGCAATTGGATTACCGTCTTAAGGAAGGGAAATCGAAGGAGTTCCAGTTGATTACAGAGCAGTTCAATCGAATGGCCGAACAAATCGGAAATCTTAAAATCGATGTATATGAAGAAAAAATGAAAGTGCAGCAAGCAGAACTTAAGCATCTTCAAGCTCAGATAAACCCGCATTTTTTCTTGAACTCTTTGAATATTGTCTTTCATCTTGTAGAGCTTCAGAAGTATTCGCTGATTAAGAAAATGATTGCCCATCTCGTTTCCTATTTCAGATTCATTATGAGCACCAACGATACGTGGATTACGCTTACTAGTGAATTGAATCATATTCGAAATTATATGGAAATACAGATGGTTATGTACCCTGGCAAGCTTAGCTTTCAGGATAGATTCCCGAAGGAGCTAGAGAATGCGCTCATACCACCCTTGCTTGTGCAGCCGTTCGTGGAGAATGCGATTAAGCATGGATTTATTAATAACACAAAACCATTTAGAGTTAACATTACGATAAATGAAGAAGTCGGCAAAGATGACGCTTTGTGGATGGTCATCCAAATCAGCGACTCTGGTCCGGGCTTCTCTGAGCTGCAGCTGGAAAGGCTTAACCTAGGATTGTATGAAAAAGATCCGACAGACCGCCAATTAGGGATATGGAATGTACGCCGACGCTTGAGTATGTTCTATAATGAACAGGCGAGTATCACCTTTTGCAATGATCCTCAGGGCGGTGGAGTTATAAAAATAATGTTGCCTATACATAGGGGGCTGTGATCTTACATATGTACCGGATATTGATCGTCGATGACCAATATTTTGCCTTGCTTGGTTTGCAACAAGGCGTGAATTGGAACGAATTAGGTATTGCCGATGTCAATCTGGCGGAAAATGTAGAACAAGCAGTGGAGTGCCTGGAGCGCCATCCTGTAGATTTGCTTATTTGTGATATTGAGATGCCAGGGAGGAGCGGGCTGGAATTATTGGTCTGGGTATCGCAGCACTCACCGGACACGCTAACGATTATGCTGACTTGCCATGCTGATTTTGAGTATGCACAGCATGCCATCCAGCATGGGGCGTTCCATTATTTGTTGAAGCCTGTTGATTACGAGCAATTGAAACAGGTGGCCAGTGAAGCTATCGCAGAAGTCGCCAGGAAGAAAGAGCAGCATAAGTTTGAAATGCTTATACAAGACTATCGAACAAAATGGGAGCATCAGCTGCCTATATTAGTGGAACGCTTCTGGCAAGACATCCTTAGCCAGCGCACATCCCTTCTCCCGGAATCATTGCAAAGATCTACGGAAACTTGCGGCCTGGACTTCAAAAAGGATGATCGTTATATACTAGTTCTGTTAGGCCTGGAACAATGGAAGGAAAATTTAAGCGCTCGTGATGAGGCTATTATGGAGTACGCCCTTCGCAATTTGGCTGGAGAGCTGCTCCTGAGAGGGCTAGAGGGCGTCGTACTTCAGGATCATGTAGGTCTCAATTTGGCGATTGTATATGTGAGGGACGAAGAGGTTCTTGTTGGTAACGTGCTGGGTTACAATTGTCGGCAGTTCCTGAATGAGTGCAAACGGATTCTTCATTGTTCCTTGTCGATTTATATCAGCCCGACGGTATTCCTGCCGGAGATCGTTAGCGCTTATGCTCACGTGACAGAAAGAGAGCAAAGCAACCTAAACAGCTCACAGCAAGTTTTCACTCCGACCTATCCGCCTTCCGCTAGGCTGTTGAATCAGATACCGGTAGTTGCTCCAATGAACTTGTTTGCAGAGTGGGCGACCATTCTAGAACTCGGCGAGCTTGATGAGCTGGATAGCCGTGTTAAGCAATGGTTCTGTAGCAGTGAGGCGATCACATGGACGAATGAATCGCATCGACAATTCATTCATGGCATTCTTTTTATAGTTCATACCATTCTGGCAAAGAAAGGTTTGTCTATGCACGAGTCAGTGGAATTAAAGCAATTATTGGATAAGGAAAGTTACCCAAAACACTCGGTAGGTTTGCAAAATTGGACGAGAGGGATTCTAGGGGTGACCGTATTACTTCTTAGGACAAGCAAGAATGTTTCCTCTACCGTCGTCACCAAGATCAGACATTACATTCGTTCACGTTTGAATCAGGAAATCAATCGTGAAGAACTGGCCGCCCATGTCTATCTAAACCCGGCGTATTTATCCAGATTATTCAAGAAGGAGACCGGATTATCCTTGTCGGACGCTATTATTCAGGAACGAATACAGGAGGCCAAACGATTGCTGGAAGAAACCGAATACAAGATTACCGATATTGCGGAGAATGTAGGGTATACCAGCTTGGGAAGCTTCTCTAACTTATTCAAAAGAGTTGTCGGCGTAACGCCGCAGCTCTATCGGGCCCGGAAAAAAACGAATAATTAATATTGTCAACCGTGTGAAAGTAACGCGGGCAATTCGCTTGTGTTACTTTCGAAGGAACGAGTCGTGACCAGGTACTAGATAATATGCAAGCCAAGTTCGACACTGGAACAGTTGATCTACAATATCCATGATCTTAGTGTTACGGCTGTCTCTAAACCGGCTAGACGACATTGTCAATAGTTTGGTACAATATATGAGAACGTTGTTTTAAATTATAAAACGAAAGGAGGAGAATACATTCCATGCCCATCATTCAATCACTCGACCGGGCACTTACTATTCTTGATTTGTTTGATGAGCATAATCGAGTATTGAAAATAACCGAGATCAGTGTCAGGGTCGGCTTGCATAAAAGTACTGTGCATTCCCTGCTTAAGACGCTTCAACATCATCGCTACATTGAACAGGATGAGAACGGGCTGTATCGGCTCGGCATGCGTCTGCTGGAGAAGGGGCAGCTGCTATTGCAGAGCTTTGACATCCGGGAGATCGCAAGAGGACCGATGGATGCACTATCAGGGAAGACGGGACAGACTGTTCATCTTGTCATCCGGGATGGAGCGGAAGGCGTCTATATTGATAAGGTTGAAGGCAGCAAAGCAGCCATTCGATATTCCCGGATTGGCCGACGTGTACCACTGCACAGCAGCGCAGTCGGCAAGATGCTAGCGGCTTACGTGCCGGAGGCTGAGCTGGAGCGGTTGCTGGAGAAATACGACTATTCCATTCATACGCCACATACGATCTCAAACAAGTCAGACTTCTTGAAAGAGCTGATCTCCTCTCGAAATGCGGGCGTCGCCTACGACCGGGAAGAGAATGAAGCAGGTGTCCGTTGTGCCGCGGCGCCGGTGTATGACCACAGCGGCCACATTACGGCGGCGATCAGCATCTCGACGATGACATCAACAGTCGGAGATGAGGAATTAGCGGCTTTCGTCCTGCTTTTGCAGGAGACGGCAGAACAGATTTCACGCGGACTCGGCCACCGTCCAAGATAATGCGATTATACGCAAAGATTCTGGGCGGATCTTTTTTTATTACAATATAAGAACGTTGTTTTATAATGTAAAACACTTTGATTGGAGGTCATGTCATTATGCGTATATTTCGTTACCTCGAAAACTCGCTTCCCTATTTGGGAGTAAAGACAGAAGACGGAGATTCTTATCGGCTAGATGCGCCGGATCTTATGACACTCGTCGCAAATGCCCGCACCGTTGGATTGACAACCGCTGCTTATGTTGAGACGATGCTCGGCAGTCTCTCGCCGATAGGCGCTCCCGCCGAAACGCTGAACCTGACGACGCCGCTGGACGCACCGGAGGTATGGGCGGCAGGTGTGACCTATCAGCGCAGCCGTGAGGCGCGAAATTATGAGGCGACGGATGGAAGGCTCGATGCGGCCACATTTTACGACAAGGTGTACGAGGCCGAACGGCCGGAGCTGTTTATGAAATCGACAGCAGCCCGTACCGTTGGACCTGGTGAGCCGGTATGCCTAAGAAGCGACTCCTCGTGGCAGGTGCCGGAGGCAGAGCTTGGGCTGGTCTTAGATAGTTCTGGCGTAATCGTCGGCTATACAGCTGGCAATGACATGAGCTGCCGCGACATCGAGGGCGAAAATCCTCTTTACCTGCCGCAGGCGAAAATTTGGAAGCGTTCCTGCTCAATCGGCCCGTTCGTCCGCTTGGCGGAGACGGTCGCTGACCCTTACGCGCTCTCCATTGCCTGCCGCATTTACCGGGACGGAGCGCTGGTCGTTGAAGAAACGGCTCATACGGGCCTGTTAAAGCGCAAACTGGAGGAGCTTGTCGGCTTCTTGAAACGGGATAACGAGCTGTTCGACGGTACGGTTTTGCTGACAGGCACCTGTCTCGTTCCGCCTAACCAGTTTACGTTGGCCTCTGGCGACCGCATCGAAATTGAAATCGAAGGTATAGGGACGCTGGTGAACACGGTAATTAGCACTCATGAGCTGGACATGGCTCCTAATCACGCCTAAGGGGGAAAAAATAATGGTAAACAGCGAATACACGGTGAACCCGGAAATTCCGGCAATAGATAACTATATCGGAGGCGAATGGAAGTCGCCACTCTCCGGCAGCCGCAAGCCTGGCTGCAATCCGGCCCGCAACAGCGAAATCGTTAGCTTAACGCCCGACTCCGACTGCGACGATCTAGACATTGCGGTCGCATCCGCCGAGGCTGCCCGCCATGCCTGGCGTAAGCAAACCGGTGCTCAGCGCGGCGCCCTGCTGTTCAAGGCGGCTGATCTGCTGGAGAGTCGCTTGGAGGAGATCGGCCTTGCGATGACGCGCGAGATGGGCAAGACGCTTGGCGAGGCGAAGGGGGAGACGGCCCGCGGCGCAGCCATTTTACGCTATTACGCAGGCGAAGGTATGCGTCCGGTCGGTGATGTGATTCCGGCAACAGACGCAGAAGCGTTAATGTTCACGACCCGCGCGCCGCTCGGCGTCGTCGGCGTCATTTCACCCTGGAATTTCCCTGTAGCGATTCCCGTTTGGAAAATAGCGCCTGCACTGGTTTACGGAAACACTGTCGTTTGGAAGCCGGCGGCAGAGACGGCTGTTACCGCCTCGCTGATCATGGCTTGCTTCCATGAAGCTGGCTTTCCAGCTGGCGTTGTGAATATGGTTATTGGCAACGGTGCCGTCATTGGGCAGGGTATCGCCGAGCATCCGGGCATTCACGCCGTAACCTTTACGGGCTCTGACGCGGTCGGCAAGCGTGTCGGCCAGACAGCTCTAGCACGCGGGGCGAAGTATCAGCTGGAGATGGGCGGTAAAAATCCAATTATCATCGCATCCGACGCCGATCTGGACCTCGCGGTTGATGCGACAATCAGCGGAGGGCTTCGCTCAACCGGCCAAAAGTGTACCGCAACGAGCCGCGTTATCGTCATGCGCGATGTTTACGAGACGTTCAGGTCGAAATTGCTCGAGAAGGTGGAAAGGCTAAAGGTGGGCGATGGCTTGAACGCAGAGACGTGGCTTGGCCCATGTGCCAGCCGGAAGCAGTATGAAACCGTGCTGGATTACATTCGCAAGGGCAAGGAGGAAGGCGCGGAGCTTCTCATCGGCGGTGAGCGGCCGGACGATCCGGCACTCGCGGACGGCTACTTCATCACACCGGCCGTGTTCGACCGGGTAATGCCGAAGATGGCCATTGCGCGCGAGGAAATTTTCGGGCCAGTGCTGGCACTGATTGAGGCGCGTGACCTTGATGAGGCGATTGAACTCGCGAACGATACGGAATATGGACTCAGTGCCTCCCTTTATACGAGCAATCTGGGTTATGCACTGAAGTTTATTCAGGAAACGGATGCAGGACTCGTCCGGGTTAACGCCGAGACAGCGGGCGTGGAGCTGCAGGCGCCGTTCGGAGGAATGAAAGGCTCCAGCTCCCATTCTCGCGAGCAGGGACAGGCGGCCATCGAGTTTTACACAGCAGTGAAAACGGTGTTCATGAAGCCTTAACCAGAAGGGGATACGCGCGATGGAGGATCTGTTGAAAAACGTAATGGGACCGGACGGAGCGGATTATTTCGAGGTGACCACACATGCGGCTGGGCCGCCTGGCAAGCTCCCGCTGACCCCGGAGCTTCTTCTGAACGAGCCTAGCGGCAATCTGTTCGGCTGGAGCCAGAACGTCGGCATGGGATGGCAGACGGATCGCTTGCAGGGCAGGGAGGTTCTGATTTTGGGCACGCTTGGTGGTATCCGCAATGAGGACGGCACACCTGCCGCGCTTGGCTACCACACCGGCCACTGGGAGATCGGCCTGTTAATGAAGGCGGCGGCGAAAGAGATTGCCGACATGGGCGGTATCCCGTTCGCCGCTCATGTTAGTGATCCGTGCGACGGACGCTCGCAGGGCACGCCGGGCATGTTTGATTCACTGCCTTACCGCAACGACGCAGCAATGGTCATGCGCCGGCTGATCCGTTCGCTGCCTAACCGAGCGGCCGTTGTGGGCGTTGCAACATGCGATAAGGGCCTGCCTGCGATGATGCTGGCGCTTGCCGGAATGAAAAGCCTGCCTGGCGTTATTGTGCCGGGCGGCGTTACGCTGCCGCCGACGAATGGCGAGGATGCTGGCAAAATCCAGACGATTGGCGCCCGATACGCGAATGGCGAGCTGTCGTTGGAAGAAGCCGCCGATCTTGGCTGCCGAGCCTGCGCGACGCCGGGCGGCGGCTGTCAGTTCCTCGGAACGGCGGGAACGGCACAGGTCGTGGCAGAGGCACTAGGAATGACTGTGCCTCACGCCGCGTTGGCCCCGTCAGGCCAACCGGTCTGGACGGAGATGGCGCGCCAATCCGCCCGTGCGGCCATGGCGCTTGCAAGCAAGGGTCTCACGCTTGGTGACCTGCTGACGGACGCGTCTATCCGTAACGCTATGGTTGTTCATGCGGCTTTCGGCGGCTCCACAAACCTGCTGCTGCACATTCCTGCGATTGCTCACGCAGCAGGTCTCACGGTGCCGAACGCCGGGGACTGGGCGGCAATCAACCGCAACGTTCCTCGACTGGTCAGTGTGCTGCCGAATGGGCCTGTTCCTCATCCGACAGTCCGTGTGTTTCTTGCCGGGGGAGTGCCGGAGGTGATGCTGCATCTCCGGCGGCTCGGCGTGCTGGATGTAAGCGTACTCACCGCGAGCGGTGTCACACTGAACGAGACGCTGGACTGGTGGGAGACGTCCGAGCGGCGGAAGATCATGCGAAACTATCTTGCTGAGCGGGAAGGGATCGACCCGGATACAGTCATATACAGCCCAGATCGGGCACGGACCGCTGGCTTGACGCCGACCGTTACGTTCCCGTCCGGAAATATCGCGCCGGAAGGCTCCGTCATTAAGTCGACGGCCATCGACCCGTCGGTTCTTGACGTCGAGGGCGTATTCCGGCATGTTGGACGGGTAAAGGTGTACACGACCGAGCGCGATGCGATCCGCGCAATCAAGACCGGTGGCATATTCGCTGGCGACATATTGGCTCTGATCGGCCGCGGCCCGGCAGGAACCGGGATGGAGGAGACCTACCAGTTGACGTCGGCGCTGAAGCATCTGACATTCGGCAAGCAGGTGTCGCTCCTGACCGACGCTAGGTTCTCCGGCGTGTCGACTGGCGCCTGCATCGGACATATCGGTCCGGAAGCGCTCGCAGGTGGTCCCGTCGGGCGCCTGCGAGACGGGGATTGGGTAGACATCCGCATCGACACGCGCAAGTTAGAGGGCTCGATCGATATGGTCGGCTGCGGCGAGCAGCCGGATACGCCGGAGGCAGGGGCAGCGATCCTTTCCGCTAGATCGCCGCATCCCTCTCTTGCGGAGGACCCGGAGCTCCCGGACGATACCCGTCTTTGGGCCGCGCTGCAGTCTGCCAGCGGCGGAACCTGGAAAGGTTGTGTTTATGATACGAGCCGCATTATTCGGACGTTGGAAGCAGGCATGCGCATGCTCGCAGCGGAAGAAAGCGGCGGATAACGTTAGTATAAAAACACCAGCAGTCTGGACATTAATTAAGAGTCCACACGACTGCCGGTGTTTTTTTCGATCAAGAAGAAGTATGGAAAGGGAATAACGTACAGGTCATTTACTTTAGCGAACAGGCAATGCACGTCGTAACAATGAATTGAATAACCATTATCCTTTGCGGCTTAGATGGGTCGTAAGGAATAATCAAGAAGATATATTCCAAGATTTTAGAGCAGAGAGTAGATTGAACAGAAGCGTATCTCCAAATAAAATATGGTAAAATTTAAATATTAATGATAAAAAGAAGGGGGGAATGAACCAAGACGAGTTTTTTTTCAAACCCAGACGATATCGACGTTCCGGAGTGGGTTGCTAATGAAATAATAAGCAACTACGAGAATTTTTTTAGTTCCGAGAACATGTCAGTTCGTTATAAAAAACGGTTTACTTTCGTTATAGAGGACAGCAATGGTAAAGAACACGAAATTGAATTGATTTATGGTGATGGATTGATGAGTATAAAAGATGAATTTATTCCCGTTTATTAAATTGATCGTGAAAAACTAATCAATTTGTCTCTTTTTTTCCTATCGGAGGAGCGATAGAAGTTGCATGGCACGTAGCCGCCTGCGATAATACAGGCAAAGAACGCTCGCTGGAACAACGGTATTTGTAAATTCTGAGTGCAGGAATCAGCGCATGGAAGCTGTTGCGAAAAAAGGATATGGCGTTCTTTAAGTCATCCTTAGAAACCAATAAGTGAATTATTTTGCAAGTTGCTATATGCATGTATAAAAATGGATACGCAAGCACATCCATGTCAGTTATAATGAAAATTATAGTCATGTAAGAGTAGAAATAACCTCTAAAGAAGTAAGTGCCGATATTTGTGTATTGTACTTGATGAAAGTTTGAGTATATTGGTCAGAGCTTTTTCTTTAAGAGAATCGTATTTTGAAGGCATGCAAAATAGGGGGAATACCGTCCTGAATGACTTGTTTAGGTAGAAAGCGAGGAGTTTTATGTACTATTCACTAAAAGAACTACAACATGCGTATAAATCTGGAGAAAAGATTAAGTTTCTATTCTTCTGGGGTCATACCCCTATGAAGGATGGCACTATAAGTGTTAGCTGTTTAAGCCAATGGTGGGAAAGCCCATTTAGAGTGGAAGGGGAGCAATACAGCTGCGCTGAGCAGTATATGATGGCTGAAAAGGCAAGGCTTTTTTGTGACGATGAAATGCTTGAGGCAATAATGATGGCGAAGCATCCGAAAGAAATGAAAAGTTATGGACGTGCGGTTAAAGGTTTTGATGCAGAGATATGGAAAAGTCGTTGTTATGATATCGTACTTCAAGGAAACCTAGCCAAGTTCGGACAAAACCCAGAACTTTTGAACTTTATGAAGACAAGTAAAAACCGGGTTTTTGTAGAAGCTAGTCCAGTGGATCGGATTTGGGGGATTGGACTTTCAAAAGATCATCCCCACGTAAATAATCCTTTGTTTTGGAAAGGCGAAAATTTGCTTGGCTTCGCTTTAACCGAGGTTCGCGATCGTTTGAATAACGAAGATTGATGCTACCTTTGTGTCAATCTATACTTGCACCAATCAGACAGAGATTACGATGGGTAAATGGAGAAAGGCATTACGCTAACTTCAAGCCATTCATATGAGAGCATTTCGGTTAAGAGGTGCAGTGTCCAGCATAAGGGTGATCAACCAGTAGGAGGGAGTATGAACAAGAAATACAGTAAATTCATTAGTTGGACTAAAAATAATGGATGGAAAATAACTGATAAATCTGAATTAAATTTAAATGATAGTATAGCATCAAGGTATAAAGAAATTCCCGAAGGTTATCTAGAATTTTTAAAAAGGGTTAAAGAATGCATAACGCCTAGCGAGAAAACATGGTTTATATGTGAGGATGAGTATAATAATAACTCGAGTATTGTATTTAAATGGAATGAATTTGAATTGTTAAGCTTAGAAGCAGCAGAGAATGATGAGGAATGGAAAGCAGAAATAACTTCATGGTGGGATAAATATCTACCCATAGTTATGTCAGTTGATGAAGGATATTCATTCTATGCAATTGATTTAAAGAATGATATAGGCGCAATTGTAAAAGGATATGAGCCCGAATTCGAAGAGGTAGAAAAAATAGCAAATAGTCTTGAAGATTTTTTTCAATTAATCATGTCAAATACAATAGAGATGCATTAGAAAAGGCTCATAAATTTACTTGCGAAGTCAAAGGGCAAAGCGTCGTACAATTAAGAACGGTTGATTTAATCACTGAGCGAACAGTGGAGAAAGAAAACTGGTTTATGTTGCTTCTTCGGTCATTTGGTGGTTTCTTTAGTGCTGATTAGCAGTGTCAAGATGCTTTGAAAAATTATGATTGGGAGAACGAATGGGAGAACGTCGGAATGATAAACAAAAAAGAAAAATACAACAGAACGATTTCGAGTGGAGACTGCCCCAATTCTTCGTCAGTTGAATAAGAAGTTTTGCTAAGTCACTCCATGATTGAAACCATTTCCAAGCAGGAAAGAAGCTGCCAAGTTTTAAAATCGTCTTCTTTCATAAGTTGTCTCTTATAGCCGATGGGATACAGGTAACCACTCCTAATTTTCCATCGGTTGTTCCATTTGTTGTGATGACATTTTTTGCAGTAAAAAGCTTTTTTCAGAATGAAGGGCCTTAAGTTTATTATATACATATGTATATAATACTATAAAATATCAGGCTCTAAGTTTTGTTGACGATCCTATGATTCTACTGTATTTTCATAATTGAAAAAAAGATGCAACTACTTAAGTTATGAATGAAAGAAGGTATAGAAGATGATACGAGAAATTGAAGAGCAATTTACTGAAGAGATCCTTACCGAAGCAATAAAGCGATATGACATTAATACTGACACCGTTCGTTTATTGGGCGGTTTTGAAAGCTTTGTTTATGAATACCAGAAAAACAATGTATTTTTCATATTAAAAATCTCACACACAATTAGAAGATCAAGAAATAATATACGAGGTGAAGTTGAATTTTTAAATTTTTTGTCGAATAAAGGACTGGCGGTTTCAAATGCTGTTCCATCGACCAGCGGTAATATGGTTGAAGAAATTGCTGTAGAAAAGGGTTCGTTCCTAGCCATATCATACGAAATGGCTCTTGGAAAAGAAGTGTCGGATGAAGATTGGAATGAATCGCTTTACGAAAAATGGGGAGAATTTCTTGGGAAAATCCATCATGCCACAAAGGGTTATGAATGGAGCAATTCGGCATTTAAACGACAAGCCTGGGACCAAGAAGTTCAATTAAAGGCGGAGAAATACCTGCGACCTGATGATGTAATGATTTCAATTCTAAAAGAAAGATTAACAAAACTTACTTCTCTGCCCAAGTCCAAAGATACATACGGTTTGACTCATACTGACTTTCATCAAAGCAATTTTTATCTGCATCATGGAGACATTTATTTGTTCGATTTTGATGATTGCGGTTATACGTATTTCGTAAACGATATTGGGATTACATTGTATTATGCACTTTCTTATCCGTTTAAGGAATTTGAAAATAAAACGGAATATTATAAATTGTTTTTCCGCCATTTTATGAAAGGATATCTGAAGGAAAATACAATCCAAGAAGAAGAAATAGAATATTTACAAGATTCTATTAAACTTCGTCATGCATTGCTGTATATTTATTTTCATCAAGCAAACGATGTGTCAAATTTGGATGAAGAATCAATGAACTGGTTAAAAGAGCTTCAACGAGTAGCCGCTTCTGATGACCCTATGCTGCCGATTGATTTTGTTCAAGAATTTAAAAGCATTTATAATAGTATTCATTAACCTGGGAGCAGTGCATTTTACTAAAGCAGGGGCTGACTCAACACAGCTGGCTCATAGGGGGCGGCTATGTGTGTTTTAACTTATATTTTTTTCGATAAAACGATGAGTAGACCAACTCATTTATTTGTATTCGCAATACATCAAGATGAGCGATTACCGTATTTAATACAGAAGTTTGAGGATTTAGGGTGGGATATTGTGAATGTCTAATCTTGTGTATTTTTTTTGTGAAAATGGAGAGTTAGAATCTGTTGTTAAAATTATTCAGAATGAAAAATAGGGCTAGAAACAAGTAGCTGTTAGCTCTCACTAAGCAAAAGCAGAGGCCATAATCCGTGATGGATTTGCCCCTGCTTTTTTTGACTATTGACCTAACTTCAATCCCAGTTTCTCAGCGTTTTGTCTAATAAGTTCAACTAATGTTTGGGCTTCTGTTTCTGGATAATTTCGGATCTCAACAAGCGTGCTATCTGCCAGTTTGGATATTCCCGCACCTTGAGGGAAATGGAGATTGTCAATAACAAGAGCAGGCTTTAAGGCAGCCAGCTCTGCCGCTTGTGTTGGTGTCACTTCTGCTGGACCAAATTCGCTTACGACCTCATAGCCCATTGATTTGGCTACAGGTACCATGTAAGCCTGAGCAACTACACGTTTGGCCGCAGCATCCAGCTTGGCTGTTTCAGCAAGAACTGCTTTAAAAGTGCTGTCAATCTCCTCAAGAGCTTTGCTAGCGGTTTCTGTTGTACCCATTTGTTCCGCCAGCTTGCTGATTTGCTCCTTAAGTGCCTCAGGTGTATTTTCTGTAACGACTGCAAACCGATCTGCTTCTGGAACATCTGCAGACTCCAGAATTTGCTTCATAAACGGTTCATACTCGGAGTAAATGACCATATTCGCATCATTTACCTTCTCAATGTCACTCGGCTTGAAATCATATTCATTGGGATGCTTCATATCAACCGGAGCAAGAATAGAGATATTATCAAGGCCTGCTGTTTTTGCAATTAAAGCGGTCCAGCTTGTGGAAGCGACAATTTGATGTGCCATTCCTCCACCATGATTATGTCCACCGCCTGTGTTCGTCTCGTTTGCTGTTGTTGTGGAACAGCCTGAGAAAATTACGGCACTCGTTAGCAGAGTCAGCAAGGGAGTGGCTACCTTTGATTTCCAATTCAATTGTTTCATTTGTTCGCACCTCCAACAAGAATTATTTTCTTTTTAACATATAGCAAATGCCGAGAAGCAGCACGCCACACATAGTAATCGTTGCGCCAGTAGGCAAGTTCAGAATTAAGGAATATAGAAAGCCACCAATGGCACACAGCATGCCAAACAGAACAGATAATAACAGAAGCTGTTTATAGGTTTTGGCGAGCCTTGATGCCGCCATTGCAGGCAGAAGCAGCAGGGCGTCAATCAACAAGGCACCAACCAGCTTCATGGAAATTCCGATTGCAATACCTGTCAGAAAAAGAAGCGAGTTGCGGATCGTTGTTACTGGGATACCAAGCCACTGGGCTTGCTCGGCATCATGCAGAACTAGCTGTATCTCTCTATAACAAAATAAAAATAAAGACACAATAACTACACTGACGATACACAATAGCCAAAAATCTAAGGGAGTAAGCGTAAGAATACTGCCGGCAAACAGTCCAAATACCTCCATAGCAGGCACTCCGCCAACATGGAAGAGCATTAAGGCTGCAGCAAGCGAGCCCGTCATCAGAAAAGCGCCTGTAATAGCGGGTTCCAAATTGATTTTTGTGGATAGAGGCCCGAAAAGAAGCGACCCGATTACGATGGCAACCATAGCACCCCACATGGGTTTGGTTCCTATAAGTAAGCCTAAAGCTCCACCTAGAAGCGAAAGGTGCATAAGCGCAAATCTGACGACTGTAAGCTGGAACTGTATGACGACAATACCGATGAGGGACAAGCAGCCGCCTGCGATAATACAGGCAAAGAACGCTCGTTGGAACAAAGGGATTTGTAAATAATCGAGGACGCTCATGGCGCTTCACCAACCTCGGCTAATTGTCCTTTTTCCATTAGGTAGATGCGGTCTGCTATTGGAGCGGTTTCTTCCAGCTGATGAGTATTCATCAGGATTAATAGATGGGGCGATTGCTGTCTGCACGCTGCAATTAGTGAATAAAGAAGCTCCTGGGAGCTTTTATCCAAATGTGTAATTGGTTCATCCAGCAACAAAATATCCGGTTCCCTGATTAATGCCCGCGCGATATTCATTCTTTGCCTCTGCCCGCCTGACAACTGCCTACAATCTTTGTTGGCCAAGTGCGTTAATCCGACATGCTCTAGCCACTTGGCAGCTTGATCTTTATCAGCAGAAGTTGGGCGTCTCCAATAAGAAAATGAAGCTCCCCAGTTTCCTAGCATAACGGATTCAAAAACCGTTATAGGTAAATTACCTCCTTGAACGCCTTGAGGCACAAACCCGATGTTCCTTCGAGCTAAGTGAAAATCCTTCTTATTCTCCATTTTGTGTGAATGGATGGTTATACTTCCTGCTGAAATCGGGAGCAGTCCAAGAATGGCTCTGAACAAAGTTGATTTTCCTGCACCGTTAGAACCGCTTATCGCTACAAGCTCTCCTCTCGCAGCTTTGAAATCCAGTTGATTGATGATGGGGTTCATGCCATAACCCGCGGTTACCTGTTGAAGCTCAAGAGCAAGCACTTATCTTCGTTCACCTCTTTCTTTTTTACATTATGTACAATGACGCTACAAGTTAGAATGACTCCATATAGCTATATGCCAATGACATGGTTACAAAGCTGAGAATTTTGTTAAACAATTAGCTCTTATGAGTCATGTGTTAAGAAGTAGAAATAAGCGACAATAGACATATGCTTAAAAGTTCTATTGTCAATCTCAAAGGGGGATATTCACACTGTATAAACAAATTAAATGGTTAATTTTAATCATACCAACGCTAACCATTTGGGTATGGGAGTATGTTCGGCATGAATATTTATTACCCTATATATCGATGGATGCGGGGAATTGGATTTCACCGTTGATTGTATTTGTAGTCACGCTGCTGCTGATCACGCGGCTTTTTACAATTTTAGAAGCGATTCAAGAGGAACTGCAGCAAGCAAGGCTGATACAAATGGCACTTCAGGAGCGTGAAAAGCTGGCTAAAGAACTTCATGATGGCGTTGCCCAGTCCTTATTTTTGGTTTCTGTTCAGCTCGAGCAGCTTAAACCAATTATGGAACAAGACGAGAAGCTGCTGTCTATTAAAAATACGGTACGGGAGGTCAATGAATACGTTCGTCAGTCCATTTCAAATTTAAAATATCCGCCTGAGGTAGCCGTTGGACCTTGGAATGATTCCATTAGCAACTTAATTAATGAGCTGCATTTCGATTCAGATATAAATACCGAATATAGTTGGCCAATATCAGAAATTAATTTAACGGATAAGGAAAAAATAGCATTATACGCATTTCTTAGAGAAGGATTGCTTAATATTCGAAAGCATGCGAAGGAAGTCAATCATATTCGGATTCGCTTAGAATCAACAGAATGCGGCTGGACATGCCGGATTTCAGACAATGGATTAGGCTTTACCGATGATCCGTTGCTCAAGGAAGGCAGTTATGGCTTGAAATTTTTAGAGAAACGGACAGTAGAGTTGGGTTGGGAACTCCAATTGAGACGAGAATCGGAAAGAACCGTACTTGAAGTGATACAGCGGGAGGCAGATGTAGCTTAAATGACCAATCAACAAGTACGCGTTCTTATTGTAGACGATCATCAGGAGGGAGTTATATGAATAGTAAGCTTAAGAACGGTTCTGTAATAGGCGTCCTTCTAGGTGTGTTGGTATTATCGGCATGTGGAAGTTCAGGTGCTGACGCTACAACGAATCATAACCGTACAGAAGAAATAAGTGTCCAAAATGGCGATCCAGAAATCATATACAAGAAGAAATGCATGTCCTGCCATGGTACTGATCTTCAAGGTAGAAGAGGGCCCAGTCTCCAGAGCATTGGAAGTCGATTAACGGAAGAGGAAATCGTTGACATTGTTACAAACGGCAAAAATGGAATGCCCAAGTTTGAAAAAAACATTTCGGCAGAGGATATTCAAAGTGTTTCCAAATGGTTGTCGGAGCAAAAGCCTAGATAAAAAAGGCAGCGCTGTAATGATGCAGCGCTGCCTTTTTTGTTCTGTTCCTAATTCAACCTTCATCATACTAGGCCTGCCTTGCTAAATATGTAGCCTACCCCTCGCACCGTTTTGATCATGGCTCCTATATCCGGTGAAAGGGGGGTTAGCTTTTCGCGAAGACGTTTGATATGTGTGTCTACTGTTCGGTAATCGTTTACTTCAGACTGTCTCCATACGATACCAAGAAGATGAGCACGCGTGTGAACGATATCTGCATGAAGCGCAAGATAATAGAGTAGATCGAATTCTTTTAGAGACAGGTGGATTTCCGTGCCATCTACTAGAATACGGTGAGCAGATGGATTAATGGTGAGTCTACTTAACTGTATAGTTGGATAATCCGTTCTGCTCGTTGCTTTCAGGGCTTGAGCAGTGCTTCTTCTAAGAATAGCTTTGGTTCGCCAAATCATTTCTTTATAGGAAAATGGCTTTTCTAAACAATCATCGGCTCCTGCTTCAAAGCCAGCTAATCGCTGGTCTTCCTTGCCATTCTCTGTAATTAACATAATGGGGGTTTGTAGTCTTTTCCTGATGGCGATGCACGATTGAATATTACTCAAGCCGGTTTCCGCATGGTCAATAATGATTAAACCATAATGATTGCGATCTGGTTTAAGCCAAGCATTTTTCACATGAGACGTGGTGTCTGTAGGATAGCCCTCTTTTAAAAAAAAGGAATTCAATTGAGCTTGGGTATGTTTTTCCTGACTAATAATGAGAATAACACTTTTCTTTTGTTTCAAGGTAGCGACCCTCCATTAAGCAATGAGTTGAATCAGCAAGGTTATATTAGCTGACTATCTTGCATCATTATGCTCTTTACGAACATGAAGTAATATGCCTCGATATAGCTAAAAATCGATAAAATGTAACGAACTAATGAACAATACGCGAAGCAGAAGAAGATAATAAAAACCAGCCATCCTAAGTCGGAATAGCTGGTTGGGAGGG
Organism: Paenibacillus sp. R-74696; assembly: GCF_055814915.1. Taxonomy (NCBI): domain Bacteria; kingdom Bacillati; phylum Bacillota; class Bacilli; order Caryophanales; family Paenibacillaceae; genus Paenibacillus; species Paenibacillus sp. R-74696. The sequence goes on from NZ_JBPULM010000017.1 coordinate 250,099, forward strand.
GCACAATTACATTTTTCAATGTCATTTTAACGGATTATTTTTCTTTAAGGAGAGCATTAATGTCTTTCAAAATAGCAGAGTTATCCATTTCTTCACCCATGCGATAGACCTTGCGAATTTGATGATTGGCATCCAGCAGCATGAGGGAGGTTACCGTATGTACAAACTGATCATCTTCCAGCTTTTGAATCGCAATCCCATATTCTCTTGCTTTCTCAATCGTATAGGCCTCGTCTCCACGCAGCAGCTTCCAGCCTGACCGATCAATACCCATACGCTCGGCATAAGCTGCAAAAACCTCCGGTGTATCCGAATTAGGGTCAAAGGTTATGGCTGCGAATTGTACATTTTCACCAAAACGGCCCTGTTTCTTCAATTCATCCTGCAGCAGCACCATATTATATGTCGTTGCAGGGCAAATATCAGGACAGCTTGTGAACATAAATTCGATCAGCATTACTTTTCCCAAACTGTCGCTCAGATTATAGGCTGTGCCGTCCAGCTCCTGAAGGGTGAAGGCCGGAGCTTCTCTCAATACAGGAAGCTTGCTGCTTCCTCCTTGAAACGTATACACAAGATAAGCGATCAAGGCCGCCACGAAAATAATGACTGCGATAAGAAGGGGGCTACGCTTTTTTGTTATCATACCTGATTATCCTTATCACTTACGACTGGATGAGGAACGATGCTATCTTGCAGTTCATTGTCCTCCTGTACAAGCTTCGCTCCGTTGAGCATAACGTAAGCGCCGCCACCTAAAAATAATCCTCCTAAAATAAACCAATACAGCATGTCTCGTTCTCCCTTCTTCGTACTCATTCATTATATAAGCAAAGCATGATGCAACTTAATGACTCGTAGGAGCTATTTTCACAATCATAAAGAACAAATGTCACACGATAGTCAATATTGTGCCTTTTTTCACAAAGTAGCCGCTTTTTCGTGACAGCATTGTCACACGTACCCGCTCAATGGGGCCATACAAAAACATCGATGATGATCTATAATGATGATTATCTGAAAAGTGAGTGAAGAAAATCACATACTTTTTTCAGTACATAACATGCAGAAAAGAGGTAACCACCTAGATGGACGTAGTAGAATTAGCACGCCTTCAGTTTGCAACGACAACGATCCTTCATTTTGTCTTTGTCCCCATATCCATAGGTTTGTCTTTGCTTGTGGCTATCATGGAAACGATGTATGTCATTACAAAAAAAGAATTGTACAAGAAGATGACGAAATTTTGGGCGCATTTTCTGTTGATCAACTTTGCTGTTGGCGTCGTTACTGGTATTTTGCAGGAATTTCAATTCGGGATGAACTGGTCTGACTTTTCACGCTTTGTTGGAGATGTGTTCGGGACTCCTCTAGCCATTGAAGCGCTTCTAGCTTTTTTTCTGGAATCTACCTTTATTGGACTATGGGTATTTGGCTGGGATCGCTTATCCAAGGGCGTCCATCTTGCCTGCATGTGGCTGGTATCCATTGGAACGATGTTATCGGCATTCTGGATTTTGACGGCGAATTCATTCATGCAGCGGCCCGTCGGATTTGCTTTGAATAATGGTCGGGCAGAAATGGTCGATTTCTGGGCGCTTGTAACGAACGAACAGGTGCTTTGGGAGTTTCCGCACACGCTGTTTGCAGCCTTTGCAACAGGCGCATTTCTGATTGCAGGAATCAGCGCATGGAAGCTGCTTCGTAAAAAGGATATGGAGTTTTTTAAGCCCTCCTTTACTTTAAGCATCATCGTCGCCTTTGTATCGTCCATAGCCATTGCATTATTCGGCCATGGTCAGGCTCAATTTTTGGTGGAGACACAGCCTATGAAGATGGCTGCAAGCGAAGGCTTATGGGAAACGAGCAGTGACCCCGCACCTTGGACCGTTATTGCAGGCATTGATCCGGATAAGCAGGAGAATTCATTTGAGCTGAAAGTGCCTTACCTTCTCAGCTATCTCTCTTACAGCCAGTTCTCAGGCTCGGTTATTGGAATGAAAGAGCTTCAAGCTCGGTATGAGGCTGAGTATGGACCCGGAAATTATATCCCGCCTGTACGCACAACCTTCTGGAGCTTTCGCATTATGATTGCTTGCGGCAGTGCCATGATTTTATTAGGACTGTATGGAGCTTATCTTGCGGTGCGCAAAAAGCTTGAACAGTCAAATAAGCTGTTTATGCGCGTGATGATGTTTGCAATCGCTCTGCCGTTTATGGCGAATACCTCCGGCTGGATTATGACAGAGGTAGGCCGTCAGCCGTGGACGGTATTTGGACTTCTGCAAACGAAGGATTCCGTCTCTACGACGACGAGCGCAGGGGAAGTGCTGTTTTCCTTCATTTTGTTTACCGTACTCTATGTCATTTTATTGGGTGTTCTGGCTTTTCTGTTTGTTCGCGAAGCTCGCAAAGGGCCGTATGCAGCCCATGAGCCAGAAATCGCCCTGCAGGATCCATATCAATTCAAGGAAGGGGTCTGACGATGTCGCTTAGTGATTTGTGGTTTTTGTTAATTGCCGTATTATTTACAGGCTTTTTCTTTCTTGAGGGCTTTGACTTTGGTGTTGGTATGGCAACGGGCTTGCTTAGTCGCAATGATAGGCAGAAAAGAGTGCTTATCAATACCATTGGTCCTTTCTGGGATGCAAATGAGGTATGGCTGATCACGGCCGCCGGGGCTATGTTTGCTGCTTTTCCGCATTGGTATGCTACGATGTTCAGCGGCTATTATGTCCTGTTTACGCTTATTTTGATAGCACTGATCTTAAGAGGTGTCGCATTTGAGTTTCGCGGCAAGGTGGAACATTCGTGGTGGAGGAAAACATGGGATATAGCCATTCTGATTGGAAGCAGTGTTCCTCCGCTGTTATTCGGTGTTATGTTGGCTGGGTTACTCAAGGGACAGCCCATAGGACAAGACATGGAGATGCGATCTGGATTCGCCGATGTTGTGAACAGCTACAGCTTGTGGGCAGGCATTACGATTGTCGGTTTGTGCTTGCTGCATGGCCTTACCTTCATTTCTCTGCGGACAATGGGAGAGCTGCGAGAGCGCTCCCGCCATATGGCGGCTAAATTTTTACCCGTGCAAGCTGTTTTGTTAGCTGTGCTTGTGGTATGGACCTATTCCGTCACTGATTTATTTGAACGCCGTGGAGGCTTATTGCTGGTATTTGTCCTGATAGGGGTCCTTGCGGTGTTGCTTGCCGGATGGTTCCTGAAGCGGGGACAGGAAGGCAGAGCCTTCTGCATGTCGGGGCTGTTGATATTGCTGACATTTGGATCGTTTTTTGTTGGACTTTTCCCTCGATTCATGGTCAGCTCAATTAATACAGCGTTTGATCTGACGCTTTATAACGCCGCTTCCAGTGCTTATACATTAAAAGCAATGACGATTGTGGCAGCTACGCTCCTTCCCCTTGTACTGGCTTACCAAGCCTGGAGCTACTTTGTCTTCCATAAACGTGTCAACGAGAAGGAGCATTTGGAATACTAATGGACAGGTCATGGTTTCAGTTAAAGGGAAACCAGCTGCATATGCTGCTGCTGACTGTGCTTTCCCTTCTTCAAGGAGCAGCTATTATAGGTCAAGCCACCTTTTTGGCCAAAGCCATTACGTTGTTATTTGAAAATAAGCCGATTGATCAAGCAACTCAGCCGTTGCTCCTATTTTTGATAAGCTTCGTCGCTCGCCAAACTTTCGTCTGGCTTCAGCGACGGCTTTCCGGCGGCTTCGCAGAAAAAAAAGCTGAAGCCATTCGGCAGCAGCTGCTTGTGGCGATATTCGGGCATGGTCCGAGTTTTGCAGCGAAGCAGGGGAGCGGGCGTCTGGTAACGCTGGTGTTGGACGGAGTGGATCGTTTTCGTACGTATTTGGAGCTGTCGATTGCCCGTATGATTGATATGCTCTGTGTTACGGTTCTACTTTTGCTGTGGGTATATAGGTTGGACATGATATCGGGAATCATTCTGATGTGTACGCTTCCGATACTTATCGGTTTTTTCATTCTGCTCGGGTTCGCGGCAAGGAAGCAGGCTGACAAGCAATGGCGAACTCATCGGATGCTGTCGCATCATTTCACAGATTCCTTGCGGGGCATGCTGACGCTGCGCTTTCTGAAACGGAGCAGAGCACATAGCGAGTCGGTCGGAAAGGTCAGCAATCAATACAGGGTATCGACTATGCGAACGCTGCGTGTGGCATTTCTTTCGTCTTTTGCCCTTGATTTCTTCAGTATGTTATCGGTTGCTTTTGTCGCAGTAGGCTTGGGCATTCGTTTGGTAAATGGAAATCTCGGACTCGAGGTTGCGCTGGCCGTGCTCTTAATCGCACCTGAATATTTCACGCCCGTCAAGCTGCTGGGTACGGATTACCATGCTTCTCTCGATGGCAAAGAAGCCTGGGGCACGATTCGCTCCATTGTTAGCTCTAAAAAACAATTTGAAGCAGGCCAGGAAGACAAACCTCCTTCTATGCTAGCAGAGCAAAAAGGAGAGCTGGCTATGGAGCTTTCTGGCATCGAGGTTGCGGGCGATGCAGGGACTTTTCTGCTGAAGAAGGTGTCCGTACAGCTTCCGCAAAATGTTACCCGAATTGGCATTGTTGGTGCCAGCGGGGCAGGGAAAACGACACTTCTTGGCTTGCTGAGCGGGTTCATTGAACCGGATCGCGGTGACTTTCGTGTTAACAACGTACGGATGACCGGAACCGTCAGAGAAGAATGGCGACGCCAAGTGGCCTATATTCCGCAGCATCCCCACCTGTTCAGTCAATCGCTCACTGATAATGTCAGGTTCTATGCTCCAGATGCCACACAGGAACAGGTTGAGAGGGCGATAGACGCGGTTGGGCTGCGTTCTTTGGTCGATCAGCTTCAGACGGGAAGCGATTCGCAAATTGGAGAAGGTGGAAGAGTGCTAAGTGGGGGGCAGGCACAACGTGTTGCACTGGCCCGTGCGCTTCTGAGTAGCCGTCCCGTCATTTTACTCGATGAGCCAACGGCCCATCTTGACATTGAGACCGAATACGAACTAAAGCAGATGATGTTAACTGTTCTACAAGGAAGAAAGGTGTTTATGGCTACACACCGTCTGCACTGGATGCCAGAAATGGAATTTATCCTAGTACTGGAGCAGGGTCGCCTTGCAGAAAGCGGAACACATGAGCAGTTAAAGGCGCAGCAAGGCGTCTATTATAATTTGATCTTGCAAGGCTCGGGGGAGGTTGGCAATGAAGGGGGATGACCATCGACAAATCGGATGGCTGCTGCCTTATCTGAGACAGCATGTTTGGACCTTCACAGCCGCACTTTTACTCGGTGCTTTGGCACTTGGCTGTGCAGGTGCACTGCTGTTCACTTCGGGCTATCTGATCTCACGTTCGGCATTAAGACCTGAAAATATTTTGATGGTGTATGTGCCGATTGTGCTTGTACGCACCTTTGGCTTTGGCAAGGCTATTATTCAATATATGGAGAGACTGACTGGTCATGATGCGGCACTTCGCGTATTATCACGCATGCGTGTTCGATTGTATCGCGCCCTGGAGCCGCAGGCGCTGCAGCTCCAAACCCGGTTTCGCACAGGAGATTTACTAGGGCTGCTTGCAGAGGACATTGAAAAGCTCCAGAACGTTTATTTAAAATTCCTGCTTCCCGCCTTATCTTCCATCCTCATTTATGCTGTAGGAGTAGCCGCATTGGGACGTCTGGATCGTGTGCTCGCACTTATGATGGCACTATATTGCGGCTTTTTACTATTTCTAGTACCCTTCATTGCTTTGATGGCATCGATGGGGAGAAGGCGCAGAGCAAAGCAAGTCCGTAGTGAAGCTTATCAGGAGCTGACGGATGCAATGTTCGGCATGTCCGACTGGATTCTGAGCGGCCGAATTCAGCCGTTTCTGCAATCCTTTTTCAAAAAGCAGGAATCCTCTTCGCGGATAGAGAACTCGCTTCGCCGCAGCGAATGGCGGGTAAACTGGATTTCTCAGTGCGGTATAGGTGCTGCGGTTATGGTTATGACGCTATGGGCAGGACGGCTAGCAGATGAAGGAACGATTCCAGCGACGTGGATAGCCGCACTGGCGCTTATTGCCTTTCCGCTTCTAGAGGCCATGGTACGTGCAGCAGGGGCCGTAGCCCAATTGCCGGAATACCAGACTTCACTTAAGCGTCTGCAGGCTATAGAAAATGAAAATGCCACGGATGGTCGCAATTTCACATATTCCATTGCCTCTAAGCCTTCAAGTTTGTTGCCGAAAGCAGGGCTGCTTGACCTACAGGGAGTAAGTTTTCGTTATTCTCATTCACGGGAATGGGCCGTAAATGATATTTCTTTACAGCTTCCTCAAGGAGGGAAAATTGCAATTCTAGGACGCAGTGGCTCCGGAAAATCGACATTATTGAATCTGATTCAAGGAGAATTACAGCCTGATAGGGGCAGTGTTAAGGTGAACGGTATTCCTGTAAATGCCGAAGCCGGAAATTCGATTTCGTTCTCCGTATTAAATCAGAATCCGTATCTTTTTGATACTTCTGTTGCTAATAATATAAGACTTGGCCGCCCGGAAGCTAGCGATGAGGAGGTTCGTTTGGTTACCGAGCAGGTGCGTTTGAATGAGCTGATTGAGTCTCTGCCAGACGGATACCATACAAGGATGGAAGAAACAGGGCTTCGTTTTTCAGGCGGTGAAAAGCAAAGAGTCGCGCTCGCACGTATCTTATTGCAAAACCACCCGATTGTACTTCTGGATGAACCTACTGTTGGGCTTGATCCAAAAAATGAGCGTGAGCTTATGCGGACTGTTTTCCGCGTTCTGCATGGAAAAACGGTCGTTTGGGTCACCCATCATCTGAGTGGCATGGAAGAGATGGATGAAGTGATTTTTATGGATCAAGGCAGGATCAGCATGCGAGGCACGCATGAGCAGCTTATGAGGGGAAATATGCGATATCGCAAGCTTTACGAATTAGAATGAAGGTGCATGTTCATCATAGCCCTTTTGAGGCATACGGAAAAAAGTCTATTTTTGTTAAAATACAAATAAGAAACGATAGCGGGTAGGTGAAAAATTGCGAACAGTAGTCAAAATGACAGCAGTAGTAGGTTTAATTTGTACGTTTCTAGGAGCATGTTCTGCTTCTACTACCGCTCCTCTTGATCCGGCAGCTCTGGAGGCAGCATTGACGACGGAGCCGGCTGCTCCATCAGCAGGTACCCCCATTAAGCTAAGTGCCGCATTTACAGGCGCCGAGCTTTCCAAATCATCTGAATTGACGTTTGAAATTCGGGTGGATGATAAACAGGCGTTAGTGGAGGCTGAGAAGGGAGGAAGCAACACGTTTGACGGGGTGTACACCTTCTCTAAATCTGGGACTTACGAGGTTTATCTGCATTTGTATACCGAGGATATTCATTTAACGAAAAAGAAGCAGGTTGTGGTTCAATGAAGAACGTTCAAAAATCCATATTGGTATTCCTATTGGGTGTTTTGTCCTTTATTTACATAACGCCTTCCATAAAAGCAGAGGAACAGGCCAAAGATTTGCAGTCCCTCATTAATGAGGCACAGCCAGGCACTACGATTATTCTGGCGCAAGGAATATATGAGGGACCCATAATGATTGACAAGCCCCTTCAATTGGAGGCGAAGTCAGGGGAAGAGGTTACAATAAACAATCCTTCTAATAAACCCGCTGTTCAAATTATTGCTAATGACGTGGCGTTAACCAGAATCATAATTCGTGACGAACAGATTAAGCAGCAGCCAACTGTGCTGATTCAGGCAGACGGCGTGTTATTGGATCAACTGCAGATCTATACGGGCTCCTTCGGCATTAAGATGAGGAAGGCTGATCATGGTGAAGTGCGAAATACGAGTATTGTATGGGCAGGGAAGGGGGCTAATCGGTCAATCAAGATGTCCGACAAGGGAAACGGAATGGATCTGTATGACTCGGATAACAATACGTTTTATGGAAATACCGTCATCGCTATGCATGATGGCATTTATATGGAGAACAGCGACAACAATTTGGTTGAAGAAAATCATTTTGAGCGGCTGCGGTATGGCGTGCACTGCATGTATACAAAGGGAACGATTATACGCCATAACATCGGGAGATTGAATATTACCGGAGCTATGGTTATGGCAGCCCGTAAGGTTGAGCTTTCCAATAATCAATTCACGAAACAAAGTGAGAATGTGAACTCACAGGGAATCCTTTTGTTTGATGCACATGAAATAATGGTTTTCGATAATCATGTAGAGGGAAACCGGGTTGGGTTATACGTGGAGCAATCGACACTGAACCGTATTACAAACAATAGCATCGTTGGAAACTTTATTGGCCTCCAGTTGCTAGATGCTGAAAACAATACCATGAGCGGAAATCAGTTTATTGGCAATGTGGCAAGTGCTGCGTCTAGGAACAGTGTCAATAATACACTCGATGGAAACTATTGGGATACTTTTCAAGGCATTGATCTGGACGGAGATGGAAAAAGCGAGATTTCTTACGCGATTAATCCTTTTTTCCAAAGCCTTGTGAAAGCAAAGCCAGGCTTTCAGCTTTTCTTTCAGTCTCCAGGTATGGTCTTTCTTGAAGGGCTTTACCAGTCGCAAAGAGAGCAATGGGCATCAGATGCTTCTCCTTTGATGGAGCCAACGGAAAGTGCTCGCTTAGTTATATCCAAGCAGACCTTGCAGCACTCCGCTATCATAGGGGTCTTACTGCTTTGTCTATCTATGTTATTCATTTATATGGGGGTAAGAAAAAGATGAAAATGAAGTCATTTAACGCAATGCTTTTGATAATGGTTATCGTATTGCTAACGAGTGCCTGTGGAGCAAAGGAATATAAGCCGCAGGAGATTAATGAAGAAACCGATATATGTGTCATTTGTAACATGGCGGTAAAAGATGACCCCTATGCTACGCAAATCATTACGAAGGATGGACAATCCTTGAAATTTGATGACATTGGCTGTATGAATGATTGGAAGGTTCAAAATGGAACGGAGACGGTAGGGGCTGAGTTTGTAAGAGACCATAACAGTGGAAACTGGCTCAAATATGAAAATGCCTATTATGCTTACGACGCGGAATATGTGACCCCAATGGCCTACGGCGTGATCGCCTTCGAGAACCAAGCTTCCGCACAAGCCTATATCGCTGAACAAGGTAAGGGCGAATTGCTTAGCTCAGCTGATCTAAAGGATCATAAGTGGGAAGTGAACCGCGATATGATGGACATGGAAAATATGGAGATGCACAACGAAAGCATGCACTCCGATGATAGTAAAGAAGAGATGGAAATGGGTCATGGAACAGAAGGGAAGAACTCGTGATTCAGACCGCACACGTTGCAATAAGGGAAGTACGGCTAGGGTTTCGCAATCCGTGGGCCTATTCCTTCATGGGACTGTTTGCTATATTTATGCTGTGTCTGCTCCTCATCAATGCGCAGGGTTACGTACAAGGCTATTCGGGTATTACGGGGACGACGCTTAACTTAATTTTATATTTATTGCCACTAATGGCATTGCTGCTGGGCTCTTTTTCCTTGACTGCCGAGAAGGAGGACGGGAGCTGGGAGCTGTTATCCGTCTATCCGTTAAGCACATGGTCCTTTATCCTCGGCAAATATATCGGGCTCGCGATTGTGCTGCTTGTTATTGTTTCGATAGGCTTTGGGTTGGCAGGTGCTCTAGGATTTGCTGCAGGCTCTGGCTTTGGACTGCTTACTTACTTGCAACTGCTGGCTTTTTCCAGCAGCGTGGCCTTATTTTTTCTAGCTATCGCTCTGTTAATAGGTACGCTAGCGAAAAACCGTTGGCAGGCATTAACGATTGCCGTAGCGATCTGGTTTTTTGCGATTATTGGCTGGCCTCCGCTGCTTATTGCAGTGCTTGGCTTCATGCCTTACCCCATGATCAAACCTACGGTGACGCTGCTTACCTTTCTTAATCCAGCGGAGCTGTCCCGACTATTTACAGTTGTAAAGCTTGGAGGGGGAGCTATTCTAGGTCCTGAATATTATGAATGGATTACATGGATCAGACGGCCTAGCGGCAACTTTGATTTTGTAGCAGTTGCACTGATATGGATTGGAAGTGTAATGGCAGCTGCACAACTCATGTGGGAGAGGAGGCGCTTGCGTGGCTAAACCGATGGTTAGACTAGATGGGATTACAAAAAAGATGAAGAAGCAAGTGATTATAGAAGGGCTTAATCTACAAATAGAAGAAGGCCAAATTGTAGCATTATGCGGTGGGAACGGTGCAGGCAAGAGCACGATTCTGAGAATGATTGCGGGCATTTCGCATCCTGACAGTGGCAAGATTACGGTCGGCGGGTTACAGTGGAAAAATAATCGTAAGCGTTATGCGGACCTTATTGGCTATATGCCTGATGATTTTCGCTTTAGTCAGGGATTGACCGCATTCGAAACACTCGCCTTCTGGGCCGCGCTTCGTGGGGTAACACAGAGGAGAGTTAAAGAACTTCTGCAAGAAGTCGGTCTTGAGGATACGGGGAAAAAATCAGTCTCAAGCTTCTCTAAAGGAATGAGGCAGCGTATATTGTTTGCGCAGGCTTTGCTGGCAAAGCCACCTGTCGTTCTAATGGATGAACCTACGAATGGACTTGATCCTTACTGGATCGAATCTTTTGTACGTATGGTTAAAGAAACCGCTGCGAGCGGTCAGACCGTTATCTTCTCCACGCACCAGCTTCATGTAGCCGAAGCTCTGGCAGATCGTATTGCTTTGCTACGAGGAGGTCAAATTGAGCTTGAAGGTACAGCAGCTGATATTCGAGCGCAGCTAGGCGCGAGCGGACTACAGGCAGCATTCGCTGAATGGTTTGGATTAACCGGAAAGCTTAACGGCTACTAATCGGCTACTAATTGTATAGGTTATTTCATACTTAAACCCAATAACCCCGAGCCTGTGGCCCGGGGTTATTGGGTTTAAGTATCGTTATTTAATGCTGTTCGCTTTAATGGTGTCCGCCAGCAGCTGGAGCAGGCGCATCGGAGTGCTGCGCACTTTCAAGCTGTGCAAGGCGCTCTATGGCAGAGGCTCCAACCGCGAAGCGTTTAGTTGGCAGCACCTGAGCATCGGCAAATTTGATTCGAGATTGGACATAATACACTCCGTCTTCGTCAATGACATAAGCGGCGGTATACAAACCGGGAGAGGTTTCCTCGGCTTTAAGGGTTATGGCAGAATCCTTGCCGTCTTCCCGCCATATGACAAATTCCGCTGTATTCGCGTGCTCAAGCGGCTTATTGCTTTTAGACACTGCTACAGAAAAAACGCTGGAGCTGCCTTTTTCGAATGACTTAGGCAATTGAAGATTTACACTTAAATGAGGCGGCAGCCCGCTCTCATCCGTCTCTACGGCTTTGGCGGTACACCCGCATAGCAACAAGACAATAAGTAGTAAGACAATAAGCAGTTGCCATGCCCATGTGTACATATTACGGTTGACTTTAATATTCATCATTAGACTCCCCTAGCTACTAGACCGAGAACCAGTGCCGAAGCGACTTTATTCTACGGAGAATGAATAAATCAAGAGCGATAACGATCAGAATGGACGAGCCTACTAGCGGCATGATGGCACCGCAAGCCAGCATAATAACCAGTACAGCAATGGTTATTTTGGTGCTTTTGGGCTTGGCTGGTGCTCCAAGCTTGCCAGCTGGTTTTCTTTTGCGCCACATGACATAAGAGCTGATAGATACGAGTATGAGGCCTATGCAGGCAATCAAACCCAGTATTTGATTGGCAAGTCCAAACAATCGCCCTTCATGAAAGGCTATCCCATAAGAAATGGCTTTGGCCATAATCCCGTAATCCGCAAAACGAACATCGGTCAGAACGGCACCACTATATTGGTCTATATGAAGCGTAGCGCTTTGCCCCGTCGTCGAATGGGCAGTAGACACCGTAAACACACCGGTTTCTCCCGCAGGCTTTGTAATCGTGTAAGGCATAATCACCTGCTGCTCATCGGCAATACCGGCAATGTCGTTTAGGCTCAAAGGAACGTACCCGCCGGCGATTGAAGCCGGGACTGGAACATTCTCCGCTGCCCAAGGCAGATCCTCGGCAATATCCTGTGCTACGGTGACGGAGTCCGGTTTGGCTCCGAAGCTGTAGGCAAAGGGCGGGGTATTCGTATTAGTTGAATTGGCTACCTTGTCAATTTGACTGCCCATGATTCCGGACCAAGGAAGTCCACTTGCGATAATAACCAGCAGCACAAGCGAAAGCCAGAAGGCAGGAACGGCATGCAAATCACGCCAAAAGAGCCGGCTGCCTGGTTTGCTAAGCCGTGGCAAAATCGTTCCCCAAATGGCTGCTTTGCTGCGAGGCCACCAAAGGAAAAGCCCTGTTAGGATTAATATAATAGCCCAGCATGCAGCGAGCTCTACAAGTCGATTGGCGAAGGTGCCCCCGATAACAAGCTCACTGTGCATTTTTTTGAAAAAGGCAGAGAACGTCTTGTTGCTATCCAGCATGCCAAGCGCATGTCCCGTATAAGGATCTACATACATGATGGTAGAAGCTCCATCGCGAGTGACGGACAGCTTATAGCTCGACTTCGCGTTGCTGTCCAGCGTGATCGAGGAAATAACCGTACCCGGGTAAGCTGTTACTATTTTGCCCACAATACTCTCAGGTGCCAGCGGAGCTGCCCCGACTTCGCGTACCATCAGCATATCCTTGTACAAATAACCTTCAATTTGAGGCTTAAATAAATAAACGGCTCCGCTAAACGCTAAAATAATTAAAAAGGGCGCGAAAATAATACCGGCGTAAAAATGCCATCTCCATACAGACTGATAAATAGACTGGCGTACTCCTGCTGAAGTTTTGCTTTTCACCTCGGGTGTAGAAGAGCTTGAATGTTCTGCTGGCATTGTCCTCATCATATAACTCCATTCCTAAATAAATAAAATCCTCCTTCATTATACGTGTGCCTTTCTAGTTAGCCGATGACTCATTAGAGCTATCCTACCGGATATGAAACTATCCTCGTTCATCATTTGTTCAAAAAACAGGATGAAATTGGCTCTCTTGAGTCATAGGCGGTATTTACTATTTATGTAATATTGGATAGGACATTGCCTTTGGCAAGCGAATGGAGGGAGCTTGTGAAACGGAAATATTCACTTTTGCTGGACTTAAAATCATTTGATTATGAAATCAGCCTCTTGAAAGATTATTCGAATGAGCACGCAGATTGTTATGAGCTGCTGCAATTAAAGCTGGATACGCTTTGTCAGTACATTATGAATGAGCAGCATCATGAGAGTTGGGAGCAGTGGGGGCATAACGAAGAAATTATACACCAAAGTGAAAAACTTCGATCGACCAGTAATCAGGCGCTTTGTGAACTGGAGAAATATCAGAGCAGCCAGCTATTGCAAAACAAAGAAAGCTTAAGTGAGTATTTGACTTTACTGTCTTCCTCTATAAAAAAAGAGCTTTTGGATTTTGAGTTTTATTCTGATTCTCGTGTACTATTTATCGGTTCAGGTGCTTTTCCATTATCGGCGCTAACGATTGCAAGAGAGACAGGGGCAGAAGTGCTATGTTTGGATGTAGACGAGGAGGCGGTCAACCTTGGAGGAAAAATAGCGGAGATTGCTGGGCTGCGTAATCGGATTCGATTTTCTGGCAGTTATGTAGAAGGGCTGCATTATGCTCTGAAATCCACACATATCTTTATTGCTTCTTTAGTAGGAAACAAATTCGAGGTTTTAGAGAAACTTAAACCGGCTATTTCTCCGGAAACATCTATTATTTTACGATACGGCAATGGAATAAAATCTATTTTTAATTATCCTCTTGCGATAGATGTTGGAAATGAATGGGAGAAGAAATGGTTTACGCGAAACGACTGCATTTACGATACGCTGGTTCTGAAAGCAAAGCTTACTTTAGAAAAGGTGGCACGTGAGCAATGATGGATAACACACAAACTCCTTTTGGCAGCACCTTAATCATAGGGGCCGGTCCGGCAGGCATCCACGCCGCGGTTAACTGGAGTAAAATGTCTCGTTGTGTAGGTTTGTTGAATCGTAAAGGTAAGCACTCCCAAAAAGTGAATGAAGCACTTGAAAACAACCACTTTCAGTTGGATTGTGAAGTGCAGGTTTCTGGTCATCAGCATATATCAAGCCATGCAACCGTAGAGTGTTTTTATGATGGCTACGATGAGCTAGAAGATTTGTGGGACACAATTGTAATTGCTACGCCGAGTGATTGCTATGCCCAAGTGATAATAGAACTACAGCGGAGCGCGTTACGGAAAGTAAAGCAAGTCATTCTTCTTTCTCCCGGACTAGGCTCTAATGCATGGGTTCAATATTTATGGAAGGATGCAAGGGGACAAATTGAAGTGATTAGCTTTTCGACTTATTATGCGGCCTCCAAATTTTCTCCCGCCTCACAAAATGTGTTGAAAACAGTTGTTAAGGGGATTAAGCGGAAGGTATGGATTGCCTCCAGCCAAGCTGCTAGTTCCATGTCTTTTGTAATAAAAGAGTTAGTGGAGTCATTAGGGATTCAATGTGTTGTTGTCCACTCTCCGTTGGAAGCAGAATGCCGCAGTATTACCACTTATGTTCATCCGCCCTTCTTTATGAGTGAATTTTCTCTTCATGAAATTTTTAGGGAAGAACGCTCGAGGATGCATATGTATAAATTATATCCAGAAGGCCCTATTACTCCTAACGCCATACATGTCATGGTACAGCTTTGGAAAGAAATATCTCACGTATTAGATGGACTTCATATTAACTCGTTTAATTTATTGAAGTTTTTGAACGATGACAATTATCCTGTTCACGAAATGAGTATTTCCAGAGCGAGCATAGAAAATTTTCAGAATGCGGAACAGATTACGCAAGAATATCTCCTTTACACTAGGTATGCGTCCCTATTAATTGATCCATTTTCTATTCCAAATGAGCAAGGAAAGTATTTTGATTTTTCAGCGGTTCCATACAAGCAAGTATCGCTTGATGAACATGGGTTTTGGATCATACCTCGGGTTCCCTACGAGGATTACAAAAAACTACTCTTAATTCGAGAATTAGGTCAACTCATGGGCATCCTTCTTCCGCAAACCCAGCATTTAATCACGCAGTTTGAAAATAAATTAAATGCCTTTGCTGAGGAAAAGGGAAGGAGTCATTTCAGGCAGGAGCTGTTTGAGGATCAAAGTAATGAGCAGGCATTAGCTATTCTTCATTCACATAATGTTCAAGTACATAGCTCTAACGGGTCATAGGAAAGGAAGGGGAAACTTGACACATGTACGATGCGAAAAAAAGGTATCAAATGGATTTGAAAATAATCGGAGCGGCTTTTTTGCTGCTAGCACTCCTAACGGCGGGGTGCTCCTCCAATCAGGCTGTTACGAATGACAAGGGGTCAACTAACAGTGAACAGTCATCTTCTACAGATGCAGATTATGTAGTAGCGGATGAGAACAAAAAGATGACGATTATTCATAGCCTTCCCTCTGATACGTTGGACCCGCATAACGGCTGGATCTCGCTTCGAGCGGGTGTTACCGAAACACTGGTTCGTTTAGATAAGAATATGAAGGTATCGCCTTGGCTGGCTAGCAAATGGGAAGCCATAGATGAGCTAACTTGGGTATTTACGCTCCGAGATGATGTCACTTTCCAGGATGGTACAAAGCTGGATGCCGCAGCTGCTAAAGCCTCATTCGAACGGGGCATTGCCGATAGCCCGGCTCTGAGCGCATCGCTAAAAATCGCTTCTATGGAAGCGAGCGGTCAGGAGCTCACGATCAAGACGAAGGAGCCCCTGCCTGCATATCCAACCGAACTGGTGCATCCAACGACAAGTTTGATCAGTGCGGCTGCTGAAACGGCAATGGGTAAAGAAAAGTTTAATCAAGCACCGGTTGGCACAGGCCCTTTCAAAATAGCAAGCTTTGTGCCCGGTAAAGAAATGAAGCTTATACGCAATGATGAATACTGGGATGAGTTGGCGAAGCTAGCGGAGGTTACATACCAGTTTAACGCTGATGCCAACATTCGTACATTAGCCTTCCAGTCAAAGCAGGCAGACGTTGTGTATCATCTGGCACCAGAGTCGCTTGAGGCTATTGGAAAAGAACAAGGCCTTTCTGTAGAATCTGTCACTAGTCTTCGTACTCATTATTTCACTTATAATCCTGCAAGCAACCAAGTAAAAGACATTAAAGTTCGACAAGCCATCGATAAGCTTATCGACCGTGATGCGATTGTTAACGGTATTATGCTTGGTCATGCTAAGCCTGCCAACGGGCCATTTAATTCGAGCCTAGCTTTTGGTAATCCTGGAGCAGCTCAAAAGCTGGATCAGGCAGGAGCGCTGCAGCTTTTGGAGAGAGCAGGTTACGTAAAAGGAACAAGTGGAAAGCTGGAAAAGGACGGGAAGCCTCTAACCTTTAAATTAATCGCGTTTACAGGAATAAATCCCGAGCTCCCGCTTATTCCTTTGCTCGTGCAATCCGAAGCGGCCAAAATTGGCATCACGATTGAAATCATGTCTGTAGAATATCCGGAAGTCTATATCAAGGATCATACAGATTGGGATATTTCGACGAGTAGTTATTTAACCTCACCGCGAGGCGATGGAGGCTCATTCCTGAATTCCACGTATGTTCTTGGGGGCGCGTACAATCCAGCCAACATTCATATTGAAAAACTGGATCCCCTTATTAAGCAATTAAACGCAACGGGTGGAGTAGAAGAGCGAAATGAGCTGACTCGCCAAGCGGTGGAGGTCATTAATGAAGCGATGCCGCATTCGTATATTATTTACCCAAACATTTTGGTTGGGGTAAATAAGCGGGTTGTGAACTGGAAGCCGGGAGCTGAGGAATTTTACATTGTAACCAATAAACTGGATGTGAATTAAAATGCTTAGGCATTTCACATCAAGGTTCATCCAGCTTGTAGCTGTACTGATATTACTTAGTATGGTGACCTTTATCTTAATGAAGCTGGCACCGGGTGATCCGGTGCTAGCTATTTTACAAGCTAGCGACGGTGCACTGACACAAAGTAATCAAGAAGCTATCCGGGAAGAGCTGGGGCTAAATAGGCCGATCTATGTCCAATACGGAAACTGGTTCAAAAATGTGCTCAGCCTGGATTGGGGCAAATCCATGACGAGTAACCGAGAAGTATGGACGATGTTAATGGAAAGACTGCCGGCAACCATCTATCTTGCTTTGGGTGC
The DNA here is from genome assembly GCF_055814915.1 of Paenibacillus sp. R-74696. Lineage (NCBI taxonomy): Bacteria > Bacillati > Bacillota > Bacilli > Caryophanales > Paenibacillaceae > Paenibacillus > Paenibacillus sp. R-74696. The sequence goes on from NZ_JBPULM010000017.1 coordinate 267,385, forward strand.
GCTCGTTGTACTGCTTGTTTTCTCCGTACCCTTGGGCTGGCTGGCTGCAAAATATAAGGGGCGACTGCCCGATACCTTCAGCCGACTCTTCGCTCTATTTGGGGCTTCTATACCTAGCTTTTGGCTTGGATTGCTTTTGGTTTATGTATTTTCCTATCATCTAAATTGGCTTCCAATGATGGGGAGCGGCAGTGGTCTTCATCTTATATTGCCATCGGTCACGCTTGGGTTTGTGATAGCGCCTGAGTACATCCGGCTACTGCGGGCAGGGCTAATTGACACCATGTCACAGGAATATATCCTTGCTGCCAAATCAAGAGGAATTTCAGAAGGGAGGATTACGATTCGTCATGCGATGCGAGCTGCCTTGATGCCCATTGTATCGATTTTCGGGATAAGCATGGGGGCTTTAATGGCAGGATCTGTTGTGACTGAATCGTTATTCGGCTGGCCGGGGCTCGGCAGTACAGCTATAGAAGCTATTAGGCTGCGTGATTACCCCGTCATTCAAGGTTATGTGTTATTAAGCGGATTCTTTTTTCTTGCGGCTAACTGGCTTTCGGATATTGGCCTTGCCGTTCTCGACCCCAGACTTCGCTTGCAGAAAGCGGGGCGTCTATGAAAAAGAATCAGACTCTAGATATAAATAAGAAGCCTGGAGCTTTGAGAAAAAGGCATCGCTTTTTTAGGCATCCCATGTTAATGATCGGTACGGCAATAGCTCTTTTTTTTCTCATCCTGACTTTAACGGGTTCATGGCTGGCTCCGAATGACCCGCTTCTGATTCAAATGCAGGATCGGCTGCTGCCTCCCTGTTTTACCTATCCGCTAGGTACGGATCATCTAGGTCGCTGCATTTTATCTAGGTTGCTTGTAGGGGTACATACAACATTAGGCTTATCACTTGCAGTCATCTCAGTAGTCGTAGCGATTGGAGTACCCATTGGGCTAATCTCCGGCTACAAAGGCGGTCGAGCGGATACGATTTTAATGCGCATGGCTGATGCCTCGGGAGCGCTGCCTGAATTTTTGATCGCGGTTGCCGTTGCGGGAATTGTCGGACCAGGGCTGATGAATGTGATGCTCGCTGTCGCCTGTGTAAAATGGATTGGTTATGCCCGTGTTGTACGGGGAGTTGTGATGTCCGAACGGCAGAAGGCGTATATTATGGCGTCTATTGTCGCTGGGAGTTCGACTGGAACAGTCATTAGACGTCATCTTCTTCGCAAAATAGCTTCTCCTTTGGGCATTCTTATTGCGGGGGATGTAGGGAGAACGATTCTGCTTATTTCTGCCCTTTCTTATCTTGGATTAGGCGCGCAGCCACCTGCTCCTGAATGGGGGGCCATGCTCAGCGATGGGCGGCCTTATTTTCAGGCAGCGGCACAACTGATGATTTACCCAGGATTATGTATTTTAATTGTCGTTTTGGCATGTAATATGCTAAGTGACGGTTTGCGCGAGCTGCTCGATGTCCGCAGAAGTTCATCCATTAAGTCCTGAAATGGACGGAAGGGGGTTAATGATGCTAGGAGATGGACGGAGTATCCCGCTTAAGACTGATCTTGAGATTGCTTCATATCCCTCGCAGAATGACGAATCGATGGTTCTGAGTGTAAAGCAACTGCAAATCGAAATAGCAGATCATGAACGGAGCAGGGTGCTCGTTCAAGGAATTTCATTCGATATCCGTAAAGGAGAAATGCTTGCACTTGTAGGGGAAAGCGGGAGTGGCAAAACCCTTACAGCCTCTGCGATTGCCGGATTGTTGCCCAAGACACTGAGCGCCTCGGGTCAAATCCACTTTGCCAGCCAAGATTTAATGAAGCTGGGAGAGAAGCAGTGGAAACCGCTCCGCGGCAAACAAATCGGCTGGGTTTTTCAAAACTATCAGGGCAGCTTCACACCTTATTTAACCATTGGCTCACAGCTGCTTGAAATGATCCAAACGCATGAGCCATTATCCAGAAAAGAAGCGAAACAAAGGGTACTAAGCTGGTTGGAGCGGGTAGATGTTCCTGCGGAGCGTGCATATCGTAGTTTTCCGTTTCAGCTAAGCGGCGGACAGCGGCAGCGAATTGCGCTGGCAGCTGCATTAATGCCTAAACCGACCTTATTAATTGCAGATGAACCGACCACTGCTCTTGATGTGCTGACGAGCGGGAAAATCATGGAGTTAATTTTAAAGCTGCAAGCAGAGACAGGCTGCGCCGTTCTATTTATTACCCATGATTTGCGGAAAGTGTTGAAAACAGCGAACCAGCTTGTGGTAATGAGAAGAGGTCACATGGTTGAATCCGGGAAAGCCTCGAAGGTACGAAACCATCCGGACCATCCCTACACACGAGAGCTGCTAGCGGCTTGTCCAAGGCTGAGTCCACCAGTCGTGCAAGGGAGGGCAGCTCGTGAATAAGCTTTTGGAAGCCCGGAATTTACTGAAGCATTACAAGCGAAATAGCAAAATAATAAAGGCTGTACAAGACATTTCCTTTGTCATTCACGCAGGGGAATGTGTGGGACTGGTCGGAGAAAGCGGCAGTGGAAAAAGCACACTCGTTCGACTTCTGTTGGCTTTAGAAAACCCGGATCAGGGCGATGTCTATCTTTCAGGTCGCACCTTTAGCTCTTCAAACAAGCGGGAATTGCGAAGGATGAGGCAAAGTATACAGGTTATCTTCCAGGACTCTACTGCTTCTCTAAATGATAGCTTGCCCGTGTGGCGCTCCGTCATGGAGCCACTCGATAATTACCCGAGCTTTACGCCGCCATACCATGCCCCAAAAAAGCTTGGAAGAAGGGATACCGCCTTGCTTTTATTTGAAATGGTTGGTTTGGAGGGGGAGCTTATGGATCGCTTTCCTCATGAGTTAAGTGGAGGACAGCGCCAGCGTGTTTGCATCGCTCGTGGAATCAGCCTGTACCCGCAAGTACTCCTTTGCGATGAACCGACCTCCAGCCTTGATGTGACAACGCAAGCTCAGATTTTAAAGCTTCTTAAAAGCCTGCAACAGCAGTTAGGGATGTCTATGTTGTTTATTTCACATGATCTAGCCGCTGTAGAGCAAATGAGCAATCGTATACTGGTCATGAACGAAGGTCGCCTTATCGACCAATTCGAAAGCTCCGACTTATGGAGTGAAGAGCGTCACCCCTACACTCGCATGCTTGTTCATGCTGCACAGTATTTATGATTTCTTATTTGATAGGTTGTCATTTGGCTTGAAGGAGAAAATCATGAAAAACGGATTTTGGTTTGCCTTGCTTTCTTCGCTTGTATTCAGCGTCATGAATGTCCTTGTCAAAGCGGTCAGCGATCACATTCCAGCGGCTGAAATCGCCTTTTTTCGAGGACTGATCGGTACCGCTTTAATTATTTTCTTCATGCAATACAGCAAGACGAGCTTTTCTAGAAAGGGTATTCCCATGCTTATGGTCAGAGGACTCATGGGCGGTTTGTATATGCTGGCCTTTTTTTATACGTTGTCCCGAATGCCTTTAACCGATGCGAGTATATTGGCACAGACCTCACCGATCTTTGTCGTTTTGTTATCTGCGATTATTCTGAAAGAACGCATACAGGGAAACGCCAGGTGGCTGCTTATGCTTACCTTCATAGGTGCTGTATGTCTGATCAATCCCTTTCAATATTCAAGCTTCTCGCTAATCGCTATTGTGGGCTTGCTGGGGGCATTATTCTCTGCAGCGGCAAGTATCTCGATCCGTCATTTAAGCAAATCACACCCAGCCTATGAGATCGTATTTTATTTTGTCGCGACCTCAATGTTGATAGCCATACCCTTTATGTGGAATTCTTTTGTAGTTCCAGGTCTAATGGACCTGCTATGTTTGTGTGCAATTGGTATCGTTTCATTGCTCGGTCAAATTTTCCTAACAAAAGCCTTTACGCATGAGAATGCTGTTGTCGTTCAAATGATTAGTTACTCGGGTTTGCTCATGAATGTGCTTTTTGGTTTGCTGCTTTGGTATGAGATTCCAAGCCTAATGACGATTATAGGCGGTATTTTTATTGTTGCTGGCTGCATTGGACTGTCCCTTCGGAAGCGAGGGCAGCCGCATGGCGTACAAATTCAACCAAATATAAAGCGATGAGGAGAAAAATGATGAATCCAAAAGAGAGCTTTTATGATGTATGGTGGAAAGACGGAGATCAAAGCATGGAGGATTCTCATTTGGCTCACTGGAAGCGTGTACTGGAATATATTCCAGAAGATGATTTGCGGACAAGCCGTATACTGGATGTTGGCTGTAATCAGGGAGGGTTTCTACGCATGCTCTATAATCAGCGCCCTTTCAAGGAGGCTGTGGGAACTGACCTTGCAAGGCAATCCGTAGATGTGGCCAATGAGCGAAAAGGGGATTTGCCCATTACGTATGTCGTTACTGCTGAGCCGGATAAATTAGGGCAAAGCTTTGATTATGCGTTCAGCCTGGCCGTTTTATACTTACTTGATGATTTAGATGATCACGCAAGACGTATGAGACAGTGCCTAACGCCAGGCGGGGTCTATTATGCAACGTATGCTGACTATCCAAACAATCCAAGCTTCCCGTTCATCAGAGAGTCCATTAATCAGAAATCAGCCCAGCCTATGCAAGAGTATTCATTGGATATGATCGCAGTAGCCTTCTTTAATGCAGGTTTTCAGGTCGGGGTGCGCAGAATGATACCTACAGATTTTGTTGAACTCACTCCACAGCAAAATTGGTATCAATGCGCTGCGGACAAGCTGCAGTATGCTTACGAGCAAGCCTATGTATTTAGATTTGTTGCAATAGGATAGGGATACGCATGGAATGCAATTTATATAGAAAAAGTAAACCTGCAGCAGTCAAGGAACATTAAAACGCTCAAAGAAAAAAATCGTTCGAGTGGTACAATAGCTGAGAATTTAAAAAGTAGATTCGCGAAGAATCTACTTTTTAAAAAATGATTATTAAAATGTGAAGGACTCACCCAATGGCTCTTCTTAAGAACGAAGCATTTTATTTACATGCGGTTGTTGTAACCAATCCTTCAGCGTGGTCAGTTGGAGATCAGGGACGATCACGCGATCCTTAACATCATAATAGTTGAGGGAATCGATATTGGCTCCAATCCAACGGTAGAAGCCCGCAACACCAGTTGCTTGCCTTGCTCCCAGCACTGGCGTGAGAGATGCTTCGAAATCATCGTAGTTCAGGTAATGGAATGTGACATCTTGTCCCAGTGCTTGTGTAAAGCGCTCCCCCAGTTCTGCACCCGTCAATGCTTCTGGCCCTGGAGCCAGCACCGTTTGTCCTGCCAGCTCAGGATGACTTAAAGCATAATAATGATATTGCGCTGCGTCATCGGAGTTAATCCAAGGAATAGGTTTATCTGCGGGCACAGGGTAGAACAGCATGCCGTTGTTGATGAGTCCTGGAATCAAGAAATTCTCCATGTAAAGTGTTGGTTTTACCAAGATTGTAGGAATGCCGCTTTGCTGTACGTACTCAATCATATCGCGCTTTACATCCAAAGTTTTGGTGTCGGTCGGCTGTTCCGGCAAGAAGCCATTCGAGTTCACTACAATCAATTTTACGTTAGCTTGCTTAGCAGCTTCAACGGCATTAGTAATGTGTTGCTTAATTAATGCTGTATCATACTCGATTGGCATATTCAAGAAAACTTTATCAACATTGCTGTTAACTTCTTTCAAGGTTTCTAGTACAGACAAATCGCCAACAAAAGCATCGATGCCTTGTTCCTTCAGCGCTGCTGCGTTTTTCTCCTGACGTGTGATTGTGCGAACGTTTATCCCTTTAGAGGTTAACAATCTTGCTACTGCACCACCTTGTACCCCTGACGCTCCATAAACCAAAATAGTTTCCATTTATACGACAACCCCTTATAGTAAAGTTCATTTGTTCAATAACGAACCAAATGTTATATTTATAATAAACAACTTACAAACTTTATGTAAGTACGCACATTTGGGATATTAGGTATCTCACGTGATACTTTTGGAGGTAAACTCATGGAGACCAAACCACAGGAGAATTGTAGTCCATGCCCGGTCGAATTTGCAGTCAATCTTATTGGCGGGAAGTGGAAAATTTTGATCATGTACCATTTATTGAATAATGACATGGTCCGGTTTAACGAATTGCAAAAATTGCTCTCTACCGTGACGCATCGTACATTGACTCGCCAATTGCGCGAACTTGAAGAAGATGGGCTCGTCAATCGAGTTGCTTTTGCTCAAATGCCTCCTCGTGTCGAATACTCTTTAACGGATAAAGGAAAAAGTCTCACTCCTATTTTGTTGCAACTGCAAAACTGGGGACTTCAGCATATGTAGGTCTCTTGGACATCAGTAAAAACCAGTCGCACATGGGGACTGGTTTTTAAGTTGGTTATGTTTTTGAAGCAATGTTGGAGCAACTCCTGCATGCTGGCGCAAAACTGTATGGCCAGGGAGGTTGTTTTCAAAATAGTACCTGATAGAGGTGATCATGCATGAATGATTATTCAAAAAACCAACCGTATAAAAGCTCCCGATCTGATATCCAAAATGTTCTGCGTGATTCTCGTCTACCTGCTTTAATCTGGGTCATTCTGATTTATTTTTCTGCATTTTTCTCCCAGCTTCCCATGTATCCCACATGGTTCGAATTTATTATTTTTACAGGTCTCATTCTGATTCACATTTTGCTGCATTGGTATGCCGGATCTGTTGTCGATAGAAGACCCTGGATTTATTTTGTGACGCAAGGATTTATTATCTGGGGTTGCGCGTTAATCATGCCTAATGCTCATTCTCTCATCTTTGTAAGTCTATTGACGGCTTTGGCCGGGCAAAGTATTGGTGTATACTCTCAACGGAATCAGGTGCTTTTGGTTTGTACCTTTTATTTTACCTTGTTTTCTGTTTCACTGGTTTGTCTCGGGTTGACCGAGGATTTGCCATCAACATTGCCATCTCTCTTCTTCGTAATGTTTTTCGTAATCGGCTATGCTTCTTTGTTCTATAAACAAGTTCGTGCTAAATTGCGGACCCAATCGTTTTTAAGTGAATTGGAACGAGCGCACAGGAAAGTGGAGGATCTAACAATTGCCAACGAACGTCAAAGGATGGCCCGTGATTTACATGATACCTTGGCACAAGGGCTAGCAGGTCTCATCATGCAGCTTGATGCCGTGGATGCGCATTTAGAGAACGATAATATCCATCGTGCCCACGAGATTGTTCAGCTGTCGAAAGCCCAAGCAAAGCGCACACTTTCAGAGGCGAGAAGCGCAATTGACGACTTGCGTTCGTATTCTGCAGAGGTCATAGATATTTCTAAAGCGGTAAAGGATGAGGCTGAACATTTCACACATATGACAGGGATTCGTATTTCCACTCAGTTATCGATACCCCATTCGGTGGTACCGAAGTTGATCTTAGAACATAGCTTACATATCATCCGAGAATGCTTGGCCAATACAGCTAAATATGCTAATGCTACGAACGTAGAAGTCGTGGTTGCAGCACGCGAAAACATAATTGAGCTAAGAATTACGGATGACGGAATAGGATTCGATTCCAAGCAGATCGAGAAACAATCCGGCAGCTATGGTTTAATTGGCCTATATGAACGAACCAGAATTATTGGCGGGGATATCAAAATCGAAAGCGGAAAGCAAGGAACAGAAGTTTCTGTTCGCATTCCATTACAACAGGAGGATACCATCTTATGACAATTCAGGTTCTTATAGTGGATGACCACCTAGTCGTTCGTGAGGGACTTAAGCTGATCCTGGAAACCAATCAAAGGTACGAGGTAGTCGCAGAAGCATCCAACGGTGTGGAAGCGGTCCGACTGGCGGAGGCACACAAGCCGGACATTATCCTATTGGATTTAAACATGCCTGAAATGGGCGGCTTAGACACCATGGCAGCGCTCAAAGCTAAAGGACTCGATATTCCGGTCATTATTCTGACTACCTACAACGAGGATGAAATGATGATTCGCGGACTGGCGTTAGGTGCCAAAGGGTATTTGCTTAAGGACACGGGAAGGGAGATGATATTTCGCTCGATTGATGCCGCGATGCGGGGGGAGACGTTGCTACTTCCAGAGATCACTGAGAAAGTATTCGCTAACAAGACGTCAGGAAAGGCGAAAGAGCCAACCTCGGCGAAGACATCTCTTACAGACAAAGAGCTGATCGTGCTTCAAGCGATTGCCCGTGGATCTCGAAGTAAAGAGATCGGCTTCGATATGGGAATATCCGAACGGACAGTAAAGACTCATTTAACTAGTATTTACAATAAATTGGGTGTGGATTCGAGACCGCAGGCCGTCGCCGTCGCGGTTGAGCGTGGAATCCTGCATTTATGATTGAACATTTTATAGATTTGCCCGATCGTACACTTGGGGGTTGCCCTTTTGTACGATTTTTTATTTTTCTCCTTCGTTTATGATGGATGCATGAATAAAAGAGGAGTGAGTGATAGATAACAGAAAAGCTTTATAAACTTGGAAAATGATGTGCCAATCATCGCGGGAGGAGCTGCTGAATAAGGCTGCCCAAAAAAGAAAGGAGTTTTTAAAAACCCATGGTCAAGAGGGCGTTTTCGAACTTATGGTTCGTGACAACACGGCCGAGGCATTGAATGAATTGGGAATCAAGTTCGTTAAAACAATTATAACTCTTCCCGTAGATGTCTTGCTTTACTTATATCTGGATCTGTTTAAAGACGAGTCCGTCGTTATATTCAAGGACAGCTTGCGACGGTTGAGGTACGACGGCAAGCTCCGGCCCGACATTGACGACGACCTGATTTCCTTTAAATACGCGACTGTACAGTTCAATCTGATTTTATTTACAGGGAAGCAGGCATTGTGACCAAAACCTGCGACCGGGTGGCTGTCATGTACAGCGAAACCTGCCCCTTCACGATTCAATAACTTAAATTGGAGGAGAAATTATGAAAAAACGACTGACAGCGATTCTGACAATTGTGCTCGCACTGACCATGCTCTCCGCCTGCGGCAAAGATAGCGGGACTTCCACACAGGAGGAAATTCCGAAACCGGAAAATAGCAGCACTTCCGCACAGGATGAATTTCCGAAACCGGTTGGAAGTTATACGGTCGGGCGTACACAGATGGACTTCAAGTACAAAGCATCAGACAATTCAGAAAGGGAACTGACGGCGTTATTTTTCTATCCGTCCGACAGCAGTGGAGGCAAGCCAACGGCAGAATATGCATTTCCGGAGTTTCATTCACTGAGGGATGAGCTTCTGGTTAGATTAGGGGCTACAGCGGGTGGTGAGCAGCTTTTCGACTCCAATTTTAAGACAGGGTCTTACGACGATCTGGCCTTGTCTGAAAAGGAAAAACAATATCCGGTTTTATTCTTTGTTCATGGCGCAGGCGCTTACCCGCAGCAAGGCACTTTGTTCTCTCAGGACCTGGCAAGCTCCGGCTATATTGTGGTGTCAATCGGCCATGCCGAAAGTGGTGTGTACAAACTCAAGGATGGACGAACGGTTGGTATGACAGAGGAGTTTATGGACGAATTAACGAAATACGGAATGGAAGCGGCCGCTCTAACTCCCCCTGAAATTGTGACAGAGAAGCTCGAGGAAGAAAAAGCAATTGAGATTGCTCGCAAATTGACTTCGGCGCCTGAAGCAGTCAAGTTTGCAAAATATGCCGTTTTACAGAGCGAGGATGTTAGCTATGTCGCAGATAGTCTGCAAAAAATGAATGTAGGTGACATTGAATCCATGTTTAAAGGCAGATTGCAGCTTGAAATCGGTATGGGTGTGTTTGGACATTCTTTTGGAGGAACTACAGCGGCAATTGTTAGCCGTGACGATGACCGATTTGTCGGCGGTGTAAATCTAGATGGTAATATGTTAGGTGCCCTGGATAGCGACCTTAAGAAACCCTTCATGCAGCTCGGCACTGTGCTTGCTTATAATACGAATGCATTTCTTCTTGAATCCAACAGCCAGGAAACTTACTTTGCCATTATTGATAATGTGGTTCATGGTGACTTCTCCGATTCCTTGTTTACTACTACGGATAAAGCCTCCAGAGGAACCCGGGACGCCATGGATCAGCGCAACATTATTACATCTTATACAAAGGCGTTTTTTGATAGATATATGTTGAAAAAGGAAACGGAAATTGAAAGCCTTACCTTTGACGGCGTAGAAATGATTAAGAAGCCTCAAAAGCCTTAGCATTTATTTGCCTAAATTTCGCTAGGGCATTCATCCTTACCACCATGCATTAACGATTCGTCACCTTCTAGTACTGAATAATGGTGTGGTAGGAGATGAATTTAGAATAAAGCATATGGGTGTCGAGGATTTGGAGGACAGGAGATAAATGTAATTCCAGGCAGAAATTTTGTTTCAGTTATTCAAGCTACACCAACACCTTCGAGCAAAGCTTATGGAGATATCAACGAAAACATATTGAGAAAAGCTATTTTGTAGAATTTCCACAAAGTCGATCAAGGCGCGAGAATTACCAAGTAAGAGAATGACACAAAACAGCCCTCAATCTATCTAGTGATTAGGGGTTGTTTTGTGTCATTAGACATGGACATAGAGACAACAAGCAGTCGTGGTAAGGTTTTGAGTCCATTTATATATATTCACAAAACCCGTATTTATTTTCGTTTGTTAAAAAATCTTTTATAACCATGTATGTCAGCCCTTTCTCAACTAGATATTGATGGAGTAAATACAATAATCGAAGGCTTCGATAAAAATTTTGATTTAAAGTCTCTATCCGTACAGATAAATTATGATGGACCTGCAATGTCTCCTGAAGATGGTCAGTATGAATTCGTTTTGGTCGATAAGAATTTTAAAGAAAATCATGAAGAGAATTCGCTAGTCATTCGTTATCAAGAAAATGGAGTTACCGTGTATCACAATCCATTTATACAGTATTTTCCTTATGCAGAAAGTATGGTTGTTAAATATTTAGAGCTTATTGATGCGGGGAACATCACTAAATTGGCTAAATTTTTAAACCCAGACGATATCGACGTTCTGGAGTGGGTTGCTAATGAAATAATAAGCAACTATGAGAATTTTTTTAGTTCCGAGAACATGTCAGTACGTTATAAAAAACGGTTTACTTTCGTTATAGAGGACAGCAATGATAAAGAACACGAAATTGAATTGATTTATGGTGATGGATTGATGAGTATAAAGGATCAAGATCGTGGATCTTGATCCTGTTCTACATGAGAAATCCTTGGCTGAGACGAAGAGCCAGAGGATAAACTCATAAGAAAAACAACTCATAAACAACCTATATAATGTGTCACATGATATTGGCGCGTCCCATTTTTGTTATCGGGAGTGGCCTTTTTTTTATTGCCTTTGAACGGTTATTTAAGGGAGAATATGGGGAGCTATTTTCATCAATACTGTCCATAGGGGACAGTTAGTAAGTACCGACTCATCGTATTTGATCATGAGAAGCAACCATTTATACCTCTCACCGAATATTATCATCATGAACTTCTCCAAATTGACTGTAATGAAAATGGCATATTTTCAAGCAAAATCTCCTATTGAATATGTGGATCATCTTCTTGAGCACGACCCCACTTTTTAAACATTTAACTTTACAAAGTAGAATGCTTCATGTATATTCAGAATGATAAGAGGTTTAATTTACCATAATAACCATCAACTTACGGAGGTGTGGAAGACAAACAACAATCAGATTGGGATTTTTGATGCTCAGTACAGGGCACCTACAATTGGTATTATGCTGGTTCTGACAACCGTAGCTTTCGAAGGACTGGCTATCACGACTATTGCCGCGAAAATGGCACAAAGTTTAGAGGGCATTCATTTATACGGTTGGATATTCAGCGTATTTTTGTTATCTCAGCTTATTGGAACCTTGGTTATGGGTCAGCAGGTTGACAAGCGCGGTGTTTTTACATCCATGCTGGTATCTTTTAGTGTTTTTGTGCTAGGAACTGTGGTCTCCGCTATTTCTTTCGATATGCACATGCTTATTGCCGGAAGAGCCCTTCAAGGTTTTGGAGCGGGGGCCCTGATCACATGCGTTTATACCTGTGTGACATTGCATTATCCAGATGCACTTCGTACTCAAATCCTGGCCGCATTCTCTATGGCATTTGTACTGCCTTCCTTGATCGGGCCTTATGTAGCAGGCCTTATTGCTTCCTATATCTCGTGGCGATATGTTTTCTGGATCGTTCTACCTTTGATTGGATTGGCGCTCAGTCTTACATTCCGCTCTTTCCGTGATTTGCAGCTTCGGCAAGATCTGACAGGTCCAGCGCGAGCAACCGACTCGAAGATTATTTATGCGATTCTACTTGCCGTTGGAACGGGGCTGTTACTCACAGGACTTGGTATGATAACCGATTGGAAAGGCATAGTACTCACTTTGGGTGGATTAGTCGTCATGATCCCACCATTGCGTAAACTGCTGCCTGTGGGCACTTTTTCGGTAAAAAAAGGATTGCCTGCTACTTTGGTTTCCAGAGGGCTATATGTTGCTTGTTATTTTACAACGGAAAGTTTTGTGATCTTGGCACTAACCGAAGTGAAGGGGTTATCAGCTGACCTTGCTGGCCTTCTTGTAGCAGCAGGTTCTCTGAGCTGGTCCGCCGCAGCGTGGTTGCAAGCCAAGCTTGATGCACGAGATCAAGGTCTTGCCCGAAAGGGCAGAGTCATGACCGGCATTGGGATTATGATCGTTGGAACTGTACTCGTGATCCTGGCTCTTATTTTGACGGACGGTGGAATTATACTCATCCTTCTCTCGCAAATGATTACAGGGTTCGGTGTTGGATTGGCCAACCCTACTACTGCAGCCATTGCTTTACAACATGCCATGCCCAGGAAAGAGGGAGAAATGTCCGCGAATCTGCAATTTGTGGATTCCTTCTATATGGGAGTAAGCATTGGAGTTGGTGGCGCACTGATTGCCTTGTCCGAAACTTTACAATGGGGCATATCCACAGGCGTTTTGATCGTGTTAACACTGCAATTACTATTAGTCTTGTTAAGTTTCTTGGCAGCACTACGAATTAACAAACTCGTTCATCAAGAACATCATCCGATCAGCCAGGTGAAGGACAACATTTCCATGTAACGGATGACAGCCGCGTCGTTAAATACATCACGAAGAACGGGGGGACAAATTGCATTGGGAGGTAGATAAGATGGCACGTGTATTAGTAGTCATTACTCCAGCTGAAGGACATGTGAATCCGTCGTTAGGATTAGTTACTCAGTTGACGAACAATGGTGAGGAAGTCATCTATGTATGCACGGAGGAGTATCGTTCCCGAATTGAACAAACCGGTGCCCAGATACTTACCTATCCATTTCCACAAGATGCCTTCTCTCATGATCCGGTGTTGAAACCCCAGGAGTACAAGCATTCTTATCAGTTCATTCATATGATGGTAAGCGGTATCATTCGGAGGATCATCCCCAATGTGCTGCGAGTAATAGAGAATCAAAAGTTTGACTATATAATCTTTGATTCCCTGATGGGATGGGGAGGGACTATTCTTTCAGAAAAACTGGGAATTCCCGCGGTGTGTTCGATTGCCTCCTTTGCTTTTGTAGAGCCTCTCGGGTCTGGATCAGACCTTAATGAGACGGAGACGAAGGAGCTTTATGAGACTACGATGAAGATAACAACTGAGTTATCCGAAGAGTTTCAAGTGAGTATTCCAGCCATGGAAGAGATTCCTGCACATGCAGGTCAGTTAAAGCTCGTGTACACCAGCCGTTATTTTCAGCCGCAGGCCGAAAAGCTGGATGAAAGTTTTATTTTCACTGGTCCTTCGATCATAACACGTCAAGATGCTCCGGCCTTCTCGTTCGAGCTGCTTCGTGAACGGTACCCTCAAACCGTGTACATTGCCATGGGTACGATTTTAAATAAGGACTTGGATTTCTATCAGCTTTGCTTTGAAGCATTAGGGGATCTACCCGTGAATGTTGTTCTATCTTCAGGGAAATACACGGATATGGAGCCGCTGACGGAACAAATTCCTCCTAATTTTATCGTCAAGCCATACATTGCACAGTTGGACATGCTGCAGCATACAGATGTTTTTATTACACATGCTGGAATGAACAGCACGAGTGAGGCGCTATATTACAACGTTCCGATGGTGATGATCCCATTAACGTCAGATCAGCCTCTTGTTGCAAATCGGGTACAGGAGTTGGGCGCGGGTATTACTTTGAATAAACATAACCTCAGTGCAACTGATTTGAGAGAGGCGTTAACAGAAGTCCTACACAATTCACTTTATAAACGGCAGGCTTACCTCATCGGTGAATCTTTACGCCAGGCTGGCGGTTACAAGCGGGCCGCCGAAATGATCATGAGTCATATGGGTTCAGCCCGAGGAAGTTACACAATTTAGTGGTGTTCCATTCAAAGTCGCTTACAAAGCGGCTTTTTTTGTTTTTAGGAACCAAGTTCTTGTCCAAAGCCAAGGACAAGAACTTGGTTCCTTAGCCGAGAAAGACAAGAACATTGTGCCATTGTCAAATAGATGCTGATGTAAAGGGATTTGCACGTTTTAGCCCAAGCCTTAGAAGCATGCAAACAAACCATTTAAAAAAGATTGTTTTAGTATTAAAAGTGAGACAACGACTTTATGGAAGGGTCATCCTTAAGAGGATGGCAGCGTATCTGAGCTAACGTTAACAGCTCCGCTGAATTTTAGGTCCATGGAGAAAGGGCCTACAACCGAGAGAAAGTGGGACCAATTTGTTTATGGTGATCATCCGCTTCCGCGACAATACGCAAAATCATATGAGAAGCCTAATGTTAGGAAAAAGGCAAGGAATAAACTGATGCCAACATAGATTGAAATTTTTACATAAAGATTGCTTTTCCCAAAAAATCTCGAATGGTATACTTTCATAATGGGTTATCCCTCCAACGTTTTCCAACGGTCATTCAAGAATTTCTTAAGACTAGAAAAAATTAAGGTTGACATTAAATCATTCAGTTCTATAATTTGGTGAGGTGAGCTCTATTGAACTTTTGGTTGATGGAGAACATAAAGAAAGCTTAATGGGACACATCGATTTGGAACGTCCAATGATCAGAGATGAGGATAGAGAACATTGATTTTTAGAATATTCAAACCATTAATAACAGTAATCGTCGTTTGTATACTGGCAATATATGTGTTACCGCTCTCCGTTTCAGCCACGAACCAAGGAACACTTAACTCATCGGGGATGTCTGACATACCGACTGTGGAATCATTGCAACTTAATGTTAAATCCGCCATTCTCATTGAACAAACTACAGGAGATATTCTATTGTCCATCAATGCCGATCAGGGCTTAACGCCGGCAAGTATGGTCAAAATGATGACAGAGTACATTGTTGCAAAAAAAGTTAGAACAGGAGAGCTATCCTGGGATGACATCGTTACAGTCAGCGATCATGCATCTAAAAGCATAGGTAGCCGTGCATTTCTTTCAGAAGGAGATCAGTATACGGTAAAAGAACTGTACACCGCAATGGCAGTGGGATCCGCGAATGATGCTGCGATTGCTCTTTCTGAGCATGTATCGGGCACAGAACAGAACTTTGTAACACTTATGAATGAGGAAGCCAAACGCATGGAACTGACTAAAACCCATTTTATCAATGCTACCGGACTGAGCCGCGCCGACATGCCAGAAGGCTTTCGTCCTGATGAAATGGGAGAAACGCTGATGTCAGCAAAAGACGCGGCCACATTGGCAAAAAACCTTATTCAAGATGAACCAGATTATGCTGATGTCACAGCCATTCCTTTTTACAAGATGCGTAAGTCTGATAAAGATCCAATTCTTAATTCAAACCGGATGCTAGAGACTAACAAAGCTATTCCGAGTTATGCTTATGAGGGCTTGGATGGGCTCAAGACAGGATATACTGAAAGCGCAGGCTATTGCTTTACCGGAACTGCAGAGCGCAATGGTATGCGTTTAATCAGTGTTGTCATGGGGACTCCATCGATGGGGAGCCGTTTCGAAGAGACGGCAAAGGTATTAGACTATGGATTCAATCACTTTACAATGAATCAAGTCATTCCTGCTGGGAGTTTAGTCACTGGAATGGAAACATCTCCTGTCAAGGGCGGGAAAGAAAAAAATGTTCAGATAGTAACAAAAGATGATGTTTATTTTATTCTCCCGAAATCAGATGTATCTACACAACCTATTGCTACAGTCAATTTAGTTCCAGGTGGGCTCGCTGCCCCGGTGGTAGCTGGTACAAAAGCTGGAACGGCGACATTTACTTACGTAGTCAAAGGGCAAAGCGTCGTACAATTAAGAACGGTTGATTTAATCACTGAGCGAACAGTAGAGAAAGAAAACTGGTTTATGTTACTTCTTCGGTCAATTGGTGGTTTCTTTAGTGCTGATTAGCAAGTGTCAAGATGCTTTGAAAGATTATGAATTGGAGAACGAATAAGGTCTTTTAACTTGAACGGAATGATAAACAAAAAAGAAATATACAGCAGAACGATTTCGAGTGGAGACTGATCCCGATACTTGATCAGTTGAATATAAGAAGTCTTGCTAAGTCACTCCATGATTGAAACCATTTTCGAGCAGGAAAGAAGCTGCCAAGTTTGAAGAGGGGTTTAAACTCGCTTCTTTCATAAGTTGTCTCTTACAACCGATGGAAAACAGGTAACCACTCCTGATTTTCCACCGGTTGTTCTATTTTTTGTGATGAAATTTTTTGCAGTAAAAAGCTTTTTTCAGAATTGTCGAAGGACAAGAACATATTCCCATTGAAGTCGCTATTTTAGCGGCTTTTTTATTTTATCGGTACAAGTTCGTGTTCCGAGCCAAGGACAAGAACTTGTACTGGTTGCCGATTAGATGATTATCTAAGGGAAGTGGTGGGTCTTTCTTGAATGACTGAAATGCTAAAAACTGGTTTAGACGTGTTTATCTCTCCTCCGATATTCATCATTATTTTGTTTAATTCCGTTCGTTTCAATTCAAGTACATGGTTGGGCTACAATACTCAAATATTTGTAACAGGTTCAGTAACTATTATTTAGATTTTAAATTTCAGGAAAAACACAAAACGACCGTTCACCGGTTGATACCGGAAAACGGTCGCAGCTTAGACGGTGTCTTTTTAGTAATGTAAGGCTTACTTTAAATTTTCGCTGAAGAAAGACTTGTGCTTGTCAAATGGAATGTATTCCATTTGATCGTACAGATCCACATGGTCTGCGCCGGGAACAATATATAGTTCCTTTTTTTCGCCCGCCAGTTTGTAAGCATCTTCACTATAGTATCTCGAGTGGGCATTTTCACCAGCAATAAACAGAAGAGGACGCGGAGAAATCGTTTCAACTTTCTCTAATGGGAAAAAGTTCATGACTGCCGGAATGCTTGTAAGACTCATTGCTGCTGAGCGTGGGTGTTGTCCCCTAGGTGTACCGTAATACTCACCAAACTCTTTTGCTGCCGCTTCTTGGGAGGGTTTCAATTGTACGGCTGTTCCTAAGCCGTATTTCTTCTGTCCACCCTCAAATTCGGTCCAACGCTGTTCAGCAGCTTCTTCAATATCTTGAATAGTGATCTCATCAAATTTTTTTCAGACATCAGTTTGATAACAGCATTTTTCAAGGATTCTTGTGTTTTTAAGAATTCTTCGATTCACTTTTGTCATCGCGATATTCACCTGTCTTTCTTAGATAATAGCCACTTTTGAATTATTTGTTGATAATTCATCGGTTCAAGCTTTATTAACCATTGATTATCCATGTCATAATTTATAATAATGGACATGAGTTGATTAAACAATTTAATTTGCTTATCCATATCCAAATATGTTTTATCTCTGTAACGATCTAAAGAAAATCAAAGGAATGGTGATGAAAATTGAAAGAAAAGATGACTATCATATTACAATTCAGATGGGCGTGGGAGACCCCAAAAAAATGGAGATAAGCTTTATAGAATCACATTTATAAAATGATTTCGCACAAGCATAGAACCTTTCATTTAAACAAAATTCTTTAAACTCATCTATAAAGGGAGGTAACTATCGGAGATTACAAATGAAAGTTGATTTAATGGAAAAGATAAGGTGGATCCTCACCCAAATGGAGGAAGATATTTTTCATAAAGGAGGGGATTTATCTGATGTATAAGCGTAAAAATCTACTTATATTTATTTTGACCACAGGGGCTTTTGGCATTATAAATACTGAAATGGGTGTTATAGGGATATTACCCTATATTGCTGATCACTTTGATGTCAGTGTATCCAAAGCAGGGTTACTGGTGAGTCTTTTTGCCCTTGTTGTTGCTATATCAGGTCCAACTATGCCGTTATTATTTTCGGGGATAAACCGCTAATAACAGGGGAGTGTAATTTCTTTTTACTATAAAAGTTGATAAAGGGAGGAGAAAGATGTATGTCTTTAATTGTTTAAACCGTTATGTCAGTATGTATTTTGACTGGTTTATATATTGTAGTAAGTAATTTAATGGATTCTCCACGAATTCTAAGTTATTCAAAACATCTATATGAACAATTTGAAAAGAATCTTTATGAAGATAAATGCGAAGTGAAGAATAAAATATAAGAAGCAAAGGAAGGAGATCTGCTCCATCCTTATTGGTCGCTGGGCTAAGCAAGCACTCACTGCAGGTTGTTATTGTAGAAACTCATCCAAAAGGCTGAGTTTTAATTCCATTAATTTGGACTATTTGATGACGAAATCAAATAGGGATCAATGTAAGATGAGAGTAGGAATAGGGGCAGGACCAAATTTCAAGGAGAACAGTTCAGTAAGAAAAAAGGCAATTCGAGCATCATTAAACATAGATAGTACAAAGGATAACGATTTAGACAGGAGATATTAATGTATAGGGAGGTAAATCTATAATGAACAAACAAACTAAATGGATTCATGCAGGTGATTTGGAAGCGCTTAAACGAGAGGGTGTTAAGGTTCTTAAAGGGGGTATCGCTGTTTTTTATCATGAGAATAGTGTCTATGCAGTAGATAATCGCTGTCCGCATTTGGGGTTTCCTCTACACATGGGCAGCTTGTGTGAAGGTATCCTAACTTGTCATTGGCACCATGCTCGTTTTGATGTTTGTAGTGGTGGAACTTTAGATCCTTGGGCAGACGATGTGCCTGTTTATGAAGTAAAGGTTGAAGATGGTGAGGTATGGGTAAATCAGCAGTCAAAACAGTCGAATGATATAGAAAAGTATAAGATGAGGTTGAAGGAAGGACTGGAGCAAAATATTGCAATTGTAATTGCGAAAGCAGTTGTGGGGTTAGTAGAAGCCGACGTTCCGGAAGCGGATATTGCACGGGTTGGTATAGATTTTGGTACGGCATTTGGAAGCGGTTGGAATTCAGGTTTAACAATTCTTACTGCCATGACACGTATGATTCCAAATCTTGATAAAGAAGGAAAAATTTTAGCTCTATATCATGGGTTGGTGCATACAGCGCGAAACAGTTCAGGTAGAGGACAACGGCATATGTTAAGCACATTGCCTTCCAATGATGCATCAATAGCAAGATTAATTGAATGGTACCGGAATTGCATTGAGGTTAGAGATACGCAGGGAGCTGAGCGTATTCTACTAACTGCAATCAACAAAGCGGTATCCGATGAACAACTGGCAGAAATGATGCTGATGGCTGTGACAGATCATTTTTACCTCGATGGTGGTCATACATTTGATTTTCATAATAAAGCATTCGAAGCACTTCAATATGTGGAAAATGATCAGAAGAGCAAGGTGCTTACTTCGCTGGTCACTATGCTTGGAAATGCAAGTCGCAGTGAGGAGTTGCACCAGTGGCAGGCTCCCATTGATCTTGTAACACCCTTACAAGAAGCGTTTGATAGTTTATCACAAAATCCATCAGTGAAAATTCGACAATTAACTGAGAGTGAGGAAGATGAGATCATTGAACAGCTTTTAGGTGATAAGCCACTTGAAACAATACAGCTATTGACCCGCATAATGGTGAGTGGAGGGCAGCCTGTTCATGTAGCTCAGCTCTTAACTTTAGCAGCTGGAGAACGAATTGTACGTTTCCATACACAAAATGACTTTCGGGATTGGATTTCGGTACTTCATACATTTACTTACGCTCACGCTGTACACGAAAGGCTACGTCATTCCACAAATCCTTTACTGATTCGTGGTATATATCATGGAGCAATGAGTATTTATTTAGACCGTTTTCTTAATGTGCCTGCTGCTTCTCGACCAAAGAATACTAAACTGGTCGATACCATTCAACCAGAGAAGCTTTTAGATGTTATGGATAAACGTCAAAATGTCAACGAAGCTGCCCGTTGGGTTATTGGATTCCTTAATAATCAAGGGAGTCCCCAGCAACTTATTAATCAATTGGGTCATGCATTATTGAGAGAAGATGCTGATTTCCATACCTTTCAAATGTATGAAGCAGCTATTGCCGAATACGATAATTGGGATTTAAGAACCGATTCATTCGCAGTGAGAGCACAAGAAACGATGCTTCTAGCAGTAACCCGTTATTTAGCGGCACATGCTCCAACGGCTAGAGAACTATCGCATACAGCGCGAATCGCTTCCCGTCTGTATCGTGGAGAAAGGTTGTTTGAAGAGGAATAATTCATTTCCCAATGGATTTAAAACCTTTTCATTAACTGATTTGAGGAAAGGCACCTAATCTAGTTAATCAATCAAAACGAAACAAAACAAGGGGCAGCAGGGCTAAGCTGCTCTTTGTAATATTAACAATCGATACACCCCACACTAACATACGCTCACCGCATTCGACTTCCTTTCGCGCCCCGTTCATTTACTTGTAATACGGTCTCTTTCTAAAATATACGGTACTTATTTGGTGGTTTGTTGATTAATCAACAAATTGTGAGGAATTGATCATTGCATGTATTATGTTTCTATATAAAATAATAAACATTAGTTGGTTATACAATTAGTGTTTTGAATCGTGTTTTTTGAATTATCATTTCTGAGACTACTATGCTGTGATAAAAGAAGTAATGCATTTAAGGAGGAAATGTATCATGAAGACATGGACGAATCAAGAACTTGACAAGATTACTGAAACGAATGACTTTCACATCTCACCGTTCCGTTAAGACGGAATAACCCTCGGCACCCGGACTTGGATATGACTTGGTTTGCTCTCAACAATTTTAAACCGAGATAATTTCCTTCGCAGTGACATGGTAAACGTTTCTTATGATGCTCTAACTGCCAAAGTGAATGGTAGTGATGGCACTTTATTAGCCCAATTAGTAGTAGAAGGTGCGGTTGATTTTGAAGTTGCTAGAACATTTCAAAACTCACTTGGAACGAATAGCGGACAGACAAATAATGAGTTGACTGATGTGAGGATTAAATTAACATTCGACAATGAAGAATTCATTGTGAAAATGTATGACAATCCGACAAGTCGGGACTTTTTAACAAGACTTCCGTTAAAGCTCAATTTTAAGGAGTTTGGTGGATTCGAAAAACTTAGCATTTTGGAAGAAGCTTTATCCACTGAAAATGCACCGCCAGGAGAAGAACCGAAAGTTGGGGGTTTGGGGTACTATGCGCCTTGGAATGATGTGAATATGTATTATACAGACTGGAGTTACTCAAGTGATCTGGTGAAGTTAGGGAAGATCGAATCCGATCTCGAAGAGTTTGCCAATAAGCTTCAAACTATGCAGAATGATTTCACGGTTACCATTCAAAAGGTGAATTAGGAGGATTAACAACAAGATGAGAAAAATGTTATCACTACTTTTCGTATTATTGATGGCTTTCTCCCTTTCTGCTTGTGGCTATAAAGAGGAGTCAAGCTCTGAAAGAAATAATAATGAAGTGTCCGGAAATACGGCTACTAATCAAGATAGTACGCTTAATGAAACAACCAGTGAATCGAATACTAACCAAGATTTTTTATCAAGGCTCCCGCTGACGCTCAAATTTGAGGAGTATGGCGGTTTTGAGAAATTGAGCATTTTGGAACAAGGACTGAGTATAGAAGATGCGCCAGCAGGAAGTATTCCGGAGCCAGGTGATATCGGTTATTACGCTCCGTGGAAAGATGTGAACATGTATTATACAGATTGGAGTTATTCGAGTGGACTAGTTAAATTAGGAAAGATCGAATCTAACCTGGAAGAGTTTACTAATAAACTTCAAACTATGAAGGATGATTTTATGGTTACCATTAAAAAGATGAACTGAATTAATTATATTAGTTGCGAAGTATGTAGTAATATGGAGAGTACCCATTTGTCAGGTGCAAAGGGGTACTCTTTTCATTTTATATTGAGGCTCATTACACTAACGATACATATGAAATTATACTTAATATGCTTGTCAAAATTAATTGTGATTCCTAGAGGCACTGCAGATTTTTCTCCTGCGATGCATACGAAGGGAGAAGTGACAGCAGTTATATCAAATTGGAGCAAGCCTATAGAGGAGAAATGATTGAAAACATAAATGTTTTTGATTTTATCCTATCTGCAAACGATATGATAAAGATAGCTTTGCTGGATAAAGGCAAAACCCCGTTTTCATGTTACTGACCATTAGAATTAATATAGGGTGTTCAAGAGGTCCTTATTTTGAAAGAAGCAGAATATGATTTCCTTAGAGATATACTAAGATATGTTACCAGTAAAATTGACAATGAAGACATCATTAATAAGCTTCGATTCCTATAACCTCAGAACCAAATGCAGGTGGCACATATTACTCTGACTTCGTGCATACACTTGCAGTATTTTATGGAGATGGCATCGTATATGTGGGCAGAGCGGAATGGTTAGAACCTGGAGTTGATGAGAAATATAATGAAAATATTGAATAGGTATGGTTAAAATATTTCTATTAAACAGGGATCAGGCTGTCCAAAAAGCCTAGACAGCCTGAAGTTGTAATTCAGTAGCTTTTTTTTCATTTGATTTACCTTTTATACCACCCTCTCAAGTAATACTCCAACTTGGTTCGCCATGACTTGAGGTGGATACGGCATTCCGTTCGTTATCCACCATTCCACTATTCCTACGAAAGCTGTTCCCATAAAGGAGCCCATAATCACTTTATCCAATTCCTGGTTTCTTTCTTCGTTCATATTTACTTCACCTTTATATTCTTCAATAAGAAACTCAAGGAACCGGGCACGAAAAAGAGGAGTTCCTTTACTTGCTAACATTGTTGAAAAGAATAAATAATTACGCTCAAAGTATTCGAAATAGACCAGATTCGCTTCATTCCACTCCATTTCACATGCATATTGGTTGATGTCCTTCATGTTGGTAATATGTTCTTCAATCAGTTTATCCAGCAGATCATATTTATCAGTGTAATGTAGGTAGATGGTTGCCCGGTGAACATCTGCCCTGTTGGAAATATCCTGGATAGTAATAGAATCAAAATTCTTTTCTGACATCAATTCAATGAGGGCCTTTTTTATTGCGTGCTGTGATTTGAGTATTCTTCTATCTATTTTAGGCACGTTTATTTCACCAAGCTCTCTTAGTTAATAGTCAATTCAAAGGATTATGTAAAATAATCGACAGATAGAGATTATTTTACGATTGTAAACCACTCGATTCTATATATTATTATACACATGTCGTCTAAACGATCAATATCGCGCAGTAGCAGAGGAGAGATTCAAAAGAACAGGGAGTATGTATACATGAAACCAGCGAAGGGTTATGATCTCTCTGTGTATACCACTTTGATGGTTATGCCAATGCCTCAGAGGTCAGTCCTTATGCAAAGACTGCCATACACTGGATGGTGGGTACTCGGGAAGTGGTACAAATTGTTACCCTCAGGCTCTGTAACCCTTGCCCAGGCTGAAACCACGAAAAAACACCGGGCATTGATTACACAGGTGTCATTGATAGTAAATAAGTCAAAATTAATCAAAGTGCTTGCGGGTTGGATCAAAAGAAGCACTTGGGTAATCGGGAATATATTATAGCAATTGAATTAGTAGAGTAAAGAGGCGATATTGCTTATGTTGAAAAATATCGAAAAACCAATAAAAGCTCCTCAAGATCTGGTTAATTTACCAGAAAAATCTGGAAACTTACAACTGGATGGGTTATCCGCAATCATGTTCTGTCTGCATACCCAAGGGCGACAAGGAACGTATTTTCTGAAGGATCATCTTCTGCTGTTTGTGAAATCGGGTATGTATAAGGTCCGTTTCAGAGATCAGGAGTATACCGTGCGGAGCAACGAAATGGTGTTTCTTCACAAATCGATTGCAATTGAGTATGAGAAATCTGGGGATTCCGGTAGCGAATATACGCTTGATTACATGATGTTTTTTATCAAAGAAAAATTGTTAGAGGAATTTGTTCAATTCGCAGGGATGAAATCGATTTATCCCGTGAACGATGTTGTTCCGGTATCAATTCTTCCGGTCAACGAGCTTACCAGAACTTATTTTGAATCGTTGCAGCCTTATTTCGTCACAACCGGCGAGATCAGCGAGGGATTAGTTAAGGTGAAATTAATGGAATTGCTGTTTCACCTAACGAGTTCGAATGAGCGTTTTTTGTACCAGCTAATGCAAACTGGCGTCCGCGATAACCATGGCATTGAAAAAATTATGGAGGATAATTTCGCTAATCCCGTGTCGCTCCAGGATCTGGCTTATTTGTCCGGCCGAAGTTTGTCGACGTTCAAGAGAGAGTTTCAGGCTATATATCATACTTCCCCGTTGAAATGGATCCGCAACCGGAGGCTGGATCGAGCAGAGAATCTGCTCTTGGATACGCAGCTTACCGTCACAGATATTTGTTACTCCGTCGGATTTGAGAACATGGCTCACTTCTCTAAAGTATTTAAAGAACGTTATGGGCTTGCGCCATCGGTGTTCAGAAATCGAGTGAAACGGGGAAATGACCTAAATAAACAAATGAAATGAGCTTGTCAGCAAAGAAATGAATATTAAAACTTGATAATCTTATATCAAGCAATAAAACAATAACACATTTAAATAGAAACAAGGAGAGATCTCAAATGAAAACACTGGTACTTGTATTCCATCCTAATCTTTCTGAGTCCCGTCTTAACAGTCGCTGGGCGGATGAAATGGAGAAGCAGGCAGGCGTTAAGGTTCATCGTGTTTATGAAGCATATCCTACCGAGGAAATTGATGTTGCTGCCGAGCAAAAACTAATGGAGCAACATGATCGTATCATTCTGCAATTCCCATTTTATTGGTATAGCTCACCATCCTTACTGAAGAAATGGGAAGATACGGTTCTTACCTACGGTTGGGCATACGGAAGCACAGGCAACAAGTTACATGGCAAGGAATTTCTGCTGGCTGTTAGTGTAGGGGCTTCTGAGGAATCCTATGCACTTGATGGTGCCTTCGGTTACACCCTTACAGAATTACTGCGGCCATTCCAGGCAACGAGCAACATGATCGGCACCAACTATTTAGTGCCGTTTACAATTAGCGGGGTTATGCAATTATCCGATGAACAAATTGAGCAAGCGGCTAAAGACTACTTGGCTTACGCGCTCAACCCTGAAATAGCTACTCTGACTGCTCGTTAATCGGCCAGAGTAGAGGTTAGTTGGCTTTACATCAGAAAGCAGAATAAGGCGGCAGTCATTTCAATTGAAGCAACAAAATTAAGAATTTTCTATCCCTGAGCTTACCGCTTCGGCTTCTAATGTCCCAGAGTCCATATGTATCGTTTTGATCATGGAAAATGGGATCGGAAATATTGGATTTCAGAAAGAGTTTTTATGCAGATTGTTAAGCGAACAAAATTTAACATTAAGGTGGAGAATAAGATGAAAGCCAATATCATGTATGCTGCAGGTGACGTTCGCGTCGAGGAAGTTCCTATTCCGCAACTGCAAAAATCGACGGATGCCCTTTTGAAAGTGGTGGTAGCCTGTATCTGTGGAAGTGACCTGCATCCGTATCACAGTATGCATCCCCATGCGCACGGCGAGGGGGATGCGATGGGCCATGAAGTCATTGGCCGGATTGAGGCGATGGGATCGGAGATCTCTGGATTTAAGAAAGGTGACCTAGTCATTGTACCTTTTGCAGTTGGAGACAACACCTGCCCCTTCTGTAAAGAAGGATTAATGACTTCTTGTGTGCACGGAAGCTTTATGAACGGCTGTCAGGCGGAATATGTCCGTGTGCCTCAAGCCCAGGGAAGCATGTTCAAATTGCCAGACGAAGTTGATGAAAATTCTCCGCTGCTCCCGTCTTTGCTGACCTTGTCTGACGTTTACGGCACAGGCTACCATGCAGCGAAGATGGGTGGCGTAGATGAGAACACAACGGTAGCGGTTATTGGAGATGGAGCTGTTGGTCTGTTGGCCGTTCTGTCCGCAAAGAAGCTTGGAGCCAAGACCATCATTTTAATGGGCCGCCATCAAGAACGGACGAATCTGGGAATTGCTTTTGGAGCCACCCACGTAATTCCTGAGCGGGGAGAAGAAGGCGTTGAGAAGGTTCGAAAGTTGACGAATGGCGAAGGAGTCCATGTCGTGCTTGAATGTGTAGGCTTGATGCCGGCTTACGAGATGAGTATTGGAGCAGTGCGGTCGGGCGGTGTAATTAGCCGCGTTGGGGTTCCTCAATATGATGAAGCACCGGTAGGCTTCACAAGCTTATTCGGACGCAACATCACCCTTACGGGAGGACCTGCTCCGACACGTGCCTACATGGACATCTTGCTGCCGGACATCTTGAACGGAACTGATGAACCTGGCCGTGTTTTCGATGTAACCGTTGATCTGGACCGCGTACCGGAAGGTTACCGTGCAATGGACAAGCGTGAAGCACTTAAAGTTTTGGTCAGACCTTAATAATGTTTTTAATCCGGCATTTAGGGTAGAGCATATTCCTAAAGTGTCGGGGGACAAGAACATAGTCCCATTAGAGTCGCTATTTTAGCGGCTTTTTTATTTTATCGGTACAAGTTCTTGTCCCGAGTATGTCATTATAAATAATACCGAGCATTTGCTGTGACTATGGGTTATAAGATGCAACTTACTGAAGCTTTGGTAATCCAGGGTTACCTATTACTTTGCATTAAATTATGCTACCTTAATTTCTGAGAAATAGTGATACCCCTGGTGTTAAGCCCAGAGGGCAACCGGAGGTTTGATAAAGCCGAGAACCTTTTATTAGAAACGACGATTTCCGTCCCTGATATTTGTTACTTCGTGGGGTTCGAGAACATCGCTCATTTCTCCAAAGTGATCAAGCTTCGGTTTGGACAGTCTTCGTCGGAATATAGACAACAGTGTGAAGAACAGGGTAAGTACAAACTAAAAAAAACCTAAAAAACACGCTTCGGTCGTATAACGTTTCGCGGTTGTTTCCGTAAAACGTTATATATCAAAATATTTGGGCTAAATGAACAAATGAAATGGGCCTGTCAGCAAAGAAACAATGGGTCTTTCTTGATATTCTTAATTCATGCAGTACAGCTTGACCCACTAAAAGAAATAAGGAGAGATATTATATGAAAACTCTGGTGCTTGTATTCCACCCTAATCTGTCTGCTTCCCGTCTCAACCGCCACTGGGCTGAAGAAATGGAGAAACAGCCTGATGTAACGGTTCACCGCGTTTATGAAGCTTACCCTAATGAGGAAATCGATGTTGATGCCGAGCAGAAGCTGATGGAGCAGCATGATCGGGTCATTCTGCAATTCCCTATTTATTGGTACAGCTCACCATCATTGCTGAAAAAATGGCAGGATACTGTACTCACTTACGGATGGGCATATGGAAGCACAGGTAACAAACTGCATGGCAAAGAACTCCTGCTTGCCGTTAGCGTAGGTGCTTCAGAAGACTCCTATACGGCTGAAGGTGCGTTCAGCTTCACTCTTACAGAACTGCTTCGGCCGTTCCATGCAACAAGCAACATGATTGGTACACGTTATTTGACACCTTACGCAGCCTTTGGAGTCATGCAGTTAACCGATGAACAAATTGAACAAACTGTGAAAGACTATTTGGCTCATGCACTGAAACCAGCCGCAGAATAGAAAGGCGTGAACGATAATGAAATTGGTGAAAATGAAAAATGAGATGATTCCTTCAATCGCTCTTGGTACTTGGTCTTGGGGTACCGGTTCAGCCGGCGGAGATGCCATTTTCGGAAATCATCTTTCAGCAGCGGATCTGAAACCGGTATTTGAAGCCGCGATGGATGCCGGATTCAATCTATGGGATACAGCAGCTGTATATGGAATGGGCGCCTCAGAAACTATTTTGGGAAGCTTCACTAAAGGCCGCAATGATATACTGATCTCAGCGAAATTCACACCTCAAATGGCTGGTAATAATGACAACACGGTTGAGGAACTTTTGGACGGAAGCTTAAAACGGCTTGGTGTTGAGCATTCAGACATTTATTGGATCCACAATCCGGCAGATGTGAAAAGATGGACGTCAAAACTGATCCCTCTGATGAAAAGCGGAAAAGTAAAATATGCCGGTGTCTCTAATCATAATCTGGAAGAAATCAAATTGGCAGCCAGTATCCTAGCGGAAGAAGGACTGGAAATTTCAGCAGTACAAAACCATTACAGTCTGCTGTACCGTTCATCAGAAGAAGCAGGAATTATAGATTATTGCAAAGAGCAAAATATTGTGTTCTTTTCATATATGGTATTGGAACAAGGGGCATTGACTGACAAATACAGTGCGCAACATCCTTTACCAAGCGGTACCCGTAGAGGCGAAGCATTTGATTCTGACACGCTCACCAAGCTAGAAGGCTTAATTCTAGCTATGAGAAAAATCGGAAGTAAACACAATGCATCCACTGCACAAATTGCAACAGCTTGGGCCATGGCGAAAGGAACCGTGCCGATTATCGGCGTTACGAAAACTTCCCATATTGAGGATGCTACAAAAGCAGCAGAAATCAGTCTGACCGAGCAAGAAATCCGCGATCTTGAAGCGGCAGCAAAAAAGACCGGCGTTGAGGTCAAAGGCGCGTGGGAAAAACCGATGCATTAGCACAAAAAAATCGTGTTGCTGTTAACATTTACAAACTTTTACTTATGCATCGAACTTAAAGTTGCGACACTTGCCGTACGTTGACCACACTATTTTCTGTAGAGGCCATTTATAACTCGTTATTCACCTAAAGGAGGAATTTTCATGCCAGTCATTACAATTGAAGCAGGCAAATTAAATAAAGAGCAAAAAAAGTTACTGGTGACCGAGCTTACATCATCAGCTTCAACCATCATGAATGTACCTGAGTCAGCTTTTATCGTTTTGGTAAAGGAAAATGATCCAGAAAATATTGGTTTTGGTGGACAGCTTTTAGCTGACCGTTAATTTTCTGGGTAATTATTGAGGAATCGCACTTGCTTGGTTAAATAATTGTCAAGCGACCGTTACAGACGGTAAAGAAGCGATAATAATGCCAATTAATGGCTATCTTATCGCTTTTATGTTTGTATTTTTCCTGGTGGCGGGTACATACGGACAAATGGCAATTGGATCAGATAATACAAGTAGAGCGGATACCCTTAACGAGCTAGGGTTATTTCGTGGGACTAGCACTGGCTATGACTTGGGTAATTACGGTACTCCTTGGAAAGATGTGAATATGTATTATACAGACTTGAGTTACTCAAGTGGTCTGGTGAAATTAGGGAAGATCGAATCCGATATCGGAGAGTTTTCCAAAAAACTTCAAACTATGCAGGATGATTTTATGGTTACTATCCAAAAAATGAACTGAATTAATTTTCTATTAGGTTGGAAGTATGTCGGAATAAGAAGAGTACCATGTGTTCTTCGATAAGTGTATCCAATAAGTCGTATTTATCCTTGTAATGAAGATAAATTGTCTTTCGATTTGGGTCACGCTTTAATCACTAACTTTTGATATTTAATCCACAATATTATGATTTCTGTTACTTAATACACAAAAGGTGTGTATCTGGTTATTGCGAACATTTCCATTTAATATAATAATACACATGTAGATATTAATCTATGGATGTGGATAAAATGTAGGGTACACATCTGTTATTTTGACATACGCCAGCATACTACTATGAGAATACCTAAGCTTGTATCCACAGAAAATGTTATTTACTTAAAATAGGAGGAATCATATATGAAAAAAGTAGAGTTAAATAATGGTGTAGAAATGCCTATTCTCGGTTTTGGGGTTTATCAAATCGAAGATCCTAACCAATGTGAACAGGCTGTCTATGAAGCCCTTATGGCAGGCTACCGCTTGATAGATACGGCAGCAGCTTATATGAATGAAGAAGCAGTAGGGAAAGCAATCAAACGAAGTGGCGTTTCCAGAGAAGAAATTTTTATTACCACAAAACTCTGGATTCAGGATGCGGGTTATGAGAATGCTAAGAAAGCTTTTGCAAAAGCACTGGATAGACTTCAAGTGGACTATATTGATTTGTATTTAATCCATCAACCTTATGGGGATGTATACGGTTCTTGGCGTGCTATGGAAGAATTGTATCGTGAAGGGAAGATTAAGGCAATTGGGGTGAGCAATTTCTATCCGGACCGCCTGGTGGATCTAATAGATCATAACGAAATCGTTCCAGCAGTAAACCAAATAGAAACCCATCCTTTCTGTCAACAACTAGAGAGTCATGAGCTCATGAAAGAAAACAACGTTCAGATCATGTCTTGGGGTCCATTTGCTGAAGGAAAAAACAATATGTTCCAAAATGAAGTATTGGTATCCATAGCTGAGAAGTATAATAAATCCGTTGCCCAGGTGATTCTACGTTGGTTGACACAACGGGATGTCGTTGTGATTCCAAAGTCGATTAATAAAGAGAGAATCATTGAAAACTTTAATATTTTTGACTTCGAATTGATTCAAGAAGATATGGATAAAATTTCCACTTTAGATACGAAGGACAGTGTGTTCTTTTCTCACAGAGACCCTAGCTTTGTAAGATGGATTGGTAATGTTAAATTTGATATTTAGTATTCCAAGTAACAAAAAAACAAGTTCTGATTAGGAACTTTGGTTTTTTGTTATTTTACCCAGAATAGAGCAACATAGAAAATAAGGAGAACATTATGCCAGAAGACAATAACGGCTCTGCAATTATAATCGGTGCGTCACTTTCAGGACTAATGACAGGAATTGCTCTTTCAAGAGCAGGAATAAAAGTTACAATTTTAGAGAGGGCTAGTGCCAAGACACGAAGTGGGGCAGTTCTCCAAGTGGATAGTGGTGAAATTGATCGAACAAAAACGGCGAAATTCTTAAGGGAAATTGCTTCTGGTGGAATGAGGTCAATTGAGGCATGGTCATCAATTCAGCATAGATTACGTGCAGAAGCTAAAGCCGATCCTAAAATCACGTTACATTACGATACTCGAGTTCAAACGGTTAATCAAGATAATTACTCTGCATGGGCTGTTACGGATAAGAGGGAGACAATATATGGAGATATACTGGGTTGGTGCTGATGGC
The DNA here is from genome assembly GCF_055814915.1 of Paenibacillus sp. R-74696. Classification (NCBI taxonomy): domain Bacteria; kingdom Bacillati; phylum Bacillota; class Bacilli; order Caryophanales; family Paenibacillaceae; genus Paenibacillus; species Paenibacillus sp. R-74696. The sequence continues at coordinate 298,934 of NZ_JBPULM010000017.1, forward strand.
TATAGAAGTATCGTACGGCGCCATGTAGCCCCTCATAAACCTGATGCAAATTTTGCTGGATATTTGATATGGGTCGCTATTGTAAATGAGAAAGATATACCTGAGGAGTATCGTCCCAGCCACTATGCCCCAAAGTTTAACATGCCAAGAAGAACCAGGAGCGCCGCCATCGCCGGCGTGCCGATTGCACCGAAGCGGCTCCCGGAAGAGGATCCAGCCACACGAGCCGCAGCTTCGCCGCCACTAAAACTAAATTAAAATCTAGTGGTGACAAGGGATATAATCAATATATATATACATATGTATAAAATACGGGTTTTGTGTAATAGTATTAGAAAAACCGCATACTGACGTGGGTTTATCGATCCATGTTACCTTATCTCTATATAGGTGAATATCAAATCAGCAATGATACAATGTTCTTCTCCCTGGACGGAATTTTTCGCCCTCCTCAAAGCCGTTATTTCCACTAACTGTTACGAAATCAAAGTACTTAATGAGGTTATAAATGCATGTGCTCATTCATTTAGGAATATCTCTAATCGGACATGTAATGTGAATTTTCAATAAAACAACGGATTTTTCACATCAATTACGAACTATATAAGTGTAAAAAAACATTCGTATTTAAAAATAACTTATACTCCTTCTGATGTCTCATTGTGATTTGAAAATTGTATAGTACATCGCTTTTGTGTTGATTTTACCTTACGAATACAATTGGCTTGGTTTTTATTAACAAATGGATGATAACCTTCAACAAAGGTAATTTGGAGCAGGCCAAAGAAATCGGTAAATCGACCGGGCTGGTTGCCACCTCGGAAATTACTCATGCTACACCTGCTGCATCCGGAAAGTCATCGATTCTCCGGTTTAATCGATAACACGGATAATGCAAAGATCATTTTTGATATTTTAAAGAAACGTAAATAATTCAATTTCTAGAGTTCGACCCTTCTCTTCTATCACTAGTAGAGAAGGTTTTTCCGTTCACAGAGAGAATCATATGCGCTGCATATGGTCAGATTTTCTGAAAAAGATCCAGGCGGCAATCAGCATCACAAAAGCTACCAATATACCCGACTCACCCGTCCATAGGAAGGCATTTTCTCCTTTTGTTGACTCGTCAAATGCATCTTGAATGATGGCATTCCAGGAAGCGTGAAGCAGAATTGCGGGCCAAATGCTGCCTGTGCTCAATCGCAGGTGACTAATTATGAAGTTAAAAGAACTGATGGTAATCAGGAACAGTACAATGGACAAGGCGAGTGACGGTCCCGAATAATAGTTCCCTAGCAGAATAGCAGGAATATGCCAAGCTCCCCAGATCAAACCGCTTGTTAAAATGGGTTTAGGCACTCTCGCTTTGATGAGTCTGGTGAGCATGTATCCTCTCCATCCCAACTCTTCTCCCGCGCTGCTGATCATGCCGATGGCTGTGCCTACGAACATTTGGTAGATAATAGATAGTACAAGGCTGATAATGAAGACATCGCCTGACTTCACATAGTCCACCAACCCCGTAACCCAGGCGAATCCGTAAGCACACAAACCAATGACAACTGGTAATAGCAACACAAATGGGATGGCCTTTAAGGTTCGTTTTCCTCCGATCCGCAGTGAAATATCCGAAAAACCTTCATGCAGTACTATACGGGCAAATATGGAGGATAGGCCAGGTGCCCACATGAGGAGCAGACCAAACACTGGTGATACGTTTAACGCCAGAACATAGCTGATAACCGTTAATGGAATCAGCATAGCGAAAAAAACGAATAATCCTTTCCTTGATGATTGAATCGCGCTTCCGTCTTCGGAGTTCTTTTTTCTGTCTTTTATCATAAATGTACTCAATTCATTCCACTCCTTTAAGTATATATGTATACCGATTAGGAGTATAACAGTGTGGGAGAATTCGCGAAACAAACCTGAGCCTAGCAACTAATCGAGACTTTAGTCTAGTTAGAATAAGACTGGGGACGGATATATGGATCACTAGAGTATATGACGCCTGTTCAGTATCGCCAAGCATCCCTTAAAAAAGTTGTCTGATTTAATGTTGACAATCCACTTGAAATCGGTAATTTCGTTTATGTCCTTTTCCTTTTTCTGTTCGATCTGTTGAAATCATTCAGCCACATAAAAAAACAAGCTGACATTGATAATTTCCACGACAGCTTGTTTTCCTATTATAATCTTATTTAATTATACTTCTTCATCTTCATATGTTGTCAAAATGAACATAGATCTTCAATCATTTTACTGCTTATTTCTGAATCCGTTCCCCAGTTCGAAATTTTTGCCGTTTGTTGAATTCTTTTCAAGGAATCAATGGCGCAACGTTTTAGCCCAGGATCAATGACCCCAGTTATTTTTATCTGACCAAAAGCGACAGCATAAGTGACCATATCACTTTGGAGCATGTTCATCTCGTCAGTCTCTAATACTCTTTTCACTTCATCTTCCAACAAGCTGTTCACGGGAACATATTTCATTCCCCATACCTTTTCAATAATAAATTTAGGGAACTCAGCAAAATTCAGTTGACTTTTCTTTCGTAGACTTTCAGTTAATTCCGCCAATGTATCCGAGCCTTCATCACTGCCGAAAGGCGCCTCTTCCTCGCCGCAGTCATAATAAAAATCGTCTTTAAAATGTTTAACAAAATTAGGATGGGATGTCTTAATATGAAGACCTATTTCCTCATCATCAAAGTATAAATGGTTGATAAAATCAAAATTATTATCAGCCTTATAACCTTTCTTTAACTTTTGTTTTATAAGTTTTTCAGCTTGTTTGATACATTCTTCTTCAGAGTCAAATTCTTTGATTTCATATTTTCCAACTACGCCTGTCTTTCCATAATTCACAACAAAGTCACAGTCACTATAATCTATCCACCAAAATTTACTGGATTTTTCATCATGAAAGGTGAACGATTGTTTCACTCAAACTCCCCCTAAACAATATGTTTCAGATCTCAAAACAGCTTTGCCTAACCGTATCACGGTAAGAATATGTTATTTTTTGCAGAGCTTTGTTGAATGTAGAGTCATCCAGTGAATTGCTTCTTAAGTATGCTCTAGTAAGCATAGGAAACTTCACGTAACAGATCGCAAATGCCTATGCGATACTAAATATGGCAGCTGAAACACTAGCTTATCGGTATCCACATAACTCCTCCATTCCCGTGATCAAAGCCTCATCTAGTACTCTATTAGCGGACATTTAAACTCAACGATTTTGCTAAACGTATAAAACCGTTAAAATGTTGGGAAATTCCCATATTTCCATCTAATTTCACCATTCTTCAATTTTTTCAGCACATCTTCTTCATATTTTTCATAGTTGAAGGACTCATCCATACTTAATATTTTTTCATAATGCTAAACCTCCTTCCATTACGCTCAAAATATAAAAAGATTTATTCCTTAGACCTGGAAAAAACTCTCTTAGATTCTTGTTCTTAACTTTCATGGCTAATAGTCAGTATGTTATTGTTCGCATCCAAATAGACAGCAATCAACTGATCCGTATATTCTGGGTCAAAAGTAAAATCAATGATGAAAATTTGTTTTTTCTGCTCTTTTTCAAAGTTACTTCCCAACCAACCTTCGCCCAGGCTGCTTCCCAAGCTTTTTAGCATAAGTAGGTCAAGCATCTCCAGTTCACTTAATGTTTCAAGCTGCTCCATCCCAAACATTAGTTTTAAGCTTTCATCATCCATTTCTAAAAGATGAAAAGCAAAGAAATCATGAAGCAGCTTATAACTAGGGTCCTTTGTATTTTGAATAATATCTCTTAAATGCGCCCGAGCCTTGTTTACCAACTCATCCATGTGATCAAGTGCATAGGAAACTCTAGCGATAGCGCTCTCATCTTGTGTAATTTTATCCGACACATTAAAATAAACCGGGATCTTGTTATCAGGTATTAGGTTATCTATCCAAATAGCTTCGCCGGGTGTGTACTCTAGACTAGGAAATTTCGTGCTTGGTAATTGTTTTATCATTTAGTTGGCTCCTTTAATCTTTATGTTCTCACCAGCAAAACGTGGATTAATAACATCAATGGGGAATTTACCCAAAGAACAACTGTCATTTGTAATTCGGTATGCTCATAAATAGCGATTAGGTTGCAATCAAAAAAAGCCTTGTTTATCAAGACCTTTAATGCAACCTATTTTAGTTCACTGTACACGTTGCCATAAAATTTTTATGTTCCCTTTCCTTTATTATTCACACAATCAAAAACCCGTTGATCTTGAATTAAAGTTCCACGGGTTTGAAATTCGATTTTTTTACATATTGATCGATCGACTTTTGTAGCTGGATATTCTCTTCATCTCGGTTGCTCATAACGAACATCGCAATTTTCTGAGGTGTAAAAGAAATCATGGATTGAATTGCTTCTTTGTTAAGTTCGTCCTGGTACGGACAATTGCAGTGCATTCCCGAATTTTAACTATTTCATCCCAACAAGTGACACTATCTAGGAAATGCATTGTCTATGCTCCAATAGTATAGTCTTTAGCAGTCCTTCTTCTACTCTTTGGAAAGCAACGGAACCAAGCTCTTGTCCCGCGATACGAATCAAACGATATGCCGCGCTAAGACTTCAGCTTCCACATTACAAGCAGGAATACACGACATTTCGCAAGCGTCGCTGAACGTAAGGCTCCTGATTGTTCAGAAGGTGCTGCGCATACATAACGGTAAGCTTGGAATCCGGGTCAATGATAGCCATGCACCCGGCGGCGCCGCTCCATCCGAATTCGCCGAGCGGGCTCAGCGAGCCGCTTAATGACTTGGAGACATGAGTACGAACACCAAGGCCATACCCATAACCACTCATGTGATCCCATGAATAATCGCCGCGGGTCTGCTCGTTCAGATGGTCCGTTCGCATCAGTTCCACCGAGGCTTTTGACAGAATCCGTACGCCTTCCGGACTGGTGCCGTACCCAGTCAGTGCATTCAGGAACAGTGAATAATCACTAACTGTGGACAACAATCCGGCGCCGCCACTCTCCAATTCGCTCCCGACCCGGTACCCGTTTCCATCCAGACGTACGGCTTTTTCAAGCTCGTCATTGTACGTATACTGCGGAATCAGTCGGCTCTGCTGTTCATCGTTCAAATCGAACGCTGTATCGTTCATACCAAGTGGTCCGGTGATTTCTTCTCGCAAATACGTACCAAAGCGTCTTCCGCTGACAACCTCCACCAATGCCCCGAGTAAATCGTGACACATGCTGTAGTTCCAATGTGTACCTGGCTCAAACAGAAGGGGTTCCTTGGCAAGCGCTTTCGCGAAAGCACGTGTTGGTAATGTTCCGTTGGTACTATGCACAGCCTCCTTAAAAGATGGAGAGCCAATATCATAGGAGAACCCCGCAGTCATCGTAAACAAGTCGCGTACCGTAATGAGACTGGTTGCTTTTTCAAGCCTAATTTCCCCGTTCGGCAAAGTTTTCCTCACCGTCATCTCGGCATACTCCGGCAGATAGTCGGAAACCGGATCACTTAGCAGCATATCGCCTTTCTCCACCAGTTGAAGCGCTGCGACGCAGGTCATTATCTTCGTCAAGGAGTAGAGATTGAAGATCGCTTTATCACTGATAGGCGTCTGTTCCTCAAGGTTAGCATAGCCGCTACGGTAACGGAAAACGATATCGTTTTGACTCATCACCAGTACATCTGCCCACGGAACTCGCCAGGAAGTGATACGGTCAACAAATGAAACAAGCGGTTGAAAATCCATTTTTCCCCTTCTTTCTATGTAGAATCGTTTATCATTGCGTAATGTGGTTCATGGTGTCTCTCATCATCCACATACTATTAATATACGACCATTTGCATGTAATGACCACCATCAATCGTACATTCCATAGGCAACCCAAATCCATAGTCGACAATTGCATTAAAAAGGGTTAACCATTCGAAATGGTTAACCCTAATCCTTTGCCCATCCAGATCACATAGAACATCCGAGCATGCTCATTAACAGGCTGGCTGCACAATGCATAATGCTCCTTGTTTACGAACAATTCCTGGAAAACTAGTATAATTTGGTTTACTTCATTTTACTTTTTTTCTACTACTTTAATAGTAGGCGTGCGATACGCTCAAGCTCGTCTTGGACTGAACGTAGACCCATGCGCAATGCACGGATCCCTGGAACAGAGTTCATGCTTGACGAAGGCTTAGCGGCGTCAAGTCGCTCCACACTTCCTTCACATATGCCAGGCAATCTTCCTTCGTGCCATTCTTGCCGGCATCGCTCCAGCCGGCTGGATTGTGCAGGTGCAATGGCCATAGCGCATATTGCTCCTCGGCATTGACGACTACTTTGTAGCTAACCTCTAGCATTTCGTTCTCCATCAAGAATACCCTCTCCTATTCTTCAATTAGATTCCGACGCCCATCTGGCGGTCTGCAAGCTGCTGCAGCTGATCCTTATCTCGAATAATAACGGCATCCGGCACGGCATCTGGTAAGATTGTCTCCATGTGGCGCAGTTGCCGATAACGCATGCCGAGCAACCCCCAAACGAACAAGATGACGCCAATTGAAGTGACCAGCAACCCTATGCCCATCCCACCTCCTGTTCCGAACAGTCCTGCCTCCTCCGTACCAGCTGGCAGCGCCGATGCAAGCGGAGCGAAAACAGATGCAACAAGTGGTCCTGCAAGCAAAAAGCTAAGGGGACGCATGCTGAAAGCCATGACTTGGTTTGTTGCCAATACGCGGCCTTGCAGCTCAAGGCCTACCTTCGTCTGTATCAGGGACAGCCAGTGCGTATTGATGAGCGCCAGCGCCAAGCCAAAGCCGAATAAGCCGATGGCTGCCGTTACAAGTGAAGGATAGATGCCGACAACCGCTATTGATAAACCAGTCAGCATAACGAAACCGACCATTCCGTCCGCTCGGCGGTCGAAGCCGCCCCATATCGTCATAAGTATCGAGCCGATAAGCAGTCCTGCACCCTCAAACGCAATAACGATGCCTACCTTGTCAGCGGTCATGAACTGAAGCAGAAACGGCGTCGTCAGTACGTTATATAAGCTCATGAAGAAATTGACAACGACGAAAAACACGACCATTGCGACCATGCTCTTCCTTTGAATAATGTACTTCCAGCCTCCGACGATTTCCCTGCTCATCGGTTCCTCGCGTTTTTTAAACATCAGGTTCGGGAATCGAATCAGCGAAAGGATGACGATAGACAAGCTTAGCAGCACTAAATCGATGACGACAATGGTTTTCAGGCCAATCAATACGACCAAAGCCCCACCCAGCGCTGGCGCCATAATTCCATTCAAGGACATGACGAGCTGTCCTAATCCGTTTGCATGTCCTAAGTATCTTTTCGGCACGAGTTGAGCTGTTGCCGCCTGATAGGCCGGCATTGTGAAAGCGCCCGCAATCGATCCAATGCCGGCAGCCACGTAGATAGCCCATAGCGACAATGCATCCAAATAGAGCATAGTCGAGAGGAAGATTACGGAGCATAACGCTAACGTTTGTCCTGCCAGCATGACCTTTCGCCTATCATAGCGGTCCACAACTGCACCGGCCACGGGAAGCAGCAGAAGCGTAGGTAGAATAGCGTAAAGCGAAATCGTCGCATAATCTGAAATCGACCCGGTTTGCTGAAAAACCCAGATGCCCAGCGCAAATCCGGTCAGTGACGTTCCGATTGTGGCAATAATCAGGCACAGCGTTACCCAGAGAAAAGATTTAACGCTTGGCTGAACGTCCTTCCTCCCCTGCTCTTGTATAGGTACATACTGAGGAGCGGACGAGGTCTGAGAAACCACGTTCTCTGTTGTCCGGTTTGCCCCGAAGTCGCGTTCTTCCTCCCACTTGCGAATCTGCTGCGACATGATTTTCGCGGTATGGTCTGATTGATGCTTGTGAAAATAATGCCCGGCATGCGCAACAACGTGCAATCGCACATCCTCGCTGAAATCCTGCCACTCCATATAACGTTCCTCGTAAAACTCGGTCATTCGATCGGCGCCACCCACAATGCAAGCAACTGGCGCCCTCAGCTTCGGCTTATTCGGCAGTGCGAAGAGCGCCGTGTAATAATCCTCTGCCTCACGTGCATCATGCCGCAAGTTGCGTAGAACGAACGTCTGTTCCTCGGGAGAAATTTCGTCATCGAAGCCGCCAAAGGCGCGAAGCATGTCGCGTGCAAACTTATCGGACGTCCACTTCTCCCGCGGGAACAAGCGATGCCACCATTCCGTCAGCTTAAATGGCAGTCTGGCACCCGGAAAGGTTCCCGCCATAAAAATCCCGCTAACCTCTACATTGGCTTGCTGCAGTAAAAGTGCAGTTCGGAGCACCATTGCCCCACCTAAGCAATGGCCGTAGAGATAGACTTCACCCTTGACCTTGCTTTTGATTTCTTGGGCAATCTGAGCGGCAGTTTCCGCATGCGAGGCCAGCAACTGGCCAGGTCTACTGTAATCATGCCCGGGCAGTTCTACCGCGAACAAGGCATAGTTTGGTGGCAAAATCTTGGCTATCGGCTGGAACGTAATCGCGCTACCGCCGCCATACGGCACGCAAACTAGCGTAATCGCTTTGCCCCCGATGTTGGATGCCTTTTTGAATTCGATTAGAAGATCATCGCTCCGCGTAGCGCCGGAAGCGAGATGCTCGGCCAGTTCACGCACCGTCGGATGCTGGAAGAGATCCATTACGCTGAAGGAATTGCCCATTTTGCGTACAACCTTAATCGCCTTGAATGAGTCACCACCAAGGTCGAAGAATTCATCGTTGATGCCGATCTGATCGAGCCCCAATACTTCCTGCCAGACAGCGGCGATTTCATGCTCTTCTTTGGTCTCCGGTGCAGCAAAGTCGTTGTCGCCCGCACGATTTGCAACGCTAGGCGCAGGCAGCATTGCACGATCCAGCTTACCGTTCGCATTAAGCGGCAGCCGCTCGATCTCGACAAAGGCCGAAGGCAGCATATAGTCGGGCAAAATGCTTTTTATGTGTTTTCGAATCGTGCTTACATCGAGCTGAGACCCACGCATAGCCGGCTCCTGAGAGTCTGGTAACAAGTGCTGCTCCGGTACAAGATAAGCAACCAGCCGCTTGTCTCCTGGTTCATCTTCGCGAATGGTCACGACCGCGTCGCGCACACCTTCCATTTGCAGAAGAACATGCTCGATCTCGCCTGTCTCGATCCGGTAGCCACGGATCTTGAACTGTTGGTCCATTCGTCCAATAAACTGAATAGTGCCGTTAGGCAAATGGCGAACGAGGTCGCCCGTGCGATACATTCGTTCGCCCGGTCGGTCTGTGAACGGATTCGAAATGAATCGCTCGGCCGTCAGATCCGGCCTGCCGTAGTAGCCGCGCGTAACGGCGCTCCCCCCAATGTACAACTCGCCGATGACGCCAGCAGGAACCGGCTGCAAGTTAGCGTTAAGCACATAGACCGGTGCATTCGGTATCGGACGTCCAAGCGGAAGCACCGCAAGATGATCCTGCTCGCTTCCACCTACTGGCACCTCATAGGTGAGCACGGAAACGGTTGTCTCCGTAGGGCCATAATGATTTTGGATCCTACAGCCCGGACGAAGGCTCCGAATGTCTGCAATGGTCCCCCAATGCGAGGCTTCTCCAGCAAGAATCAAGCATTCGCGTGGTATGATGACACTGGGATTTGATACGCCGAGCAGTACCTCCATATGGCTTGGAACGATCTTCATGACGTCGATCGGATTCTCCACGCAATAAGCGGCGAAAGCATCGGGATCAGCGGCCCGCTCATACGGAATAACATGCAGGGTGCCTCCTGATCCGAACGCCCCCCAAATCATCGGTGTGCCGAGATCCGCAGCAAGCGTACTGACGATGGCGAAATGGAGGCCTTCCCGCAGCTCCAAACGCTGCATGATTCCTTCCAAATAGTTGGCATAACTTCGGTGCTCCACCGCCACGCCCTTCGGTTTCCCCGTCGATCCGGAGGTGAACAGCACATACATAAGATCGCCAAGCTTTGAGACTACTTCGGGATTGCCTGCCTCTTCCTGCGCTATTTTATCCCAATCCCGGTCGAGTGAAACCATGCGTATGGGCGCAGATGCTGCCTCCTCGTTTTGTGGCAGTAGATCAGCGAAGGCTTCCTCGGTCACGATGACGGATACCTCAGCCTCCTGCGCAATCATTCGCAAGCGCTCTACCGGCAGTTTAGGATCAAGCGGCACATAGGCGCCGCCTGCCTTCAAGATGCCGACCAAGCCGACGATGATATCGACGGTGCGCTCCATGTAAAGACCGACTGTTGTATTAGGTCCGACCTGCATACCGCGCAAATAGTGAGCCAATCGGTTAGCCCGTTCATTCAGCTCTCGATAGGTAAGCGTACGCCCCTCTGAGCATACAGCGGCAGCCATCGGTGTGAGGGCCGATTGGCGCTCCACGAGAAGATGCGGCAATTGGAGCTCTGCCCCGACCGACTCGGTGGCATTCCAGTCGACCAGCACCTTCCGCAGCTGTTCGCCCGAGAGAGCCGCAACCGCATATAGCGGCAGCGCGGAATTGTCTATTACGCGTTCCAAAATCATACAATAATGCTCCGCCATTTGCTGGATTGTCGACTCGCGGAATAGATCTGGGCGATAGGTCAAAGTCACTTCCATACCTAACTTTTGATTCTCGAATACCGTCATCGTCAGATCCAGCATCCCGCCTCGCGTACGATCACCCACAAACGGTACAATCTCAAGGTCAGGCAGTTCTCTCAGCACCTGCCCATGCCGTTCGAACAGGAACATGGTATCAAAGAATAACGCATGGCCGATAACTCGATCTGGATTCATCTCTTCGACGATTCTGTCAAACGGCAAATCCTGATGATCATTTGCCTCCAGCACCGTCTCGCGGACTGCCGAGATAAAGTCGCTGAAGCTGCTGATCATGTCAATCGGGGAGCGAAGCGCGACCGTATTCGCGAAGAAGCCAGCAAGCTTCTCGATTTCCTGTTTGCCTCGATTCGCCATTGGCGTCCCGACAACGATCTCTTGCTTGCCGTTGTAGCTTGCGAGTAGTACCTTGTATGCAGCTAGCAGCAGGACAAACGATGTGCAGCCGAGCTGCTTGCTCGCTTCGCGGATACGCTGCGAGAATGCTGAATCGAGCGTTAGGCTGAAGAAACCGACTTTGCGCTCAACTTGAATCGAGGGGCGCGGGTAATCCGTCGGCAGATCCAGCGTTGCCGGTGCTGGCATCAGTTTATTTTTCCAGTAGCGCAACTGGTCCTCGTATTCCGATCCCGTCATCCACTGCCTCTGCCAAACGGCAAAATCCGGATATTGTATCGGCAGCTCCGGAAGCGATAGAGGCTCATTCAGTGCAAAGGAACGATAGATCGAGGAGAGCTCTTCGTCGAATACGTCGGCCGACCAGCCATCATAGATTAAGTGATGCGTCATCCAGACGAGAACATGCTTTTCGGGATCCAACCGGAAGAGCATTGCCTTTACAAGCGGCCCGTTCAGGAAATCATAAGGTGCCGTAGCTTCCTTCTCCATAATCTCATAGACCTTGTTTTCATCGGCCAAGTCGATAATGGGGAGGTCGATCGTCAGCTCGGGGCGAATGATCTGAACGTAATCGTCGCTTTCATAAGCAACAACAGCGCGCATGATTTCATGACGCTTGATCATCTCGTTTAGTGTGCGATGCAAGGCAGAGACATTCAGCTTCCCGATGAACTTGTAGCCATTGGCAAAATTGTACCGCTCCGTCCCCGGCATATATTCTTCGTAAAACATAATACGCTGTTGCGGAAAGGAGAGCGGGAACTTATTATTTCCTGCTTGCCTAGGCTGCTTCGGGATTACGGACGAAGCTGCGGCAGCCTTTGCCTTATTCTGTTTGGCTTTCAGAGCGAGGAGCGCCCTTCGTTCGGGTGAAAGCTGCTCGATTCGATCAATCGTTTTACTCATAGCGCGCCTCCTTTAAAGGCAGGGGATGACTTCCGAGCTGGCGCTGCACCAGCCACTGCGAGAGCAGTGAACGCTTGCCTGCTGATAGTGACTGATTGATTGCGTCCAGGCGCTGATCAGGTGCTGTCACTACGCTTCGCAAGGACTGCTGGCGCTGCGCTGCAACGTAATCAGCAATAAGCTGCTCCGAGGCAATGGCGTAGTCGGGCTTGCCGATTACCGATTCCATGGCTGTGCAGGCCGCTGCCATCGTATCATGCTCCGCCATGACCTTCGCTAACTGGCGGCAGCGTTCTTTCACTACGCTTGTCTGAATGCCTTTCATGGCATTTGCAATCAGTGCGGGCTCCCACTGCAGCGGCGGTAAATAATCACCGATACCCAGATGCTTGATCCGCATTCCGTTATCTGGCCGATCCGTATCAGCCGCGAGTGCCAGCTGCGGCACAGCGGCGGTCATGGCTCCCGTAATCGTACCGATTCCGCCGTGATGGATGACGCTGCTGATTAGCGGATAGACACTGGCGAGCGGCAATATTCTGTACCAGCGGATATGATCCGGAAGCTCGCCTTGAATGAATTCTTCATGCCTCGTAACAACTATAGTTCGCTGCCCAAGCAGCTTGACGCCCTCGATTGCTGCTTGGTAGAAGTTTGGTTTAATCATTTTCCCTGTCCCGCCTGTTATCAAGAGAGGCGGTTCTCCAGCATGAATAAAATCTAGCAGGTCGTTTGGCAAAGGCTCATATTCAATTGCATCTGCCAGTGGAAATCCGACGGTATCCACCTTTAGTGCCCATTCTGGTGCTTCGACAGCAGCATCGAAGCTCTCATGCCAGAAACCGATGTTTTTTTTCACGGCGCCCATCCATGATGTCCAGCTTGAGACCGGCGTAAGACCAAGATTGCTGCGAAATGTGTTAATAAGAGATATCGCAAAGTCCAATCCAAGCTCTTCCCAAATATGCAGCTGCGTTACATAGCTGGGCGCCAGAACGCCCGTTACGATCGGCACCTGCATCATCTCAGATACGATCATCGCAACGAAGCCGTCACGCTCCTTACAAATCAGCACGGAGCCCTCCTCTTGGCACAGCTCTGTCAGGATGTCATACTCCTGTTGGAATTTCTCTTTCGAATAATACTTGCGTTGATAAGCTTCATAGAGGTCGGGCTTGTTCAGTGGATCCTCCATCATGTAGAGATCCTTCATAATTTCGGTATATTCCTCTGGTTTATCGATGCCGCGAAACGCGATGCCGGACTTCTCGGCCAGCGGCGCAAATACGCCGTGCGTCACAAGGGTTGCTTGGTGACCGCGCCGGCGAAGTGCAGACGCTAACCGTAGAAACGGCAGTACATCTCCGTTCGTCATATGCGTGCTAAGAACGAAATTTGCCACGAATCGTCTCCTCCTGACCATCTACTGACTATTGCTTCAACAGCGCCTCAATTTCCTCTTCCGATAGATGCTCCATTTCGCTCAGCAACGCTTCAATTTCGGCATCGTCAGTTTCCGCAAGCAGCTTGGCTTCGATAATCGATGCGAGGGTGCGAATCGTCGTTCCTTGCGTGAGCATATCCTTCAGTGAAACCTTCACTCCTAACACATGATCGCACCTTACAAGAATTTGAGTAGCGACGAGCGAGTGGCCGCCTAAGTCGATGAAATCATCGTCAAGCCCGATTTGATCGAAACTGAAAAAGCCTGACCAGATCAGGGCAAGCTCCTTCTGGATATAGGTTTCCGGCGGAACATATGTCTGCCCAATCATTTGGCGGGACAGCGTCGGACTCGGCAGGAGCTTACGGTCCGTCTTGCCGCTAGGGGTCAGTGGGAAGGCCTCCATCTCGACGAAATAAGAAGGGACCATATAGTCCGGCAAATGCTGCTGTAGATGGCTCCTCAGCTCGCTGATCGAGGGAGCGAGCTCAGCATTTGGAATGAAATAGGCGGTAATGCGCTGGTCTCCGGGCTGATCCTCGCAGACAACCGTCACAGCTTGATTGACACCCGGGTGCTGTTCGAGCACCGTGCTAATTTCGCCCAGCTCGATACGGAAGCCCCTTACCTTCACCTGATCGTCGTTGCGGCCCAGACATTCCAAATTCCCGTCCGTAAGCCAGCGTCCAAGATCTCCGGTATGGTACATGCGTGATCCCGGTTCGTTGCTGTACGGATCGGGCACGAATCGCTCGGCTGTCAGATCCGCTCTGCCGTAATAGCCGCGTGCGAGCCCGATGCCACTGATGAAGAGCTCCCCAATCTCACCAGGTGCGACTGGTTCATAACGATCGTTTAATACGTACATCGCATTCTCGGGGATAGCCTTGCCAATTGGAATGACTGATCGATCCAGGCTGCGATCGCTAGTCCAGTTGGTAATGAACACCGCTGCCTCGGTCGGGCCATATAAGTTGTGAAGCTGCGCGGACATCGTACGGCAGAACCGATCGTTGAGTGCGGCAGACAACGGCTCCCCGCATAAGAAAACATGTTTCAGGAAGGGAAGGTCCTGAGCCTGCTCCGTACTCAAGAACGTCTGGAGCATCGTTGGAACGAACTGCACGAACGTGATACATTCGCGCTTGATGACCTCCCACATATAAGCGTTATCAAGATGGCCTTTAGGTTTGGCCATGACGAGACATGCTCCACATATGTGTGGCCAGAAAAATTCCCATACCGATACGTCAAAGCTGTAAGGAGATTTCTGAAGAAGCTTATCATTTTCCTCCATTTTGAAAGTGTGCTGCAGCCAGAGAACCCGATTGCGAATGGCAGCGTGCGTATTCATCGCCCCCTTCGGTCTTCCCGTCGATCCAGAGGTGTAGAACATGTAAGCCAGATGGCTCTCATGCAAGGCAATATTCGGGTTGCCCTCCTCCTCTCCATATCCGTCCAATGGCTCTGACTCGTCTAAGATCAGTATTTCACCGTCGAACCCCGCGAAGTGTTCCGCGAATTGACGCTGTGTAATGATTCGTCTTACCTTGCTGTCCTCGATCATGTAGGCTAGCCGATCCTTCGGATAATCCGGATCCAGCGGCACGTATGCGCCCCCTGCCTTCAGAACACCGTACAGAGCAACGACTAGTTCAATCGAACGCTCCATGCAGATTCCTGCCAGTACGTCAGGACCGACATCGATCGCACGCAAACGATACGCTAACCGATTCGCGCGGCGGTTCAACTCGGCGTAAGTCAACGACTCCTCCTCGAATCTAACAGCTTCACGATTTGGCGTGCGTTCCGCCTGCTGCTCAAACAATTGGTGAATCAAGCCTCTTTGTTGCATTCAATCACTCCTCATATGTAGTGACCAACACGATAATGCTATTTCCTGTGCATAGATTATGCTACTTGAATATGGTAGAAAGCGCTAATGCTGGGATGACTTATTTCGCACTGCTTTAACGCTAGAATGACCCTTTCCAGCGATCTCCCAGACATTGGAAAATCGTAGCCAAACAACAAGAAGCCCTCACGGATGTGAAGGATTTTGGTCAGATAGTGAAGCCTATAGTCGAATGCTGAAATTTGCTAATGATGAGGGTTTAGACCTGCATGGATTTTTCTATGAAGATGTCTTGTTAGATGACCTGTCGGTTAGGGGGTGTGAGGAGTATGTCATTAAAATATCTGTTCTTATTTCAAAAAAATAAAGCAAAGCTGCTCCGTCATAAGCATGACTAAGGAGCAGCTTTGGTAGACTAATTAAATTAACCTTTTTGCATAGGCCTGCCCTTCTGCTGCAAGTGAATCTCTTTCGGCTGTTGACTCTCATAAAAAATACTGCTACTGTTTCACAAGCAACACATTCAACTTTTTCACCAATTTAAAGTGGAGTATTCTCGACCTATTCTTATTTTGATATTAAATGGAGTGCTCTCCTCTTGTCGATATAGGGCCAGATGAAGGATGGGAAGTGATAAACGTGAATGAAGCAAATACAACCAATACAACCAACCGTTCGGAGCGCCGGGACGCCGCCGAGAACCGCCAGCGTATTCTGGATGCGGCTTTCAAGTTGTTTGAGCAACATGGCGTTGAGCCGGTCAGCATGAATCAGATTGCCGCTGAAGCGCAGATCGGAGCGGGAACATTATACCGCCGTTACCGCAACAAAAGTGATTTGTGCATGAACTTAATCAAAGACAACGTGACGCTGCTGTTCGAAGATATTGAGGCATACTTGCAGGAGAATGCCGCAAGCCTGGCCACTGAACGACTGCGGGGGCTGCTTGCTTTGTTTATACAGTTCAGAGAGAAAAATGCGCAGCTGCTTGCAGGCGTCGAAAATTCAGCATATCATGTGCCGGGCTCCAAAACGAATAGTCCGCTCTATGACAAATTTCATAAGCTGATTTTCGGACTGTTTGAAGAAATCACAGCAGAAGTCAGCCAGTCACAGCCGGATAGCTTATTCAAAACGGACATGCTTATGACCGTCCTGAGCAGTGATGCGTATTTGTTTCAAAAAAATGTGCGCGGCAGCTCGCCCGACCGAATTTTGGAGCAGCTATGCCAGATATTTCTTTGATACAGTACGTAAACGCGAACAAGCCTAATTCATCGACGGCAATCTGTCGATGAAACTAGGCTTGTTTTGCTATCCGGAGTAAGGCCTCGTTGTTAGCCACTCTCAAAATTGTGCTTTTCCCTAAAAAGCGACTGGCAAGGCAGCTAAACTTTGTGAACTCAGTGCGAAATGCCAGGTGATATTTTCCCGAGGAACGCCAAGCCGCAGGTTGGGCATACGCCGCAGCAGAGTTTGAAATGCAATGTCTCCCTCCACGCGAGCCAGAGGAGCGCCCAAGCATGAATGGATGCCATGACCGAAAGCAAGATGACGATTAATGGTTCGCGTTACATCCAATTCCTCTGAATGTGCAAACTGGCTTTCATCCCGGTTAGCCGATTTTAATAGGGGAATAAGCATATCTCCTTTTTTAATCTGCTGACCAGCGAGTACCATATCTTGAGTTGCATAGCGAGGTCCAGACATTGTAGCTGGTCCATTGAAACGAAGCAGCTCTTCAAAGGTGGACGGAGCCAGACTAAGATCAGCTTTGAGCTTCTCCAATTGCTCCGGATGATCTAACAGCATCAATGTCCCAGTGGCAATCAGATTAGAGGTCGTCTCATGGCCGGCAAAGATCAATAGGGTAATCATTGAAATCAACTCGGGCTGGCTCAGCTTATCCCCCTCTTCTTCAATGGCGATTAGCTGGCTGATCAAGTCATCAGCTGGATGCTTGCGTTTGTCAGCTACAAGCCCCGCAGTATATTCACCGAAAGCTCGCAAGTGCTCCTCCACTCCCGGTGCGCGCACGCCAAGACCCAGACCATGGGAGATAGCTTTAGACCAGTCATGGATCTGCGAGCGATCTACCTCAGGTACCCCAAGCATATCGGAAATGACGTGAATGGGTAAAGGATAGGCGTAATCTTTGACCAGATCCATCTCACCTAGATCTTGCACCTTATCCAGTAATTCATCAGCAATCTTTTGCACACGCGGACGCAGGCTTTCCATATATTTAGGCGTGAAGGCTTTGGAGACAAGTCTGCGCAATCGGCGGTGGTCAGGGTCATCAACTGAGAGCATTGATTTTCCAGTAAAAAAAGTATCAGGGGCGGATGGATCTGCATTCTCCATAAAGGCTTTTTTGAAGTCGTTGCTGCTATTAATAGATGCTGGATCTACGGTGAAGTGGAGAGGATCTTTAAGTACCTGAGAAACTTCCTCCATTCGAGTGACTAGCCATTGTTGGCGATCTGTATCACCCATGGGCACTGTTATAGGAATAACAGCTCCCGTTTCACGCAACTGCGTGAAAATCGGAAATGGGTTTTCAGGGCTGTCACTGCTGAACAAACTAAGAGCAGCCTTTTCTGATAAATTATCATATGAATTATTCAGAATAACCTTCCTTTCGCTACTATCTTTTATAGGGATGCATTTCTCTCTTTCCATTGAGATTAAGTGGGTAACCTTCCATATAATCTCTTATTTATATTAAGCGGAGAACTCTCCTCTTGTCAAATAACAGACAGGGAAATGCATTTTAGCAGAAATGACTACCTATTTTTCTCAATCAGTTCTTGAAGCCGGATGCTAGAATTATTCATTTTTCCGACAAATTCATAAATCATATCCATATTGGATTCCTGTTCTTGTGTTGTCTTCAGCACTCCATCTGTTGCTGCTGCATGTTTTTGAGAGATATCGGAAATATGATCAACTTGGTTGCGAACTCGAGTAAAAATCAGGCTCATTTGATCAGTCATATCTAGTTCCTTCGCTATGTATTGATCAATATGTTGAAAAGTAGATCTAATGTTGTCAAAGCTTTCAAGCACTTGACTAGTAATGGCTTCCCCTTCTTTAACCGCTGCGCTGCCGTTGTTCGTTTTCTCCACCACAAGCTGTGTTTTCATTTTGATATTAACCATAATTTCATCAATTTGATTGACCGTATTCGTGCATTCCTGTGCCAATTTCTTAACCTCATCCGCCACGACGGCAAAGCCTGCTCCGGCTTCCCCTGCCCTTGCTGCTTCAATATTAGCATTTAAGGCAAGCAAATTAGTCTGATCGGAAATTTGCTTTATCGCCGACAGGAAGGTGTTGACATCATCCATGCTCTTGTTCAATTCTTGAACGGTAGCCAATGAATCCGTTACCGTTGAATGGATGACATTCATTTGTTTGCCCATTTGGACAATTCGATCCGAGCTTTGGCGAACGATTTTACCGTTTTCTTCCGAGATGCTGGCGAGGCTGTGTGACATTTGATTAATCTCGGACATTTGGCCATCGGCATTGTTGATCATTTCACTGATATGAGTGATGCTTCCGGATTGGTCATGAATCCCTTGCGTCACTTCCTGTATGTTCGCCGTTATTGTATTGCTCATATTCTTTAAAGCGCCGATATCGTTGTTGCAGCTGGCAATATCAGCATTTAATGTGGAGGTGTTCTCGCGAATAACGCCTACCATATTATCCAGCGCCCCTACTAGCTCATGAGCTTCCGCTTCTTTCTGAAGGGCAACATGGATTAAATCTTTTCCTCGTTTACAGACAAAATATAAAGCCACAATCGTCAGTTCTATGAAACCTATCGTCATAAAAAAGGTCGTATCGAATTGTTGATACTTAGAATAATAAATCACGATGTACGAAATATTGAACAAGCTTCCAAATCCGAATAACAGGACTCTATTCATATACAGCGAAATCACACAGAGAACGACCATAATGAGCATGCCTGCACCGGGTGATTCAACGTACGGGGTGGTACAGGTTAAAATGGCGATCATCAAAATGACCATCGTCATAATTGGAGATTTTTTTCTATAAATTAGCCATGTGGCAAGGACAAGCTCTAGTAGCAGTGAAAATACCACTTCCATTCTAATCAGGTCGCTGCCGATGAAGATACAGAATGATATCAAAGTAAGCCATAAAATAGTGATGATGATGTTGTTTACTTTTGCTGTATTCGTTTTGAAAAAGCTATTATTCATGGTTTGTTCCCCCTCAACGACATGTGAATTCATAAGTCCTTCTTCTTTTGGAACATCAGCCAGATCCCTTTTACTTTCCCAGCAGGCTATGGGCTTTTTCGCACACCTCGTGGATTTCGTCATACTTTTTGTCAATGAAGGGTGCTACTTTATCCGTTTTTTTACTGAGGATACCGCGGAAGCAATAGTAGGGGATGATCCAGCCTACAAAACCGGGAATAGCCAGAATAATCGTAAGCAACAGCATGTTTGCAGTATAAGCAAACACGGAGCCAGCCATGAACGCTGTTCCTGCAATTCCGATCACATAGGCAACGGCAGAAGCCATCCTGATCTTAGAACACTCCAACGTTTCAATTTCCATAACACAGGCTTCAAAATGCCGCTGCAGGCGGGTCAGTTCGGCTTTATTGCGTAGCTTGTGATTCCGCTTGAACTTCATGGTCACGGAGCCAACATGCTGCAAAGAGGTTGAAGTGCATTCCAGTGTCCAGCCAAAATGGGTATAGCCATCGGCATACATCGACTTTGAGTCATGTTTTACCGTAATGTCCTTATACTCATAACCCACGAAATTTTTCTCGTTTTTTATAACCACACTCATGACCTCTCCATCACTCCTTCCATTGCTTTTCTTTAACTTAGATGTTCCTAACGTATCGATAAATTGTTTATAAGTTACTTAAGAAATGTTTGAGAAATATTAATATCTATGTCAACATGACCTCCTGCCCTTAAATAAAATAAGCAGCCTGAATTCGATTGTTTCGAATTCAGGCTGCCCTGCTTGCTGTTTATCGTTTACTAGCTTATCGCTCACTATTACCTTTTAATTGGACTGTAAATGTCGTGCCCTCTTGTGGCTCGCTCCTAACCGAGATGACGCCGCCTATCAATTCAATTACGCGGAGCGAAAGCGCAAGACCCAGACCGTTCCCCTCTGCATGATGGGAAGGATCGCCTTGATAAAATTTATCAAAAATATGCTTCATCGTTTCCTCGTTCATTCCACAGCCCGTATCAGATACCATGACGGTAATTGTATCTTCATCCGAAATCTGCTTTAAGGTGATTGTTCCTCCAGGTACTGTGAATTTTAGAGCATTAGAGAAGAGATTATGCCAGACGATCTCCAGCATGCTCTCTTCAGCGTGAATGATGGCACGTTCTTCAATATCCACCCTAAGTTCAATATTTTTTTCTTCCCATGCGTTTTCAAAATATAGCACGCAATCGCATAGCTGCCTGCATAGATCATAGGGCTCGGCAGCAGGCAGAATCTCTTGATTTTCCAATTTGTTCAGCTTGAGGATGTTGACTACCAGCGTTGCCAGCTTATTAGTGGAAGAAATAATGGTATCCGTATAATCTTTCCGAAGTTCAGGCGGCAAATCATCCTGCTGCAATGCCATGGCGTAGCCGTGAATGACTGACAGCGGTGTCTTGATTTCATGGGACACATTGGAAATGAAGTCATTTTTGAGCGTTTCAATGCTGTTCAATTCCTCTACCATCTTGTTGAAATCCTCGAACATCACATCTACATAGTCCTTCTTGTCCGCTCTGTGGACGGGTTCGAGATAGACTGAAAAGTCGCCTTCTGCTACCTGTTTGGCCGCCTCGCTGAGTTTTCGCATGGGCCTATCGAAGGCTTTGTACTTTTGTCGTGCGGTAACTAGGCAAAAAATGAGGCTTACGATGATCCAATAGCCGGATATCCCAAAGATGTACGGCCACGGGACATAATCTACCCGCGTATAAGCATTATAGATTAATGCTTGTCCTGCAGTCAGCGTAGACAACAAAAAATAAGTGATCAGAAACTCTTTCCATGAAAAAAGCGGTGACTTCACTCTCACATCTTGTTTCCCATTGTTGTTCATTGCAGCACTGCCTTGTAGCCCAGGCCATGCACCGTCTTGATTTTGAAATCTTCACAGCAGGAAAACTTGTCTCGAAGCTTGACAATATAAACATCCACGGCACGAAGGCTGGTTTGACTTTCGAGGCCCCAAAACTCATCCATCAGTTGAGCACGTGAAAAGGTATGTTTGGGATAGGAAAGCAATTTGTAGAGTATGTTGAATTCCCTGACCGTTACGGGAACCTCCTTGCCGTCCACCGTTGTGGTCATATCGTCTGCATCCATCAACAGCTTCCCTACCCTCAGTTTTTTCTCATGGGCAATATTCGCCCTTCGAAGCAGAGCCCCCACTCGCAGAACGAGTTCGTCCATATCAACCGGCTTAACCATGTAATCGTCAATGCCAGCAAGAAACCCTCTTTGTTTGGATGAAATATCGTCACGGGCAGTAATAAACAGGATGGGAATTGTCTTATTTATATCCCTTACGGTCTCAGCAAATTCAAAACCGTCGATCTCCGGCATCATGACATCGGAGATGAGAAGGTCATAGATATGGTTATACATCAAATCATAGGCCTCGCGCGGGTTCAGGCATCCTTTGGCGTTGTATCCATTTTTGGACAGAAAGGTGCAAATAATTTGATTAAGCTTTGTATCGTCCTCTACAACAAGTATATGGATCATAAAAACATCCTTTCTGACGGAATAGTGTAATCATAATGGACAGATGTTAAAAAATTGTTTAAGCAAAGTCGAGTAATAAGGTTAGATGCTCCATGAATCGTCATTTTTTTGATTAATATCTCACAAACATTATTTTAACAACTTTGAAACATTATTATTGCATGATTAGGCCATTATTCATAAGGAGTGAAGTTAAATGATGAAAGCAGCGATCTATTCTGGCAAAAATGACATTCGGATTGAAGAAAAAAAGATACCTGCTGTTGGTCCTAAAGATGTGCTCGTAAGAAACTTGCGCGGCGGGATATGTGGTACAGATATCAATATTGTCAAAGTCGGGGCAGGCAATATGGGAATTAGTCTGGGTTCGGAATTTGGACATGAAATGGTTGGCGATGTTGTAGAAATAGGCTCAGAGGTTGCTTCCCCGATCGAAATCGGAATGCGTGTAGGCATTAATCCCATTACAGCGAAAAAAGTCGGGAGACGCAAATCCCTCGAATGCTCCGGATTTTCCCAGTACGTCCTAGTGGAAGAGGCTGAACTTAACTATAACTTATATGAAATCGATAAAAGTGTTCCCTTAGAGGTAGCTTCATTGATCGAACCAATGAGCGTAGGACGGCACGGGGCTTTCAGTGCAAATCCGCAGCCTGAGGATCGCATTGTCGTTATGGGCGGAGGCCCTATTGGTCTTCTCGCTGCTGCCAGCCTGATTGCCGAGGGCATGAAAAATGTCTGTGTAGTCGACATGGACGAATGGCGTTTATCAAAAGCCGCCGGATTAGGAGCTTTAACCGTGAATACAGCTGAAACGACTCTTGAGGAGGGATTGGCCGAACATTTTGGCACCGTGAATGTTTATGGGGTTGAAGTTCCAAACGTAGATGTATTTATAGATGCAGCTGGTGCTCCGGTGTTGTTTGAAACAATAATGAAAATCGTAAAACCTAAAGCCAGAATATCCATTATTGCGGTTTATAAAACCGAGGTCCCGATCAGCCTGCAGCAGATCATGTCAAAAGAAGTGCAGATTAAAGGCTCTAGCGGATACACCCACGAAGATTTTTCCAAGGTCGTAGAGCATCTTTCAAGCTTTAAAAATGAGCTCTCCACTCTTATAACGCAGGTATATAAGCTTAATGATATTCAGGAAGCCTTTACTAAAGCCATTGACGCGAAAGGCACTGTTAAAGTGGTTGTAGATTTAACATAAAATCTCTACTGCCTTTCGACTGCTTTCCAATGAGAACTCAGCAATAAATAAAAGCTCTTGTCCTTGATTGGGACAAGAGCTTTTATCGTAAAAGAAATGATCGTGCCCCCGATCACGGAGACCAAAAATAGGAGCACGACGCATGTATATAAGGAGCTGATCATTCGTAAACCTCAAGACGGTAGCCAAGTCCGCGCACCGTCTCAATGCGAAATTCCGGTGTAGTCCCGAACCGTTCGCGCAGGCGTTTAATATGTACGTCTATCGTTCGATCATCTCCGGCGTAATTGATTCCCCAAATTTGATCGATCAGCTGCTCGCGCGTATAAACTTGTCCGGGAGTTCCAGCGAGCTTATACAGCAATTCGAATTCTTTGAGTGGCAATGTGAGCGACTCTGTTCCTCTCATCACCTTATAGGATTGCCGATCAAGGATGACATCGCCGAACTGAATCGTCTGCGTGGAGCCAATACGGTATCGTTTCAGTAACGCCCTAACCCGAGCCGTCAACTCCAATGGGTCGAATGGTTTCGTCAAATAGTCGTCCGTCCCAAGCTCGAACCCCTTCACTTTCTCCCATGTTTCACCTCGCGCAGTAAGCATAAGTAACGGAAGATCAGGATTGGCTCTTCGGAGCTCCTTGCATAACGTCCACCCATCCATAATCGGCATCATAATATCGAGCACAACAAGATCGACATGCGTTGAGGAGTAGACGGCTAGTGCTTCCTTGCCGTCCGCGGCTTCGACGGTTGCGAAACCATCGTTGCGCAGAAATAAACAGACAAGTTCGCGAATGTTCGCATCATCGTCAGCAACCAGTATAGTAAGCATTCGGTCCCTCTTTTCCTCTTTTCCATCTCCTATTGAAGTAACCATTATACTATAATTAAAATGGAATTGCCCTTATTCTTCCTACATCATAATGCCACTCGAATCTACCGCTTAGCCAAAGCTAATATTTCATCCGCAACAAGCTCCGGCTGGTATTGATGAATATAATGCTCGGTGTCTTTCATTACGATTTGCTTCGGCTGCAATGACCAGGAGGTAAACTCCGCTTGGCTTTTGGTCCAGAGATCTTCGCTAACCCCTAGGTAATCGGCCGTCAATATTGTGAGCGGAAAAGGAAACGGCTGTTTCGCATCCAATACGATCTTCGCATTAGCCTGAGATTGCTTCAGCTCATCCTCTATATTCGCATTTTCGAGCTTGAGCAGCGTTGCGGTCCGGTCAATTTTCTTCAAGTCATCGGGCACAAACCTCAATCCGTTTCGGGCTGCAAGTGAGCTTTCGAAAACACTGTCGGATTGAAATAGCATTCGTATCACACCCGTTTTGATCAGCAGCTTATTAAGGAGACTGCTTGCTGGTTGTTCAGAATCGTTGTAATAATATTCTGGACTTCCACCATCAAGCATCACAATACCTTGCACTTCTTCCGGGTATTTCTGTGCATAGCGGATCGTTTCAAGCGCTCCTAACGAATGTGCCACAAGCAGGTAAGGCGGCTTTTGACCAGATGCCTCCAGCAATTGGTGAATTTCATTCGTTATCGTATCGATGTCACGCTTCTTATCTGTCGTATCACTATATCCATAGCCAAACCTGTCATAAACTGCGATTTTCACATGAGGCGCCAGCTTTTCATACAGCGGAGAAAAATCCACATAGGGATTGGCCGTGCCCCAACCAGAAGCAAATACAACGGTTACCTCCCCTTGGCCGCCCGTATATAAATGCATATTTTCCCCATCCACCTTGTATAGTGTCCCGCTAGGTGTGTAAGATTTCAGATCTCTGCTTTTGCTTGCCTGTTCATAAATCAATCCTGCACCAAGTAGAACAACGATAGCAAGCAAACCAAAAATAACGGTCTTCCCTAATCTTTTAAGCCATTTTCTCATCTGTCACACTCCCCTTATCTCCCCTCATTATAGTTTATCAATCTTATGTAAGAGAAAACATCAGCTTAATTCCAGCTTAATTAATGATTTGTATAATCTGCCGAAAAAATAAGCTGTTGCCGCCGCAAAATAATGCTCTGCAGCAGCAACAGCCTGATTGCCAACCTTTACTTTTTAGTGATACAAAGTTGTTTCATCATGTGGCTGGCTTTCACCTGGAAGAAGAGAAATAGCCGCTGTATTTTCTTTTTCTCTAAACTTATGTTTATATTGTTCAAAATCCCATTTCCCTAAAAATTTCTCCGCCGCCTCTTGACCTGACAATAATAACGATTGCTTGTCGCCTTCCGTTAAATCAAAGTT
Organism: Paenibacillus sp. R-74696; assembly: GCF_055814915.1. Taxonomy (NCBI): domain Bacteria; kingdom Bacillati; phylum Bacillota; class Bacilli; order Caryophanales; family Paenibacillaceae; genus Paenibacillus; species Paenibacillus sp. R-74696. The sequence continues at coordinate 324,486 of NZ_JBPULM010000017.1, forward strand.
TGTCGTCGTTACCGTTCCGGTGGGTATGAAAATCGTTCGATCTTCCGAATGTTCATCCACATGGCGCTGATCATGAGCCTGCAGCATCGTTTTAAATATAGCTTTGAGCATAGATACCGGGCCATTAATATTCTGGGACTGCGCATAGGTATGCTTCTCCGACAATCGGAAACCAAAAGTTGGCCACCGGGGAATTCCCTGCACATCAAACAGCCAGATTGGATAATTACTAAGCATGCCGCCATCAAGCATATAATAGGGCTTCTTATTAATTGCTGTTTGCCACAAATAAGGCTGAAAAAAGAAAGGCAGCGTAGTACTCATTCTTACAGCCGCCGCTATCGGAAAAGTAGCCGCTGATAAACCATAGTGGGGCAAATCTTTGGGAAACACAACGATTTTTCCATTGCTTATGTTTGATGCAAGGATGGATAGCTTCCCTTCGGGAAGATCCCCGAACGTTTCAATCCCCTTTTTCTTCAACCACTCCGTCATAATCTGCTCCAAAATATGGTTATTATAAATACCGGACTTCACCATCAATGGAAGCGCCTTGTTCAAAATGGGCAAGTTGTTCATTCCTGTTCGCCCGAGTAATTTTAGGTAATCTAGAGACTGCATCAATTGTTTAATTTCGGAACTCTTGTAATCACAGGCTAATAAAGCCGCGACTATCGCTCCAGCTGAGGTTCCCGCCAGCTTGTTCCACGTATAGCCCTTAGCCTCCATGGCTTCAATTGCGCCTACAAAAGCGATGCCCTTCACGCCACCGCCTTCAAAAACAGCATCGGCTTTCATTTTCAGCATCCTCCTCCTTTGCACATATCTGCTTAAAGGAGTATTTTGCTTCTTCGCATTTTGTTTTATGCCTGATATTACGAATCCTTGTGATTGTCCAAAATAAGCTGTCCCACACGGTTCAGCAGTTGCAACCGGCCCATAGCCGTATAGGAATAGTTATAGTTATCGACATTCGTAATTTTATAAATGTTGCCTTTTTGAACAGCCGTTATAGTGTTCCAAACGTTGCTGTCTGCCATTTTATTTTCAGCATTTTCCATTATAAGCATATTCTCTGGATTGATCGTGGACAAGCCCTCCAGGCTGATTTCCTTGCCACCCCAAGCTTCGGGATCAGGTATGCCTTCCGTACGTTTAAAGCCTAGATCTTTATAAATGAGCTCCGCCGATCCCGTAGTAGAGTAAATAACGATGTTGTTCGGATACGTTTCAACCATTCCGAAGGATTCATCCTTGATGACCGGCGCTAACTTTTCTTTCCATTGCGTTGCTGCTGCATCATAATCGGCTATCCATTGCTTCATTTTTTCCTCTTCATTAAACAGCTCGGCCAGGAAACTGAAGCGCTCTCTCCATTCATAATAGGCATGGGGAATAATAATGGTAGGAGCAATCTGGCTAAGCTGCTCATACATTTCCGTATTAAACGTGGTGCCCAAAATAATTAAATCCGGATCTGCGGCTGTTACCAGCTCAATATTGATGGGCTCAGCATACCAGTCCAAATTAATGGTATCCTTGCTCATAAGATCTTTAATAGTCGGCGACAGCTCGCTTTGATTGCCGTAATCTGCATTTGCGGTAGCAATAGGTGCAATGCCAAGCAGCAGCAGTTCCTCAGTTGCTCCAGAAAGATCGGCAACGCGCTGAGGCTTGAGTGGAACAACTACCTCTTCCCCATTTGGGTTTTTCACCGTTTTCGTTGTACTTGCCGCTTCAGCGCTTGCCGTCGTTTCAGGCTTGCTATTCGCCTCTGTCCCATTCGTGCTCTGACTTCCGCAGCCCGCCAATATGATCATGCAACTTAATACCAACATCATAACTGTCTTTTTCATCGTAGTTTCCCCTCTCAAAATGTGTAAGCTAGATAATAAGCTAGCTGGCTCGGCTCAGGTTTTAACCTGCCAGCCTTCGGCCTGCTGCTGCAAATGCCACAAACGGGAGTAAATGCCATGCCCGTCCAGCAGCTTGTCATGTGTTCCTTCCTCGACCAAACGCCCTTGATCCAGCACAATAATGTTATCTGCGTTTTGAATCGTTTTAAGGCGATGGGCGATCAAAATAACCGTTTTATCCGCTACCAGCGCATTAATCGCTTGCTGGACAGCCGCTTCATTTTCAGGATCAAGAGAAGCCGTAGCCTCATCTAGTAAAATAATGGAAGCGTCCTTCAGCAGCGCGCGTGCAATCGATATTCGCTGTTTTTCACCTCCTGACAGCGTCGAGCCGCCTTCCCCAACTGGCGTATTGTAGCCCTGCGGAAGCGCCGATATAAAGTCATGACAGCATGCACGCTTCGCCGCTGCTTCAATCTCCGCTTGGGTAGCATCCATTTTGCCAATTCGAATGTTATTTCCGATCGTATCCTGAAACAAATAAACATCCTGAAAGACGATCGAAATGTGCTGCAGCAGCTTCTCGGGAGCAATCGTACGGATGGATTGCTCGCCAATGTAAATCGTCCCCGCCTGAATGTCCCAAAACCTCGCAATTAGACGGGTAACTGTGCTTTTACCGCTCCCCGATGCACCAACAAGCGCCGTAATCGTTTTGGGCTTAATCGTAAAGGATACGTCGCTGAGCACAGCCGTCTGCGCCTCATACCCGAAGGTCACCTGATCAAAAATAATGCTGGGATGAGCAGCCGCTATATCTGCGCTGCCTTCCATCGCCCTCTCCTGCTGAACATCCATAATTCGCTGGGCACTATACGCGGAATAACGCATTTCACCGTAATTCATCAGCACAATCGTCAAGGGCTCAAAGATTTTTGTACCAACGAGCAGAAACAGCAGAAAGACAGGCAAAGACAAGCTTCCGCCGACGAGCAAATAGCTGCCGGTCCAAATCATCAGCGTCATTCCTGAACGGGCAAGCAGCATCGCGCCCATAATCATTGGTCCCATAATTGCTTCCAGCCGGATCGACGCCTGTTTAAGACGGTCAAACGAAAGGCGCAGCCGCTCAAAGCGTTTGCCGCCCATATTATGAGCTTTAATTTCACGAATGCCCGTCAAATATTCCTGAAGACGGCTGGCAGCCTCATTTTTAGCTTGCACATGATTTTCGCTAAGCCGTGCTTGAAGCGTATCCGTCAGCCACAATAACAAAGCCCCAAGCGGAACGGCGATAAACATCGCCAGCGCCATTCGATAGTCCAGCCATATAAGCCCGGTAAGCGCCATAATGGGCAGCACGACAGCGCTGATGAGCTGCGGCACATTGTGAGAAATCGTATGCTCCACCTGTCCATAATCGCTTAAAATCAGATTCGTCAAATCACCGGGATCCCGCTTGCCAAAAAAACCAAGCGATAGGTGGCGAATATGCTCTGCCAGCTTTAATCGGCCCGTTGCAGACAGGCTGTAGGCCGCTCGGTACGTTTTATCATACAGGGAAGCATAAGCTGCATATTCTACGAGCAGCCAGGCGAATAGGATGCTGCAAACGATCCACATGCGATTCGTATTCAGTCCAAGCGCTGGATGGGCAAATGATACATAAATCGTATTAAAAAGATCAACAAGCAGCGCTGCAGGAATGATTTTGGCAATCCCGTCTAAAATAGCGGCAGCAGCAGAAGGCCATAAGCTTTTTGGCAAACCGCCGGAAATGTTATAAAAATAATTTTTCACAGGTGAGGCTCGCCTCCTCTAACGCCCAATTTCCACGAGGCCGCGCTTTGATGAGCCTGCCACATCTGCTCATACAGCCCCTGCTTCCTGCGCAGTTGCTCGTGTGTGCCTTGCTCGACAATGCCGCCCTGCTTGACGACGAGAATCTGCTCTGCTGAACGGATGGTGGAAAGACGATGGGCGATTATAATGACGGTTTTACCCTTCACCAATTGGGCGATGCCCTGCTGGATGTTGTATTCATTTTCAGCATCGGCATAGGCTGTTGCTTCATCGAGTACGAGTATCGGGGCGCGTTTAAGCAAGGCTCTGGCAATCGCAATGCGCTGAGCCTCACCGCCGGATAAATAGGTGCCGCCTTGGCCAATTTTGGTGTCGTAGCCTTGGCCTAGCTTCTCGATAAATTCATGACAGCATGCCGTTTTTGCAGCTGCCAGCACTTCATCCCTGGTGGCTGACGTGTTGCCCATCCGAATGTTTTCCTCAATTGTGTCGTAAAAGAGGTGAACATCTTGAAAAACAAAGGACACCAGCTCCATCAGCTTGTCAGTCCCAATGTCATGAATAGGAATACCGCCAATCGTAATGACGCCCTCCTGCACCTCCCAAAACCGCAGCAGTAAGCTCGCAATGGTTGACTTCCCTCCGCCTGATGGTCCTACTAAGGCAGTGAGCTCGCCAGCATGCGCTACAAAATTTACATTTTGCAGAACGGGCTTAAAATCTTTGCTTTCCTTCTGTTCATAAGCAAAGGTAACGTTTTGAAAAGCAATGTCATAATGATCAGGCAATTGGGGCGAAGCCGGCTCCACAACAATCTTTTCCGCAAACACGGACTCAATTCGCTTATGGCCCTCGACAATTTCCCGCAGCCCGCTTCCTAAATGCATGAGCTTCAGCAGTGGTGCCGATAGGCTCGGTGTAACGATGAGGAACAAAATAAACGTAATAGCGAAGGATTGGCTGCCAGCTTGACCGCTGAACAGCAGTAGGCCGATCGGAACGACGAACGTAAATAGCGAAATAATGATGACAAAAAAGAGACTGTATGACGTTTTGCAAATGTCCGTAATTCTCAAAGAAACATCACGGTATTTCATAACGGCTTGCTTGAACGTCAGAAACGAATCTGCGGTGATGCCGAACACTTTAACAGCCGGCATTCCCCGTACGTATTCGACTCCCGTTGCATTCATCTCTTCAATGGCATACTGAAATTCGCGGTACGCCTCCCTGCCAGCTTTACTGCCGAACAGACGGGTTTGCAGCCACAAACCTGCGCCAATAGGGAGCATTAATACGAGTGCCATTCGGTAATCCAGCCAAAACAAATAGCCGATTAACACAACGGGTATGACGAGAGCGCTGATAAGATCGGGCAGCTGATGGGCGATAAACTTTTCAATCTTTTCAACACTCACCTCAATAATTTTCTTGAGCTCGCCCGTTGCCGTTTTCGTATGGTACCCCATTGGCACTTTCGCCACATGCTCTGCAAGCCGCACCCGAAGCTCGTAGAGAATGTTGAAAGCCGCAATATGCGAGCACATTCCCCCGACATACATCGCGGCCAGCATGGCAAGCAAGGAGACAAAGGCGACGATTCCCCAAGCGATGAGCAGCTCTTTGTTCATATTGGCTGGCTGCTGCGCATGAATGAGCAGCTCCTGCACGATTTTATATACCGCAATAAACGGTACAATTTGCAGCAGGCTCGAAAGGGTCGAGAAAATACTGGCCGTTATTAACAGCCCTTTCCGCTCGCCAGCGATTTGCATCAAACCGGACACTTCTGATTTCGTATTCATTTCACTCCGTCCCAACATCGTTGATATTAAAAATCATTCTCAAACAAAGCGTGTGAGATATAAGCTAATATCGCATATGTCTGCTTTCACCGGATACCCAAATCGGGAGCAGGATGACCCAAAACCGGATTTTTAGCGGCGGATGCCCTTTAGCGAGGAGGATTTGAAATATTCAGAGGGGTTGATCCCGTATTTTCGCTTGAATTGTTCTGAAAAATGACTCGCTTTACTGAAGCCAACGGCTGCTGCCGCTGCGGTAATGTTAAGCTTCCCTTCTTCAAGCAAACGATAGGCGTCGTCTAGTCTTCGATCAATAATATAAGCATGAACGGGCAGGCCAAATAGCAGCTTGAACCCTTTCTTGAGTTTAAACTCATTCAAGCAAACGAGCTTGCTCAGCGCTTCTAGGCTAGGGGGTGTTACCAATTGCGCATCCACAATTTGCTTGGCGCGGTGCAGGCTGTCGATATCGGTGCGGGATAATCCGGGCAAGCGTGGCTCGGAGTGCTTTTGCAAAATCGCTTCATTGAAATATACGGCAAGCAGCTCGAGTACCTTTCCGCTTAAATAAAGATGCTTAACAGCACCCTGATAATGGCAGTGAAAAATATCTTGCGTAATCCGTTTCATCCCCAAAGTCATGGAGGAATGATGAAACGGCTCACGCTTTTCAGTCAAAATGGATGAAATTTTATGCAGCGGCAGCTGCTGCAGAGCGCCAATCTCCGTTAAGCGATCCAATTTGAGAGTTAGACCGCGTATATGCTGATTGACGTTAAACTGGCAGCTGCTGTTCGTAGGAAGAAGGCCAAACGCCGAAACTTCCCCATGCTCCAAATGATATTCTTTTCTAAGCCCTTCTGCATTCCATTGGAGGCTTTGCCCTAGACAAAAGCTTAGTTTTAAGCTGTTATCCCGCTCCAGGCTTTGCAATGTCGTCTCTCTATTAAAGGAGGCATCGCATAACACGAGCTCCATGGACGATTGAATCTGGCTAAGCTGCCAATAGCCGCGCCCTAGCTCTTCCGGCATATTTACCCTCTGTTCCAAGGAGCTGGAGCGATACAGCTGATTTAAATGATCTGCTAAAACGCAGCTTTGATTAACCGTATTGGCAATTTCATACCATCTTTCTCCTGATGTCGATTCCATTTAATGGACTCCTCCCCCACGTGTGCTGGCTAAAATCTTAGTTGTTAATCCAATGCAGGAACATGATCGATCCAATGGACAAACTTTTGCAAATAAGCGAGCAAATATTCCTTCGTCTTCTCATCCGTTAGGCGATGCTGCTCCGCATCCACTTTCGTGTGCACTTGTGAAATAAGCAGCTTTTGAAAAGGAAGCACCTGCGCCTGGACGGACTCCAGGATATGCCTAGTTTGAAGCTGGGCATGAACGGTTCCCATGCCGCCCGGCGTTGCGCCAATTAGGCCGAATGGCTTTCTGCGCAGTACGGAGCCGCGAGATGGTCTGGATGCCCAGTCAATCGCATTTTTAAGCACGCCGGGAATGCCTGAGTTGTACTCCGGCGATACAATAATGACGCCATCCACTGCTTGAATAGCCGCCTTAAATACCTGTACCGCCTCTGGTCCGTCTCCCGCTTCCAAATCTTCATTAAACAAAGGAAGCTCCTTAAGCTCAATCCACTTGAATGCAAGAGTAGCATCCAGTTCGCTTAGCGTCTGGGCCACCATTCGATTATATGAATTTTCCCGTAGGCTCCCTACGATTAGTCCAATTGTTTTTGCCATTTTAATTAGCCCCTTTCTCCGTAACGCTTGATTCGATCGTTACCTTACCTACCATCTTACTTGCTTTCCAAAAAATTGACTAGCTATTCAATTCAAAATACGCTGTGCATTCATCGAATAATAAAACCAATTTTAGCCACAATAAATATGTGGTACGTACGAACATGACTAGCTTTAGCAAAAGGAGCTGCAGCATCATGCCCGAGAGCAAGGTAAACACGACGCGCGACCTTTATAATGAGCTAGTGTCCGAGCTTGGCAACAGCTCAGATTTATCAACAAGAAACTGCTTGATTGGCGAGGAACGCATTCCAGTCTCTGTCGTCTGGATAGACGGACTCGTAAGCAAGCAAAATTTAAATACCGATGTCATTTCGCCGCTCATTTCAGGAACTCAGCAGATGAAGCTGCTGGATCAAAGCGAATCGCCTCATCAGCTGCTTTGCAGCTACATACTGACAGCCAATCATGTGAAAATGGTTTATACGTGCGAGGAATGCGTGCCTCTGCTCGTTTGCGGCTGGACGATTATTTTAGTAGATGACAGCGAAGGAGCCATTGCGGTCAATACGCAAGGCCTTGAAACCCGCAGCATTGATGAACCAGCTTCATCCAGTGTCATCCGCGGCCCGCGAGATGGCTTCGTCGAAGCTTTGGGCGTCAACATTTCGCTCATACGCAGGCGTATTCGCGACAAGGCTTTTCGTGTGGAAACGCTGACGGTTGGCAACTTGTCGCATACCAAAGTAGCGATGGTCTATATTCATGACCGGGCAGCGAAGGAAACGGTTGACGAAATACGCAAACGGCTTCAGAAAATCGATATCGATGCGGTATTGGAATCCCACTATATTGAGGAGATTATTAAAGACAGCCCTACCTCCTTTTTCCCTACGGTATACAGTACCGAGCGGCCTGATGATGTGGCTGGCATTATATTGGACGGTCGTGTGGCCATTGTGGTCGATGGCACTCCATTTGTGCTCGCCCTGCCTTGTACGCTGTTTCATTTGCTCAAGACGACCGAGGATTTATATTTGGCTTACCCTGTAGCTACTTTCATTCGGTGGATTCGTTATGCCGGTTTTTTCATTACGCTGCTTCTGCCCTCTACCTATGTCGGCATTTTGACTTACCACCCGGAGATGGTGCCTCCGCAGCTCCTGAGCAGCATATTGTCTGCACGCGATGGCGTTCCTTTTCCCGTCTTAATGGAGGCGCTGATTATGGAAATCATTTTTGAGGGGCTGCGCGAGGCGAGCATTCGGATGCCCCGTTCAATTGGATCTGCCATCAGTATCGTAGGAGCACTCGTTATTGGCGAATCCGCAGTACAAGCCGGTATTATCTCTTCCCCATCGGTCATGATTGTTGCTGGCACAGCGATTGCCTCGTTCACGATTCCTTCGATTTCTCTATCGGGGACGATACGGATGCTGCGGTTTTTCATGCTGATGCTCGCTTCGCTTCTAGGGCTTTACGGGATCATTATTGGGCTGTTTATGCTGGGAGTTCAGCTTGCCTCCATTCAATCGGTAGGTTTGCCCTATTTATCGCCATTCGCTCCGTTTAAGAAAAAAGAAGCCGAGAAAGCCATATTTCGTGTTCCTTGGTTTACACTTCGCAATAAACGTTAAAATTGAAGTCCAAGGTGAAGCGGCTGCCCTCCGTCCTTTGGTGGCGCTGCGCGTTTCAATCCGAGAAATAGAGAAATAGAGAGAAAGGATGGAACAATCCTGTCCTTTCCTATATTTAAAAAAAGGGGGACTACTATGTGTTTCTCCATCTTAGTAAATATGCCTGTTTCCTTAGTATGCTGCTGCTCCTTAGCGGCTGCTGGAGCCAAATCAATTTTGATCAATTGACTGTTGTTTCAGCTGTAGGTTTGGATGTAAATAAACAGGGGCAGCTTCAGGTTACCGTCCAGCTCGTGAATCCGACACTCCCCGTTGCCGCTGGCGGCGGCGGACAGCAGCGCAGAGCGATTGCTACGTATACGGCAAACGGCATAACCGTTGAAGATGCACTCGAGACGATTCGCAAGCAGGCGAAGAAAAGCCTCTTTTTCTCCCAAACGAAGGTTCTTCTCATTGGAGAACGTTTAGCCAAACAAGGCTTAGATGATAGCATGGATTTTTTCTGGCGGGAGCCTAACCAGAATTTCAACTGCTGGGTGATGGTTTCACGGCGTCCTGTCAAGGAAGTGCTGACTGACTCCAAAGAGCTGCAAGCTGTAGCCGCCGAGGAATGGAAAGCTTATTTTAAAAATAAAACCTACAAGCCGACAAGCGGCGGCATTCAGCTTTATCAATTTTTGCCTAGACTGGAGCAGTCAGGCTTTCAAGTAGCGGTGCCGGGATTGCTCCAGGTTGGCAAGTCAGGCTCTAAGGACCTGGTGATGGAAATTACGGATCTTGCTGTTTTTCGAAACAATAAAATGGTCGGCTGGCTGAACAGCGAGGAAACACAGGTTGTAAGCTGGTTGACCAAGCTGTCTTCACTTGGATTGTACCAGATGACTACCAAAGATAAGAAATCAATCATGTTTGAGTTGAAGAACATCCATATTGCTATGAAGCCAGCATTTGAAAATGGACAGCTGCAAATGAACGTTCGTATGAAAACCAAAGCTTCCATTAAGACGTCCACCGAGGAACTAGATTTGACGGAAAAGAAAACGACGGATCAAATCAAAACAGAGCTGAGCAGCGCAATTGCAGCATCCATAGAGGGAACCCTACATAAGCTCTTTCGCTCCTACAAAAGCGACGCTGTCGGTTTTGGAGAAACGATCCATCGCAAAGATCCAAAAAGCTGGAAAATGCTGAAAGAGGGCTGGAACGAGGAGCTTGCTAATATCAAGGTGCAGAGCAGCATTTCAATTGAGCTTGTAAAAACCGGCTTACTCATTGACAGCAAAATAAAAAAGGATGATGTAAAGTGAAAAAGAGTCTAATTTCATCGGGTGAATTCTTTTTCATCATTTTTGTATCGATTACCTCGCTCACGTTTTTCTCGGTTCCGAGCCAGCTGATCGCTAAGGTTAAGCAGGACCTGTGGCTGTCGATGACTTTGGGCGCTTTAATCGATATTTATGTCGCTATCCTTCTTTATCGGCTGGGCAGAATGTACGCTGGACAATCGTTAATTCAATATACACGCTCCATATTGGGAAAAACCGGCAAGGCTGTCGGCCTCATTTTCCTGCTGTTTTTTCTCGGAGTAATGGTTACGGCAATGTGGATTTATTGTGATTTCTTGTCTAGAACCCTTATGCCCGAAACCCCTCGGTTGGTCTTCTCCATCTCGATGACGATATGTGCCGGGCTTGCTGCCGTAAAGGGTGTTGAGGCCATTGCAAGACTGAGCCAAATTATTGGCGTCATTATTTTGCTAACCTCCATTGTTTTATTTACCAGCTCCATTCCCTATATCCAGTTGCACTACCTGCTCCCTCCCTTCGAGCACGGTATATTTCCCGCCCTGCAAGGCGCTATCTATCCCGGCAGCTGGTTTGGGATTTGCATCATGATGGGCATGCTGATGCCGCATATTAAGCAACAAAAGAGCATTTTAAAAATGAAGGTTTACGCCGTTGTACTGGGCACTTCGATCATGACGCTTTATTTATTGTACAGCATAGTGGTGATGGGTCCTGTGATGGCAGCGCATTTTGAAAATCCAATCTATATCCTGTCGAGAATTACGCAGTTTCTTATTTTCGAGAGAATCGAGGTGCTGCTGCTGCTTATCTTTATTTCGGGATCGTTCATTACAATCTCAACCTTGTATTACGCTATTACGGAAGGAACCGCGCAGTGGCTCGGGATGAAGTCTCATAAACCATGGGTATATGTGTTCGGCGCCATACTTATATTGAGCCCTATGTTCCCATACAGCACCGAAGGCCATATAGTTGATCGGTATTTAAGCTATTGGTTTCCGCTCGTATCGCTCATTATTGAAGGCGGCTTAATGACCTTCATATTTATCTGGGCCATAATCAAAAATAGGGCGAGCCGCTCCTCTTCTTGAGCGGTTCTCCCTTAAGTCAATCATGATTCAACGTTATACATGAATGGAGCTTGTAGAATGTCTAATGATCAGCTCGGGCTCCAGCACGATGCGTTCTGCTTTTGCCGCAGCGGATTTGTCCTGCAGCGCTTCTACCAGCAGATCAACAACCTTTTTCCCCATCGCTTCAATAGGTTGTGCAATGGTCGTCAGCGGCGGATCACTTACCGAGGCCAAAATTGTATTATCAAAGCCGATAACCGATACATCACGTGGAATACGAAGCTTAAGCTCCTTCGCTGCCTGCAGCGCACCGATGGCGAGCAGCTCATTACAACAGAACAAGGCGGTTGGCCGTTCCGTCAGCTTCAGCAGCTCCAGCGCTTTGCGCTTGCCATCCTCCAGCGTGTAGTCGCAAAACTTGACGGAGGCGTCGGACCAAGGCAGCCCAGCTGCATCGACGACACTTCTAAATCCCCTGACCCGCTCGCGGCTGCTGCTGACCTTCATATGTTCGGCAAGCACCGCGACCCGGTGATGCCCTTCCTCAAGCAAATGCCGAGCCCCAAGCGCTCCACCTTTAAAATCTTCCACAATGACTGTATGCACAGCCAGAGCAGGCATGTCCCGCGCAATTAGCGCTACGGCAATGGACTGCGTCAGCAGCGGTTTAATAATGTCCTCATTATCAATCCCGGTACCGATAATGATGCCGTCCACGCTTTTTTGCCGCAGCAGCGACAGATAGCGCTCCACTCGCTCATCTTTATTGTCGGTGCTGCATATGACGAGGCTGTAGCCTAAGCGGCGGCTCTGGTCCTCAACAGCACGGGCAATTTCGGCGAAAAAGGGGTTGGATATGTCTGGAACGAGCAGACCAAGCGTAAACGTCCGTTTCCCGGTCAGCGCGGAAGCGATTACACTCGGCTGGTAGTTAAGCCGCTCCATAATGCGCATGACTTCATTGCGCCGTTCTTCGCTAATTTTTCCTTTGCCATTAATAACTTGGGAAACAGTCGCAATCGAGACTCCCGCTTCCTTTGCGATATCATAGATGGTGGCTTTCATAGACAACCTCCGTTACTTTTGAACTGGTAGATTTATTATGTATCACATCATGTTATCTTGCAATGAAATCGGAGGAATTGGCTTGAAATGCTAGAAACCAGCCTCCGCTGAAGGAAAGCTGGTTTCTGCTATGTCTGTTGTGATGTGAAACGGCCTAGGCTTTTGTCGTTTCCTCAGCCGGTTTTGTCATAATCCAAGCATGGTCTGGATCATTATGAAATTTCCAAATGCGCGTAGGACCAGCCATAACGTTCAAATAATATACCTCATAGCCCGGAGGCGCACTTACCGGATGGTAGCCTCGCGGTACGAGAACCGCTTCCCCATTGCGAATGACGAGTGTCTCGTCTAGCGAACGGTCATCCGTATATACACGTTGAATGGCGAAGCCCTGCTCAGGCTCTACGCGAAAATAATACGTTTCCTCCAGCAGCGATTCATTCGGCAGCGCATCCTGGTCATGCTTATGCGGCGGGTAGCTGGACCAATGTCCGCTTGGCGTAAAAACTTCAACGACAAGCAGGCTGTCCGCCGGCGCTGTCTCTGGCAAAATGTTATGGATTTGGCGCTCCAGATTGCCATATCCACGCTGTTCTACACCTACAGCATCCGGGGCAATGAGCCTCGCTTGATGCTGGCCTTGGCCAGGCGCAGAGCAAATGGCGATATCCAGCGCGGTTACGGCTTCAATATGATAAAAATCGTCATTCGGCACATAAACCGAAAACGGCGGGATTTTCTCAAATACGCTCATCCGCTGGCCGATATTGCTCCATTTTTCATTTTGCGTCTGTACATCCGCGCGTCCGCTCAGCAGTACGAGGCACACTTCATTTTCATCCGTGTTCTGCTTAAGCTGCTCGCCCGGCTCCAGATGAACGATGCGAAAACCGACATACTCCCATCCTGCGCTTTGCGGTGTAATGTTCATGAGCTCGCCCTGCTCGCCCGGAGCAGCGCTTGGTTTTACGATTAACTCTGACACTTGCGCACACAACCTTTCCTGGGTCCGTCTACTTACGTCAGTTCATGAAGCTCATTAAGCTTCACAGGTCGCCCTAGCTTCACAGACAGCTTCGCCGCCTTTGCAATTCGCTCGGCTTGCAGCGCATCGTTACCGTCGACCTTTACCTTCTTATCTTGCAGCAGCGCTTCGATAAACAACTCGGTTTCCTCTACATAAGCAGCATTGTAGCGTTCTAGGAAGAAATGCAGCGGCTTATCCCGTACAATACCTTCCGCTGTGCTGATTTCCGCTGTATTCGGGTGATCATTCGTTGCGGCGGCGCTGCCCTTGGAGCCAAATACCTCAACTCGTTGATCGTAGCCATATACGGCCTGACGGCTGTTGTCGATGACGCCAAGCGCACCGTTTTGAAAGCGCAGTGTTACAATTGCAGTATCGAGATCATCGCATTCGGCGAATACGGGATCAATGAGAACATTGCCTTGCGCAAAAACCTCTTCAACCTCACTGCCAGCCAAAAATCTTGCCATATCAAAATCGTGAATCATCATGTCCATGAAAATGCCGCCGGATACCTTGATGTAATCCTTATGCGGCGGGTTCGGATCGCGCGACGTAATTTTCACAATATGCGTCTCGCCAATCGTTCCTTGCTCCACATGCTCACGAATCCGTTTAAAGTTGTGGTCGAAGCGGCGGTTAAATCCGATTTGCAGCTTTACGCCGGCTTTCTGCACCGCTTCTACTGCTTCCTCTGTTTGCGAAAGCGTCATGCTGACTGGTTTTTCGCAAAAAATATGCTTGCCAGCTTGGGCAGCCTGTTTAATGAGCGGTACATGTGTATCTGTTGAAGAACAAATAAAAATGGCGTTGATTTCAGGGTCTGCGATAAGCGCAGCGCTGTCTTTCGTAACGGTAGCGATACCGCGCTCAGCGGCCCATGCTTCCAGCTCTGCGCTTGCAAACAAATCGCTGATTGCGACAATTTCCACTTGTGGGAGCCTTAGCAAGTTGTCAGCATGGATTTTTCCGATGCGGCCTGCGCCGATAATGCCGATTTTAATTTTTTGTACCATTTTGATCGTTCTCCTTTATGCGATTATCCATTATCTGATTAGCAGACCGTTAAACTACCAACGAGCGGTTACCATTTTTTTGCGAGTATAAAATTCGACGCCATCTGTGCCGTTGGCATGTAGATCGCCGTAGAATGATTTTTTCCAGCCGGAGAAAGGGAAGAACGCCATTGGGGCTGGAACGCCAAGATTGACTCCGAGCATGCCCGCTTCAATCGTTTCGCGGAATGTGCGGACGTTGCTGCCATCCTTCGTGAACAGGCAGGCGCCATTTGCAAATTCTGATGCATTCGCAAGCTCAATCGCCTCCTCGAGCGTCTCAACCCGCGCAATCGCCAGTACCGGAGCGAAAATCTCATCTTTCCAGATCGTCATTTCCTTCTGAACGCCATCAAACAAGGTCGGGCCGACAAAATAGCCCTTCGCATCAGCAGCAGCCGCAGCATCCTTGCGTCCATCGCGCAGCAGCTGTGCGCCTTCCTGCTCGCCGATTTCAATATAGCGAAGCGTCCGCTCTTTGTGCGGTCCGCGAATGACCGGACCGAGGAAGACACCTGACTCCAAGCCGTTGCCTATCGTCAGAGAATCAGCCGTCTGCAGCAGTTTTTCTACGAGCTTGTCAGCCACATCACCGACAGCGACAACAACTGCGCAGGCCATGCAGCGTTCGCCTGCCGAGCCAAAAGCAGCGTTCGTAATTTCTTTAACCGTCAGGTCAAGGTCTGCATCTGGCATGACGATGGAATGATTTTTCGCGCCAGCGAGCGCTTGTACGCGTTTGCCTTCCGCAGTCCCTGTGCGATAGACATACTCTGCTACCGGCTGCGAGCCAACGAACGAAATACCTTTAACATCAGGATGCTTCAGCAGGCCGTTAACGACTTCATGCGCACCATGAACGATGTTGAGCACGCCATCCGGAAGACCCGCTTCCTGAAACAACTCGGCAAGGCGATTCGCCAGCAGCGGCGTACGCTCCGACGGCTTAAGCACAAACGTGTTGCCGCAGGCGATCGCAAGCGGGAACATCCAGCACGGCACCATCATCGGGAAGTTAAACGGCGTAATGCCGCCGATGACGCCAATTGGGTAGCGGTACATGCCGGACTCAAGCCCAGTAGCAATATCAGGAAGCTGCTTGCCCATCATCAAGTTAGGCGCGCCAGCCGCGAACTCAACGCATTCAATGCCGCGCAGCACTTCGCCGTAAGCTTCGGCATAGCTTTTGCCGTTTTCTTTTGTTACCAGCTGTGCTAGCTCTTCCCAATGATCAACGAGCAGCTGCTGGTATTTGAACAATACGCGGGCCCGTTTTGGTACAGGCGTACGGCTCCATGAAGCGAATGCTTTCTTCGAATCCGCTACAGCCTGCTCCACATCTTCATTCGAAGATAGCGGCACATAAGCCAGCACCTCTTCTGTCGCTGGATTGTAAACGGCTTCTGTCTGCTGTGATACCGAAGCTACCCATTTTCCGCCAATCCAATTGCTTAATGTTGCTGTCATATCCACTCAATCCTCTCTATTTTAAAATTAAACGATGATTTCACCGCGGTTGCAGCGGTCAATATAGTCTTGAACCTGGTCGGCGGACGGCATAGCGTCTGAGCAGCTGTGGCTGGAAATAACGATACATGCAGCGGCGCTGCCGAACTCCATGCTTTTCTCAATTGACCAGCCCTGCATGCTGCCGTACAAAAAGCCTGCCGCATACGAATCGCCTGCTCCAAACGTTTTAATGACTTTGGCCGGGAAGCTTTTGGCCCGGTGTGAAGCGCCATCCTTCGTATAAGCGATGGAGCCGTCCTTGCCATGCTTAATAATGACAATTTGCGCGGCATAATTAAACCATTTCGCTGCGGTCACATGGTCATCACGCTCCGGATTAGGCTCGAAGGTTTCCATATTGTCAAATTCTTCTCTAGTACCCATAATAATATCGCATTTTTCAGCCGCCAGGTTGTAATAGATGGCCGTTTCCTCCGGCGAATTCCACGTATATGGACGGTAGTCAAGATCAAAGGCAATAACGACGCCATGCTTGCGGGCATAATCGATTGCCAGGAACACGGCTTCGCGTGAAGGGTTTTGTGCCAGCGCTGTACCCGAGATAAGGAGCATTTTGGAATTAGCAATCAGCTCCTCGCTAACCTCCTGCGGCTTAAGCAACAGGTCAGCAACATTGTCGCGGTACATCAGAATGCTGCACTCCGACGGGCTTTTAATTTCGGTAAAAGCAAGCCCTGTCACTGCACCGCTGTCATCCGTCACGACGCCCGAAGTGGCAATTTGATTATTTTCCAAATAAGTCGTAATAAAACGGCCCATCTGATCATCGGCAACCTTGCCAATAAACGATGTTTTCATCCCGAGTCGGGACATGCCAATCGCAATATTCGCCGGAGAGCCTCCAACGTATTTCGTAAACGTCATAGTCTCTTCCATCGGGCGATTAATTTCATTTGCATTCAGATCGATGCACAAGCGGCCAATAGCCGTAAAATCCAGCGGCTTCGCTGCGTTATATGTGATATAAGACATCCCTAGGCCCACCTCCAGCAGTTATTTAATGTTATAAAATACTTAATTCTTTTTATTTAATGAAGTTAAATAGCGAATCGCTTCCTTCGCATATTCATACGGATTATAAGTCGCAGGGTCCTGCTCACCTTCAAGCATCGCCCAGCCGTTATAGCCGCGAGCTGTGAGCTCTTGAAGAACTGGCGCAAAATCAAGGCAGCCGTCACCCGGCACCGTAAATACGCCTTTGCGAATACAAGTGACGAAATCGGCCTGCTCTGAGCGGGCTTCATCGAGTACAGACTGGCGAATATCTTTCAAATGAATATATGCAATGCGGTCATAGTGCTTATTCAGTACATCCAGCGGGTTTGCTCCACCATAATAGGCATGACCCGTATCGAACAGCAGATGCACATAGGCAGGGTCCGTCAGTTCCATCAGCTTGTCGATTTCCTCCGGCTGCTCAACTACGGTTCCGCCATGATGATGGTAAGCCAGCTTTAAGCCGTATTCAGCCGCTATTTTCCCAGCAGCGTTAAGGCCTGTCGCAAGCGACTGCCAGCCGGCTTCATCCAGCCGCAGCACCTCCGTCTCATTGGGCGTACGGCGCGGATCAAAATGCAGCGAGCCGCCAACCTCAGCCGTGCTGATCACCTTGCTCCCCATGCTTTGCAGAAACTCGGCATGCTTTCGGTAGCCCTCAAGCTCGGCCTCGCGGTATGCGGGATCGGAGAACAGCACCGACTTCCACTGGGACACGAGCTGAATGCCTCGTTTACCCAGTTCCTCGCGCAATACAGCAGTATCTGCCGGGTATTTGCGACCCATTTCCGTTCCGGTCAGCCCCAGCCGCTGAATATCATCCAAAATCTGCTCATAGGTCGTATCCGCCCCATGCTCCCGCACATCCTCGCCCACCCAGTTAATCGGGTGAATGCCGAGTGAAAATGTAAATGGCTTCATCGCTTACCCCAGCTCCTTATTCAAAAAATAGGATCAACCTGCTACAGCTGCTTCGCCTTGCTGAGCTTTGCCCGCATGGCTTCATGTGCCCTCCGCACCTTGTCGCTTTCTGATACAGCAGGAACGCCGACATGCCACCAGGATTCATAGCCGCCGGAGTTCGTTCCCGGCAATACGCTAATTTCAATCAGCGTCGTGCGATCTTCCTGCTTCGCCTGAAGCAAAGCAACACGTAGCTCCTCCGCATTTGTTGCTTTGTATGCGCTGGCGCCAAGACTGCGGGCATGGGCAGCAAAATCAATGGGCAGCGGCTGGCCCGTGTATCTGCCTGTGCTCGCTTCACGATAGCGGAACTCATTGCCGAAGCCATCACTGCCATGCTCGCGCTGCAAGTTATGGATACACTGGAACCCATGATTGTCAAAAAGCAAAATCGTAAACTTGCGCTGCTCCTGCAAGCTCGTCACCAGCTCAGAATGCATCATCAAGTAGCTGCCATCGCCAACCATGGCGTACACCTCGCGCTGCGGCTCGGCGAGTGCCGCTCCGAAAGCACCGCTAACTTCGTAGCCCATGCAGGAAAAACCATATTCCATATGATACGTTTTCGGCTCGGTCGAGCGCCATAAGCGATGCAAATCGCCAGGCAGGCTTCCGGCAGCGCCCACGACGACGGAAGATGAATCAATCGTTTCATTAATGACACCGAGTGCCCGGGTTTGGGAAAAGCCGCCTTCATGCTCTTCGTTGTAGAGACGGTCAACCTCTGCATCCCATGCCGCTTTGCGCTGTGCCAATTCCACATCGTTGTAGCTGCTCTTGTAATTCGCTGCTTGCAGCGCATTTTGCAGCGCTTGCAAACCCGTGCGGGCATCGGCAATTACCGCTTCCCCGCCAAGCTTCGCTGCGTCAGCGCCATTTAAGTTAATGTTGATAAACTGCACATCCGGGTTCGCGTATGCGGACTTGGATGCAGTTGTGAAATCCGAGTAGCGCGTGCCGACCCCAATGACCAGATCAGCTTGTTTGGCCCATTCGTTCGCTGCCAGCGCACCGGTTACGCCAATAGCTCCCGCATACAGCGGATGGCGCCAATCAAATGCGCTTTTTCCTGCCTGCGTTTCCGTAACCGGAATGCCGAAGGCTTCGGCGAACGCTCGCAGCTCGGAGGTCGCGGACGCATACAAGACGCCGCCCCCTGCTACGATAAGCGGATGCTTGCTCGCTGCAATACGCTCCGCTGCACGGGCTACTGCATCCGCCGCCGGCTCGCGGCGGTCAACATAATGCACGCGTTTTGCGAAGAAGCTCTCTGGATAATCATAGGCTTCCGCCTGCACATCCTGCGGCAGCGCGAGCGTGACCGCCCCTGTCTCCGCCGGGTCTGTAAGCACGCGCATCGCCTGCAGCGCTGCGGTAATCAGCTGCTCGGGACGAACGATACGGTCCCAGTAACGGCTGACGGCCTTGAAGGCATCTGTTGCCGAAAGGGTGTAGTCGCTGCTGACCTCAAGCTGTTGCAGCACAGGGTCCGGCTGGCGCGAAGCGAAGTTGTCGCCGGGCAGCAGCAGCACCGGAATGCGATTAACGGTCGCAGTTGCCGCTGCCGTTACCATGTTCAGTGCACCTGGGCCAATCGATGTCGTACAAGCATAAATCTGCTTGCGATTACGCTGCTTGGCGAAGGCTGCTGCTGTGTGCACCATGCCCTGTTCATTTTTACCTTGAATAAAGGTTAAGCTGCCTGCGCTTCTTTCCAGCGCCTCTCCCATGCCGGTCACATTGCCGTGACCGAAGATGCCGAATACTCCTTCAACGAACTTCGTTTCCTCACCATCAATCGAAATGTATTGCTGATCCAGAAACCGCAGCAGCGCTTGCGCCATCGTCAATCGAATCGTCGTCATATCCATTTCCTCCTATCGTAGATCTATAATCTGAACACTTTCATCAAGTTTATAGCAAGCTTGCAGCAACTATGTTTATGCATTGGATTAAGCGCTTAACTTATCAAAGGAATGGCGCCTAATATTTTAGATTAAGCGCTTCACCCATAGGCTACTACAACATAGAGCCGCTGACAAGTATTTTCTTGAAATATAAGAACTTATAAGTTTCACCCTTATACTCCGCTTATATTTCTCGGACTGAAACGCGCCGCGCCGCCAAAGGACGGCGACAGCCGTTTCACCTTGTAGCCTTGCTTTTTCCACATCTTATTTTGCGTTATCGTCGTTTGTTTGCGTTTGCAAATGCCGCTTCAGCTTGGCGACTTCTGTGCCGGCAAGCATCATAATGCCAATGCCGTGATTGTCGTTAACGACCGTCCGCAAATCCTGATCATAATAATCCGCTGTGAAAGCGTAGCGCGAGCCGCTGCATACGCCGTGAACATTGCCTTGGCGGTCAATAGCGTAGCGCGTCAAACCGTCCCATGCGCGGAACGCCGCATTCATGATAGCGGCCGGCTGCTTCACCCAGCCGAAGCGAACGCCCCGAGCAAAGCCATAGGCAAACATCGCCGTGCAGGAAGCCTCCAAATAAGTATCCGGACGGTTGACTACCTGATGCCACAGCCCCCGCTCCGATTGACGAGCGGCATAACCTTCGCATAGCTCATTAAAGAAGTCCAGCAGCTCATCGCGCAGTTCATGCGCCTGCGGCAACGCTTCCAGCACTTCGGTCAGTGAAAAAATCGTCCAGCCATTGCCCCGTCCCCAAGGAATGCCTGTCGCCCTGTCATATTTAAAATCATACACATGGGACATCAGCTTCTCCTCTGGCATGAATAAATAGCTTTTGAAGCGCAAAAACTGCTTCGCCGCTTCATCCAGTGCCTCACGATTGCCCGTTAAGCGAGCATAGCGGCAGAGAAATGGCGTACTCATGTACAAATCATCGGCCCACATCGTATTGGCGGCATATTCGCCCTCACAGGTGCGATAAAACGCGCCATCGGGCTTGCGTTCCAGCTTATTCAGCATAAAATCGGCGATGCGCTCGGCAATTGGCTCTACGTCAGCAGCAGCCAGCCCTACCCTTGACTCCAGCATAGCCGAGCCGAACGAGCCGCAATTATCGAGCATTTTCATCATGACGAGCTGCTGATTAATGGCTGGGAACCCGTATTGCTCACGATCCCAGAAGGAATAGTCGTACATCTCCGTGCAAGCTTCCACATGCTGAGTCGCATAGCTGACGATATCCGGACGCTCCAGATAACGTCCCGTTTGCAGCAAGCCGTATATCGTAACGCCAAGCGGATAATCCCACCGCGCATAATTGGATACCGTACCCACTGTCCATTTATTGCTTAGCATAGCATTTTCGTAATAGGGTCGTACCCAGGTGTTCGGCAGATCGAGCTGCCAGTAGGTGTGCAATAACTTCCTCTGTGCAGCAGGCTCCGATGCCTTGTTAAGAGGATAAAGAAGATCGGTGCGAATAAGCTGCTCCCAAGTAGGGCTAGTCGCTTCCGCTTCAAATGGCCCAGCATACAACCATTGTCCTGCTCCAGAGCCATGCACTTGCTGCGGCAAGCTCAAAGTGACAGCGCTGCCATCATTGGCATTTGCAGCCGTCAGCTCGAAGCCCCAAGACTGCTCGCCGCACACACTGCGGGCTACGAAATGATGCTTGCCTGTATCCAGCAAAAGCTCAAATCGGAAAGATCCTGCCGCTGTGCTTTCACCTACCTGTTGTCCTTCCAGCCACAAGGTCAGCTCGCCAGAGGACTCGCCTTCCAGTACGACGGCCTGTTTCCCAGGCAGCGGCTGATTTATTGTCGTCCAGGCATAGGCGGCTTTGCCACGCTGCTCTCCGAAAATCCGTTCCAGCTGGCCAAGGCCGCGCTCTTCCTTCGTCCATTCGATCACCGGCAGCCAGTCCAGCCCCGATTCCTGCTGCTGTGATCCCAATAAGTCCGGCTGCGCCACTTCCACCCGTTTGCCTGACTCAAGCGCAGCATCAACCGGCTGCGAGAAAATCCATCCTGCTTGCCCGTAACGCTCCTCGAACGGTGCACGGACATTCATAATCCGCACCTTGGCCTCGTCAGAGCCGATTTGACAGCCGAAGCCCGCTGGCGTGCAAGTCATCGACAGCCATAAGCTGTTCCAGCCCTTTGCAAATACTAGACTCAGCTTAACCGTTGCATCCGGGCTGATTTCCTCTATTACATTCGAACGAAAGACTAGCTTGCCGTTGAAATATAGCCTTACAGGACCAAAGCAGCGCACATTAATATCCAAGCTGCGCTCCTCATCGCTCCATACGAGCCCTGCTCCATAGCTCAGCTGCCCAGCTTTGGCCTCTGGAAACCGTGCAGCCAAATCCAGTTCGTACAGCCCTTCTGCATTTTGCAAAACGCCATTTTTGTTAAAAGCGCGGAAAATAAATCCCGCCTGCGGATTCGCACCAACATAACGGTCGGCCAGCAGCTTCAAAATGGCGCTATCTTTGTCGCCAAAACGATGCTGTGCACTTTCCTCTGTTTGAAAATAAATCGACATCGAATGATCACAAATCCTTTCCATGGCGTAGCTTGCTATTGGTTAATCTATGCGACGAAAAAAATGATTAGGTATAGCGCTTAACTTAGTGAAAATGAACCGCGCTTGCGACTGCCAGTCAACTGGCGATCTACCTCACGCGGCATTGAAATTTTAACCTTATGCAGACATTATAGCTGAAAGCGCTTCATCTTGTCATCTCTTTTTTTAAGGAGAGCGTTCCTCTTTTAATTTCGATCGTTATTTATGGATTCGCCTAGACAATGAAATCGACCATCGAACGCGCCGTAACGCGGCTATCACTCGTTTCCTCGCCCGTGCTTGCGTCTGCATTGAAATCTCCTAGATGATGCGGAATAAACGTTACTGTCTTAACCGTTCCCGGCAGCAAATCAAAGAAATTATCACTAAAGCGGCCTTCACGCCCGCAAGTCAGCCATACGCCTTTGGCAAGCGTATTCGTCTCCAGCGTCCACTGAGTACAGCCATCGTGCTCGGACTCTGTTATTTTCAGTTCGGCATGGGCTAGCGTGATATCCTTCATTGGCTCAAAATAATGCAGCTCGCTTGAAAGAGTACGGCCATCCGTTTCATCCAGCAGCTCTGCCAGTAATACGCTTGCTGCGGTGTTGGCAGCTCCAAGCAGTTCGGAGCGCTGAAGCGTCAGCACATTAGCCGCACCGTTTGCGTCTACGCGGACAGGAGTACTTTGCTCTCCCAGCAGCTCGCCGCTAAAGCTGTACAATCGCAGACGCAGCTGGCCTTGTACGGGAACAAGCTGATCGGATACGATGTGGAAGCTGATTTCCCCCTCTTCCTTGCGATCGTTTACCGACAGCAGGCAGTCTGCGAAGCTTCTTGCAGCATAATATTGCAGCGCCTTCCAGCGCCCGTAATAGTCCATGCCCGCCCAGGAGGCTACAGGCCAGCAATCATTCATCTGCCAATACAAGGAGCCCATGCAATACGGCTTGCGGCGGCGATGCGCTTCAATAGCCGTTTTCATCGCTTCCGCCTGCAAAATTTGGCTCATATACAAAAACGCCGGAAAATCCTTCGGCTCGGACATATACATCTCCATATATTGCTTAATGAGACGGTTGCCGGCGCCATTTTTCTGATGGGCGAGCATGACGGTGGATTCCAGCTCCATATCCGCCTCTTCCGCATAGCTGCGAACCGATTTGTACTCGGGGAACGACTGGAAGCCATATTCGCTCATGAAGCGCCCGACGTAACGATTATAGTTTTCAAATGGCTCTACATTATGCCACACGCCCCAATAATGAATATCTCCGCTAGTCGAGGACGAATCCGAGTGCTGCGTAAGGTCGCCGGTCAGATCAACCATTGGCGAGGAAGGCCAATAATCAATTCCTACCGTTAAGGACGCTACAGCTTCAGGCAATATACGATGAAAAATCGCCTCATAGTCTGCCCATAGCTTCGTTTGCTGCTCCTGCGTGAACTCCTTTTTCCAGCCCCAGCCGCCATCTGGAATAAAATGCGACCATGCGGTATCGATCTCATTATTGCCGCACCATAGCGCAATCGATGGATGATTGCGCAGCCGTTTAATGTTATCCTCAGCTTCCAGCTGCACGCTGCGCAGGAACGCTTCGTCTCCCGGATACATGCTGCATGCAAACATGAAATCCTGCCACACGAGCAGGCCATACTCATCACAAAGCTCATAAAAGGCTTTTTCCTCGTAAAAGCCCCCGCCCCAGACGCGAAGCATGTTCATATTCGATTGTACGGCGCTTACGATTTCATGTTTATAACGGTCGTAGCCGACTCTCGTCGTGAAGCTGTCATTCGGAATATGATTCGCGCCCTTGGCGAAAACCTGAACACCATTCAGCTCCATATAAAATGAAGTGCCAACCTCGCCTTTCTGTCTAATGAGACGGATCGTGCGAAGTCCGGTCGTCACCTTCTGCGAATCATATCGCACCTCGTTATTGCTTTGCCAGCATTCGATCTGGAACGTATACAGCTCTGGATTGCCGAGACCTCTGCACCACCACAGCCGCGGATTTTCAACTTCAAATGGAATTTCAATCGTCTGTTTGCCTGCGGCTAAAGAAGCAGAATGCCCACTAAACATGCCTTTATCCGATGATGCCAGCTTCAGCACGACATCACATTCGCGTTCGGCTTCGAGCTCAACGACGGCTGTAAGTCTCGCCAGCTCCGCCCCTACCTCATCCTGACGAATATATACATCCGTAATCCGAACATAGGACCAGCCCTCCAAATATACAGGACGCCAAATACCGCTCGTTACGAAGCGCGGACCCCAGTCCCAGCCATAATGGTAGGGCGCTTTGCGGGCAAAAATGCTAATTTTCTGATCGTCAAGTCCGCCGACCTCGGATTGATCATTTGGTGCTGGCAGCGCATAACCAAGCTGAGCCAGCTTCGGCAAATCTTCTTTAATCGGCGAGCGGAACAGAACACGCAGCTCATTGTCGCCAGCTGTCACCCTGTCCGTGACATCCACTCTCCATGTGCGGAACATATTATCTGCAGCCAGTATATGCGCTCCATTCAAATACACATCCGCATACGTATCAAGCCCCTCGAATACGAGCTCCTGCTTAGCCCTAGCAAGCTGCTCCGTTGAAGGCTGAAAGCTCGATACATATTCCCAGTCTTGTTTGTCCACCCACTGCGCGTCCTTCTCATTTGTTCCATAGAATGGATTTGTCAGCTTGCCATTTTGAATTAAATCCGTATGTACACAGCCTGGCACGACAGCCGGCAGCCATTCTCCCTGAATTTTATCCTTAAAATTCCAATCCCCTATCATCCATTGCTCTTTCATCGTATCCTCCTGAAAATGAAAAAAGTCAGTTAAACACATGAAACCTTACTCCGGAGACTGAGCCGCCGAAGCAAGGTTGCCATGCATTTTACCGCTAATAAATGTATCGTTAATTCTACTTATTGCTATTAGTAGCCCAAAGCTGTTTTAGCTTCTTTCCATTTTGCATTCAGCTTGTCGAAAGCTGCTTGCAGATCATCAGCAACCAGATACTCTTGTACATAGTTGCCAGTACCGATGCCGATTTGCGCTTTATTGGCAATTTCATTGAATTTTGGATCTGTAGCTTCGCTTTCCAGCAGTGTTGGGTTAGTTGCTTGGAACTCAGCCAATTGAGCAATTGTCGACTGCGCCGACTTGTCGATTGGCATGAATCCGGATTGCTCTACGTAACCGGACTCTTTCACGAAGAAGTTTACCCAAGCTGTCGCAAGCTCTTTGTTTTTGCTGTCTTTGCTTACGCCAACCAAATAATCCGAACCAAGCGGTGCATTGTATTTGCCGCTATTGTCGTATGGAAGTGGGAAGAAGCCAATGTCGTCTGACGATGCGCCAGCGCCTACGATTTGTGGAATGACCCAGTTACCAAGGAAGTACATAGCCGCTTTACCCGATGCAACCTCGCCTTTCGACATTTCCCAGTTGTTTGTCGACAGATCTTTTTCAACCCAGCCTTTTTCAATGAAAGTACGGCCGATATTGGCAAGAATACCCCAAGCGTTGTCCACTTTGAATGGTGCTTCATCTGTTACAAGCTTGGATACAAACTGCGGATCGCCCGCAACGTACCATGCAGAGCCGTCACCCCAGTTGCCCATTGGCCATTGTGCGCCATAGTTCATATAAAGTGGAATGATGCCTGCTGCTTTCAGCTTTTCCGCATCCGCATACAGCTCATCAAGCGTAGTTGGAACTTTTTCGATACCTGCTGCTGCAAAAGCTTTTTTGTTATACACGATCCCTTGCGTATTTACGCCAGTCGACAATCCATAACGTTTGCCATCGAACAGCGACAGGTCAGCGAAAAAAGTATTGGTGAAAAAATCATCCGGCAGCGGTTCAAAATATTTCGGATATTCCGATACGGCAAGTCCAGCCGGAAGCATCAATACGTCGCCCGCTTCGCCCGTTGTTAGGCGAACTTGGATGTCTGTCGCATAGTTGGTCAAGCCTTCAAACTCAATTTCAGCTTTTGGATATTTTTCTTTAAAAGCTGCTGCGTATTTATCTAGCGTCCCATCGTTGAGAAAATCGGTACGATGCGTCAAAACTTTAATTTTGCCGCTCAGCTCGCTAGCTGCGCTGGCTTCTGGGCTTGCAGCGGAATCGCTAGGGCTTGCAGAAGCTGCTGGAGCGCTTTCTGCTGGTGCATTATTGCCGCCACAGGCAGCGAGAATGGTAGTCATTAATAAAATTGCGGAAGATAAAGCCAAGCCTTTTTTCATTTTGTTACCCCCTGAGTCATATTTGGTATCGCTTACATCGTAATCATATACGCTCTGAAAACAAAATAATATGACGCTGTTTTGTTTTTATTGTCATGAATTATGCTAACAGCGTCATCTTTTGTTAGTTTGCTTAGCTGCGGCGCAGAAAAGCATATTCCGCCTGCTCCATCAACTCAAGATTGCGGCTGATCAGCTCGGTACGCTGCTCCACGCTTGCGCGGGAACGCAGATGATCCGGCGGCGTTTGCTTCACATAATCCACCAGCTGGTCAATGCTTGTTACAGCTGCATGCACCCTTGTATCGGAGGAAGCGTAATAAATGTACACTTCGCCGCCCGGGAGCTGGACGGCGCCATTACAAAATACAACATTAGATACATCGCCTACACGCTCTATGCCTTCCGGTGCAAGCAAATGTCCGCCCGGCGCATACGTAACTTTGTTCGGTTCATTCAGATCCGTCATGAAAGCATACAATACATAACGCAAGCCTGCCGCTGTATTGCGCACACCGTGAGCAATATGCAGCCAGCCATCAGCCGTCTTGAGTGGTGCCGGCCCCTGTCCATTTTTCACTTCTTTAATCGTATGGTAAAGCTTGCTGTCGACGATTGTTTCTTCGGCGATGACAGCCGGATTCATGCTCTCCGACAATCCCCAGCCGATACCGCCGCCTGCTCCGGTATTAATGAAGCCGTCCTGAGGACGTGTATAAAAAGCATATTTACCATCGACAAATTCAGGATGCAGCACCACATTACGCTGCTGAGGCGACGGGGAAACAAGATCCGGCAGGCGCTCCCATGTGCGCAAATCCTTCGTGCGGGCAATGCCGCCCTGGGCAACCGCGCTTGACGTATCGCCAGCTGGTGCCTCCGGATCTTTACGCTCGGTGCAGAATAGGCCGTATATCCAGCCGTCCTCATGCTTCACAAGCCGCATATCATACACGTTAATGTCTGGATCTTCCGTTTCCGGCAGCAATACCGGATAATCCCAGAAGCGGAAGCCTTCTGCGGGAGAAGCACTTTCGGCAACCGCGAAAAAGGATTTACGATCTGCCCCTTCTACGCGAACCATTAAATAAAACTTGCCACCGAGCTCAATGGCTCCTGGATTGAAAGCGGCATTTACACCGATCCGCTCCATTAAATACGGATTGGTCTCCGGGTCCAAATCATAACGCCAGTATAAAGGCGTGTGCTCATTCGTAATAACGGGATGCTCAAATCTGGCAAATACACCATTTGATTGCTGAACTTGTTTATTAGGCGCATAAAGCAGCTGCTCATGCCGTTCCGATATTGCTTTAAGCTGTTCCAACCATTGATTCATAAGGGCCTCCTAATGATTGATTTCGAATTTATTTATGTTCATTAATTATTAATGCCATTAATCCTAATTCGTTCTAAGCGCTCGATAGCTTCGAAGCAGGCCCGGCTGTTGTGGTACGGGCATTTCCATGGATCGATTTTAGGATAGCTTTCGTCCGCAACACCTTCGCGGGATACTTGCCAGTGCCATTCTCCCGTTTCCTTATTGGATACGAAAGCCGTAATAAACTGCCAGCTGCTCCATGCCGCATCCAAATACCGCTGCTCCTGCGTTAGCTCATAAGCATTTAGAAACCCAACCATCGCTTCCGCCTGCGGCCACCAATCCTTCGCTGCATCCAGATGTCCGTCTCCATCGGCCTCATTATAAATGCCGCCATCCGCATCTACGCCCTCGGCAAGCGTGGCGTGCGCCATTTGAACAGCTGCTTTTCTTACGCGCTCCTCAAGTGCTTTATCGCCCAGCACTTCAGCCGCTTCCCACAGCAGCCAGCTTCCTTCGATGTCATGACCGTACGAGATATGACGGGATTTGGAGTTCCATGCATCATCAAAAAACAGCTTGAAATGATGGTTTTGGGGATCAATGATATAGTCCAGATGCAGCTCAATAAGCGTCTTCAGCTTGTCGCGAAGCCCCTCCGGCCTCCAAACTCGATACAAATTCGTATAAGCTTCCAGCACATGCAAATGCGTATTCATCGATTTGCGCTCATTGAGATCCTTGCCGCTGAGGCTCAAATCATCCGTTTCCTGCCAATTTTGCGCCAGCGCTTCAATATAGCCAAGATGAACCGGATCAAAGGCATGCTTTTCCAGCAATCTGTAGATTTCCTCTGCCCACGGCAGCACGTCCTGCTTGCCAGTAGCCCGTACATATTCTGCTAATGCATAAATAACAAATGCCTGCCCATACACTTGCTTTTTCGTCTGAACCGGATGTCCGTCCTTATCAACCATCCAGTACAAACCGCCATGCTCCTGATCGTGAAAATGTTCCCGCAGCGCATCTAGAGCCCGCTCTGCCATTTCCAAATATGGCGCTTCCTTATAAATGCGGTACGCCGACGAGAAAGACCATAAAATCCGCGCATTCAGCACGAGGCCCTTATCTGCATCTTCCGAAACAGCGCCGTCGCTTGCCATATAGCCAATAAATCCGCCATTCTTCTCATCTACCGCATGCTTCATCCAGAAGCCAAGAATTTGTTCGCGCACTTCCTCTGTCAGCGAATTTTGCCACTCGGCGATATCCAGCATATTTTGCGTTCCTGTCACGTTGCTCATTTTTCTTTCGCCTCCCTAGCCTACTGGCTGTCCTTGTCCCTTGGCATAGAAGGAGCGGATGACCGCTGCCGAACGTTTGCCATACATGCAATAATCATCGTTGCGGGAAGCGTCTTTCGTATTGTACAGCTGAGCTGGCCAATCCCACAGCATATAGCCGAGCATCCAATCGCGTTTAGCACAAGCAGCGAACATCGCTTCATAATAACGCTCCTGCTCGATTTCAGACGGTGCGCCTGGAAGCGACCAGTCATTTGGCTTTGCAGCCGAGCCTTCGCGGCTCGGACAGCCTGCCTCCATAAAGAAAAACGGCTTATTCCACTTTGCAATGCCCGCCTCTATGCGATCAAGCTGCTCATCGAATTGGTCAATCGGGTAATAGCCGCTGGACGAAATAATATCGACCGCATCCCACCAGCCCACTCGCTCTTCCTGATATTTATCGCAGTTGTAAGTAATAGGTCCGCTGTAAAGCGTCCGCACCAAGGCAATTAAATCGCGCCATTCCTGCTCGCGCTTGTCCGTCTGTACCATTTCACAGCCGATGCAGAACATTTCGCAGCCCTCTTCCTCGGCTATCGCTGCATAATAGGCAATGAATTTCCCGTAGGAAGCGAACCACTCGCCCCAGCTCGGCTCTCCTGGCGTATCCTGATCGAAAAAGCCGATATGCGCCCGCCATGTGCCATTCCCCACATTGACTACCGGCTTGAGGCATACTATAATGCCGTGGCTTTTCGCCTCACGTATCGCCCAGCGGATTTCCTCATCACTTACTGTCGGCTCGCTCCAATAGGGAATTTCCGTCGATTGCGGCGTTTCTTGAACCGCTGCGAACGCAATGGCCGTCCAGTTTACGTTCAGCTTGGCCATTTCGGCGATGGAGGCCGCCGCCGCAGGTCCTGCCCACGTACCGCGAACTCCCGTCCAGCCCCATGTCATTCCAAAAACCTGCTCATTCCACTGCTGCAAGTATGTTTCCCCCTTCAATTCACAATCCATATTTGGTTTGTAATCTGATTATTTGACTGCACCGCTCGTTACACCGGCAAAAATAAACTTTTGCATCGAGAGGAAAATCGCCACCGTCGGGATGAAAATAATTAAAATGCCTGCGGAAATGACGTTCAACTGGGCGGCATTCGGCCCGACGAAGGCATAAATAGCCGTCGATACAACCTTTAGCTTCTGACTTGGCATATACAGATAAGGCGTGTAAAAGTCATTGTAAATCGAGATCGTCTTCAAAATAACGAGCGTCGCTGTTGCTGGCCCGAGCAGCGGGAAAATAATCGATCGATAAATTTTAAACAGCGATGCGCCTTCCATCATTGCGCTTTCATCCAAATCACGCGGAATGCTGTTGACGAATTGCAGATAGATGACGATTTGCAGCACGTCGGCTCCCAAATAAAGAATGATTGGCGCACCCATCGTGTTGTAAAGCGAGAAATATTTAATGACGCTAAATGTAGCGACCTGCGTCGTTACCATAGGAATGACCTGGGCAACGAGGTACATGCCCATAATCCCTTTTTTCAGCTTAAAATCAAACCGGCCCAGCGCGTACGCCACCATCGTACCGAACATAATGTTGCCCGCTACAGCGATGACCAGAATGATCGCAATATTACGGAAGCCGAGTCCGAGCTTGCCGATGTCGAACACCTTTTGAAAATTATCAAAGTTCAAGAAGTTTGCCGGCAAAGCAAGACCGGATTGATAATACTCGATCTGTGTCTTAAACGCCCCAGTCACAATCGAGTAAAGCGGGAATAAGACGACGAACAGCGCGATAACCAGCGTCACATATTTGAAAATCGTAAATAATGGTGAACCTTCTCTACTCTGTCCCATCGTCTATTCCCCTCCTTTGAACAAAAACTTGCGCTGAATAACGATAAACAGCAGGACCATCATAAGCAGGACAACTGCCATCGCCGAGGCAAGGCCGAAGTTTTGATATTTGAATGCCGTATCCACCGTCTTGATGACGAAGGTTGACGTATCGTTCGCACCTAGCAGCATGACATAAGGAATATCGAAAGCCTCGAGCGCCCCTGTCAGCGTTAAAATAAGCATAAGCTCCAGCACTTTGCGAATGCTTGGCAGCGTTATAAATCTAAACTTCTGCCAGCCTGATGCGCCATCGATCGAGCCCGCTTCATACAAATCGTCAGGAATCGACTGCAAGGCGCCGATGAAAATAACCATATTAAGCCCCATATACTTCCACATAGAAATAAAGGCAAGCGAGAAGTTGACCAAATGCTTATCGCCCAGCCAGCTTTGCTGCCACGATTCAAGTCCAATCGCTCCGAGCAGCGTATTTAGTGAGCCGTATTCCACATGGTAAACGTTTTTGAACATAATGACCGTTGCTACGCTGTGCAGCACATATGGCAAAAACAGAATGACTCGAAACCCATTTCGTCCCCGCAGCTTGCTCGTCAATATGACGGCAAAATAAAGCGAGAAGACAACTTGAATTAAACCCCCGATGAAATAATAAGCATTGTTTTTAAGCGCCCCGAATACTTCGGGCTTTGTAAAAATCTCCTTGTAGTTGTCAAGGCCAATAAAATTCATGTCCCAGCCAAGACCGCTCCAATCCGTCAAGCTGTAATACAGCAAAGATACGGCCGGGTAATACGAGAAGGTCAGCGACAGAAGCACGGGAATTGTCAAAAACCCGAACAAAATTAAATATCGCTGCGTTTTGTAAGAGAACTGATGCATAAGGCCACCCTCGCTTTCTTTTAATGAACACCGTTGTTAGCGTTTTCATCATTATAGGAGAAGCTGGCCCCGATTATAATGGTCTTTGTTATGTTTTATTGTCTTCAATTTGGATAACGGGAACCTAACTTTCTTCACCTAACTTTATCGCGATATTCCTTTGGTGTTAGGCCAGCCATTTTTTTAAATACTTTAGTGAAATAAGCGGGATCAGCATACCCTACCCGTTCGCCGACCATATACGTTTTGAGCCCCTGCTCCTGGCGCAGCAGCTGTTTTGCCGCCTCAATCCGCACAGAAATCATATAGTCGGTAATCGTCTCGCCTGTCTCCGTCTTGAACAGCTTGCTTAAATAGCTTGGCGTCAAATATACTATATCCGCGAGTCGCTGCAGCTCAAGCTCCTCGGTAAAATGCTGCTGGATATACGATTTCACTTTATCTATGGCTCTATTATCTGAACGCGCGCTGCCCAGCAAAGCGCAAATTTCCTCCATTCCAGCCCGCAGCCCCTGGGCGAAGGCTTCCCAGTTTTCGCTTGCTTCAGGATCTATCGGCATATTCACCTGTCCATATTCAAGCTGGACGCTGCGTTTTTTCAGCTCCTCGGCAACGTGAGCGCTAATGCCAAAGCAGGCCTCCTGCAGCTCCTTCCAGCAAATGCGCTGGGCAGCAGCCTCTTGCAGCCACCCTTCAAATTTCGCCTGCGCCAAAGCAAAATCATTCATTTGCAGCGCCGGCAGCAGCTCCTTGCTCACGATATGCGTCAAACGCAGCAAATGATCGACAGGCGCGACACGACTAACAGCGCCGGAGGACCAGCGCGGCTCCGGATTATACCAAGCATGCTGATAGGCGGAAAAAGCTTCGCTATAGGCATGCGTTAGCCAACTGCTGCCGCGGAAAATGCTGCTAAAGCCTATTTTGGCACGCGTAAAGGCAGGAAGTCGCTGCAGCAGCGTAACGGACAGCTCCCTGACGGTTTCGGCATGGTCGGAATCGTGAATGGAGATAAGGATAACCCTTTTGCCGCCTTCACCAGTAATAATGATTCTTTCGCGAAGCCAGTCGGCCATGAATCGCTCCAGCTGAATTTCGTTTAGCTCTGGGGCAGTCGTTAATAACAGCACCGCATAGTGATGCAGAAACAGCGGCAGTTGATCAATCGTTCCACACACGTCCTCCACGACATAGGAAGGCAGCTGCTTCTCATCGGCATAAAGCAGCAGGCTAATTAAATCGCCCGACTCAAGGCGACTGCGGCCGCGCTCCTGCTTAACCTTGCTGTTCACCTTGGCAAGCAGGCGAATCAGCTCCTCAAGGTTGACTGGCTTTAGCAAATAATCCTCTGCACCCTGACGCAGCGATTCCCTGGCATATTCAAAATCATTAAAACCGCTCAGCACAGCAAATTTAATATTTTTACCGAGCCGCTTCACTTTGGCAATGAGCTGGAGCCCGGTCATCTGTGGCATTTTAATATCAGTCAGCACAAAATCGGGATGAATATGATCGAGTTGGTCCAGCAGCTCCTGCCCGCTGCCATAGGCGCCAATAATCCGGTATTCCTCGCCTGCCTGCTCAATCAGCTTGCATAACCCCAGTCTAATTCGTTCCTCGTCGTCTACGACTACTATATCCATCGTTGCCACTCCTTCCTTTTCCCCGCGTATTTCATTCCTGTATTCATTCCTGATCCAGCGGCATCCGAATCGTTACCCGCGTGCCCTTCCCCAGCTCGCTGTCAATCGTTAAGCCGTAGCTGGCGCCAAAACGCAGCTTCAAGCGCTCATGCACATTGCGCAGGCCAATGCCTCTTCCGCTTGGACCCGGCAGCTCGGCAGCAGACAAGGCATTGCGTACCTGAAGCAGCTGCGCTTCATCCATGCCGCAGCCGTCATCGGCAACGGTAAACCATTGCTCTTTGCCAACGATTCGCCAGCCTATGCTAATGAGCATCGTCTCGCTCTCGCGTGAATTCTCATACGCGTGGTTGACTGAATTTTCAACAATAGGCTGAAACTGTAGCTTCATAACCCGTATGCTGGAGGCCGTTTCTCCCTCAGGCAGCTCCAATTGGTACCGATCACCGAAGCGGTCGTTGATCAACCGCATATACATGCGCAAATGCTCAAATTCCTGACTCGCCGTCACCATTTCATCACCGGCATGAATGCTGTACCTGAGCTGCTGCCCTAAAAGCTGAACCATCTCGGCTGCCTCTGGATCATCGTTCAGCACAGCGGTCATCCGAATCGACTCCAGCGTGTTGTATATAAAATGAGGATTAATCTGGCGCTGCAAGCTCTCCAGCTCAATCTGGTTTTTACGCTGCTCAATGCGGTAAATATTTTCAATCAACAGCTGGATTCTCGCCATCATGCGGTTAAAGGCATTCCCTAGCATGCCGACCTCATCACGGCGACGTACCGGAAAGGCAACATCGAGATTACCAGCCTGCACCTGCTTCATCAGCTTCACCATTTCGCGCAGCGGCTTCGTCAGCGCAAAAATCAGCACAAACGATATAAGCAGAGCCAGCGTCATAATGGCAATCGCTGCCGCCCCCGTGTAATTACGGGTCTGAATCGCCTCGGCCTCCACCTGCTCCTTCGGAATGAGAATGAGCGTGAGCCAGCCAGATTCCTCGGATTTACGGTAAATCACCAGCTGCTCCTTGCCATTTTTATCGACGATGTAGCTGCCGTTTTGCCCTTCTGCCTGCTGAAGCAGTGCATCGCTGGATAAATTTTCAGCAAGAAAGGCCTGCTCGCTATCGTAAATAACGGTACCCGCCTCATCCAAAATGAGCGTTGTGCCTCTCGTCGTCTCATCCAAATCATTAACAACGTTCTCAATGACCTCAATGCTGGCATCAACCGCAATCATGCCTATCGAGTGGTAGGTGCTGTCAATAATATTGCGTACAATCGTGAACACATACCGTTTGCGATTGGCATCCCCGCTGACCTCCTGTGTGCTGATCAGTACGGGCTTGCCATTTGCAGCAGCAGCGGTTTCATGCCAGCGGTTATAGAACTCCGGTAGATTGGCGCGGACTCCTCCACTTTTCATCACATAATAGGGGTTGCCATACGCATCAAACAAATAGACGCTGCTGGCCCCTTCCTTAATATTGTTCATAAAATAAATACTGCTTTCGATTTTGCGCTGAATTTGCACCTTCATCTGCATGTTTTTAACGTAATACTGGTCCAGATCGCCGCCTGTCTCGGCCTCCACCTGCGAATAATATCGATTTGAGAGCTTAAGGCCCTCCTGAATTTCACCGAGATAGGAAGGTATGATTGATATTTTTTTCATATCCTTCGTGTAGTCGTCGAGCTTGCTGACCATTTTGTCAGAAATTTCCGCTGCATAGGTAACCGTGTTTTTCTCGATCGTATTCGTGTAACGCAGCGATGAAATATACGTCAGCCCACCAACCGGAATAACGATCAGCAGCACGAACACAATAAACAGCTTCGCTTCCATGCGGGTTGCGGGGAAAATCGTCCAGCGCCGCAGCCAAAATTTTGAGTCTCCCATAGCTTTCGCCCCTTAAGCTTGCGTCATGGAGCTGGAAGTCGATTCACGCATGACAAAATCGCCTGACAGCAAAATTTTCTCTTGTGGGCTACCGGGATGCTCCAGCCGGCGCAGCAGCATTTCGACGGCGCGGCGTCCAAAAGCCTCCTTCTGCACATCGACGGTGCTGAGAGTAGGCTTTGACCAAGCCGCATCCTCAATATTGTCAAAGCCGACAACGGAGCATTCTCCTGGAACGGCAACATTTAATTTAGCAAGCACCGTCATCATGCATATCGCAATGGAATCATTTGCACAAATGAAGGCAGTCGGCAGCGCTGCTTCCTCCACCATTTTTTTCACAATCAGCTCCAGCGCCTCTGTTATTTCCGAGCGGTTATTCCCTTCAAACGTCAATAGTGCCGATTCCTGCGCTTGTACAAGCCCATGCTCCTCCAGCATGGAGCTATACCCGAGAAAACGGTCTAGAAAGCTGCGCGAAAAGTGGGTGTTGCCAACAAATTGCAGCTTGCGATGACCACAGCCAATCAAATAATTAGTCACGCGGCGCATGCACTCCATATTGTTCATAAAAAGCGTATCCGATGGAATGAGCGGATCTTCATGATCCACCAGCACGAAAGGAATGCCTAAACTGCGGATTTCCAGCAGCATTTGCGAGGAAATTAGGCCGACGCCGATAATGCCGCGAATGCTGCTCGGGTTAATAAACTGCGCGAAATGATTTTTAAACTGCTCGGTAATCATCATCGTGCCAATTTCCCGCTCTTCCAGCTCCATCGTAATACCATCCATAATTTTGCCCCAGAAAAAAGAGTCTCTCGTCTGGTATCTCACATTCGGCACAAGCAAAATCACCGTATCGCGAGTTTGACGCTCGCTTGCTTTATCCCCGCTTAAGCTCGCGGAAGGAGCTTTGAGCTTCTGTCCGGCAAAATAGCCGAGCTGCGTGGCGACACTGACAATTTTCTCTCGCGTCTCCGCACTAACTCCCGGCTTACCTGAAAGCGCTTTAGAAACAGCGAATTTTGAAACATTTAAATAGTCAGCAATTTGCTGCATCGTCACTTTATTAGCCATAGCTGCACATCCTTTCATTAAAATAAGGTATCTAGTTAGTTTTGTTAGGTTTCTTAAAACTTTTATAAGCTAACATTAGCATATGAATAAACTTATGAAAAGCTTGTTTGGAAAATAAAAAAAGACCCGCTTCAGCAGCGAATCTTTCTACAGATTATAAATGGTAAATTCGGACTCTCAGCAGATATCTATTATATATAGAAGAAACACGTCGTGCGCTGGTCTAATTGCTAGCTTATTGGTATAAGCATTTTTAAGGATGAGATGGCGAAGCAATACTGCCATTAAAAAGTCGCTTGGTGGCTGCTGTTCAGCTTCTGCTCAATCCACTGCTGGCTTTGCTGGGTAAACAGCAGCCTCCCTTTTTTTACGACGAATAGTTTCTCGTCTTTAAGTATTTTCATAATCCGATTCACGCTCCGAACCGCCACGCCAAGCTGGCGCGCAATTTCCTCACGGGTGGCGATGAGCTCATACACCGGCTTTTCCTGAAAATCAGCATGACGCAATGCCTCATAAAAATAAGCAAGCAGCTTCTGCTGCATCGAATAAAAGCTGTTTTCTAGCGTTTTTCTCCCCTGCTGGAACAGCTTGTTCGCTAGCTGGTCATTCAACCGGCGCAAAAAAGCGGGACTGTTGATGACCCATTTTTTGAAGCGCTGCTTGTCGATGGCAAGCAGCGTAGACTCGCGTGTCGTCTCCACCTGATTAATAAACGGCATACTCAGGCTAATCTCGATATCGCCGATGACGTCTCCTGGCAGCAGCATAGCTAGCCGGAACATTTTTCCGTCGGACAGCTTTCGTTCTACGGCAAGTTCGCCAGCAATCAAAATATACACATAAACCATGTCTCCGCCTTGATCGCATACCGTCTCGCCCGGATGAAAGTAACGCACCT
The DNA here is from genome assembly GCF_055814915.1 of Paenibacillus sp. R-74696. Classification (NCBI taxonomy): domain Bacteria; kingdom Bacillati; phylum Bacillota; class Bacilli; order Caryophanales; family Paenibacillaceae; genus Paenibacillus; species Paenibacillus sp. R-74696. Next base: position 361,998 of record NZ_JBPULM010000017.1, read on the forward strand.
CCCAGCAATTCTGCACCTGCTCCGGAAGCTCGTCAAACATTTCCTTCAGCCAGCCATGTCCCTGAATAATCCGCTCAATGGATTCTGTACGCAATATGGCACCCTCTTTGCTATCGCTCGTCCTCAGTTACTCTAATGTAAACCTATTTTACTCTTTTAAAAAGGACATAAGTCCGTTTTGGCAAAGTTTTTGCGGCCGTCATACACTTTGATACCGATTGCCGCGATCCACATAGCAATAAGACAGCAAAAAAGCCGCGAATTATCGCAGCTTTGGCTTTCTAAAACATTTCAGACGTAGGTTGAAGCTGGCTAGTTCAGCGCGTCCAAAATGCGGTCGCATAAATCCATTGTGCCAATATTGTCGCGTCCGCTCGAATTCGGCGTCAACTTCTGCTTGCTGCAAGCGATGAAATGGGCCATTTCACCGATAAAGCCGCGTGCGTAAAGGTCGCCTAAGCATCCGGACATCGTGGAAGCTGGCGGTGTCAGCACCGTTGTTTCCTCGGATAGCGTCTGAAACGACGAGGAGCCGGGCAAAGGCGATTTGTGGATCGACAGCTTTTTGGAATCTTCGGCTGCGACATGGCCATTATCAAAAGTGACCAGCACGCTTTCACTTTCGCTCGACCAAGCAGTCATGCCAGCAAAATAGACGCTGCCGGAAATGCCGTTCTCAAATTTCAAGGAAAACGACTGGGAAATATTTTCGCCCAAATTGTTGTTAAAGCCTGCAACCTGCGCCACTTCGCCAAACAAGCCGCGCATAAGATCGACGAGATGGATTGCAGCCAGCTTCAGGAATTGCTCCTCCGTTTTGCTAAAGCCTGTACTATCGCAGGCAAAACGAATTTGGAACGAGCGTGCGGCTCCAAGCTCGCCCGACTCAATCAGCTCTTTGAGCTTCAAGTATACGGGGGCATAACGCTTCATAAAGCCAACCATCAGCACAACACCGGCCTCCTCAGCTGCTTCCGCAATGGCTGCCGCTTCCTCGGCAGTCCAGCCGAGCGGTTTGTCGACAAATACATGTTTACCAGCTTTAATGCAGTCCATGACGATTTGCGTTTGATCGCCTGGCTGGGCTACCACAACAACACCGTCGCACTTTTCCTTTTGCAGCATTTGCATATAGTCGTCATACGGCGTGCCGCTGCTGCCGAAGCGGGTCAATGCCGCTTGCGAACGATCAAGGCTGCGGGTGGAGACCGCTACAATCTCAGCTCCTGCTTCTACTGCGGACGGAAAAATATTTGTGGAGGCATGAAAGCCTGCACCGATAAAACAAAGTTTTGCTTGGCTCATCTCTTATCGCTCCTGTTCATCATATCGACAACGACATTAGCATATTTCCATGCTCTGATACAAGCCAATAGTGAAAATAAATTATTTTTTTGTACTATATTGACTTAAAAATCAGAGTTCAGTATGATTGCTTCTTAGAACGAGTGCAACGGAATGCGATAATGAGAAAGGATGAATAATAAATGTTAGATTTAGGGTTATTAATTATTCGATTAGTTATTGGACTCCTTATGATTGGCCATGGCTGCAAGAAGCTGTTCGGCTGGTTTGGCGGCGAAGGCATCCAGGGTGCGGCTGGCTTTTTTGAAGCGATTGGCCTTCGTCCCGGAGCAGCGATGGTCGTATGCGCTGGACTTGCCGAGCTGATCGGAGGTCTATTATTTGCTTCGGGTCTATCGGTAGTTGCGGGGGCTATATTGCTGATTTTGACGATGATAGTTGCCATCATTAAAGTTCACGGCAGCAAAGGGCTCTGGTCAGTTAACGGAGGTTTTGAGTACAATTTAGTGATGATTGCTTCGCTGCTTGGTGTTGCACTTGCTGGTGGAGGCGCTTTTTCATTAATGTAAAATAGTTCAAATTATAAATGATTATATTCATCGCCCACTTCCCTGTACATATAGAGAAGCGGGCGATTTTCTTTTGGATGGAAATCAAAAATAAAATTTAACTTTATCATTTAAAAAAGTGAATTAACGGGGATTTTGTCGTTAAAGATATACCTATAAGGACAAGTGGACACATGGAAGTCACAGCCGCCTGTTACATTGTTATCCTGTAAGTAAAAAAGATTTCATTCATCAAGGGGCTGATTGACATGAATAAAAACTGGCTGCCCTCCCTCTGTACGCTATTGAATTTGGGAGCGGGGACCTTGTCCTTACTTTTTACGATAAAAGGCGAGTATAAGCTTGCGCTCGCTATGGTGATGACGGCAGCTTTATGGGATGTACTCGATGGTCTGCTTGCCAGATGGCTTCATTGTACGAGTGACTTCGGCAAACAGCTGGACTCGCTGGCTGATCTGGTCTCCTTCGGAATTGCACCTGTATTTCTGGTTCTGCTGTACAAGCTGGAAGATTCTTTGTGGCTAGGACCGATTGCCGCTGTACTATTTTTAGCTTGCGGCGCGCTGCGTCTGGCAAGATTCAATATAAAGGGCCAAGTGAAAGGTTTTGTTGGTCTGCCGATTACTGCGGCTGGGGTCATTTTGGCACTTGCTCCTATTTTAAATAGTCAAATGAAGCCTGCTGCCGCTCTCGCCTTAATGGGTCTGCTCTCTATCTTAATGGTCAGCCGAATCCCATTTCCCGCTTTCAAAAAAGACTACGCAAGGAAGTGAGACGGTTATGACTTTTGCTATAGAAATGATTTCTCAGTATGGTTATTACGCCGTCTTTGGACTGCTCGCTCTCGGCATTATTGGGCTTCCGGTTCCAGACGAATTATTAATGTTATTCATCGGCTATTTATCCTCGATTATGGTGTTGAATTATTCGGTTTCTTTGCTAGTCAGCTTCATGGGGGCCATAACGGGCATGCTTTTAAGCTACACCCTAGGCAAAACATTCGGACAGCCTTTAATCGACAAGCATGGCAAGTGGGTCGGCCTCACAACAAAGCGTTTTGAAAAGGTAAAGGGCTGGTTTGCCCGTTTTGGCCTATGGACGTTGTTTTTCGGCTATTTCATTCCCGGTGTAAGGAGCATGACCAGCTACATTTCTGGCATTACATCCATGCCTTTCCGCAAATATTTGCTCATTATGAGCCTCGGCTCCCTTACATGGGTGCTTATCTTTGTTACAATCGGCTATTTTCTCGGCGCCAGCATTAAATTTTAAATCAAAATTAAATTTCAATTTAAAATAAATGAAACCAATAAGCCCCAGAAGAAGAGCGTTCTCTTCGGATGGGGCTTTTCGGCTGCTGAAAAAATAACGGTTGACCTTCACGCGCCGTTAAGGTGTACGATAAATTTGTCAGGAGGTGAGCATATGGAATACACCATTCAGAAGCTAGGTTATTTGGCTGGCGTAAGTACGAGAACACTGCGTTATTACGATGAAATCGGAATATTGAAGCCAGCTCGCATCAACTCTTCGGGGTACCGGATTTATGGGCAGCACGAGGTTGATCTCCTCCAGCAAATTTTATTTTACAAGGAGCTTGGCGTCAGCTTGGAGGAAATTAAAGCGATGATTACGTCGCCTGATTTTGACGTTCATGCGGCCTTGCGGGAGCATCGCAGCAAGCTGCTGGAGCGCAGGCAGCAGCTTGATCTGCTCATTGCCAATCTTGATCAAACATTATTGCAGAAGGAAGGAAAACAAACGATGAAGGATAAGGAAAAGTTTGCAGGCTTCAAGCAGCAAATGCTGGATGATAATGAAGCAAAATACGGCAAAGAAATCAGGGCAAAATATGGAGAGGAAGCTGTCAACCGTTCAAACCATGCCATTAAAAATATGACGGAAGCACAGTATGCTGAAGTAGAAAAGCTCGGCGAAGAGGTGTTGACGACGCTGGCGTTAGCCTTCTTGACTGGTGATCCTGCTGGCGAGCTGGCACAGAAAGCAGCTGATTTGCACAAGCAATGGCTGAGCTTTTACTGGGGCAGTTACTCGAAGGAAGCACATGCCGGCGTTGCCCAAATGTACGTTGCTGATGAGCGCTTCACTGCCTATTACGATAAGAAGCAGCCCGGTTCTGCTGCATTTTTACGCGATGCGGTGCTCGTTTACACAGGGACATCCTCTTAATCCACAAAAAAAGGACGGCATCCAGGCTATTAAGCCATTGTGCCGTCCTTTCGTCCGTTCGCTCTTTCCACTTTCCTTTTTGTCCGCTATACGCTCTCGTTAGCGTTCAGCTCTTTAGCTGCAACTTGCCGGGAAAGCAACTCCACTAGCTGTGCGATGGACATCCCCTGCTGCTCATTCACGCCGCGTCTGCGAACCGAAACCGTCCCTTCGCTCGCCTCCTGATCCCCGATTACGAGTGTATAAGGCACCTTCGCCAGCTGCGCCTCCCGAATTTTGTAGCCAAGCTTTTCGCTGCGAGCATCGACTTGCACACGAAGGCCTGCTTTCAGAAGCTGTTGCTTGACTTGCATGGCATAATCCAAATGCACGCTTGAAACAGGCAGCAGCTTCACTTGAACGGGCGCCAGCCACAGCGGAAATGCGCCGCTGAAATGCTCTGTCAAAATGCCCATGAAACGGTCAATGGAGCCATATACAGCGCGATGGATGACGACAGGACGATGCTTCCCGCCATCCTCGCCGATGTAAGTCAAATCAAACTTTTCAGGCATTTGAAAATCAAGCTGAATGGTTCCGCATTGCCAGCTGCGGCCAAGCGCATCGCGAATATGGAAGTCGATTTTCGGTCCATAAAACGCGCCGTCCCCCTCATTAAGCATAAATGGGACATTTTGCTGGACCAGCACATTTTTGAGTGCTTCCTCTGCTTGATCCCACAATTGTGCAGAGCCCATGGAATCGGCCGGTCTTGTGGACAGCTCCACCCGATATGTGAAGCCAAAGATCGAATAAATATGATCAATGAGCGCCATTACTTTGGCGATTTCCTCCTCGATTTGATCGGGTCTGACGAATAAATGCGCATCATCCTGACAAAACGTCCGCACCCGCATCATGCCATTTAGCGCTCCTGAAAACTCATGGCGATGCACCTGTCCATACTCGGCAAGGCGGATCGGCAAATCCCTGTAGGAGCGAAGCTCATTTTTGAATACGAGCATATGTCCCGGGCAATTCATCGGTTTGAGGGCAAATACCGCATCATCGACATTTGTAAAATACATATTGTCTTTGTAGTGCTCCCAATGACCGGACTGTTCCCATAGCCGATTGTTGAGCATTAGCGGTGTACGAACCTCATCATAGGCGCGCTCGCGATGCAGCCCGCGTTCCAGCTCTTCCAGCTCGTTGCGTATAATCATGCCATTTGGCAAATAAAACGGCATGCCGGGCGCTTCCTCCGAAAACATGAACAGGCCCAGCTCCTTGCCCAGCTTGCGGTGATCGCGCTTTTTCGCTTCTTCAAGCATGTGGAGATGCTCCTCCAGCTGCTTGTTTTTCGGAAAGGCTGTTCCGTAAATGCGCTGCAGCACTTGGTTATTCGAATCGCCACGCCAGTAGGCGCCCGCTGTGTGCAGCAGCTTGAACGCCTTAAGCCAGCCTGTTGCGGGCAAATGCGGCCCACGGCATAAATCAATAAATTCGCCTTGTTCATAAAGCGAAATAACGGCATTTGCCGGCAAAGCTTGAATCAGCTCAACTTTAAGCGGCTCCTCTAGCTGTGCAAATAGCTGCAGCGCTTCCTCCCGGCTGACGACACGGCGGATGATTGGCAGATTTTGCTCCGCGATCCGGGCCATCTCCTGCTCAATGACGGCGAGCTGTTCATTCGGCAGCGGGCTTGCAATGGCAATATCGTAGTAAAAACCGTCGCCTATGACAGGGCCAATTCCGAGCTGGACTTCTTGCTTGCCATACAGCCGCTTCAAGGCCTGCGCCAAAAGATGCGCTGTACTGTGGCGGTAAATTTCCAGCCCCTCCGGACTGTCCAAAATAATAATTTCCACGTCGCTATCTGCCTCAATGGAACGGCTTAAATCAACGGCCTCGCCATTGATTTTGCCAGCGATAGCCTTTTTTCGCAGCCCTGGGCTGATCGCTTCCGCCAATTGTTCAATTGTTATGCCGGCCGGGCACCTTCTGATTGCGCCATCCGGCAGCTTGATTTGAATGTGATTTAGATATTCGCTCTGTTTTTCCATCGTTTGTGCCTCCACCTCTGCTCATTTAAAATATAAGAATTTATAAGTTTTGCACTTATAAATAGGCTTATATTTCTCGGAATGAAACGCGCTGCGCCGCCAAAGGACGGCGGTAGCCGTTTCACCTTAGGAACGCAAAAAAAACGCCTCTATCCCGGAAAGGGACGAGTGCGTTCAGCTCGTGGTTCCACCCTTATTCGACCTAATCGCCAGTCTGCCGCAGCCCTTGCTGCAGCACCCTGAATAAAAGGCCCTTATTGGTATCCGTTATCGCGGATAAAGCGGTGAAGCTTACTTTCGCACAAGGGAGCGGGTTCAGCAGCACGGCTGCAAAGGGGTAAAACCATATCCGGTATCCGAAGAAGCTTGCAGCAATCGCTTCTCTCTCTGGGCGGTCCGGAATTGGAATCATGTCTTTGGTCAATGCCGATTATGAAGATGTAGGTATTATATTACGACTGCCGCATTTAAAAAGTCAAGCAGAAAAATGTTTTTCAGTAATGGGCTGTACGGCATTGACTTTATTTTTCCCGGAAAGCAATGTTAGGCCCATGATGAGCACAATCGCGGCAACAGCGACAAAAGGAAGGTGTTTATCCACCTGATATAAGGTCGTGCTCAGGATAGGAGCGATCACAGCGGACAAGCCCTGCACCGATGCAATCATACCCGCGACGCCTCCCTGCTGCTCTGGCGCAACAGCAAGGGAAGCTCCCGCCATAAAGCCCGGCATCATCAATCCCGCACCGATCCCGAAGATAAAGAAGGCCGTATAAAAACCGATGAAGCTCATAGCAAATAGAAAAATAGTCATACTGACAAGCACAAGCAAAGCGCCAGCAAGGATGAGCGGCTTTGGCTGCCATTTCGAATTTTTCATCTGCAGCCCTTGGGTAATAATCATCGCGACTCCACTAAATATAAGGCCAAGCGATACCATGCGGGCGGTTTCCTGCGTCGACAAAGCGAGCTGATCCTGAAAATAAAAGCCGCCAATGACTTGCAAAGTGACGATGCTCAGCATCGTGGCAAGTCCAGCAAACAAATAGAGACGAAGCCCTTTGTCGAACGGATTAACTTTGGGCGGCTTCGCTCGAATGACAGGTTTATGAGCCGGTATTAACAAGAGGACGACAACAAATGCAATGAGTGGCAGCGCGGCACCGATATATAGCGGCCACATCAGTCCGATCAGGACAAAAATCCCCGCAATCGCTGGTCCGAGCACCAGACCCAGCCCATTGGCAGCCCCAATTAAGGCCATTCCAGCAGAACGTCCCTTTTCATCGGTTACATCCGCCATATAGGCTTGGGCCGACGAAGGTACGGCTGGGATAAATAGACCGACCATCGCGCGCGCCACAATCAGCAGCACAACTAGCAGCGTTCCGTTTATCCATTTTGAAAGCCCGGCATACATAACGAGCGTGAACAGAATATAGCTGACAAACATGCCTAAAAATCCGATTAAAATGACAGGCTTACGCCCTAACAGATCGCTTCTTCTCCCCCATACCGGGGCCATCACAGCCATGGCAATAGAGCCTAAGGAAATAATTAGGCCTGAATGTGTCTCGCTTAGCCCCAATTCGCGGATAAGCGGCGGCATGACAGGAGCTATGATCATTAATCCGACCATGGCCACAAAAACACTAAAAAATATGCTAAATCTTATTCGTACCACTTTCACCACTTCTCCCTTTGCAGCTGTTTTTTTAGTGCTGCTCTGTTTAAAGCGTAATCCATTGTGAAAACGGCGGCTACCTTAAAACGGATTCTAAATACCGCTAAACGGATTTTTATTCGATCCATTAATCAAGATAAATTTTAAAAATTATAGTTTATCAACTTGCAATAAGGAGATTTTTTTCGTTGTAAAGGTGCCTTGCAAACTGGTTTCGCTTATGATGTTTAGCTGCAGCAAGCTCGATACCTTTGATGGATCCACTTTGGATACGAGGCGCCAGGCATCAGGCTCTGGAAGGGCTGCAAGCAGCTTCGTCTCATCATATTCCCGCCTCTCCTGTGCGACAATTTTTACTTTATAGCGCCCTACAGTCAACTCAGCTGCTTCCTGCTCCGCACAATAAGCTAATATTTCTGTTCGCAAGCCGGCGAGCTCCTGCTCCGTTTCCTTCTGCTTCTGCTTGAGCTGGTAATATTTCTTCACCTTCTCGAACATATCATCACGCTCCTTCTACTCCCTATTTATATGCATTAGACACGCTGCTCCATGTCTTGCATAATCTGCTTTTAAGCGCCTTGCCTCATGTTTCCGAAGCAAATTGGCAAAGATAGGTTTGACAGATGCTGTCATCGAGGCATATTATTTATATATGAGCACTTATTCATACATTGCTACGAAAGAGGGCTGAACCATGGTTGAATATCGTGTAAAAGGTCTTACCTGCGGCCATTGCGCCCATACGATGGAAACAGAAATTCAAAAATTGACGTTTGGCGAAGATGCCAAGCTCAGCTATAATTCGGGCAAGCTGCTCGTCAATGAACAAATTTCGATGCAGAAGGTTGAGCAAATTTTGAAGTCAGAAGGCGCTTATTTAGAAAAGCTTTCTGCTCCCGCTGTCGCTAAAGGCTCAGCCCCTAGCGCCGATCCTCATGGTCATTCGAATCATGACCACGCTTGCCAGGACGGTCATTGCCACGGGCATGATGCCCATTCGCATAGCGACCATGGGTATGAACATAGCCATGAAGGCGGAAACTCCCGTATGCTGAAGCTGCTGATTGCATCCGGTGTGATCTATGGGGGAGCGCTGCTGCTGGAGCAAACACTGAGCGCTCCACTGTTAATTGCCCTATATTTGGCAGCTATTGCGATCAGCGGTTTTACGACCTTCTGGCGCGGACTGCGCAATCTGTTCAAGCTAAAATTCAATATTGATACACTCATGACAATTGCGCTTGTTGGCGCCATTGCCATCGGTGAATGGAAGGAAGCAACGCTCGTCGCCGTGTTGTTCGGTGTCAATGAATGGCTGGAAGGCTATGGCATGGAGAAGGCACGACGGTCAATGGAGATGCTGCTGCAAGTAGCGCCGAAGGAAGCGACCAAGCTTATGGATGGCAAGGAGCTTGTTATTCCCATTACCTCGCTAAAGGCGCAAGACATCGTACGCGTCAAGCCGGGCGAGAAAATCCCTTCGGATGGTGCCGTCACGGAAGGGAAAAGCTCGGTTAATGAAGCTGCCCTTACTGGTGAATCGCTTCCCGTTGACAAAGCGGTCGGGGATGCCGTATTTGGCGGCAGCATCAACAATGAAGGTGTACTGGTCATCCGGATTGATAAAGCCTATGAAGATTCCTCGCTAGCGAAGATTTTGCATTTGGTAGAAGAAGCTCAGGAAACAAAGACGCCAACCGAGCTGTTTATTAATAAATTCGCCAAATATTATACACCGCTTATTATGGCGATTGCTTTGCTTGTTGCCCTGCTCCCTCCTCTACTGCTTCAAGGGGATTGGACGAAATGGCTTTATCAAGGCCTTTCTGTGCTTATTGTCGGCTGCCCATGCGCCCTCATTCTTTCTTCGCCAATCGCCATCGTTTCGGGCATTACGCGCAATGCGCGCAACGGCATTTTGATTAAAGGCGGCGTATATTTGGAGCAGCTTGGAAAAATCGATACGATTGCCTTTGATAAAACAGGCACTTTAACCAAAGGAGAGCCGCATGTCGTAAAGGCAGAGGTTTATGTGGAGACACTTTTCTATAAGGTAGCCGGCGCGATGGAACGCTCCTCCTCCCATCCGCTCGCCAAAGCGGTTATGAAGGCCGTGCAAGACACTGGGGTCAGCTTGCCTGAGCCAGAGGAAATGATAAATGTTGCCGGCCGTGGAATGGAAGCTGTCATAAATGGCGAACGCTACTGGCTCGGAAATGAAAAGAGCATCGCGCATTTAACCTTCCCGGGTCAGGTGAGCCAAAATATTGAACAAATGAAGGCAGCCGGCCTCACGCTCGTTATTGTTGCCGATGCTGAGCAAGTACTTGGCTTGTTCGGAATTGCGGATGAAATTCGTGAGGAAAGCCACGCAGTCATCGCTGCACTTCATCAGCAGGGCATTAAACGCACCGTCATGCTGACGGGCGATCACCAAAAAACAGCCGAAAAAGTGGCTTCGGCCGTTGGAGTCTCTTCTTTCTACGCAGGTCTGCTCCCGGAAGATAAAGTAGCACGTATTAAAGAGCTTGCGGAAAGCGGCCAAGTCGCCATGATCGGTGACGGTATCAATGATGCCCCAGCCCTCGCATCTGCCCAGCTTGGCATTGCCATGGGCAAGGGCACAGACAGCGCCATTGAAACGGCGGACATTGTGCTCATGCAGGATCATTTGGGCAAGCTGCCCGAGGCTATTTCTGTTGCCAAACAGGTAAACCGGGTCATTCGCTTTAACATTGCGGTTTCACTTGGGCTTAAGGTGCTGGCACTGCTGCTGACCATACCAGGCTGGCTCACGCTATGGATCGCCATTTTATCCGATATGGGCGCCACCATTTTTGTCACCTTGGTCAGCTTGACGATTCTTATTCCGCTGCGCAAAGCTTATGGACCGGTTTTAAATCGGAGCAAGCCGATAAAGTAGGGACGAGATTAAGTTGTTGATTGCTGGGCCATAAAAAAGCAGAGGAACGGGCTCGTGATGCCAGCTCCTCTGCTTTTGTTAATAAAAATGATTAGCCCGCTTTACTTCCTCCACAATACCCGCAATGCCCTCATCGATTTGCCCCTCGCTTGCCCGGGAGATGCTGATTCGCAAAAACTTTTCCCGCTCCAGATATTCTGGCAAATAGAAGCCTTTCCCGTCAACAGCCCGAATATGTCTGCCCGATAGCCGTTCCATCAGCTGCTCCATATTGACGGTAATAGGCAGTTTATATTGGGTATAGATGCCCGAGCTCACACCCGAAGCTTGAATAAGCCCTGCTCCGTTATGCCGCTCTAGCGCTTCGTTCAGCGCCAGCATTCGTGAGGTGTACAGGCTGCTTATGGCGTGCTTATGGCGTTCATACATCCCATTTTTAATATAAATGTCCAGAGCCGCTTGTGAGAGGAATGACGTATCACCGTATTTTTTATAGCGGTAGAATGTTTCAATGAGCTGCTCCGGCAATACAGCAGCCCCTAGACGCAAGCCGGGAAAAATAATTTTCGAGAAGCTTTTCAAATAAACGATATGCTCCGTCAAATCATAGCTATAAATCGGATCAAAGCCCCGTTCCACACCTAAATCTGCCATATAATCGTCCTCGACAATGTAGACATCATATTTTTTCGCCAATGCAGCTATTGCTTTCCGTTCCTCGGTGGTATAAGAGGTGCCAAGCGGATTATGATAACGCGACATTGTGTAGAAAAATTTAATATCCCCGCCCTTAAATATCCGCTCCAGCTCCTGTAAGCTGATTCCTGCTGCGGTGCGGGCTATAACAGCTGTCGGCAGCTGCTCAAATTCCAGAAACCGCAAATAAAGATTGTACGTGGGCTGTTCGACAAGAATGGTGTGCTTGCCATTTGGGAACGGCATTTTCGCCAATATTTCCAGCGCCTGCTGAGCACCTGATGTCACGAAAATCCGCTCGGTTTTCGCAAACACCTGGTCATTTGCCAAATGGCGGACGAGCGTTTCCCGAAGCTCTGCCATTCCTTGAGGATCGCCATATGTAAACAGATGATATTTGTACGTATCAATAGCTTTATTCAAGCAATGCTGAAAGTCCAAATACGGAAACACAAACAAATCAGGTGATGCCGATGAAAAATCAATGCCCTCCCCTTGAATGCTGTCTTCACTTTGCTCGCTTCCGCTGCCATCCTTGTCCACGACATAATAGCCGCTCTGCGGGATGGAATAGATGGCATGACGCTTTTCCAGCTCCGCATATGCACGGGTAATTGTATTTGTACTGCAGTCGTACAGCTCCGCAGCTTTGCGAACGGACACCAGCTTGCTGCCTGGACGATAATGCCCATCACGAATTTTCTGTTCCATGTCGGACAAAATCGCAAAATACTTTTTCATTATGCCCCTCCCTACTCCTGCTGCCTTCACTCTCCCATTATTATACTGCAAATCGCCAAACTGTGTTGATACAGTTCTCGAAATCAGCTATCGTGCGGGACTGCCAAATGCTTTATCTTTAATTTAACAAGATGAGACGTTCGCGAACACGACCTCGCCTAAGCCAAGGAAGGAAGTTATACCTATGAAAGAAAAAAGTATTAAGCTCGCCTATATATTCGCTGTATTAAATGCCGTCATTATCGGTTTCTCCTTTTTATTTGCCAAGCTTTCGCTCGGAAGCGCCCAGCCGCTGGATACGCTCACGTTCCGGTTTGCTTTTTCGTTCCTCATCATGACGATCCCTGTAGCACTGGGCATGATTAAGCTGAATTATCGCGGCAAGCCCCTAGTTAAAGCGTTTCTGCTGGCAGCGATGTATCCGCTCGGTTTTTTCACCCTTCAGGCTTTTGGCCTGCTGCATGCAAGCTCCGCTGAAGGCGGCATTTTATATGCCTTTACGCCTGTTGTTACAATGATAATCGCGGCCATTTTCCTGAAAGAAACGACAACCCTGCTGCAAAAGCTATCCATTTTCCTCTCGGTATTTGGTGTTGTGTTCATTTTCTTGATGAAGGGCAGCAGCATCGATTTATCTAATATGCTCGGTATTTTCCTGCTGTTTCTGACCTGCTTCGCTTTTGCCGGCTATAGCGTACTGGCACGCTCGCTTTCCAAGCATTTTAGCCCGGCAGAACTGACATATTTGATGCTCGGGATTGGTTTTGCTGTTTTTCTCACGATATCGCTGGTACAGCACATGGGTTCGGGGACGATGGGCAGCTTCCTTACGCCGCTGCGCAGCGGGTCCTTCCTGCTATCCATCTTCTATCTAGGAGTCATCTCCTCGCTCATCACTTCTCTGACGTCCAATTACATTTTAGGGCGAATAGAGGCATCGAAAATGAGTGTATTTACCAATTTATCGACGATTGTATCTATGGCAGGAGGTGCCCTTTTCCTCGGTGAAGAGCTGACGATGTATCATGTGATCGGTTCCCTATTCATTATTGCGGGGGTAGTCGGCACTAATCTGCTGGGCCGTAAGCGTAAACGGCTGTTGCCGTCCTATGGCAGCGAGGCTACCGTTTCGAAATAGTTTATGGCATTAACTAATTACTTTATAACGTTAAATAATAATGCTTATACTCTGTATCTTGCAAATAGCCATTTCGTTCATAAAGGCGCTGAGCCTGCACATTCGAAACCAAGGATTAACCGGGTTGCAATTTTCATCTGCGGTAAATTTTTTCATGATGAAACACCCCAATTATTAGATTTTTATGTCTAATAATTGGGGTGCAGTTCATTTACGGTCAGTTCATTTCATTTACTTTGATTCTATTGCAAGTTTACCATCGTACAGCAACTTAAAGTATTTATAGCCTGCTACGCCAACAATAACAAAAAATACAAATTGTTTTATAATTATAGGAATATTGATTGCTTCGGAGAAAATCCATACGATCAACACTACGGTAAAAATAATCTCGTAAAGGCCGATTTTGAATCTCATTTCTGGTCTGATCATCCTTATTTTAAGTACTAAAGATATACTGCCAATGAATGCGAGTATAAGCCAGAAATAATAGGCGTCTTTGTTGAGAGAATAGCCGAATAGTGGACCATATAATAATCCGAACGAAACGATTGAAAATTTTTGTAATTTCCGTTCAGTATCCTTCAACTTACTATAATCTCGCGTCATATTACCATGTTCCTTGTGATAGATTTGGAAAGATTCCATTCCAAGAGATTCCGAAATAAACTCCACTTTGACTATTATATTTTGATTGTATAATCAGGTAACAAAGATTAGCCATTCCACCATATCCAGCTATTGTTAAAACTGTAGTGAGAATAGGGCCAGCAGGACCTAATATTACAGAAATACCTTCCAATGCAATAATAAACGCTGGAACACCAATACTTGCTGCTACAAACAGATACTGTTGGATGTCGTTTTGATTAAAATAGATTTTCCAGTCACTTACGTGAAGATTTGGTGAAACAGTTGAATCAGAAGCCATTGCGAGGGCACTTCCACTTACAGGAGTTTTCGACAGTACATTTTTTTGATTTGCATCACTAACTAACCTTCTTAATAAAGAAACATATTCATCAGTTAACCCATATGCTGATTTCAAGTATTCGGTATTGTCATGTAGTATAATTATTTTACCATCTTTTTCGGAGAATTCTTTTGCTACTCCGCTTTTCGTGTACGTATCGAGGAAGTCTTTGGTTTTTTGATCAAAAGTAGCATAATAATTGCCGGTGTTTGTTTGCTGGGTGATTGGTGCGATGGTTTTCGCAACATTACTTTCTGAAGAAAATCCGGTTAAAGGAAAACTCGACATTAATAATGTAGCTGATGTAAGCATAACGATAGATTTTTTTAGCTTCATCTTTTAATTTTTTCCTCATTTTATATTTGGGATTATTATCACACCATCATACCAAATAAAAGAAAAAATAGCAAATTTTGAGATTTGGCGAGTTAACTTGTTGTTCGATCTCACCACCCACGAAGATTTGAATCCCAAAACACTAAAGGAGTACGCAAGCTACTTGAAACCTTTTATCGGTTGGTTTGAGACAGCCGACCATTAACCGACGGCTTATTACCCTGAAACGTTTTTTCGAGTGAGCCGTGTTGGAATCCAGGATTCGCAGCGGTCAGCTTACGGTTCGTTCTGGAAAACGGAATAAACATCTTTACGCCATGTGATTCAAAAATACATGAAATCGGCTCGCCTAGAAGGATTGAGCACCCACGATCTACGGCACCGGTTCGAGTATGCGATGGCAGAAAACACCACGTTGCACCGCTTGGCACAAATTATGGGACACGATAGTCTGGACACAACGATAATTTACGTCAAGGCGCCTCGTGCGGAACTGCAAGCGGAGTTAGAAAAATAGCGGGCATGCAGCGAAGTTCTCGCTAGCACGCCCGCTATTTCCTTAAAAGCCGCTCAAGCCTTGGCTGCTGAGATTATTTTTCACAAGTTGAGCCAGCTTCTGGGCACCCGCATAGTTGGGATGCAGCGAATCTCCTGTCATGTACAGGTTCAAAGTTGCTGCTGGGCCGATGGAGGTGAAATACGCCGAGCTAAGCACATTGAGATCAACGAGCTTCACATTTTCTTCGATAGCAAGCGCCATTGTTGCTGCTCTGTACCATCTGCCCGTTGAGTTGTGGACATTGCTCGCATTAAAATCAGTTGCCCGGCCTTGTGGCGTGGAAAGGACGACGGTCGCTCCCTTCGCCTTGACCTGGGTAACCATATCGCGCATAATCTCCTTGAACTGCGCTTCGGTCGTTGCATTTTTTGCGGTAGTATCGTTAATGCCGAACTGGAGAATGAAATAATCGCCCGGTTTAATATATTTCAAAATCGCTTCCAGCTGTCCATCATCCCGGAACCCTCTCGCGAATTGTCCACCTGTCGCCATATTCCGTACCTGAAACGTGCTGCTGTTAACATATTGCTTCAACATTTGTCCCCAGCCGCCCTGTATGCTGCTTGCCAAAGGATAGTAGTTCGCGACCGTAGAATCGCCGCCAATATAAATCGTCCGCTTCGTAACCGGATTATTTGAAATTTTCGTAATTTCCAGTGAGCTGAGCGTAAAGACTGTGCCGACCTTGCCTTCTGTTACCAGAATATTAAGCTGCCCATCGGTAATTGGAATTTGAAAAGAGTCCGTTGCATGGTTGCCTGTCATATTCATAATTTGATAAACGCCTTCTGCGGCCACGCTTGCTCTCGACGTATTACCAAGCATGACCTTCACTTCGTAGAGGCCGTTCGACAAATTTACATTAAACGTATTTGTGCTTTTCGTACCGAATGTAAGGAAGCGTACCGCATCACTGCCTACGCCCGTTCCGGAAGCGGTTACATTTTGCATATTGGCTGGTGTATTGAAGCCGTAGCCCGTCGAAGCCGAAAAGCCGAGCGTAGCAGAGACGCCAATGTAGCCGGAGGCCACACCACTATTGCCGAAATCAAATTTATAATTGTCCGCTGCACTAACCTTCTCCCCTTGCCCCAAGCTTATCCCGCCAAGCAGCAAAGTAAAAGCCAAGCACATTAAAAAAGCCTTTGACCATCGTTTCTTTGTCACTTCACTTCCTCCTCTTTAATAGGTTGTCCCATATAGATACGCTGTAATGAAAGCGTATTCAAAAATGGGTCACAAGGAGACTTTACCATAAATACCCTTCTTTTTCTACATGATTACAAAAAAAAATAATATTCCCTTCTCCTTGCGTGACAAAAAGCCCGCTAGTGCGAGCTTCCTGTCCATTTTCGCTTAACGGCTTTTGACAAGCAATTCTACTGCTTCCTGTACCAGCTTGCCCGGATCTCTTCCTGCTTCCTGTTCTTCCATGATGCATTTTTGCAAGTTTTCCGCGACGATTTGGGCAAGCGCCTTATCCGACGCATTGCGGACAGCGGAGATTTGGCTGACGACATCTTTGCATGGCTTTCCTTCCTCCATCAGGCGGAGCACTCCCCTAACCTGTCCCTCTATTCGGCGCAGCCGCTTTTTTATCTCATCTGTGTATTCATAATCCATAACATACCCTCCGTTCATTCCTATATCTGTACAGGTATTATAAAGCAATCGGGAGCTTAAATCATCCTCTATATAAACAAATTGACCTTGGCTTCTGCTGCGTCGCCCAAATAAGCGGCTACGCCTGCATATTCCAAGCCATCCATTAGCTCCTGCTCTTGCAGACCAAGAAGCTCCATCGTCATCGTGCAGGCGACGAGCTTGACGCCTTGCTCTTGGGCAAGCTCAATAAGCTGAGGCAGCGAGAGCGCATTATGCTTTTTCAACAAATGCTGAATGATCTTTGGCCCCAATCCGGCAAAATTCATTTTCGAAAGCCCTAATCGCTTGGAGCCGCGGGGCATCATCCATCCAAACGCTTTTTCCAAAAAGCCCTTATTGGTTTGAATGTACTCCTCTTTACGAAGCGTATTAAGCCCCCAGAAGGTGAAAAAAATCGTTACCTCATGCTCATAAGCCGCTGCCCCATTCGCAATAATAAACGCAGCTATCGCTTTATCCAACTCGCCGCTAAACAATACAATCGTCGTTTTCTCTGCCATCGGTTTTAACGTCCACTCCTTTTCAATTGCCGCTATATACTAATACCCCTATAGGTATATAAAAAACAAAAAAATATAGCCTTCTTAGTCCTTTATTTATGAATCGTGAATGGCGCACCGATTAGGGCCCAGCTCCATATCACGCTGCTCGTCTACATCCGGCTGCAACTTCCCCATATTCACTTGGCGTATTTCTTTGTACGCATGGGGCTGCGCAGGCAGAAAATCGGTAACCACATGTCTGAATTCAGCCACATCGCTTATTTGCAGTCCAGGGTTATGAAGACATAGCTCGCCTAACGATGCTGAAACCATTCCGCCCTCGCCAAGCTCAGAAATATGGCCAAAATGCGCGGGAAGTACGATTAGCGTTTCTGCCAGCTGCCTATAACCTTCATACAGGGTATGGCGCAGATCCATAGCCCAATCCTCAGCTTGACCAGCCAGATCGGGCCGCCCGATCGAGGAAATAAACAAAATATCCCCACTTAACAAATACGTATCATCCACAATGAGTGAGGTGCTGCCAATCGTATGACCTGGTGAATAGAGCGGTCTTATTAGTTCCATTATGCCGTGAGCCGCTGCAGAGGATTCGTCCAGCCTGTTATAGGCGAAGCTTATCTCTTCCGCATCCTTCGGCGGCAGCCAATATGTTGCTCCATTCGCTTCGGCTAGCCTTCTTCCTCCAGAAATATGATCGGCATGCAAATGCGTATCTATTGTATTCGTAATTTTAATGCCCAGTTGACCAGCCAGCCGTTCATAAACGTCTATCATTCGGGCAGCATCGATTACTGCCGCCTCACCCTGCGATACAATCATGTAGGACAGGCATCCCTTTCCCAATCGGGCCCATTGAAACAGCTGTCCCCCGCTTGGCAAATCTCCGATTTTTACCGGATGCAAATATTCGCTCCATTCCTTCATTCCACCCTGCAAATAATGGACATTTAGTCTGCCACATGCGGCGAGCTGCTCAGCGACAAAAATCGATGAGCCTTCTTTGGCACATACGACAAGTGTTTCCTCATCGGCAGGAATTTGCTCAAGCGCAGCCTCTACCCCTTCAAGCAGTTCAAAATACGGAATATTTACATATTGAAACGCCTCACCTTCCACCTTCCAATCGGCAGCGTCTTCGTGATTACGAACGTCCAAAATCCATAAAGACTGCCTCTTCAAGATGTATTTCGCCAACTGCTCGCTAGTCATTGCTGTAACCTTTTTTTGCTTTGTCAATCTCATTCACTCCTTCTCCAAATGCCAGCCTAAATGATCGAGCCTTGCCAACCGCTCATTCCCGGAACTACATTAACCACCTTCACCATACCTTTGCTGGTCAGAAGCTTGCAAGCGAGACCGCTGCGAACGCCGGAGCGGCAAATCATATAAATGGTTTGGGCTTGGTCAAGCTCTTCTAAGCGCTGCTCCAGTTCGCCAAGCGGCAGCGATACTGCGCCCTTTATGTGGCCAAAGGCATATTCAGCGGGTTCTCGTACGTCTAGGAGCACCAAGCCGCTGTCCTCTACAAGCAATCGCTCCAGCTCTTCGTTGCTAATGGTTATAGCAAAATCAGCTGTGTCTCCCGTTTCGCCTGAACTAAGCTTCCGCAAATAATGCTTCAGTACATCGCCCTGTTGAACAGTACCTAAATAATGATGACCTACCGTACGTGCCCAGCTTTGGAGATCCGCTAGAGAGCCTTTGTCAGTAGCCTGGACTTCTATGACTTGCCCCTCTGCTAGCTCATTCATTGCTTTTTTCGTGCGTACAATAGGCAGCGGGCAGGCAAGTCCTTTGCAATCGAGCTGATAATTCGCTTTAATTTCGTCTACTTGCGGCAATAGAAAAACCTCCATAAATTTGATGATACAAATATCGGGTACATATACCCCTATGGGTATAATAATAGATAGACCGCATTGAAATGTCAATCCCCGTTTTACACGCAAAATAAAATAGAGCATCCGGAAATGCTTCCGAATGCTCCATCCAACCTAATAAATTATTTTCGTGATTATTAGGTTTTGGGCAAGTAATTACCCATTTTCTCGCTCCAATTCCTTAATCGCCGTATATACAGCCTGCTTGATATCTTCAGGTTGATTGTACAATTCTTCTGGAAACTGCACAGAGGCAATGCTTCCCTGCTTAACGACAATATCCTGAAGCTGCAATTCAAATTTAAAGCCATCAATGAATTCTATACCGTCACGGTCGCGATAACAATACATACCGGAAACATCTTCCTCGTCAATGATTAGTACCGCATTTTCAGTCAGCTTCAAAGCCTTTCCCCCCATTCCGTTCGCTTTATACATTAGTATAAAAGAATTTGGAGAACAATGACAACTCGGCAAGCCTCATTTCGTTAGTACTTAAGCCTTAAGCGTCGTATCAATGGGTTTAAGCCGCGCTTCGATGGCTTCGCGGCGCGGTTCCAGAAACGGAGGAAGCGCAAGCGATTCGCCAAGGGTCTCGAAAGGCTCGTCCGTTACGAAGCCTGGACCGTCTGTAGCCAATTCAAACAAAATGCCATTCGGCTCGCGGAAATATAACGAACGGAAGTAGTAGCGTTCCACGAAGCCGGAGTTTTGCAAGCCTGCCTTATTCAGTACGTCGATCCACGCCATAAGCTCTTCCTTATCCTCTACACGGAAAGCTACATGGTGAACACCGCCTTTGCCAAGGCCAGCAACCGATAAATCGCTGCGCGGCTCTACCTGTACTTCAGAGCCCGAGCCGCCCTCATGAGCCTGCATAATGATAATATCATCCTGTCCTTCGTCGAGGGCAGGAACGCGCCCTGTTTCTTTGAAGCCGAGCAGCTTGAGAGCAGCAACGGTTGAATCAGGCTTGCGAACAGTCAGTTTTACAGGGCCGAGACCTGTAATCCCGTATTCTACCGGCACTGGGCTGCGATCCCAAGGTGTTCCGGCTGCAACACCGCTGTTCGTTTCATCAGATACAAGGGCAAGCTGCTGCCTTTCTGGATCTTCAAAAAAGATAACGTTGCGCCCGGCAAACGATGTTATTTCTGAATGCTTAACCTCATGCTGGTCAAAGCGCTGGAGCCAATATTCCAGCGCCTTGTCGCTCGCTACCCGCAGGGAAGTGCCGGATATGCTGCTTACGCCAGGGCGGTTGCTGCCAATGCCGGGAAAATCGAAAAACGTCAATTCTGTACCCGGATTGCCTCTTTCATCGCCATAAAAGAGATGGTAAGCAGATGTGTCGTCCTGATTTACTGTTTTTTTAATCAGTCGCATGCCAAGCACTTGCGTGTAGAAGTTGTAGTTTAAGGATACGCTGCCTGTCATGGCAGATAGATGATGGATTCCTTTTACGTTCATCATAAACACCCTTTCAAGTTATATTGTAACTTTATATTTGTAAGTATATAACCTTTCGGTTAGGAAAGCAAGTCTTCCCCGTTGTCCTTGCGAGCTAGCCGATAAACACGCCAAAAAGCCGGAGCTGCACATTCGCATGCTCCGGCTTTCCTTCCTCCATAAGCTTTGTGCTTTCAGGAGTCTCCCGATTTGTTCGCCAGCCCGATGATCATGATGACAAGCACGAGTAATTGAATGAGTAGCTCAGCGCTCATTTTCATACCTCCATTGCTGTTCAAAATGCTCCTTCGTTCCGGCTTCTCCTCTTCAAGTGGCTTGAAACTTCGCTCCCACTTTATAGGTATGCGGCAGTTTTGTCCAATATGCCCCCTTACCAACAGCAAGAATACGCTATAAGCGATCTAAAAATGGGACAATTATCCTTTTCTACAGTTCTATCGTAAAATTTTAGTAAAATTCAGTATCATCTTATCATTAGTCTTAAAATTATAAATTGATTTGACGATATAGTCCTTAAGTAACAGATTCACAAATTTGCTAATTCTATAGGGGTGATTGAATGAAACTCAAAATGAAATTAATGTTGATGTTTGTGCTAACGGTTATTTTTGCAGCCACCCCATTAGTCGTGGTTGGGCTTTATCACATTGAGAAACAGGCTTCTCGTGGGGTAAATGCCCAGCTCGTAGGCACGATGGCTTCCGCTGCTAACCAACTGGACAGCTGGCTAAGCAGCAATGCGAAAGTAGTTGAAACGCTCGGCTTTGTTATTCAGGAAGGCATACCAGAGGGCGAGCTTACTGAAAATTACTTTTCAATTATGAACCTTGGTACGAATAAGGAAAGCATGTCCGACTTTTACTTTGGCTACGAATCGGATGGCACATTTATGAATGGCTCTGACTGGACACCAGATGCGGATTACGATCCTCGCCAGCGTCCATGGTATATGGAGGCAAAGCAAGCCAGCAAGCTCATCTTTTCCGATCCGTACCAAGATATGATGTCTAAACAATATGCCGTATCGATTGCAATGCCGGTAAACGAAAAAAATGGCGGTATTAAAGGCATCGTTGCAGGTGACCTCCTGCTTTCGACCATTACGGAAACGGTAGGTAAAATCAATTTGGACGGGCTCGGCTATGCATTTTTGCTGGATAAGAAGGGCATGATTTTGGCTCATCCTGATGAACAGCAGGTAAATACGTCCGCCGCGGAAAATATCGAGCTGAAGCCGCTCCTTGTAGGCATGCAAGCCAATGTGATCGGCCAGCAGTCCTTCAGCTTTGAAGGTGAAAACTATTTGCTTTACTACAACCAAATACCAAGCACCGGCTGGATTGTAGGCTCAGTCATTTCGGAAAAGCTTGCTTTTGCTGATTATTTCAAGCTCCGCAATCAATATATGATCATTATTTTAGCTACCTTGCTTATCGTCATGGCTGCCTCTTACTTTATTGCCACGCAATTCGCCAAGCCGCTGCATAGGCTGCGGGCAACGTCCCAGCAAATGTCGGAAGGCGATTTTACGGGCAGGGTCTCCATTAAAGGCAAGGATGAATTTGCTGAGCTGGGCACAGCCTTTAATCTCATGTCAGATAAATTAAGCGCTCTGCTCAAGCAGGTTGCCGAATCTGCGGGCCAGGTTCACAGCGTCTCCGTTGAAATGGACGAACATACGAATAATACGCAGCGAATATCTCAGCAAATCGCCTTGGCTACAGAAGAGCTGGCCAAAGGCTCCAGCTCGCAAGCCGATTCTGTCTATGCAGGCTCAGAGCGGCTGTCTGAAATGAGTGAATCTGCCCGAGGCATCAGCCACAGTGTGGAACAATCCGTTGCGATGATGAATGAAGCAGGAATGGCGATGCAGGAAGGCCTGCAGGCCGTGGACCATCAGGTGAAGCTCGCCGCGGACAATCGCAAGTCGATTGATCGCGTTGGCGAGTCTATCGCCCTCCTTGCCGATAAATCGCAAAAAATTGAAGTCATCGTCGGTGTTATTCGCGGCATCGCCTCCCAAACCAATTTGCTCGCCTTGAATGCGGCTATTGAAGCAGCACGGGCTGGCGAGAATGGACGCGGGTTTGCGGTGGTGGCAGATGAGGTCAGGAAGCTTGCTGAGCAGTCTTCCGGCTCCGCTGGAGACATCATTGTGCTGCTGGACGAAATCCAGGCAGCAAGCCGTCAGAGCGTAAGCGAGGTGTCCCATGCGGAAGGTTTTGTGGATCAGCAGGTAACAGCGGTTAATGAGACGCGGGATTCATTCGAGCGGATTAGGCAATCCATCGATGGAATTGGCAGCCACATTCGAGCCGTCTCCGTCTCGACGGCGGAGCTTGATGATAATGCCGGCAAAATTTCTGAAGTCATTGCAAGTGTTGCCGCCATGTCGCAGCAAAGCGCGGCTTCGACGGAAGAAGTTGCTTCCTCAACGCAGGAGCAGTTTGAGTTTATTTCGAATATTTCCGAACGTTCGAATGAGCTGACACAGCATGCCAATGCATTGTTTGAAGAAGTGAAAAAGTTTAAAATTTAACGAACATCGATCACCATAGATTTGCATAAAAAGAAGCCTGAGGAGGCCGTCACCATCATGTGACAGCCTTCTCAGGCTTTATTATTATAATAGCGGGCTCCCTGGTTGAAGCTTTAATACGTCGCCCCTTGCAAAAACTTTACTCGTTCGCCCATTGGCGGAATTTCATTGCCATCCACGACAATTTCTACGACGATAGGTCCACTTACGCCTTCGGCAAACCACTGCTGAACATGCTCGGCTTGAAGCTGCTCCACAGACTCGACTTGCATATGGCGAATGCCAAGCGACTGGGCGACTGCTGCAATGCTGACGCGCTGCTGCGAGAAATCGCTGAGACAGCGATCGTATTGCAGCATATGACCATGATAGACCATGCCCAGACGGGCGTTGTTAATGACAGCGAAAACGATTGGCAGGCCGTATTCCTTTGCTGTCATGACTTCAAGGCCATGCATGAAAAAACAGCCGTCCCCCGTGATGCAAAGGACTGGACGCTCAGGCTCCGCGAGCTTTGCACCTAGCGAGCCCGCTATGCCTGAGCCCATACCGCCAAAATTAATATTAATATCGAATTGCTGCTGCTCACGAATGAGCAAATTTTGAATGGAATATGTCATGAACTCGCCAATATCGATGTAAAAGCGGGTTTGCTCTGGCGCGTTTGCCCCAAGCATACGAATCGCAGTACGTGTATTCCACGTCTCCATCTCCAAAGCATCGGCCGCCGCCTCTAAGCGGGCAAAATGCAGCTGCTCCAGCAGCATTTTCCGCCCTGCGCTCAAGCCGATTCCTGCCTGCGCAAGCCCCGCGCTCAGTTGGCGCATTACAGGAGCAATCTCACCGTGCAGGGCGAAGTCCGCTTCGTAGCAGCGACCAAGCTCCTGCTCATCAAAATCGATATGAACGAGCTGCTTGCCCGCCGTCAGTCTCGCTTCCCAATTGCAGGTGGCAAGTTCGCCAAGGCTTGAGCCCAGTACCATAATAAGCTTATGGCCATCGCTGTTTAGAAATTCAATTGCTTTATCATTGCCGGACAGGCCATAGACGCCAAGCGATTGCGGATGGTCTTCAGGGAAAGCTCCCTTTCCCCGCGGTGTCGTGGCGACCATCCAGCCTGTCTGTTCCGCAAATGCGAGCACTTCAGCCTGGGCGCTTTTCGCTCCATGACCGAGCAATAAGGCCCCGCGCTCGCCAGCTTGCAGCACCGCTTCCAATGTCGCATCCATGAGCGTTTTGTCTACCAGAGCCAGCTGCTCCAGTAGCGACGGCAGCTCAGGCAGCA
Source organism: Paenibacillus sp. R-74696 (assembly GCF_055814915.1). NCBI lineage: Bacteria > Bacillati > Bacillota > Bacilli > Caryophanales > Paenibacillaceae > Paenibacillus > Paenibacillus sp. R-74696. The sequence goes on from NZ_JBPULM010000017.1 coordinate 386,502, forward strand.
CCATATCCCCTATATCGGTCATCTGCAGGTCGATCGGTATGGACAGATGTACCGGTCCTGGAACCCCGCTAATCGCCGTCCAATACGCCTCAGCAATAGCTCCCGGCAGCTCTTCAGCATTCATTACCATTCGGCTGAGCTTCGTGACAGGAGCAAAAATCGGATCAGCTCCGAGCTCCTGTGCGCCTCCTTTGCCAAGCTTAGGCGACGGCACCGAGCCGGAGATAAAGATGACCGGCAGCTTCTCTTTCCATGCATTGGCTGCTGGTGTCACCAAATTAGTAGCGCCCGGACCGCTGGAGCCTACGCATACCGACGGCATGCCGGTGATGCGCGCATAAGCTGCCGCCATATAGCCGGAGCTCGTCTCATGCTTGGCTACTACTGCCTGCAGCTCTGGCAAATCATATAAACAATCATAAAGGGCATTTATCGAACCAGCAGGAATGCCAAATATATGTTTAACCCCTTGCTTGATTAAAAAGCGCAGACCCGCTTCGATAGCACGCATTATCTCTGCCCCCTTTTTGGCAGCATAAACGTGAATATAGAGCCTGCTCCTTCATTGCTATTAAACCAGATTTGACCGCCATGCAGCTCAATCAGCTGCTTGGAGATAGCAAGACCCAGCCCCGTACCATTAATTTGATTATTAACCTGATAAAATTTCGTGAAAATGTTTTTTTGCTTCTCAAGCGGTATGCCGATGCCATTGTCGCAGACTTCCAGCTTTAAATGATCATCGTCGGAGGAAGCGCGAATCGTAATTTGCCCTTGCTGTGGCGTGAATTTCACCGAATTGGACAGCAAATTCAGCAATATTTGCAAAATTCGTTCCCGATCCGCCTGAATAATCATATCGGCCGTCTCTTCAATTTCTATTTCCAGGTTGATTTTCTTCTTATTGACCAGCGACTGGACAATCCGTGCGGCCTCATGAATTAAATCATTGAAATCAACAACCTTATAGCAGAGCTCAAATTTCCCATTTTCCATCTTGGCAAAATCAAGCAGCTCATTTACCTGGTTCAATAAACGCTCAATGGACCTGCCCGCCGTATCGAGCAAATCATGCTGCGCATCGTTTAATTGGCCAAGCAGCCCTTTGCCCAATATATCGACGGTGCCCTTGATTGCAGTGATTGGCGTTCTCAGTTCATGGGACAGCGTTGCAATGAAATCATTTTTGAGCTCATTTAAGTATTCCAGCTCCTTGACAAGCCCCTCCAGCTTGAAGTTCGCCTGCTGCAGCTCCATCGAGCGTTCACTTACTGCCTGATCCAAATGCTCAGTATGCAGGGCATTAGACAAAGCCGTAGCAGTTACGTCGGCAATGGAATGGCAAAACTCTATTTTGCCTTCCTCGTACTCTGTAGGCTTATGAATGGATGGAATCGCAATAATACCAAATACGCTGCCCTTGGCCACTAGCGGAATAGCGAGCAAGCTTTTAATTCCGAACATCTCACATGCTGTATGATTAGGGCGCTCGTCCGCAAAAACGTCCGGAATGAAGATCGCCCGTTTGTGCATAATGACTTCGTAAAACAGCTTGTCATTGTCGATGCTCAGCTTGATCACATCGCGATGCTTCCCGCGCCAGTCCTCTTCCTTCACATTCAGAGAAGAGAGATGGAAGGGCTCGACTGTCCGATCCTTCTCATTGAACAGATGAAGGGCAACATCATCCGAGCCGCTGGCACGCTGCATATAATAAAAGCAGGTTTTTAAAACCTCACGCACGGACAGCGACTTGGACAGCGACTTCGTTGCATCAAGCAGCAATTGCTGCTTCTCCAGCAGCTCCTGCGACTGCTCGAACATTTGCAAATTGCGGATCGCCACACTGGCCATATTGACGAACGCTTCTGTTACGTCCATCTGCTCCTGTGTTAAATTCATTGGCTTGCCAAAGTCATGAACGAACACAAGCCCGAATATTTTATCATCGACAATAACCGGAATCCCCAGAATCGACTTGATGCTCAGCAGATTTTTTTTCGCATCGTCAATGCGATTGTCTTTGCTCGTATCAGGAATATAGCCAATTGTCCGATTTTGCATAATATCGTGTACGAAAGCATCCTTGGATGGATCAATGATTAACTCGGTTATATCAACAGGCATTTTATTGCCTTTGTAGCCCTTGTACGTTCCATCTGGCTGCTTGAGAAAAAAGCCAACTAGGTCGGCCTGGGTAATTTCACTTGCTATTGCATCAACGAACACTTGCAAAATTTCAGACTGCTCATATTGCGAATTGATAATTTTGGTCATATGAAATAGCTTCTTGAAGCTCTTTAATTCCATCACTTCACATCATCCATTCATCGTAGATTAATTCACTGTTATTTGGTGCCTGCCGCCTCGTTTCGAGCCTAATAATGCAGAGTCCGCTTGCGATATCATCTGATGAAGGGTGCTGGAGTCTAAGCTGTGAGACACTCCGATGCTAACGGAAACTTGAATCTGCTTTTGGGAAGGATGGCCGACCTGCATTTGATCCACAGCGGCAATAATGGCTTCCGCCGCCATGAGCGCTGCCCCTCTATCCTGCAAAATAACGAGAAACTCGTCTCCCCCATAACGGAAAGTCACATGCACATAAGGAGTCAGCACCTGGAAAAGGATGTTTCCAATGTCGCGAAGCGTCTGGTCGCCAATCATATGACCGAAAGTATCATTGATCGTTTTAAAATTATCCATGTCAATCATCAGGACGGACTCATAATGCTTTTCTCCGTCTTTAATTTGCTGGGCTACGACTTCCAAATATGTACGGTTGTAAAGTCCCGTTAGCGCGTCCACATAAGCTAGCTCTGCAAGCTGCTCATTATCCTTTTTCAAGCTCGTCAGCTTCATTTTTTGCTGTAAGGCAATCGACACCTTCATCTCGAGCAAATCAAGATCATAAGGCTTGGTTAAATAATCAAATGCGCCAAGCTGAAGGCCTTCCAGCATTGCCTTCTTCTGCACATTGGCAGACAGAAAAATGATCGGCACATCAAAATCATCTTTGTCCAGCCAGCGTTTATAAACCTCAAATCCCGACAAATCCGGCATCATAACATCCAGTAAAATCAAGTCCGGCGCAACAGCGTCAATCATTTCCACCGCCTGCCTGCCGTTCTCGGCTACATAAATATCATAATTCAGCGATGTCAAGAAAACACGGAGTATATGGATGTTGTGAGGCTCATCGTCGACAATAAAAACTCTCTTGCGCATATATGTCCCCAACCTTCTTCACTATAAAATCACTCATCCCAAACCAATCTGTCCATTATCATATGATCATCAAGCATTTGCAAAAATGCTTTTACAAGCCGCCCGTCAAACTGCTTCCCTCCGTTGATTTCCAGCTGCCTCCGAACCTCGAAGACAGGAAGGGAATGCCGGTATACTCTCGTAGAGGTCATAGCGTCGAAGGCGTCTGCCAGACTGACAATTCGCACGAGCAAAGGAATTTCATCCCCGCTGAGACCGTCCGGATAGCCACTGCCGTCAATACGCTCATGATGCCAGCGTACGACAGGCAATATTTTCTGAACATCAGGCAAATCCTTGAGCAGCTCGTATCCGATTGCAGGATGCTGTTTAATAACTGAAAATTCATCCTCCGTCAGTCGATCAGGCTTGAGCAGTATCGAGTCCGGTATGGCGATTTTTCCAATGTCATGCAGCAGTGCCGAGATTTTGAGCTGCTCCAGCTGCTCAGCATCTACCCCTACTTTGGCGCCCAGCAAAGAAGCGTAGAAGGCCACATTATAACAGTGATTAAGCGTAAAGCCATCCTTCATCCGCAAAGTGTTGACCAAATTCTCGTAGGATTGCTGCTTCAACACCTGCTTGCGAAAATATATTTTCTCGATTAACTGTTCCATTTGCATTGTAACCATCTGGCAGATATGAAGCTGCTCGTCTGTCAATTGGACCTCAGAACGGAAGCACAATAAAATCGCGCCATAGACAGAACGGTTTAGGTGAAAGGTATATAGCGATTGGAAAGTTGTCATGGACAGGAGTTTAATCGCAGGTTTGGCGCTGCTCATCTTTATACAGAGGCGCATGCCCGAGGACATGTCTGAAAATAAATCGGTGTCTATCGCCATTTGCTGCAGAAGCTTCAGATCCGTTTGATTGATTTTGAAAGAATATGGTATAAGCTCATTTCGCCCATTATCGTGCGGCAGCAACAAACAAATATGCTGGCAACCGATCAATGTCTCCAGGTATTGTCCTAACAACCCAATAGAATCCAAGATCGAATCAGAGTTAATCACACTTTTGAAAAATACTGAATTTTGCATTCATTTACCTCGGATTCTTATTCGTCATGTCTCAAATACTGGTTAAGTAAGTTTCCACACGATTTGGCGAAATCCTCTTCTTTTGGATGAATTTCCAAAAAATACTTCTTGATTATTTGTGGGGAGCCGGATGAATCATAGAAATACCATAGCATATCTAGGTTTAATCGTACTAGTGCTTAAGACACCGTTTTTCAAAAAAATTTTACTGAAAGTCCACGCAACATAAGAAAAAGTCTGGCGCCCCAATTACGGGGCTCCAGACTGCCTAAACCATTGAGACATCTGTCACATATACGTCTGTTAACGCAGCTTGCGATCCAATAAAAATGGGCCAAAGGGTACAAAAGCAGCAAGGACTGCCAAAAAAGAATGAAAGAAGGATAATTGCTTGACGAAAAACGCGTTGGCTATGCCGATAAGATAGATAACAAACAGCCAGCCATGCAGCATCCCTGTAATCGCAACCGCCTCGTCAATGCCTGCGCCGTACTTTAGCGGCATGGCAATAAAGAGCAGCACTAAAAACGAAATCCCTTCCGTTATGCCGAACAGGCGCAGCCGGCCGATCGCTGTTTTCATTGTATGGGTTGACATCTGTGTTACCTCCTGGCGAAATGATCTTCAAACACCTCCTAATCATACCAGCATGGCGGGCGAAATACGCATTCATACTTTGAACAAGTTGTGAATCTACTCCCTGCGTTCCTCGCGCAAGGGCTTCGCATCAAGCGGAATCGGCTGCTTGCCGGTATCGATGAAATAAGCCTGGAAGGAGCCCGAATAGCGAAAAATCGTACCAAGCAGCGGATTGTTCACCTGAACCGAGATCCGGTATTTATCCAGCGTATCATCATACCATTCCGTCACATCGGCTTCGCCCGTCAGCAGTCTAGGAAAGCGGAATTGCAAGAAGCGCTCATAGAAGCGCTGCTGGCCAGAACGGATGCGAATGCCTCCACCCGGTACGGCATAAATATCAAGGTCTACAGCCAGATGCTGCTTCGTCCCAAGGTAATCGACAATTTTTTCATGTTTTCGACTATAAATCATCGTATCGTCGAATCTTCGTATTTTTTGCGGAAATTTGAAGGTTCTGATCCATGTTACCGTTTCCCGGCCGAATTGGTCCGCATAAGCATAATTCCCAATCGTAAACGGAATTTGGCTGCCACCCTGCGGGAACATGATATGGCGCGAGCTGCCGATGTAAAGCGGGATGGCAACCCGCTTGCTGTACCAAATTTCTTCCATGACGCCTTCTCCAATTGAAGCCATGCCATCCGTACTGCTGAAGCCAAACCGTTCTTGAATACGCGGATGCAGCCTAGCAAAGTCTGCTCCTAACACCTGCTCATAAATCGAAGCCATCGTAACTGTCCCCTCTCTGTTATTAAGCTTTCACCTTAGGTTTACGTAAGCAGCGTGACGCATCAGGCAGTCCATTGCAGGTCCGCCATGCCGCAAAGCACAGGCCAATCATCGGGAGCGTTATCGTAGCCGGATTATAGGAAGCTTGCAACAGCTCCGGGCTGTTTGCCAAAGCAATCGTTGGCAGCAGCAGAAGCAGTGTCAACTGCAAGCAATAAATCATTGAAAAACGATGAAACACAACCCAAATAATCGCCAGCGCCGCTTCACCGAGCCCGAGAAATACGAGAGCCTGCTCCTCCCAGCCTGAAAATAGCCCCGAGGCTTGCAGCTGCGCAAGCTCTCCTGTCTCCGGGTAGAGCAGCTTGGGCACGATGCCCTGATAAAGCCATAGTACAGCAAGCAGCGCCAGGCTCACATAATGAATGAGTGCGCGCTGAATCGTTGCCGCAGGCGGAATATGCTGCTCCAGCCATATTTTGAGCACATCAAAGCTCCATGCGGTTCCCCACCCGAATAGCGGGCGAAATAGAAGGCGATCGAAAGCTTTTCCGGCAGCGCCAAAGCGTGTTTTATAATCATAGCGGGTGAGAAAAATAACGTCCTCTCCGCGCTCGGTATACTGCCAGTAGCCTCTCCCCTTGCTGATCAGCGACAGCTTTTGCTCCGAACTGAAGGAGAGGGTGGACAGGCGGGATTGCCTTTCTTCCTTTTCCAGCCATCCTGCACGAGTCGCCCCTGTGCCCGCTATTGCAAGTCCAAAACCGATGCGTGTTTGGTAATGAAACCTCTGAATTTCCTCTTCCGTGCGGCGGGGCAAATATTCAATGGCTGTAAAACGCATATCCCACTGTACATGCTTGCTTGGAATTTGTGTGTAATTCCAGAGCGTATCCAAATCCGTACGGATCGTTGTTTCGACATAAATCGACCTATCTCTCCGCTTATTTGATATAGGAAGCCGCCTCCTCTCTTTCTTCTATTAAAAGGCTTTGCTGATCAGCGTTTGGAAGCAAGCAATGCTCCACCTGTCCAAACCAGCCATAACGCTTAGCGGCAATCCAATCGTAAACAACGTTTCTCAGTAAAGCAGGAACAACCCTTAGAACATAGAATAGCGGCCAAAGCCCCTTTAATTGCCGCAGGACGCGCAGTGCTGCTTCCGTTTTTGTGTAGCAGCGGCCATCCTCGATCATAATAAAGGTGTCCAAGTCGCCCGAAGGCAGCAAATAAGCTTCCAGCACATATTGCCCTGCAGGCGATTGCAGAGCAGCAAAGCGAAAATAGGCTGCCTGATCACGCGCAATAACGAATTGCGAGATTTTACTGCACAGCTGGCATTGTCCATCAACGAGCAGCAGCGCTCGTCCCGGTCGTTTTTTTCTAGGTGCCTGCATGATGCCCCTCCGTTCTTTCCTTCATTGTAGTAAGAAAAGCAGCGTTTGATCAGTGCTAACTTTTGTAGCGGGCATACGAAAAAGGGTACTACAAATCGTAGTACCCTCCCCTTACTTATATGGTTATTCTTTATTTTCCTCCATACCAACGGTCAGCCCTTTGCGCCGCACCTTCTCCACCGCTTCCTTGCGGCTGCGGACGCCAAGCTTCTTGAGCAGTTTGTTCACTTGATTTTTCAGCGTGCTCTCCGCCTTATACAGCTTCTGCTCGATTTGCGTCTGCGTGTAGCCCTGTTCAATCAGCTCGAATACTTCCCGTTCTGCGGAGGTTAAATCCTTTAGTTGTTCCTCGCGCTTTAACCTGGCAAATTCCTTAAGCAGCGCTTCCATCGGTGCAGGATGATGATAAGCACTGCGGATCGCTTCCGGCAGCTGGCGAAAGTTGGTCTTTTCAATATAGTTGATCGCTCCTGCCGTGAACGCCTGGGTCATGATGTCCTCTTCGCTCATGGAGGTCAGCATAATGATTTTCGCGGAATGAATGCGATGCATCTCGACCGCCGTATAAATGCCGTTCTGCTGGTGATCAGCGAGCTGAATGTCGAGAAGTGCGACATCAAACGACAAGGTTCGAGCGAGACTCAACGCTTCCTCCGCAGTTGATGCCGCCCCCACGACGAGCAAATCTGCTTCTTTATTTAAAAATAACGTCATCGCCTTCACCCAATCGGGATCATCCTCTACGAGCAGCACCCGAATATGGCTCATCCCATTCCCTCCTTGATTTCCATCACTTTGCGGGCAGGAACATGCAGCAGCACTTCTGTCCCTTCATTAATAACGCTGGAAAGCTCGATCGTCCAGCCGCTCTGATGTACGACATTATACACATAAGCGAGTCCCAGTCCAAAGTTGCGGCTGCGATTTTTCGTACTATAAAAAGGCTCCAGCGCTTGCTTCAGCTGCTCCTCAGTCATCCCTTTGCCTGTGTCGCTCACAAGGAGACGCACCGCTTTTTTGTGCCAGCTCAGCGTCACCTTTACTTCTCCAGCTGTTCCTTCTGGAATTGCTTCAATCGCATTTTGCACTAGATTATTCAATGCTTCCAGCAAATGAAGCGGATCACCCAGCACGGTCGGCCTGCATAACGAATGCAGCTTGAGCTGAATCGGCCTGCCTTCAAGCGGCTGCTGCTGCAAACAGCGCTCCACAAGCTCATCCAAACGGACTGGCTGCTCGCGAAGCACAATGCTTCTGGTTTGGCTGTGGATGCTCGTTACCATCGCAAGCATATGGCTGGAAGCCGTTTCAATGATTCGCAGCTGCTCCGCTGCCTCAGGCGACCCGGCAGACAGCTCACTTTTTAAATTTTCCGTACTGATCGCAATTTTTCCAATTTCGTTCTTAATCGTATGATTAAGTATCGTCGTCCCGGAGCTGACCGCCTTGCGAGTGCTTTCCCATTGATCACGCTCGAAACGCAGCTTGACACCGAGCACGCCATAAGCAAATGTGCACAATACGGCTACCGTAAGCGAATAAAAGATGAAGAGCGAAATATAACGGAAATAATCGAAGGCAGGCGAAATGACATTCGCTACATTGATAAGGATAAGCACGGCCAGCAGTGTCGGTACCATAATAAGGGCAATTATAAAACGATTTCGCTTCCGGCGGCTATTTTCCTCACTCCATAGCGAGACCAGTAGCAAATAGCAGGAGGCTAAATAATAAGGAGCTGTCCAGGCTAGCAATATCGGGTAATCCAGCTCCAGCCTCGGCGCAATCGGCGTTATGGACAGCATGCCGACTACCGGAAGCAGCAGCAGCCCTTTAAGCAGCAGGCGCACCCTTGCATTTGCCACTTTATCGGAATAAACGATGCTGAACACCAGCACGCCATAAGGTGTAAACGTGTGATTCATCAATTGAACGAGATGAGCTAATACATTCATTTCTCCTGCGGCCAGTGTATCAGCCAGCCCGCCTATAGACGCAAATCCAAGAAAGAAAGCGGCCCAGCGATTCGACTCGCTCCGCGGATTTGTCAGCAGCAGCAGCGAAGCAGCGGCAAGCAGCGCTGCAAAATAATAAAGCATACGGTATCCTTCCCCAAAAAAGCGTGTGATCGCTTTATTTTACCATAATTCAGCGATTCAAGATGTATTTTCACACCTGCGGCGCTGCTTTAGCGCTGCTTGTCCTTGCCCCGCTCCCGAGTTTAACTGTAAACACCGCAATGGCGAATATGACTGCGCTTAAGCTGAAAACAATGGGCAGCGTCCATGCAGCCATTAATACGCCGGATAGCGACATTCCGACGACCATCATGCCAGTAAACATGGGCGTAATCGTTCCTCCGACCCTACCGATGAAGGCAGCATCGGTGTTTTGAAGAATAATGGTGTTAATGCCCACCTGAATAATCGGAACACAGAAGCCGCCTAGCATGATCAGCGCAAAAGTTAGCGGGATGCTCTCCGACCAGCCGGTGCCCAGCGTAGCCAGTGCATTTGCCGACAAGCCGAATAGGAGCAGCCTGCGCGGACTTGCCTTTTTTCCGATTGACATAACCACCCCACCGCCAACTAGCATAGCTGCACCGCTAACCACTAACAAATACTGTAAAAACGACTTATCCTGTCCTAAATTATCAATGGCAATAAACAAAGATAGCGGCTGGGTAAGCCCAGAAGCGAGGCCAATTGCCGCGAACGTAATACCCAAGGAACGCAGCGCATGCTGGCCCCAAACATAATGAAGTCCCGCTGTAAGCTCACGTCTGAAGCTTGCTGCCTGCCGTGTGCGCTCAGGCTCGGCATCTCGCGGCAGCAGCATCAATATAGCTGCTGATCCGCAAAATAGTATAGCTGCAGCAACAATCGCCACCTCGATGCCATAATGCTGATACACAAATGTCCCGAGCAGCGGCCCAATGACCATAAAGACAGCCATAACTGTCTGATACATCCCCATCATGGCTTGCAATTGATCCTCTGGCACATGCTGCTTGAACAGCTTCATGCCAGAGGGCTGGGAAAACTGCGAAAGCACGGCCGAAACCAGCGTCGTCAGCAGCAGTCCTTTCCATGAGCCGCTAAACAATGCGACCCATACGCCAAGGACGGAAAAAGCGGACAAGAAATCACAGCTTATCATCGTCCGTTTAGGCTTCCAGCGGTCAGCAAACGTGCCGCCAATGATGGCAAATACAAAAATCGGCGCAAACTCTGCCACTGAAATAAGCGATACTGCTGAGGGATCATTGTTCGTGACCTCCGTCACATACAGCAAGATCGCAAAGTTCCTAATCCAAATACCCAATTGGAGCAAAATTCTGGACAGGATGATCGTACGAAAAAAACGATTACTAAACATTCTTGCAACTCCCCTAGTTTTTTATTAGACAAAATTAAAATACGTTTGCCTATTATTTAGACATAATATTATTTCGTTTGGTTTTAGTCAACACTTTTGTTATACCTGGTTATCCTCTTCCCTTCAAATACGCCCGCTAAATGCAAAAAAACTGCCGCTGCGACCTGATCGGTCATAGCGGCAGTTTGCCGTATCGTAGCTATAGGTTTAACACAAAGCAATCCTAGCGTTTGTCCTTAATTATTGTCCGCGCAGCGAGACGCGGAAACGATAGTCGCGATTCGCTGGAAGCGTATATTCCGGATGAACCCGCGCTCCCCAGCTGTCGTCTCCGCCAACGCCCATTTGACGATAATTGACGCGAACGACTGTTTTATCGCTCACAGGCAGCTTGTAAGGATGATCATGCCCTTCCAGCTCATCAGCTGTATAAGGCAGCACATTTAATTCGAAGCGCGGCTCGCCCTGAAGCGAAATGCCGCTTCCGTTTGCATCGGTTACTGCTGCGAAGCGCACTTCGGTTTTGTTGCCGCATTCCTGTGGACGAATGTAAGGCATAAGTTGATCCTTCACCTTGCCGCCGAAACGTCCAAGCCGCGCACTTGTTTGACGGTCCCAATATGATTCATGTGGGCCATTGCCATACCAAGCAATAGAATCAAACGTTTCATTCATTGTGAAAAGCAGGCCGATTTCTGGTATTTCCGGCAAGCCTTCACCAGGCTGCAGCAGCAGCTCAGCTTCAATCAGCCCATCACCGTAAATCGTATAAGCTAGCTCGCAGCGTGTCTCAGCAGCGGCACTTAAGCGGTATTGCGATTTTACTCTCACGCGATCTCCAAGCGCTTCCCAGCTGAAGCGGATCAATTGGCGCTCCTTCGAGGCAGCCTGCCAAGGCGCACAGCGCTCGACATGTCCATTTCCACGGTCATTATCCGTGTATGCACGCCAGAAATTCGGGACAATCGGCGAAGACAGCAGCTCAGAACCGCCAATTTGGTAGGACTCCAGCTCGCCGCTCGCCTGATTGAAGCGTATGTCAAAGCCTTCTCCCGATAACACAAGGGCTCCATTAGATACAGCTTCAACCGCTATTGCACCATACTGCGGCGATGCAATCTCTACAGCAACAGGCGAGACAGGCAGTGCAGGCGCGATAAATTGACCGAAGGCCACCTCATGTCCTTGCTCCGCCCATGGCGTAGCTTTCTTAAGCACAGCTCTTACCGTAAGCGTAATTTCTTCATTCAGACCTGCTTCTGTCGGCATTTGGAACGGAATGGCTAGCTCGGCAGAGGCGCCCGCTGCAATGTCTACGGTCAGCACGCCTTTTTGCATAATAATGCCGTTGCTGTTCAGCTTCCAGTGCAGCTCGTACGCATCCAGCGATACGAACAGATTTTTATTGTCGACGCGCACCGTTCCAGCTTCCCAGTTCGGGCTATGAATTTTGATGTTTTGGTAGCAGGCCTTCACTTCATGCAGCTTAGGGGATACGGTCCGATCAGCAAAAATCAAACCATTGCCGCAGAAGTTGCCATCGTTCGGGCTATCGCCATAATCGCCGCCGTAGGCCATGTACGTAATGCCATCCGGTGTTTGCGTGCGAATAGCCTGATCGATCCAATCCCAGATGAAAGCGCCTTGAAGGATCGGATATTTGTCAAACAGCTCCCAGTATTTATACAAGCCGCCGCAGGAATTGCCCATTGCATGGCTGTATTCGCAAATAATAAACGGCTTTTGCGGATTATTTTTGGCATAGGCTTCTACGCCTGCTGGACTTGTGTACATATGGCTCTCAATATCCGAAGCCGCTTCGCTTTCGCGACAATGGAAAACTCCCTCGTAATGCACAATGCGGGACGGATCCGTCTTACGGAAATAATCGGCCATTTTCAGGAAATTATCCCCGCCAAACGATTCATTGCCAAGCGACCAAATAACGATCGATGGATGATTTTTATCGCGTTCGAGCATGGAGCGACTGCGGTCGAGCACATTTGCCGTCCATTCTGGGAAGTTGCCAGGCACGGCGTCTCCGACCTCTTTTTGCCCATATGTCCATGAGCCATGCGTTTCGAGATTGACTTCGTCAATAACATAAAGTCCATATTCATCGCACAGATCATACCATAGCGGATGGTTCGGATAATGCGAAGTACGTACAGCGTTGACATTATGCGATTTCATCAGCTTAATATCGGTCACCATATCCTCGTAGCTGAGCGCACGCCCGGTGTCGCAGGAAAACTCATGGCGATTGACGCCTTTGAAAAGAATGCGCTGACCGTTGATCTGCATCAAGCCGTCTTTAATTTCAAACGTGCGGAAACCGACTTTGCAGCTAACGGCTTCTGTCAGCTTGCCCTCTGCATCTTTAAGCGACAGCACAAGCGTATATAAATGCGGCTCCTCAGCGCTCCATTTGAGCGGCTGTGCAAGCTTTGTATTCAATGTTAAGGATGCAACCGTTTCGCCCTTCTCCTGACGAATCGCTTCTCCACTCAGCGGCTGCTGCCAAACCGGCTCGCCGGAGGCATCATACAGCATCGCTTCTACAGCCGTTTGCTGCTCGGACGCTTCCTCCTCGAAACGAACCTTCACCTCTACCGTCAGCTCGCCATCTTCATAATTCGCATCCAGCGCCGCCTTAGCGAAGAAGTCATAAATATGGACCTGAGGCGCCGTATACAAGTACACCTCACGGAAAATACCGCTCATCCGCCAAAAGTCTTGATCCTCCAGCCAGCTTGCATCGCACCAACGGTATACTTCTACCGCCAGCTTGTTTTCACCCTCCTGCAAATAAGGCGTCAAATCAAAATCCGCCGGCGTAAAGGTATCCTCGCTATAACCTACAAGATCACCGTTTACCCAAACGTAGAAGGCAGACTCCACACCTTGGAAGCTGATAAACACAGGCTGTTCATCCCAGCCCTCAGGAACGGTAAAGGTTGTCGCATAGGAACCGACCGGATTATATTTAACAGGCGCGAATGGCGGCTTAATATCCTCCTTGCCCACCCATGGGTAAGTCACATTCGTATATTGCGGGTAATCATACCCCTGAAGCTGCCAGTGGCTAGGCACTGGAATCGAAGCCCAACTGCTGCAGTCATAATCCAATTTATAAAAATCAGCGATGCGTGCTTCCGCATTTTCCGCAAAGGAAAACTTCCAATCCCCATTGAGCGAAACATAACGCTCGGAGCCTGTACGCTCGCCTTGAAGCGCTTCCTGAGTGCTTGTATAGGAAATACGGGTTGCATGTGCATCCAACCGATTAAGCTCAAAAATAGTAGGGTTGTTATTCCACTCTGGATATCCGTTAGCTGGAGCCTGATACGTAAATTTGCTCTTTGACAATGAAGGCACCTCTTTCAACTCAGAATAAGATTAGTTATAATATTCATATTATAAAAGCTAGAAAAGTAAAGATCATTAAACTATTTTCGTATTTTACTTAAAGATTTGAACATTAGCAACTAAGAGGGGCTGCTTCCCATGAATGAAATTATTTATACGACGCTGACGACGACGGATTATCAGCTGCCTGTCTATGTAACCGGTGTGGGACATTGGGACCATCAGGAGGGCATTCGTCGCCCGGAAGGCTATCCCGACTACCAGTGGACGCAGGTTGTCTCGGGCGAAGGCGAGCTTATTATCGAGCAGGAACGTTTTCTGGTGAAGCAGGGCGATGGTTTCCTCCTCCCTCCCAGACTAACCCATAGCTACCATGCGGTCAAAGAGCCTTGGGAAGCTTATTGGTTTACGTATGATGGGCCACTCGCCGAATCGCTAAACCAGCTGGCAGGCTTGACTCGCCCTGGCATCTATACGATTAACGACTCGCGCCCTGTCTTAGAGATGATGAGCGATATGCTCCGCCTTATGCGAGAGAAGCAGCCGGGCCTTGGCATGCTCGGCTCTAAACAAATTTATAGCGTGCTGCTTGGACTGCGTCAGCAGCTGGCCGAAGGCAGTCTGGCCACGCAGCAGATGAATGAGCGGCTTCATCCTGTGCTGCGCTATATCGAGGCGAACCTGCATCGCCCGATAACATTGCCCGAGCTGGCGGAGCTGCTGCATGTCACGCCGCAGCATCTATGCCTGCTTTTCAAAAAAACGTTTAAGCTGCGCCCCATGGAATATGTCAATAAAGAGCGGATTAATAAAGGCAAGGAGCTGCTCATCCGCGGCGGCGGCATGAAGCTGTATGAAATCGCCCGCCAGGTCGGCTTTGAAAATCCGACGTATTTTAATACATTGTTCAAAGCTTATGTAGGCTGTACACCTGGAGAGTTTAAGCAGATGCATGGATTCAAATAAAGTTACAGGAAGAAATGGAGCACAAACAACCGATGCTTAAAAAAATAGTTTATTATGCCGCAGCCGTCCTCATTACGATGACGCTTGGTTATAGCTCGCGGCATTTTTCCGGCCAGCTGCCGTCATTCGTTGTCACTCATTTTGGCGATATATTATGGGCAAGCATGGTTTACTTCGGCTTTCGCATGCTGCAGGTTAAACGTCCCCTGCTCCTTTCACTCGCTTGCAGCGCGGCCTTCAGCTTCGGCATTGAATTCAGCCAGCTGTATCAGGCAGACTGGATTAGAAATCTTCGGCATACGACGCTTGGTGGTCTTGTGCTAGGACAAGGCTTCAGCGGTATTGATTTAGTCAGATATAGCATCGGCCTCCTGTTTTCCTATGCTCTGGACCGCTTGCTAGGCAAATGGAACAAATCCAGATATAAACGCAGCACTGCTTCACAAGTGTAAACGGCTGTCGCCATCCTCTCACGGCAAAGCTGCCGTTTCACGGTGAAATATAGGCTGATTATAAGGGTGAAACTTATAAATTCTTATATTAAAAAAAAGGCATTGCCCCTAATCAGAGCAATGCAGCCGTATCCGAGTCCATATGTATGCGGGAATACGCCGCATTCGTCATTTTCAGCCAATGTGCACTGCGCCCGGCGAGGTATCGGCTATCGCTTCTTTTTCCAGCCATGCCCTCCAGCTCATAAGCGGCAATTCGTCTCCACAGCTGTGTGCCGTTTCCAGCTACAAATGGAAGCTTCATAAAAAATCCATTATCTTCAAGCAGCGCTTGCAGCAGCCTCTTCCGCTCAAGCAGCGGCTTGCTGCGCAAATCCACTCCGTTATAATAAAGCAAATCAAACACATAATAACGAACAGGCCATTTTAGCGCGCCTTCGCGAATGCGCGTTTCCTTCGTCATTTTGTAGCGGTCAATGAGCGGAGCAAATTCAAGCCGTCCTGTGTCCGGGTTCATATAGGAAAGCTCTCCATCCAGCACGACGTCCACAGGCCGGGTCAGCGGCAGCTTGAGAAGCTCCGGATACTGGCGAGTGACCTCATAACCATGCTTCGTGAACAATCGCGCCTTCCTATTCATAAAAGAAAGCAGCAAGCGCTGCCCATCAATGAGCGGCTCAAATAGAAATTGCTCGTTATCAAAAGGCTGATCACATGCCGTCATCAGCATTGGTCGCTTAAACATGCCGTTTCCCCCTTGCTGTTCTATCATTTTAGCATGGAAAGGTCCAGCTGATCGGCGGTAAATTCAGGAGAAATTAGTGAATAATCGGATACATTCCTCCACATAATAGCAATAAGCCAGCGCTTGGAAGCCATTTTTCTTTAAAATTTAGGAAAGCTTGGTTTCTTATAAAAATGCTGCCGCTCATTACTTGAGGAGGTCACCCTTATGGCTAGAGGTTCGAATCAGCTGGTTGTACCGCAGGCGCGTGCAGCGCTTGAGCAAATGAAGTTTGAGGTTGCACAGGAGCTTGGCATTCAATTGCCACAAGATGGTTATTATGGACACATGACCACGCGTGACATGGGCTCCATCGGAGGCTACATTACGCGCCGTCTTATTCAAATTGCGGAGCAGCAGCTCTCTGGACGCTGATTGCACAAAAGAGCCGGGCCAAGCAAGCGATAAGCAAGCTTTTTACAAGCTTCCGTGCCCTTGCCCGGCTATTCTTATTCTTATTCTTATTTCAGCTTCAAAAACCGCTCCCAGCCTTCAGCAGCATTGCTGCTTGCCCACTCCACATGCGTTTGGTCGCTATACTTTCGGAAAGCGCATTCAATTAAAAAAATCAAATCCAAATATAAATCATATAGCCCGCGTCGTATTTGCTCCTCAGCCGTCAGTCCTTCACGACCGTAGCCTCGCAAAAACGTATCCGACAAGTTAAAATGGCTAAAATAATGCTCCATCAACGGATCGCCCCACATCGCCCGTTCAAAGTCGATAATGCCGCAAATTTGCTTATCCTTAATAAAAATATTGCCATCCCACAAATCCCAGTGCAGCAGCTTTGGTTTAGTCACCGCATTCAGATAAGGCAATCTCTCCTTTACCTCCTGTTCAATGACTGAGCGCTCTGCTGGAAGCGCAGCACCCGCATCCATTGCGTCATCAAGCACGCCTTGCAGCATCGCCCAAAATGCATCCGTCCAGCTTGCAAACGCCTCATGAAGCGGATAATAGCCAAACTTTTCCCCGCTGAATTCGTTAATATAGGCATTATATTCGCCCAACTGATGCTCAATTTGCTCGCGCTCTTCTTGGGTAAAGTTTTCCTTTACTTTGTTATAGGGCTCTCCTTCCAGCCACTGCATAATAAAATAATCAGTCGGTACCAGCGACCGCGATTGGTCAAAGGCGTACACTTCCGGAACTGGCATGCGGCGATCCTGAGACACAAGCCTCATAACCTCCACCTCGGTTTTCATCATATCCTGCTCATAGCGCATCAGCGCCCCGACCGCCGTAGGCGCTACTTTCAGAACCGACTGGAAGCCGTCCGCCAGTGTTAGCTGATACGCCGTATTAGCCCAGCCATCGGTGAGCTCGCGCGAATGCGCAAGCTCCTTGCCGAAATGATGCCGGGCAATCTGTCCCAACTGCTGCGAGTCCAGCTTTAGCTTGATTTCGTTGTCCATGAATGTCCCTCGCTTATGTAGGATAATAACAAGACTGCCGTGTTAATTATCGCATCTGCATGCGTCCGTTCCATTGCATGCGAAGCATGCACTCCGGGTCCAATCAGCGCCGCCCGAATATTGCTGCCTCCTCGCAGTGCAGCTGATGCGTCCGAGCCATATTGCGGATAAATATCGACTGCATAGGAAATGCCTGAAGCTTTAGCCAACTCAATGAGCTTCGATGTCATCACATAATCATAAGGACCCGAGGAATCTTTGGCACATATCGATACATCCCGCTCGCTTGCGGATAAATCATCGCCTAAAGCGCCCATATCAATCGCAATCAGCTCCGTCACATCCGGCGGCATATAGGCATTGCCATGTCCTACCTCTTCATATGTGGAAAAAATCAGCTTAAGCGTGCGCTCTGGACGCTTCCCTTCGCGTCCGAACCACTCCAGCAGTCCGAATAAGGCAGCGACACTCGCTTTATCGTCCAAATGCCGCGATTTTACCCAGCCATTGTCCATGATTTTTGTACGCGGGTCCCATGAAATGATATCGCCGACCTCGATGCCAAGCTGCTTTGTCTCTTCTTTGGACGCTGTATCCGCATCCAGACGAATTTCCATATTTTCCTCGCTGCGCTTCCAGTCCCTTGCCTCCGGATACACATGGACGGATGTTTTCGTCGACAGCACGGTTCCTTCATATTGGCGGCCATCACGCGTATGGACGATACAATATTCGCCTTCCACTGTATGCATTGCATAACCGCCAATAGGTGTAAAACGCAGCATGCCGCTCGGCTTAATCGCCCGCACCATTGCGCCCAGCGTATCCACATGAGCGGTTAAAGCAAGCGTACCTGCTGTAGAATCTCCTGTTCCCGGAATCGTAATGATTCCGTTGCCTTTCGGCGTCAGCTCCAGCTCAAAGCCATGCTTGTGAGCTTCCTCCTCCAGCAGCTTCATAATTGCCATGCAGTAGCCGCTAGGGCTTGGCGTTTGCAGCAAGCGATTTAAAAATTCGAGTATGTATTCCCGGTTCAGTTGAATTTGCAATGGGTTAGTCAATGACAATCTCCTCTTTCTATCCATTTTTATTTATAACTTACTCGACAAAGAGGTCAGCGATGGAATACAATACAGCCCGGCCGCTTATCTTCACGCGCTCACCAGCAAGCTTGCAGTACAAGGTGCCTCCTCTTTTGGAAACCTGTCTTGCCGTCATTTCCTGCTTGTTTAAACGCTCTGCCCAATAAGGGATAAAATTGCAGTGGGCAGAACCGCATACGGGATCTTCTTCTACCTTTAGTTTTGGGAAAAAGCAGCGGGATACAAAATCATACTGCTCACTTTTAGCAGTAACCAGTACACCTAGTCCATCTGATAGCGCTGCAAGCTTGGTGAAATCCGGATTCAGGCTTCTAACATCAGACTCCGATTCCAGTACAAACATTAAATCGCGATCAAGATAAGTTTCTACAGGCACAATTCCCAGCGCTTCAACCATCTGCTGTGTTAGCTTATGGGGCTTGGGCAATTTGTTCGGGAAATCCATTTCGTAAAGCTCTCCGTCCCTTACTACGATTAAGTCGCCACTCAGTGTCGCGAAACGAATGCGCATTAGTGCTGTATCGTAATAATTCGTAATCACATACGCTGTTGCCAGCGTTGCATGACCGCAAAGGTCAATTTCGCCGCCTGGTGTGAACCATCTTATATGGTAGCAAGCCTCTGTTACCTTAACCGCAAAAGCTGTCTCAGATAAATTGTTCTCGATAGCAATCTTCTGCATCAGCTCATCCGGCAGCCATGCAGCCATAATACAAACACCAGCTGGATTTCCTTCAAAAAGGTTATCAGCAAACGCATCAATGACATAATATTTCATAATCATCTACCTTCCTAAGTTTATGCTCCTAATACGAGCATTGTAACAAGAACTATAGTATGACGTACAATTATCTATGTTATTATACACTTAACTATCACCATATCAGGTCAGGGGATTTACAATTAATGAAGAAGCGAATACGGATTTTCCTTATATGGCTTGGCATTGCTGTCTCCACTGGGGTGCTCACGGGAGCTGCTTCTGCGCTGCTGCTGGCGCTTTTGAATGAAGCAACGAATCAGCGTCTGGCACATCCCTGGCTGCTCTGGCTGCTTCCACTAGGCGGGGCATTGGTCAGCTATTTATATATGAAGTATGGCAGAAATACAGGCAAAGGGAACAATCTTGTGCTAGAGCAGCTGCATGAGGAAGATGGCGGAGTGCCGCTGCGTATGGCGCCGCTTGTCCTATTCGGTACGATGATCACCCATTTATTCGGCGGTTCGGCTGGACGTGAAGGGACAGCGGTGCAAATGGGCGGCAGCATGGCGAGCTATGTCGGACGCCTATGTCGACTTGGTGGATTAGAGCGAAAAATGCTGCTCATCTGCGGCATTAGCGGCGGGTTCGGCTCTGTCTTCGGTACCCCGCTTGCTGGAGCCCTATTCAGCCTGGAGCTGCTCGCAATAGGTCTCGTACCCTACTGGCTGCTGCTGCCCGCTTTGGCAGCAGGCTTTACTGGACATGCCGTCGCCCTGGGACTAGGTACGCATCACAGTCATTATGCGATCAGCAGCCTGCCAGGCTTCAATATGCAGCTGCTGCTCGCGATTTTACTAGCTTCGGTTTTGTTCGGCCTGACAGCGCGGCTGTTTGTCGTGCTTACCCATAAGCTCAAAGCAATATTCAGCCATTATATATCGAATCCGGCTATCAAAAGCTTCGTCGGCGGTCTGCTCATCATATTGCTCGTCTACGTTTTGGGTACTCGTGATTATGTCGGCTTGGGACTGCCACTTATGGAAGAGGCTTTTCACGAGTCACTATCGCCTTTCGCTTTTTTACTAAAAATCCTGTTCACCGCCGTTACGCTTGGCGCCGGATTTCAAGGGGGCGAAGTCACGCCGCTGTTCGTCATCGGTTCCGCGCTCGGCAGCGCCCTTGGCGGCCTGCTGTCTGTATCCGTGCCGCTGCTTGCAGGCATCGGCTTCGTTGCTGTATTCGGCAGTGCCGCCAATACCCCGCTCGCCGCTGCGATAATGGGCATGGAGCTTTTTGGCATCGAAGCCTTTCCTTATTTGCTGCTGGGCTGCATCATCAGCTATTTGTTCTCGGGGCATACGGGCATATACTGGTCTCGTCGTACGCACAAGCTTAAGCTTCGTTTCAAACGCCAAAAGCAGGAGAAGAGGCTCCAAGAAACAAAGTGAGGTCAGCCCATTTTTTTCAATACTCAATTGAACGTTTCAGCAATTTCATGCACGTTACCAAACGGATCAACGAAAGCAGCATATTTCCCTTGAGTAGGTTTGTCATGCAAAAATGGAATACCCTTTTCCTTCATTTCCTAAATACAAGCTTATTTTCTTGCTCTAACAGTGTTTGCAAACCCAGCAATTCAGAATAAAACCATTTCGCCTTTGTCATGTCATTGATGAAAATCATTATATGTCCTAGTTTCATTTATAACAGCTCATCAGCGATCATTTTCGCCTTTTCCGCAAGCTCCCTCATATCATCGGCCGGAACAAGCTCGGCTAAATCGTAGGACAGCGGATTACCGGAAAACTTGTTCAATTCATCCCTAATCAGGTTTATTTCTTCTTCGGAGGCATCAATAGAAAGTTTGCACGGCTGCCTAGCCTCATCCAAATCATGCAAATCGACATAGCCTGATTTAAGACTCTCCAGCACAATGGCTGAAAGATCGATTAGAGCGCCGCAGGCAATATCAAGTTCTACCCGAAACATGCCGCTAGCACTTCTCCTATCAAATCCAAGATTTCCGCCGTTTTTCAAGTCCCCCTCAGAAAGCAGTATATCGAAACCCAAGTCCTTTAAAATCTGATTGAGCGACACTTCCGTTAAGTCCAATTGTTCCAAATAGTCTATTAATGCCAGCGAATCATCGGTTCCACCAATTAAATATCCCCACCATTTGCTTATGTACATGTTCATCTCCACTTTCTTTTAGGCATTCTAATTTTCCAAATAAGCTACTTGTTGAGGACTAATAAGTTATTTAATTTAGTAATCGTTTCCTTAGAAACTTTTTTACTGTATAGGTCTTCATTTTGCTTCCAATGTAGTAATATCTTTTTCATAGAGATGACGAACTCAGGATAAGCAAGATTGTAATGGACTCCAATGCCAACTGTAGCTAGTAGACATTGGGTGTATTTAGGGAGCTCACCCACAATTGTAAAGAACATATCGTTATACTCAAAATAAGAAGCACGCTCTTTAGCATGATCATAGCTCAACGGATAGGTAGAAATTCGGGCAGTCTTATCTTTAAAGGCAGCATACTTGTTTGCCTCTCCCCATACTCCCTCCCAGCTGAAGTTGGTCAGGCGAGAGGCTAGAAAATCGTTATAATCGGGTTCAGCGTGCTGCTCAATATCGGTGAATGCTATGCGCATTGAACCTCGGTTACGATAAAAGGCGCAATCGATAATGATAATGCCGCCGTATAAGCCACTGGGATATTGAAAAGTAAGGCAGCTGCCATTGTGATAAGCACTTTCAAATTGCATAGGTGGCTTGACCCTCTTTTTTGCTATACTTTTGGGCACGCTAATTTTGGCGATAAATTTTTGTAAATACTTTTTTCGCTGGTTAATAAATTGCACATTTGCTCCAAGCTGTTCACAGACAGTTAAGTCACTCCCACTCTCAATGATCTGAGCCACTTGCTCAAACAGCGAATCCTCTAAGCATTTCGTTTCCCAAAGGCAATAGGACAACGCAAATAATACATTGTTTCTATCATCTGTATTATTTAAGCTATCAGTAAATTTATCTTGTAACTCGCTGACAATCTGAGTAACTTCAAAACCCCGATTATACTGCTCATAGAAATATTCCTTGATCTCACACGAGGTGTCATTACCAAAAACCTCAGCACTCCATGTTCCCATACGGTCATCACCTCTAGAAAGTTAGATCGACTAATGTCATTTCAATGCAACAAAGGATACTGTTGTACCTTGATATTTCCAATTAATCTAGTTCAGCTCGTGAAAATAGATCTTTAATTAATGAGTCATCTTCACATGCTTCCTTAAAGGCGATGGCAAAGCTAAGTATTGCTTCTCTATTGTCTGTATAAGCAGCGAACATATCGGCTTCAGGGTCAAATCGTACGATGTCAACTAAATGAAGCATTTTTTCTTCAAGAAACACGGCTGCTAATGAACCCCAATCATAGCCATTACCCTCAAATCCTTCTTCGGCTCGTGTTTGAAAAATTTCATTCTTATATTGGCCAACGCTTAAAATCATGGATATGCTTCCATTGTGATGCGCAACTAGTCCAAATGGGTTAATTTTTTCATTAACTTCTAACAAAGCCTCATCGAGTTCAACTTTAACTATTGGGATGGTTTCACTTCCTGCTCTACCAGCGGCGTTTCGGCTCATTTCTAAAAACCTCCTGCCATGTGCATCTTCAGGGTCTAGCGCTACAGCTTGTTCAAAAGCAACTATCGCTTCCTTATATTGTTTAAGGTAATAATAAGCATAGCCTAATCGGTAATGCCAAAGAGGGTCGTGCTCGCCTTGCTTTTGCACTGATAAAAAATATTTAATCGCTTCCTTATAATTATCTTGATTATTCAATGCTCTTGCCAAATGGCAAACTAAGTCATAGTCTCTGTCTACTTCGGGTATTTCCATAATTTTGTTAATGATTTTCTCATACTGGTCCTCGTTATGCCAAAGAGTAAGCTGTTTCAATAGGTCCTTATCCATCTTTGTATTCTCTCCTCTAATTTTAATGTAAGCTTACTAGGATTTTAAGCAAATCATTTTAATTTGGGTAAGGTTTTCTAAGTTGATTTCAATTTGTAATTCGGAATGCTCATTAATAGCGATTAGGATGTTATCTTTTATTTCTAAGCTTTTTATAGGGTTTGTATTCTCAAAAAACATTCCCCACACTAAGCGGTCTTCAGCATCCGTACAAGCAATAAATCCTTCATTGCCCATTTGACCATCACCGCCATAGATTTTCCCGCCCTGATAATCCATACTGACCCATTCATCAACGATCGTCCAAAAATCATCATTATACTTTGCTATGCTTTCAATGGTTGTGTCACATAAGGGAGAGCAAAAAAATTTACTTTCTTTTGAATTGGGGTTATATGTACTGTAGCAATTTAAAATGGTAACCGTGCCATTTGGAAAGAAGATGCAATTCATGCCGGGCAGTTCATGCTTTTCAAGATTCCAATGTTCCTGAGCAAAAGTATTCATAATAAATCCCCATTTATATACTATTTTGATAGTACATCATTCTGTACTTCGCATTACAAGCTCTGAGTCGCTGCAAGTGACGTTCAACTTTTAATTCCACAGGAATGACCGTGACTTCGTTTCAGGTTTAATTGCTCATCTCAGGGGGCTCACGACCTGAGGCCACCACCGTTTCCCCGCTGTCACTCCTGCTTCTAGAACTTGCCCCGCTCAAGACGCCTATTAATCCTCAGCGTTATTCAACACTCTCAATTTTTGAAAGATAATAGTCTTCCCAATTATCTCTTGTGTTCTGTGATTGAGGATTAGCAGGAATTATAATTTTTTCCGTTGGCAAGTAAAAATAGTTCTTTTGGATATGCTTTTGCAATCCTGAAATTTTCTTTAAGTCCCTTTGAAATGCTCGATAAAAAGATTGTATCTGTTTGTTAGGATTCTTTGATATCATACGCATTTGTATAAGTTCTCGACTTTTATAGCATTCTCTGCCGCCTTTAACTTCAATAGAATAGAAGCTTGGTGTGTCGTAAAAGTATCCGAATTCTTTGATTTGTGTTATATCTTGAATGGGATGGCAGGAAAAGAAAAAAGAGTTATATGCAGTATCATTAAAATAACTGGAAAACAAATCGATTTTTTCCCTTTCAAAAGATGAATATTGACGTTCACCCTTGGCGTTAACAAATATTTCGGCATATAGTTTAACTCCATGACTCAGCATGGCACTGTGGCTCTCAGTAAGAAAATCCATAACAGGCATTGAAATGTTAAAATAGATAGCTATACCATTTCCCTCCTTCTCCTCATCAGACTACCAATCACGTTCACGAATGGCTTCTTCTGTATCTATTTCGATACCAAAAAAGGCTAAAATATCTTCAACAGTTTGTGCAATTGATTCTCTCGCAACGGTTTCAATTTCGCTGTCATTTTCGTCAAATTCTTCTGCAAGATCATTGATTGCATGGATGGCGATATCAAGCTTTGATTGAATTTCTTCGATATCTTGATTTCCTTGTTCCAAAAATTCAACAACTTTAACCAGTTCAGCTTTGACTTTATCCACAAGAAAATCAGGGTAATATCCATCAATATACATATCTTTCAAATATTCAAATGACGCACTACTATTATCTTGCACTTCTAGCACCGATGGTTTAATTTTGTCTGACTTTCGGTCGACTTTACTACGGCTCCAATCTAATAATGTTAAAGTAGAGCTATCTCCTGGCTCTAGCTTATTTGTCATTTCAAATTCTCTTAATGCTTCCTCATATCTCTCAAGATAATAGTAGGAGTAGCCCACGCGAAAATGCCAAAGAGGGTCATCCTCACCTTGTTTTGCAATAGTCAAAAGCTGTTGAAGTGCTTCATCGTAACGTTCCAGATTATTCATAGCTCTTGCCAATAAACTGACCGTATTATAATCTCTATCTGATTGGGGAATTTCCATAATGCTACCTACTATTTTTTCATGTTCATCTTCTTGATGCCAAAAATTAAGTTGTGCGAACAGGTCTTTTTCCATCATTCTGCCTCTTTTCGTTATCAAACTGATAAGCTAAATCAAACTCTTTTTGAACTTTCTCCTGATCCCCCTATCAAGTAAAGCCAGAGTCCTATTCTTCCAATTATAACCTATGACAATCGCAGGTGATAGGTTCACTATTGAATTAATCTGCCCTTCGTATGGAGTGTTCACAAGTATGTATGCAAGCCACATAATCAATCTGTGGGGCCTTACTACCCTCATTCTTCAGTACCAAGAGCAGCTTGCTGAATGGGAACACAACATAGATGCTCTCGCTGAAGAAACTGAAGAGTATGCATGAATTCAGTCGATTTCTGGTATTAATCATCCTAAAAAGCTAGTCGCCTTAACTCAACAGCCAATGAACATTATGGCTTTAGCTTCGCAATAACAACGTAATAAGCAGATCTGGCTGTGTTCGATGGATTCCATGCAGTGAAGAACCATGTGCTTTCTCCCGAGGAATAGTTATTGAGCAAATAACCTTGCTGTGTCCCAGTTAAAAACCAAGAACCACTAATAATGTTGTAGCTGTTGCCATTTACCGTATAGTTTCTAGAGCTAAATGCAGGAATTGTCACTGGTGCAAAGGTAAACCGCGCAAAACCATCGCCAAGTTGTGTAACTCGAACGGCTTTTTTAATGCTTACAACGATACTTTTACGGCTTATGATCTTCTTCCCCGACTGTACGACTATCTTTTTGTTTTTCAAAGGTACTCTTCTCATAATCTATCATCTCCTTATTCAACATATGTTAGATTATGAGATTCGAGATGATATGGAGTGGACGAAAGCATGATGTCAACTTGCTGAATTTTCAATTGACCAAAGAAAAAAGCCTTCATACCGGGACGCCGTGATGCCTGAACGTCCAAAAAACCGAAATCCTTCATTCAAGGATTCCGGCTTTTCGTTAGACACTTATCACGCTCACGTTCGCAGGCGCCGTGTCGAGCTGCATCGGGCCCATGCTTACGCCCCTGCTCCAAAGCGCTTGCGATAGCCGCATTTCCGGCACAGCTCCTCGACCGCTTCCCTGCGGGAGAAACCCTCGACCAGCTTAATCGCCCGATCATCCTCAATAATGTCCGAGAACGATTTATCATTAATGTTGCCAAGATCAATGACGCCTTCGCCGTCGAGGCAGCATGGAACGACCGTTCCATCGACCAAAATACCTGCCTGATTGCGCAGTCCGTAGCAGAAGCCTTTGCCGTCATCCTCTTCCGCCTTCAAATCTGGCCATTCAAACTCATGATCCTGATTCAAGTAAATGCGATCAGCAATTTTCAGCCCTTTACCGGGAGCAACCCGCTCCTCAATGAAGTAATCCAGTCCAAATTGCTGTTCAATAATCGACAAAACGTCGCGATTGCGCTGGCGCTCCGCATTCGTCGCATTATCGGTATGCAAATTCCAAAGGCGCAGCGAAATGATCATATTTGTCCGCTCAACCGCCTCACGTGCAAAATCCAATACGCTTCGAATATAACCTTCTTTATTTGTGGAGCCAACGTGTCCGTCAAAGCTATGCAAGGAAAAATTCATTTGGCGCAGCGCCGGCTTTGTCAAAATTTTCTCTTTCACTTTATGAAGCAGCGTCCCATTTGACGTCAAATTGACTTTAAAGCCGTGCTTTTGGCTGAGATCCAGCAGCTCGTCAATTTTCGGATGCAGCAGCGGCTCGCCTTTTAGATGAAAATAAATATAGTCCGTAAACGGTTTAATCTGCTCCAGCCGCTTTTCGAAGTCCTCGACCTGGATAAAGCCTTTTGCCCGCTGTGTCTGGGGACAGAAGGTGCACGCCAAATTGCAGATGCTCGTAATCTCCATATAAAATTTCTTAAACCTCTTCATTACTCGTTGCTCCATTCTGCTCGGTAGTCCTTCCTGCTATTATAGCATGCTCCCCGCTTGCGCGACCATTATGCTATAAAAGCCTCTAGTTTCAATGAAAGGACCGCCAGAAAGCGCCTTCTGTCGCAATAATGGAGCGTATTTGGGCATAAGGAATGCGGAACGTCGGGAACCCGGCCGCAAACGGCGCAATATCATACGGGTTAAAATATAGATGCAGCGCATCCTCCGTCACATAAAAAGGCTGATCCGCTTTTATTCCCGTATAGGTATCTGGAAATACGTAGCTATACTGAGGATCCGTCTTAATTTGCTCGCCAACGATATCACTAAGCACCTTTACATAATTGCTGCCCGGCCGGAACAGATCCCTCAGCTCGTACATCGACCCGTCGATTACATTGATGTGGCTGTAAATCATCGTCGGCATGCCATGTGCAGCCCCGAACGGGAAATTGTAGCCATTTAACTGAAGGACTAGAAGGTTTTTGTGGAACCAGGTAACGTCAAAATCGCCGTCATACGAGTACTCCAGCTGCACATTCGCTGGGACCCTCTTGACCTGCGACAGCTCCTCCAGCTTACGGTTCACCTGCTGCTGTGCCGCCTGGTTCACCATGCCTTCAACGCTTGGATAATATACCAAATAATCAACGTTCGGCTTATATTTATGCTCCTTGACACGCAGCGGAACCCGAAGCGGAATGACCGTATTGCTTTGCCAAATGAGGCGCCCGCTGCGCGTATAATAGGACTCCCGGTTATCAACAATTGCCTGTACAACGCCGTCCATAATCGTTAATACGCCTCTGCCAGACAGCCGCGGATACCCCTCGGCGGGCTGTCCCTTCGTATTTATAAAGTAGGTCTGTTTCCCATCGGTAACGGAAGCCAGCCCATACTTATAATCCGCCACATCCGTGAAAAAATAGTCCGTCAGCAGTTTGCCGTCATGATCTGCAATTGCATAAAGTGAGCCCAGATACGGCTGATCTGCGTTTCTCGCCTTGCCCAGCGCCAGCCGCTGCTCGCCCAGCTGGCGAATATCATTATAGGCCGGCTGCACGACATAGCCGCCCCGCTTCTCAATAACGCCATACAACGCGCCAAAATCCTCCGCTGTATTTACAATTGCCCGGCCATCCTGAAACGGCATGGCCGACGTAAACGCCGGATAAATGACCGATTGGCCGCGCTCATTGATGTACCCGTATTTGCCATTTTGCTCCGGCTGATAGGAAAGCAGTCCCTCTCCGAGCTGGCCTACATCATAAAACGGGTATTCGGCAAGCTTGCGTCCGTTTCGATCAATTAGCGCAAAGGCCTGCTCATGCAGCTTCACGACGGCTTTTCCTTTCGCAAAATCGCCGGCGCTTTCGAACTGTGCCGGTATAACCTCCGCCCCTTTACGATCCAAATACCCATATTTGGAGCTGCTGTCTGCTTCATTCATGACATAGAACATCGCCCGTTCATCTGCAAACGCAGAAATGTATGAATAAGCCTTGGGGGTAAGTACATTCCCTCGCTCATCGATGATTTTAAAGCCTGCGCTATCTATGATGACCGCCCGGCCTTCCGAGAACGGGCCGATAAAATCATAAATCGGCTGAATCCGGTAAGCGCCTGACCTATCAATTAGGCCGCTATTGTTGCCTGACTGCACGACAGCGAGCCCATTTGGCTGAAAAGCATCAGCACTGCTGTATTGCGGCGCAATGACGAAGCTGCCTTTTGCGTCGATGTAACCCCATTTTGTTCCGCTCGTCGTCTTTACTGCTGCCGGAAGCAGTACTGCTCGGCGAGCATGATCCATTTCCCCTGTTTCAAATGCAGCTTCTATATGTTGCGTTCCATCAAGAGACCAATCCGTGTCATTACCGGCCTGATCAAAACCGTCCATATCGGCCGTCATTCCTGTTGCTGGCCGCGCTGCCTCTGTATCAGCGTGCCCTCTACTGCTAGCCAATATGGCATGCTTTAATTGCTTCAGCACCTCAAGCGATGGGTAAGGCTCAGGGAAGCTAAGCGCCTTGTGGACAGAGGCAAGTGCCGCCTGCAGCTGGCACGCTTTAAACTGCGCATCTGCAAGATGAAACCAATAGAAGCCATAATCCGGATGCTCGGCTACCATACGTTCGTAATAATGGACGACTTTGCAGAAGTAATAAGGATACACATCTGGCGCCGGAACAAGCATTCCTTTCGACCAGCGCATGACGTGGACATCATACGCTTCCCCCGTGTCATGTGCCCATAATGCCAGCTCGGCCTGCCCATCCCTTCCAGTTGGTCCCGGCATATCCTCCACATCCACATAGCTGAAATTGATGCCATCCGGCAGCACAGGGCAAAGCTTGAAATTGCTGTAGGCATACACCGACAGCGTGGACCAAATGGCTCCAACCTGCCAGCCAATGATTAAATTACAGCATAGACAGCTGGTTACAGGAGCGGCAGTCATCACCGTTACGCCGTACCCATTTCCTTTCACACAAGCGCCTATCACCCAGCCAAGCTGACAATGCTGCAAAATCATTACAAAATATTCGTTATTCAAACGATACACCGCTGCTACCTCGGGGCAACCGTCCCCATTAAAATCCGCCACTACAACTGCATAATGTGGAGACGGGCACGAAATTTCAGCCAGCTCCGCTCCAACTGGCAAATGAGCGGCAGCCAATCGCACCCACTGCATGTCATCCGCGTTCATTTCATCACACCCCACCCGTATACGACTGGAATTTATCCTTAACAAACTAAACATATGCGAAAAAATAGGGAATATGATCGGGTTTAACAATCTCAGCCATACAAGGTGACATATTATTTATTATGTAAACAAAATAAGCCGGGACATTCCCCTATCAGGAACATCCGGCTTTACTTTTTTTCTAACTAACCATTCGTTCGATTTAAAGTAATCAAATAATTGTATTTGCTTGCATGTTTCAACTCGTCTAAAATAATCCCAAAAACCGTGTCTTTGTATATACCCACGGGCAAGCCGAACCAAATGCTGCGATATTTTTCGACTGCAGCAAGCTCTCCTAATAATGCTTCCTCTAATCCGGCCAGATAGGAGCCCACCGGCTGATGGGCTTCATTGCTGATACCGGTAATTTCCTGACCGGTAAGCTGCCTGTAAATCCCGCGAAACATGTGGTTGTGGCTGCGCTCATCATTGCGAATAGACATAATTATCCCTGCCTGCTCGGCATTCGGCGCAAGCCTAATCAGCTCATCATAAAATAACTCGTCATTTCGTTCCCCTTGTACAGCTTCTTTAATTAATGTTAGCGCATGCTGTGGGGTTGTTGCCCATATTGGCATAAACACCGAGCTTCTCCATTGATGGTTAACCCAATTCATCTATTAGCCTCCACAAATAAAGATCATGATTTAGATCAGCATATGTGTGAGCAGCCCATTTGTTTACAATTGCTCAATTGACAGCTTAGTTCCCTTTAATCGGCGTACCTGTCCCTTCTTCTTGCTTGTCCGTATAAAGCGACATCATTGACTGTACCTCTTGAAGCAGCTTCTCGCGCAGCTCTAACGGCTCAAGAGCCTCGACCGTTGAACCGAATTTAAGCAAAATTTCGCAGGCGGATTCCAGTGTATTGAAAAGCACATCCGCCTGTATTTCATCCTGATAAACAGTGCCTACTGCCGTAACCGTTACATACCACTGCTTACGAAATCGGGGCAGGTCAGCTTCCTTCATGCGGATTTTCGCCGGATAACGCGGCAGCTCAGACTTGAACTGCGCAATGGATTGCTGCCAGTAAGAGGCTAAATCGAACCGTTCCGGCCGATCGAAGCTCTCCCCTTGCATAGCCGCCTCATGCAGCCGGGAAATGCGATACGTTCGCATTCCGCCTTCCGTGTCAGCAACGAGGTACCACACATTATTTTTCGCCACAAGCCCGAGTGGTTGAACTAGCCTTTCAGCCAGCTCCGCTCCGCGAGTATATGCAATGAGCAGCTTCCGCTCCAGCCAAATCGCTTCTTGAATCAGCGGGAGAAGCGGCACCTGCTCGCTTGCTTCCCGCCAGCCCGCACCGTCGATATGAATGCGCTGCCGCACCTTTTCCGCTTCCTCCCGATACATCGACGGAAATGCGGCGATCAGCTTCTGAAAAGCAGCGTCAAAGTTATCGCTGATCCCCAATTCTAAGGCAATGCCCGTAGGCTGGGACAGAAGCAGCGACTGGATTTCTTCCTTTTTCATCCCGGTCAAATTCGTCCTGTAGCCTTCGGCAAGCATCCAGCCGCCATTCGTCCCGCGCTCGGCCACGATCGGAATGCCCGCAGTGCTTAACGCCTCCATGTCGCGATGGATTGTCCTTCCCGATACTTCAAGCTGGTTCGCCAGCTCCTGTGACGTCATTCTGCCGCGATTTTGCAGCAGCAGCAATATGGCAATTAATCGATCTGCCCGCAGCTGATATCCCTCCTGTCTTTAAGTCGATTTTCCGTCGCTCGCTTCCGGAATCGGAATCGTTTCTAGGGTAGCTGCATAGTTCCCCCAATGTGGGCGGGTGCCATCTTCATCGTCAAACGCGTATTCCTCCGAGAGCCCCCAAGTGCTTAGCGCTTTCCCTGTTTTGAGATATACTTCTGGATCAGATGCGAGCGCGGCAACCGCTCTACCAATATAGGCAGGTGTCTCAGACATCAGAAAATGCGGCTCCTGCGCAGCTGCATCCCGCCAATTCGCCTTCGTCACGCCAAAATGCTCCAGCATCGCCTCCGAACGCAGAAAACCCGGCGTTAAAGCCAAAGCAGTTACTCCGTAAGGGCGTAAGTCCTCTGCCATCGCTTTAGCCAAATGGATAACCGACGTTTTGGCCAAGCTATAGTACAAATTGCCGCGATACTGGTTGTCTACTCCGTCGGTAATTTCAATGATGAGCCCTTGTTTTCTAGCTGTCATAAGCGGCGCACCATAATAACTGGTAATCATATGAGAAAAGACAGCACGCTGCTGCATAAGCAGGCCATCCTCCAGCGAATGCTCCCAAAACCGCTTGCCCCACTCGGTTAATGGATCACCGCCCCATACATCATTCACCAGCAGGTCTAACTGCCCGTTCTGCTCGGCTTTCACCCGCTCAAACAATGCCTGAACCTCCGACTCCACCGTATGGTCTACACGCACAGCAATGCCAATTCCCCCAGCTGCCGCAACCATCTCCGCCGTTTCGTCAATAGTCTCCTGCCTGTTCATATTCGACAAGCTGCCTCGAACACTGCGCCCTGTGCAATAGACGGTAGCCCCTGCCTTCCCCAAACCAATTGCAATCCCTCTGCCCGCTCCTCTTGTCGCTCCCGCCACAACAGCAACTTTTCCGACTAATGGTTTCATTACAAGCCACGCTCCCTTTTATTTGCTTCTTCTAGTCTCACCCATTATAACGTTCACTAGATGACAACTACTGTCATATATCTCAAACGATTATGGGGACCAGCTTAGAAATCAAAGGGCAAAATAAAATCGCTAATGGTGCATGCGCGCCTCTTTCCCCGCATTCCCATTAACGATTGTCATACGCTGTTATTTTACAGACGGCAAACGCCCTTCGCGCAGGTCGGTCCCGTCGGACATTCACAGTGGGTCCGAAGCTCATCGAGCTTCAGGATAATAATTTCACCGCGGACGACCTTGATTACTTCTTCATCCTTGAGCGCGGCAAGCATGCGATTGACACTTTCACGCGTTGCTCCAATCAGCTCGGCAAGCTCGTTATTGGTCAAGCGAATATCGATGTGCAGCCCTTCTGGACGCAGCACCCCGTACATATTGCTAAGCCGAATCAGCGTCGATGCGAGCGCACCCAATTTGCCGAACTGCGTCAAATCCCGAAGCTTTGACTGGCTAATTTGCTGCATCATGCCTAACCACTTGGCAAAGCTGACCGCCATACTCCCATTTGTATTAAGCAGCAGTTCCAATTCGTCAGAGGCGATAAGACCAGCCACAACGTCCTCCGTTGCTTCAGCACTCATGCCATGCAGCAGTTGTCCTTCGCCGCCATATTCACCGAGAAAATCGCCATGACTGGCAAAAGACAGCGTTAGGCTTTTGCCATCCGCCATCATCCGGGTCAGTTTTATTCTTCCTGAAACAATTAAATAATGGTAGCTCGCTGCATCGCCTTCCCAAAATAAATGATTGCCCGCCTCATAACGGTGCATGCTCATCCGCTCGGTTATACGTTCCAAATCAGCTGGGGTGAAGAAGGCCGCAATGCCTTCTCCTTGTGCAATAGCAGGTCGAGCGAAGCTGCCTCGTTCGTTAGAGCTATTTGCGCTCATCTGGCTCATCCCCCTCCCGTTTTGTACATCATACCAATATATGACGTATTTGTGCATACAAATGAGGAAGGAAATTGTTAAAAGCATGTTTTTTCGCACAAGCGTAAATGGCTGAAGCCGTCTTTTGGTGGCAAAGCTTCCGTTTCGCAGGTGGAATATAAGCCCATTTATAAGTGTGAAACTTATAAATTCTTATATTTAAAAAGCTGCATCGCAGCCCTCATAGGTTCATACAGAACTATGATTTGCTAGATGCAGCTTGCTTTTATTTAATTGTACCCCTACTCAGCGTCATCTCGCCGAGGGCTTCAGCCCGGTGCTTTCCCCGTCATTTTTGTGATGAACAAGACGTTGATACCATTTGCGCAACAGTGGCAGCACGTAGTAGTCAAGACCATATTTGCCAGCATTCGCTCCACCGACGATGATAATGACACCCAGCAGCACCATCCATGGGTTAACCGAGATCGTTCCTGCGAAGAGGAACATAAAGTTCATGAGAAGCCCGAAAAATACAGCTGTTGTTGTAAGTGCACCAACGATGAGACCCAAACCTACCAGAAATTCACCAAGCGGGATTAAAAAATTGAACAGCTTTGCATTAGGCAGTGCGAAATGCTCGATAAATGCGGTATACGTTGGATAGACGGCGAGGCCTGTCGCCCGGTCAGCTACTGGATTTTCAACTGCATTTTTCAAAAATCCTGCCGTATCGAAGCCCCCGCCTGTCAGCTTGCCCCAGCCCGATTCCAGCCAGTGGTACCCGACATATAGTCTAAGCAGTAACAGCGCACCTGCCGCAATTCGATTTTCTCTCAGCCATTTGTATAACATGACCACTCACTCCTTAAGTGTTTATGTGTTGTTTGTTTCTGTCTTTATCATAAGGGATGGCCGAACATTAATATGTGATTTTTTTCACAATGCACAAAAAGATTGGCTGTTTTCGTCTATTTGTGTCGTTTATTTGAACGCATGCACTGGGCTGAACAGTCACTACGCTGCGCCACCTTTGATCCGATGTCAGATGCTGCTGATTATGTAAGTGGCGCAGAGCAACTAGCTGGAACAATGAGGCCCACTAGCCAGCTGTCGGCTTAAATGGACTCTCTCCATCTCTCAGTCTTTTTCCAGCGATACGTTGATATCTTGTTTTCAAGTAGGGCAAGATGAAATAATCCAGCCCGAACTTGCCCGCATTGGCTCCTCCGATTAGAATAATGCCGCCGAGCAGCACCATCCAAGGATTCATGGATATAGAGCCTGCAAATAAAAACATGAAATTCATGAGCAATCCGAACAATACGGCCGTCGTGGTGAATGCACCTACAATTAGGCCCAGGCCCACAAGGAATTCACCAATGGGAATAATGAGATTAAATAGGCCTACGTTGGGCAAGGCGAAATTCTCCAAAAACCCCGTGTACATAGGATAAACAAGCTGGCCTGTCGCTTTATCCATGATCGGATTTTCGACGGCATTCGCTATAAAGCCCGCCGAGCTAAAACCTTCTCCAGTCAGCTTGCCCCAGCCAGCCGAAAGCCACTTTATCCCAATATACAAGCGAAGAAATGCGAAAATGCCCGCCGCAATCCGGCTCTCCTTCACCCATGTTAGTACCATCAACATTAACCTCCTTTCGTCTAATTTCGTCGAGCAATTTCATTATATAGGAAAATATGAACATTGTATGTATTTTTATTAAAAATTAAACAAATTGAATTTTATTGATCTTTATTACAATTTGAGGGAATTTAATTTAGTTACCGTAATTATAATTATGTAAACTTAATGCTATGAAAAACAGCAAGCTATAAGCGGCTCATTTTCAACCGACATCCACACCATAAAAAAACGCTGCATCAAAGATGCAACGCTTCCCTTCTATTGCTATACCCGTCGGCTAAGCTTTTCTGCTGCCAATCTTCATTTTACCCGCAATATTATTCATCGCATTTTGCAGTTGTTTGTTGTCTATATGCGTATAAATTTGCGTCGTCGCTATACTCGCGTGGCCCATAAGCTCCTGCAGCGTACGAATGTCCGTACCGCTGCGAATTTGCAGCGTCGCAAAGGAGTGCCTTAGCTTATGACTGGAAAGCTTTTTGCCCTCAAGCTCTGGGAGCCTTTCCTTCACCAGTCCAATTGTTTCATCCGCAACGGTCTGAATCATGCGAATAGATAGCCGTCTGCCGAATTGCGAGACGAACATCGCCTGTTCCTTCAATTGCCCCGGCGCTTTTCGCGCCTCTATCGCCCGGCGAAGCACCTCCTGTAGTGGCGCCGGCAGCGGGACAACTCGCCATTTCCGCCCTTTTCCGAGAATATGAAGTGAGCCGTCGGAATGAAAATGCTGCATGTTCAGTCGATGAACCTCGCCTACCCGCAGCCCCGCATAACACATGAGCAGCATTATCGCGAGATTACGCTCATAATATTTCCCACCAATCGCAGCAACAAGCTGCTCCAGCTCGTCCTCCTCCAAATAGACAGGGATGCGCCCCTTCTCTTGCTTTGACTTGGCAATAAGCGCAGCTGGATTAACGCTGAGAGCCTCTAGCTCGATTAGCGCCTTATAAAAGGAACGCAAGGAGGAGAGCTTGCGATTGCGCGCTTCATCCCCTGCCCCTTTTTCACGACAAGCCGACATAAATCGCACCATATCCAATTTTCCAACCTGATCGAGCGCCTTCGGATGTACCATATGTAAAAAATGCTGGGTGTCACTTAAATAGGCCCGCTGCGTCGCTGCCGTCATCCCTTTGTTTTTCATCCAGATGGAGAACAGCTCCAGCTCCTGCGTGTACGTATCGATAATTTCATGCTGCCACATGCTGCTTGCTACCTCCAGCTCCTCAAATTCAAACTTTTAAAGCTTAAATTTGATATATTCCTTATCATAGCTGATAAATATAATGCCCGTAAAGGGAAACTGCGTGAAATATGTATTTCACGCAGTTTTTTTAGATGTAAAACAGGCTCAAAATGCCGCTTTTTCCGGCACTAACGCGTAATTTTAGCCCCATATTCGGTAATTTCCATATCGATACTTACGGTAATCGGGATTTCAGGAAATATCTCTTCCCAGCGGTCTTTTATTTTCTCCCACTTGCGTGGATGCTGAATACTAAACTGCTTTCCGAAGCCGAGCACATCTGTTCCATATTGCTTCTGAATCTTTTTGAGCGCCTTATCCGTCAGCCTCCGCACCTCTTTCTTGCTGCCTTCCTCTGCCTCCTTTTTGAAGGCGGGATCTACGGGCTCATTATTGTTCAGCCATTCTTCAATCAGCCTTCCCTTTGACTTAATGCTAACATGAAAGGAAATTTGATCTCCTGCTACTTTGGCGTCAATGTTGCTTTTCATGCTTTTGACCTCATAGACAATCGGTTGCTTGTTGTCCTCATGATAGCTTTTGACTAGGCCGCCCTGCCCTTTCCCAGTCAGCCATACACAGCCAATCGTTTCTTCTTCGGTCAATAGCCCTTGCAGCTTCTGCGTTTTGCCTTTAATAACGGCTCCCCCTGAAAATTTGACCTCTCCCTCTGCGGAAATGACATTTTGCAGCAAATAGCTTTGCTCGCCATATATTTTCCCCTCCAGCTTCGATAATGACATCGGCTCTAAAATATTTAAGGAGCGGTAACGGTTGTCCACGAGTCCCGAAAGTCGAAAGGACGGAATAATAGAGTTGTCTTTCGCAATCAATGTGCTGCGCGCGCTTCCTTTGCTAATCAGAACGAGACAGCTTGGCCGAATATCATTGTCTCGCAGAAAAAAATCGAGCAGCTCATTCATGCTGTATTTTCGCGAAAGCTTCTCATTAATGACAATGACCTTCAGATGATGGCCAATGACTGGGCGCTCCATTCTCGTCGAAAACTCGCGAATGAGCTGAAACATGGAATCCCCAGTTTCGGAAATATTGTAATAAGGCTTTTGCGATGTTGGAGACTGTCCCCCGCTATGCTGGCTTTCGGTCTGCACATTAATAATTTGCAGCGTATATGTAAGCAGTTTGCGTTTAAGATAGTCGCTTCCCTTGCTGCGCAATTCTTTCTCTAGCTCTGTCTCACTCGCTGGGTCCAGGCCCATGCCGACATAAATGCTTTGATCCTCGATCTCATCCTTGCTCCAGCAGCCCGTCTGCAAGGGCAGAACGATCACACACAAAGCAATAAGGAGCGAGCGTTTGACTTTATGTCTAATTGGCACGCTTGCTCGACCTCCATTTCGTCACAATCAATAAAACAATCGGAATGACCCCAAACAAATACAGCGCCACTTTTCCAATCCAGTCTCCCAGTGTAAACACGTCATCTAATTTTTTCGGAACAGCAACGAAAATATACACGAATGGAAGCAGCCCATAAAGACAGGTTTTCATTTTGCGCTTATATAGCTGGGAAATGCCCAAAGCTGAAAAATAAAAGGCGATAGTGAAGCTGGAGAAAATTTGCATGATCCAAATAATCAACAGCAGAAACTCGAATCTTTCAAAAATCAAGCCCGACAACTCGAAGCTTCTAGCCATATCAAGTGTAGGCCAGTTTTTCGTTAAAGTGCCATCAACGGACAACGCACCAATGACCATAAAAACGGTCACAATATAAATAACAAGCGGAACAGCTATTCCTGCGGTCACCGCTTTAATGTTTTTTTTAGGATTTTTCATATAGGCCGTCAACAGGATAATGACCTCAAAACCCGTAAAGGCGAGCGAGGTCGTCTGAACCCCTTTAAGAACAGGCCAAATGCCCTGCCCCAATACAGGACGCAAATTATCCAGATCAAATATTTTAAACCCCATTAACATTACCAGTAAATAGATGAAAATCGTCAGCGGTAAAATAAGCTCAAACAGGCGGGCAATGGCTCCAAGTCCACCTAGCATTAAATACAGTCCCACCCACAAAAATACGGAAGTGATCGCCCATTGCGGTGTCCCCTCTAATAATATAAAACTGGAAACCTCGGCTAAAGAGCGGACTTGAAAAGCGGCAGTTGCCGCAAAATATAAAATCATGACCGGACCTAGCAAATGCCCTAGCCACGAGCCCGCAATTTTGCGACTGTACTCATAGAAGGTCTGACCGGGATAAGCTTGCGATAAGAGCGCCATAATGCCCCCCGCCACAATGGCTACAAGCCCACCCAATATGACCGATATCCAAGCGTCTGGCGTGCCCACCTTTTCCGCGGCTACCCGGGGGAGCGATAGGATGCCGGAACCTAGCATGAAGTTAGAAATGATAACCGCGACCTGGATGGTCGTGAGTTTTTCCTGGGGAAGGCCGCCTTTCTCCTGTTGGTTCCCGCTCATTGGCTCACCTTTTTCTAGTAGAATCCTGCGGATACAGCATCTCTGGCCTCCGTTTCATCATCCGCAGCGGTGCGCGCATAAGAAAATCCTTCCACTCCCCTAATCGATAGGGAGCAGCTGGGCTGGCATAAGGAACACCAAAGCTTTGCAGCCTCGAAATATGCGCACCCAGCAGCAGAGCATATAAGATAACGCCATACATGCCGAAGGCAGCCGCACAAAACATCGCCGGAAAACGCAGCATTCGCAAAGTTATGCCGGCACTATATTGCGGTATCGAAAACGAGCAGATCGCGGTTAATGCCACGACGATGACGAGAATCGGGCTGACAATGCCTGCCTGAACAGCAGCTTCCCCAATAATGAGACCGCCAACGATCCCCATCGCTGGACCAATTGGCTTCGGCAGACGGAGGCCCGCTTCCCGCAAAATTTCAATGGCAATTTCCATAATCAATGCTTCTACCAGAGAAGAGAAAGGTACGCCTACTCTTGTAGCAATGATGGAAATGACCAATTTTGTTGGAATTAAGCCCGGGTGAAAGGAAATGAAGGAAATATAAGTAGCTGGAACGAACAAAGCCATGATTGCGGCGAAAAAACGCATAATCCTTAGCAGCGTGCCAGCCAGCCAACGCTCATAATAATCCTCAGGCGACTGCAGCAGCATGCTGAAGGTAACAGGTGCGATTAGAGCAAATGGCGTACCGTCTAGCAAAATGGCTACTTTACCCTCCATTAGAGCCGCTGTCACTCTATCTGGCCTTTCCGTATTTTGAATTTGCGGAAAGGGACTTAAATAATTATCTTCAATTAGCTGCTCGATATAGCCCGACTCCAGCACGTTGTCGATGCGGATTTTTGCTACCCTCCGGCGCACCTCCTCCACTAGATCAGGATTCGCGATCCCTTTCATATAGGCGATATACAGATCC
Source organism: Paenibacillus sp. R-74696 (assembly GCF_055814915.1). Taxonomy (NCBI): domain Bacteria; kingdom Bacillati; phylum Bacillota; class Bacilli; order Caryophanales; family Paenibacillaceae; genus Paenibacillus; species Paenibacillus sp. R-74696. The sequence continues at coordinate 426,223 of NZ_JBPULM010000017.1, forward strand.
TTCTTCGCCCGCTCTCCAACCTGGAGCTTTAGCAAGCACAAGTCCTTATTTTCACCCTGTTTACGCAGCAAAGCGATATTGTCGGAAATATTTTCATTGAATCCTGCCCTTGGCCCGCGAACCAAGGCTTCCGAAATAGGCTCTTCAATGCTGCGGCTTTTGCCCGCCAGCGCGTGGATTAAGGTGAGTTCTTTAATCCCATCAACCATTAAGGCCGTAAATCCTGTAAGCACTTTGGAAAGCATCTCTTCCTGCGTTTCCACTTCAATAATTTCGCTTGTAGATAACAGCGTATTTTGAATGAGCTCCTTCGAAAACAGGCGATGGTCAAACGAACAGGACATTAATGGTTTTAACACATGCAAATCAATTTGCTCCCTGTCCGTCAGTCCATCACAATAAAGAATTGCCGCTTTGACAGCAGTCTGCCCTAGTTCAAATTGACGTATGTTGACATCCCCATATTCCCTTATCTGCTCTCTTAAGGCTTCTAAACGGCTTTCAATGCTGTTTTCCCTATTCATGACTCAATTCCTTTCCGACTCCGCCCATGTGAATATGGCGGATAGTATGACCGGAACGATTAGCACGGCAAGCGCTTGAAGAAAGACGGGGTATTCTGGTATATAGGCTAGAAAGGCCTTCATTTTGCACCGCCATCCCTTCGATTTGCGCTTGATTGAATAAAGTGTATGTTTTCCTGATTTCCCTGTTTTTAACCACTTACTGTGAAAAACAAGGTGAAACGGCTGTCGCCTTCCTATGGCGGCGCAGCGCGTTTCATTCCGAGAAATATAGAGAAAGTATCGCGCAATGCTATACTTTCCTATATTTCAAGGTGAAACGGCTGTCGCCTTCCTATAGCGGCGCAGCGCGTTTCATTCCGAGAAATATAGAGAAGGTATCGCGCAATGCTATACTTTCCTATATTTCAAGGTGAAACGGCTGTCGCCTTCCTATGGCGGCGCGGCGCGTTTCATTCCGAGAAATATAGAGAAGGTATCGCGCAATGCTATACTTTCCTATATT